>NZ_JBIATC010000006.1:0-74497 GCF_042891255.1 Micromonospora sp. NPDC001898 | reverse complement strand
GACTTCAACTCCAGGATCTCGCCCCGGGCGTCCACGGTGATCTTCTGCGACAGGTCGCCCTTCGCGACGGCCGTGGTCACCGACGCGATGTTGCGCACCTGCGACGTCAGGTTCGACGCCATCGAGTTCACGTTGTCCGTCAGGTCCCGCCACGTGCCCGAGACGCCCTTCACCTGCGCCTGACCGCCCAGCTTGCCCTCCGTGCCGACCTCGCGGGCCACCCGGGTCACCTCGTCCGCGAACGACGACAGCTGGTCCACCATCGTGTTCACCGTGTTCTTCAGCTCCAGGATCTCGCCCTGCGCGTCCACGGTGATCTTCTGACTCAGGTCGCCCTTGGCGACGGCCGTGGAGACCTGGGAGATGTTGCGGACCTGGCTGGTCAGGTTGCCGGCGAGCTGGTTGACGTTCTCAGTGAGGTCCCGCCAGGTGCCGGAGACCCCACGCACCTGGGCCTGGCCGCCCAGCTTGCCCTCGATGCCGACCTCGCGGGCCACCCGGGTCACCTCGTCGGCGAACGACGACAGCTGGTCCACCATCGTGTTGACGGTGTCCTTCAGCTCCAGGATCTCGCCCTGCGCGGCGACGGTGATCTTCTGCGACAGGTCGCCCCGGGCGACGGCCGTGGACACCTGGGCGATGTTGCGCACCTGGGCCGTCAGGTTCGACGCCATCGAGTTGACGCTGTCGGTGAGGTCCTTCCAGGTGCCCGCGACGTTCGGCACCTCCGCCTGGCCGCCGAGCTTGCCCTCGGTGCCCACCTCCCGGGCTACCCGGGTCACCTGCTCGGCGAAGAGTCGCAGCGTGTCGGTGAGATAGTTCATCGTGTCGGCCAGCTCGGCGACCTCGCCACGCGCCCCGACCGTGATCTTCTGCGACAGGTCGCCCTTGGCCACCGCCGTCGCCACCTGCGAGATCGACCGCACCTGGCCGGTCAGGTTCGACGCCATGGTGTTCACCGAGTCGGTGAGGTCCTTCCAGGTGCCGGCCACCCCGCGCACATCGGCCTGGCCGCCGAGCTTGCCCTCGGTGCCCACCTCCCGGGCCACCCGGGTCACCTCGTTGGAGAAGGACGAGAGCTGGTCGACCATCGTGTTGACCGTGCGGCCGATCCGCAGGTACTCGCCGCGCAGCGGCCGGCCGTCGATCTCCAGCGCCATGTGCTGGGAGAGGTCGCCGTCGGCCACGGCCACGATCACCCGGGCGATCTCGGTGGTCGGGCGGCCGAGGTCGTCGATCAGCGAGTTGACCGCGCGCTGCCCCTCCGCCCAGAAGCCCTCCAGCCCCTCCTCGTCGAGACGCTCGGTGAGCCGGCCGTCCCGGCCGACGATCCGGCTGATCCGGCGCAGGTCCAGGTGCTGCCGCTCCTGGAGCGCCACCACGTCGTTGAACGCGTCCGCCACCTCGCCGGCCGCGCCCGCCCGACGGGGCAGGCGGACCTTCAGGTCACCGCCGCGCACCCGGCGCAGCGCCTCCGCCAGCTCGCTGAGTAGGGCGGCCTGGTCCGGCGCGGACGGGTCCGCGGCTACCGAGTGTTTCGCCGTGGTCATCATTCCTCGCTCAGTTCGGGACCGCCGGGGGCCTGCCGGCACACCGGCCATCCCATCATTGTGCCCGGCCGAGCGTCGATGCCGCGCCGCGCCGCCCGCCGGGTCGCCCACGCGTCGAAGCAGCTCACGGCTCAGGGGAACGGGGCCGGCCGGGACGACGGCCGCCGGAGCCGACGCCGTCCGGCGGTCCCCCGGGCGGGGTACGCCCCTCGTGGCGGCATCCGGGTCGGCTTGGCTTACGGCCGGGCCGCGGTGGAGGATACGAAGGTGTCAGCGGAGGCGGGACCGGCGACCTCAGGCGGTCCGGACGAGCGCGTCCGCCGGGTACGGCTGCCCGCCGACCGGCGTACGCCGGCCGCCGCGCGCGCCCTGGTCCGGTCCGTGCTGGCCGCCGCGAGCCTCGACGACCTGCTCAACGAGGCCCTGCTGTTGACCACCGAGCTGACCACGAACGCCGTCGAGCACGCCCGCACGGAACTGGACATCGAGGTCGTCGCCGACGACGTCGGGCTGACCGTCACCGTCTCCGACTTCGCCGCCAGAACGGTCGACGAGCTGACCGTGGGCGTCCGCAACGACAGCTCCGAGATCAACGAGGTCTCCGAGCGGGGCCGCGGGCTGCTGCTGGTCGACCACTTCGCCAGCCGGTGGGGCACCACGTACCTGCCCACGGGCAAGGGGGTGTGGTTCCGGCTCGACCGGCGCGACGCCGCCGGACGGCCGGTCACCCCCGGCCCGCCGCCCGCCGGCGGGTGGGGCCTGGCGACCATCCGCTCCGGCGACGGTCCGGCCACCGAGCACCCCGGGCCGAGCGCCGGGGCGATGAGCGAGCTGATGCAGACCGCTCCCGACCAGTACGCCGAGGACCCGCTGCCCGAGTTCACCACCGACCTGCTCACCCGGCTGGCCGAGATGGTCGGCGCGGCCGGCGGCGCGGTCCGGCTGGACCGGGGTGACGGGCAGGGCACCCAGGTGCTGGCCCGCTACGGTCGCGCCCCGCGGGCCGGAAACGAGCTGCTCCTGGTGCCGCTGGCGGTGCACCGGCCGTACGCCGGGGAGCTGGAGCTGGACGCCGCCCCCTCGACGTACGCCCGGCCGCTGGCGGTGCTGACCGCCGAGCGGCTCTCGCTGCACCTGGAGAACGACCGGCTGCGCCGGGCCAACGTCCGCCGGCAGGCCTGGCTGACGTTCCTCGCCGAGGCGAGCGAGTTGCTGGCCCAGTCCCTGGACGTCGAGCTGACCATGGCACTGATCCCGCAGCTCGTGGTCCCCCGCCTCGGCCAGTGGTGCGCGGTGCACACCGCCGACGAGTGGGGGCAGTTACGGCTCGCGGCGGCCACCCACGCCGACGAGTCGGTGCTGCCGCAGCTGCACAAGGTGCTCCGGGAGACGGGGGCGGACTCGGTGCAGGCCCGGCTGCGCGAGGCGTCCCGGACCGGGTCGCAGGTGCCGCTCGGCGGGCCGATGGAGGGCTTCGCCGTCCCGCTGGTGGCGCGCGGCCAGCGGCTGGGCACCCTGGCGGTCGGCCGGCACCAGCGCCACCGGCACGACCCGGACGAGGTCGCCGTGCTGGAGGACGTGGCCCGGCGGGCCGCGCTGGCCATCGAGAACGCCCGCATCCACGCCGAGCGGCGCAGGGTGGCGCAGACCCTCCAACAGTCGCTGCTGCCGCCGGCCCTGCCGGTCGTCGAAGGCATCGGCTTCGCCGCCGAGTACGTGCCGACCGGGGACGACGCGGAGGTCGGCGGCGACTTCTACGACGTGCTCCCGCTGCCCGACAGGCGCTGGCTGGTGGTGGTCGGCGACGTGTCCGGCAAGGGGGTCGAGGCGGCTGCGGTCACCGGGCTGGTCCGGGACGTCATCCGGGTGCTGGTCGGCGACGGCAAGCCGCTGCCGGAGGTCTTGGGCCGGCTCAACGAGACGCTGGTCGAGCGGGGCGGCGGGCGCTACTGCACGCTGGCGCTGGCGGCGGTCGGGCCGGGCGCCGGCGACCGGTTGGACGTGGCCCTGCACCTGGCCGGACACGACCGGCCGGTGCTGCTGCGGGCCGGCGACGGGGCCGACTTCGTCGGGGCCACCGGCACCGCGCTCGGCCTGCTCGACGCGATCAGCTCGCCGACGGCACAGGTCACGCTCGCCCCCGGCGACTCGCTGATCTTCTACACCGACGGGGTGACCGAGCGCAGGCGGGGCCGGGAACTGTTCGGCACCGATCGGCTGCGCGAGTCCGCCGCGCCGCTGGCCGGGTACTCGGCCGACGTGGTGGCCGCCCGGCTGCGCTCGACCGCGATCGGGTTCTCGGTCGAGGCCCCCCGCGACGACATCGCCATCCTGGTGCTGCGCAACGACCGGCTCTGAGCCCAGAGCGGAGCGCCCCGGGAGGGAGAACGTCAGACCCGGTTGCCTGCGGCTGCCCCACGGCCCCGGCAAAGTCGCGGGAGGTCGCCGCTACATCGCCCCATACCGCCCGTGCACCGGGCAGTCGGACGGCATCCGGACGAATACGCCCCACCCGGTCGGGGACTTGCCCTTCGGTTCCTATGGAGCTGCCCCGTCCACGCTCCCACTCCATCCACAGCACAAACGGGGCAGCTCCATAGGGACCAACGCAGGGCAGACCGACCCGACAGGGGCCAACCCGGCAGGGGCTGATGGTGCCGGCAGCGCGCGCATCCCCTGGGGCCCGCCAAGCCGGAGACCCTCACGACTTCGCCGGGGCCCTGGCGGCTGTCCCGCACCCATGTCGACGCCGGCGGCCTTTGGCGCGCGGGCCCCGTCATCGGTCCGGCTGCTGACCACGATCCACCTGGCCTTCGCGGGTGCCTTCCTGCTGGTAGCCGTCCTCTACCTCGGACGGATGGCCGCAACTGGGGCCGGTCCCGCTGACATGCTCACCGGCCGCTACGACCCGAAGGATCTAATCCCCTTCGGCCCGTCCGGCGTGAACCCGTTCACCTGGCTCTACGCCTTGGTCGCGCTGCTCTACCTGGTCGGCTTCCTGGTCAGCCCAGCTCTGGCCATGGTTTCGTTGCCGCTGCTCGCCCGGACCTGGCATGCGCTGTCCCGCCAGGCCAGGGCCCTGCTGCTGGCGGGGATCGTCAGCGCGGTTGCCCTACCCCTGCTACGCCTCCTCCCCGCCGTCGGCGACATGCACCGGTGGTGGCTGGACTGAGCGCCTCCGCATGACCGGAACGGCTGCCATGTCCCCTGGCGCGGAGGATGCAGCCGTCACAGGCCGCCGGGGAGGCGGCCGGGGGCGAGGCGCTGGTGCGGGTCGAGGTATTCCTTCGCCGCCCGCAGCCTGGGCAGTGAGGCCAGCTCGCCCCAGAGATCGACCGCCTGGCGCACCGGTAACGGCGCCGCCACCACGACGCACCGGCCACGCCGGGCGAGCAGCACCCGGCGCACCCCGGTGACGATCGACGCCACCCGCTCGGCGGGCAGGGAGCCGGGCAGGGCCGCGTGCACCACGCCCTGCCCGGCAGAGCCTCGGATCGGGACCGGGCCACCGGCCGCGTCGCGCAGCGCGTAGACGGCCGCGTGGAGGTCGGTGGTCGGCACCTCTATGCGCAGCGCGGTCTCGCCGGGGCCGAACGGATAGCTCCGCCACCACGTCGGTGCCGAGTGGTCGACGGTTGCCTCGTCGCCCAGCAGGGCGAGCAGGCTATCCACCCGTTCGGAGACGTCGGCGGGGCCGCCCTCCAGCAGCACCGTCAGGGTGCCCGCCCCGGCCGGCGGCGCCGCCCGGCGGAACATCGAGGGGTGTCTGGCACGGGCAGCCGCCGCCGGGTCGTCGGGGTGCGGCGCCGGGCGCGCCCGGCTCGCCCGGGCCGGCAGGTCCAGCTCGACGGCCGCCGGGTCGAGCCGGGCGGCGAGCACCGCCCGGACCAGATCGGGCAGCTCCAACGGGCTCCCCACCGGGCGGGTGACCCAGACCTGACTGGCCGGCACCGGCTGCACCCGCAGGGTGGCCGAAACCAGCACCCCGAGGCCGCCCTGCGAGCCGCAGAGCAGCCGGGCCAGCTCCAGACCGGGCGTGCCGCCGCCCGCGCTGGTCAGCTCGCCGTCGGCGGCCAGGTAGCGCACCCCGACCAGTTGGTCGCAGGGGGCGCCGTGGCGGTGCCGCAGTGGGCCGGACTCGTCGGCGGCCAGCACCCCGCCCACCGTCGCACCGGGCGAGGGCGCGTCGAGGGCGAGGCGCTGCGCGGCCCGTTCCAGGACCGCCTGGGCCGCGCGCAGCGGGGTGCCCGCGCCGATCTCGGCCACCCGAACGCCCGCCGGCTGGTGGCCGATGCCGGCCAGCCGGCCGGTGTCGAGCATGATGTCGACCTGCTCCGGGGCGGCACCCCAGTCGATCTTCGTGCCGGCACCCCGGGGCACCACCGTCAGGTCGTGGGCGGCGGCCAGCCGGAGCACCTCGGCCGCGGCGGACGGATCGCCGGGCACCGCAACCCACCGGGCCAGCCGCCCGGCAACCTCGTCGGCCGCCCCGGCGAAACGGGCGAAGGAGGGACCGCAGATATCGGTGAGTCGACGAGTGATGCACATTGCCCCGGACCGGCCGGTCGACCGCGCTGCTGCCGCCATGGCGGTTATCGTACAGGTGTTCGAACGATCCGTCGGGGTGCCGCGCGGACGTCGGGCCGCCGACCCCCGCCGAGGACCGGTCCCGAAGAGAACACCTCGCCGGGCCGCCGCAGGGCCCCGACGGCAACCCGGCCGGCCGGTAACCTGACCGGCGTGACCACCGAGATCCCGCCCGTCGCCAAGCAGGTTCCCACCGAACGAATCCACCACGGCGACACGGTCGTCGACGAGTACGCCTGGCTGGCCGCCAAGGGCGACCCGGAGATGATCGCCCACCTGGAGGCGGAGAACGCGTACACCGAGGCGCGCACCGCGCACCTGGAGGAGTTGCGCGGAACCCTGTTCGAGGAGACCCGGCGCCGCACCCAGGAGACCGACCTGTCGGTGCCGACCCGCAAGGGCGGCCACTGGTACTACACCCGCACGGTCGAGGGCCAGCAGTACGGCGTGCACTGCCGCCGGGCCGTCCACCCCGGCGAGACCGAGCCGCCGGTGAGCGCCGACGGCGCCCCGCTCGACGGCGAGGAGGTGCTGCTCGACGGCAACCTGCTGGCCGAGGGGCACGACTTCTTCTCGCTCGGCGCGTTCGACGTCAGCCCCGACGGCCGGTGGCTGGCGTACTCGACGGACTTCTCCGGCGACGAGCGGTTCACCCTGCGGGTGAAGGACCTCAGCACCGGCGAGGTGCTGCCCGACGAGGTGCCCGACACCTCCTACGGCGCCGCCTGGTCAGCGGACGCCTCGGTGCTGTTCTACGTCACCGTGGACGACGCCTGGCGGCCCAACCGGGTCTGGCGGCACCTGATCGGCACCCGGGCCGCCGAGGACGTCGTGGTCCACCAGGAGGACGACGAGCGCTTCTGGGTCGGCGTCGAGCTGACCCGGTCGGAGAAGTTCATCCTGATCGACAGCCACAGCAAGATCACCAGCGAGGTGCGGGTCATCCCGGCCGGCAACCCCACCGGCGAGCCGGCCCTCGTCGCCCCCCGCCGGCAGGGCGTCGAGTACAGCGTCGAGCACCACGGGCACCGCTTCCTGATCCTGCACAACCACGACGCCGAGGACTTCGCGCTGGCGTTCACCTCGGCGGACGCGCCGGGCGACTGGGTGCCGCTGATCCCACACACCCCCGGCACCCGGCTGGAGGCGGTCGACGCCTTCGCCGACCACCTGGTCGTCTCGCTGCGCAGCAACGGGCTGACCGGGCTGCGGGTGTTGCCGGTCGGCGGCGGCGACGGCCACGACATCGACTTCCCGGAGCCGATCTACAGCGTCGGGCTGGACAGCAACCCGGAGTACCGCACCCGGCAGGTCCGGCTGCGCTACGCCTCGCTGGTCAGCCCCGACTCCGTGTACGACTACGACCTGGTCACCCGGGAGCTGGTGCTGCGCCGGCGCAAGCCGGTCCGGCCCGGTCCGGACGGCCGGGAGTACGACCCCGCCGACTACGAGCAGCACCGGGACTGGGCGCTCGCCGACGACGGCACCAGGGTGCCGATCTCGCTGGTCTGCCGGGCCGGCACCCCGCGCGACGGCTCCGCCGCCTGCGTGATCTACGGGTACGGCTCGTACGAGGCGAGCATGGACCCGTGGTTCTCCATCGCCCGGCTCTCCCTGCTGGACCGCGGCGTCATCTTCGCGGTCGCCCACATCCGGGGTGGCGGCGAACTGGGCCGCCGCTGGTACGACGAGGGCAAGATGCTGGCCAAGAAGAACACCTTCACCGACTTCGTCGCCTGCGCCCGGCACCTGGCCGGCTCGGGCTGGACGTCGCCGGACCGGCTGGTGGCGCGGGGCGCCTCGGCCGGCGGCCTGCTGATGGGCGCGGTGGCCAACCTGGCCCCGGAGGCGTTCGCCGGCATCGTCGCGCAGGTGCCCTTCGTGGACGCGCTCACCTCGATCCTCGACCCGTCGCTGCCGCTGACCGTCACCGAGTGGGAGGAGTGGGGCAACCCCCTCGAAGACCCTGAGGTGTACGCGTACATGAAGTCGTACACCCCGTACGAGAACGTGGCGTCGGTGGACTACCCGGCCGTTCTCGCGGTGACCAGCCTTAACGACACCCGGGTGCTGTACCACGAGCCGGCGAAGTGGATCGCCCGGCTGCGGGCGGTCGCCCCCCGGGGTGACTACCTGCTCAAGACCGAGATGGGCGCCGGCCACGGCGGCCCCAGCGGCCGGTACGACTCCTGGCGCGAGGAGGCGTTCATCAACGCCTGGGTCCTCGACCGGCTGAAGGTGGCGTAGGGGAAAGCTCTCCCCACCCGGCCTCCGCCACCCGGCGGAGGCCGGCGGCGGGCGCGGCTGCGCGGCGGGGCGCGCCGTCAGGAGGCGGTGACCAGGTCGGCGAGGACGGCCGGGTCCACGTTGCCGCCGGTCACCACCGCGACGGTACGGCCCGGCGGCAGCTCGCCGGCGCGGAACAGCCGGGCGGCCGTCGCCACCGCCCCGCTCGGCTCGACCACCAGCCGGGAGTCCCTGATCAGCCGGCCCGCCGCCGACCGGATCTCCTCCTCGGTCACCGTGACGATGCCGTCGAGGCGGTCCCGCAGGTGGGCCAGGGTCAGCTCGGACAGGTTGGTGCGCAGCCCGTCCGCGCAGGTGCGGTAGGTCAGCTCGACGTCCCAGGACACCACCCGGCCGGCGGCGAGCGACTCCCGGGCGTCGGCGGCGAGTTCCGGCTCGACGCCGATCACGGCGGTCGACGGGCGCAGCACCCGCAGCGCCGTGGCGACCCCGGAGGCGAGGCCGCCCCCGCCGACCGGCACCAGCACCACGTCCACGTCGGGCAGGTCGTCGACGATCTCCGTGCCGATGGTGCCCTGGCCGGCGATGATCCGCCGGTCGTCGAAGGGCGGCACGAGCACCGCCCCGGACTCGGCGACGATCCGTTGCGCCTCGGCCAGCCGCTGCGGGGGCGGGACGAGCAGCACCGTCGCCCCGAACGCCCGCATCCGGGCGATCTTCACCTCCGGGGCGCCCTCCGGCACCACCACCGTGCACGGCACGCCGGCCGCCCGCGCCGCGTACGCGAGGGCCTGCCCGTGGTTGCCGGACGAGTGGGTGACCACGCCCCGGCTCCGCCCGGCCGGGTCGAGCCGGGCGACCGCGTGGGTTGCGCCGCGCAGCTTGAACGAGCCGACCGGTTGCAGGCTCTCCGGCTTCAGCCACAGCGCGTCGTCCCAGGGTGCGCATAGCAGCGGCGTGCGGAGCACGGTCGGGGCGATGTCGGCGGCAGCGCCCCGAATGTCGGCAAGCGTAACGAGATCCATCCCGCCATCCTGCCGCCGCCGACGAGGCCACGCACCGACGCCCGTCACCGGCACACCCGTCAGGTCGCCCGCAGCTCCTCCACCGTCGTGCTGGCGCGCAGAAAGAGCAACCGACCAGGACCGTGAGGGACACCGCGGCCAGCGCGCCGACCCCGAACAGGGCCAGGTGCTCCAGCGGTACGTCGGGCATGGAGTACCGCTCCGGCTGGCCGATCGTGCGCAGGTACCGCTCCCGGGTGGCCGGGTCGGCGCAGAGTTCGGCGGTCGCAGCAGCCGGCCGGTGTACGAGAACCAGCAAAAGGCGGTCACCGACCCGACCGTGGCGGCGAGCCCGCCCACGACGAGCATCCCTGGCAGGAAGCGCTACGCGTCAACGTCACTGCTCACCAGCCACCGTCGCTGGACAGAGGAGCAATACGCAGTCCCCCCCCACGTCAGGGATGTCACCTTCCCTGAGGATCCGGCCCGGCACTGATGCGGGCTTAACGGAAAGTACGCGCATCATTACTTGCTGATACATTGATCTATTGCTAGCATCGGTTTCCCCAAGGCGGGGACGGCAGGCATCGCTTTTGGCGCAACGTCCCCCCATCGGTATCGGTCTATGGAAGTTTCATGGGTTCCCCTGCTCGATCGATGCAAGACTTTCGCCTCGGCAAGAGGGTCGCGCAAGCTGCTGCGCTTGGCATGCTTGTCGCTGGTACTGCCGGGATGATGGCCACGACTCCCGCTTTCGCCGCCGGCACGTCAACCAAGGTTTTCAACTGCTACACGCAGTGGTGGAACACGGCTTGGGCGCAGAAGTGCGACGCGCCGGGCGCCAAGTACGCCGGGGCGTACGTCTCGGGCGTGGAGTGCTCGGCGCAGCCGGACAAGGACATCACTGTCGGCCGGGCTCAGGGCAGCACGAGTACCTCCAACGGCACCGACTGCACGTTCGGTGCTAACAACGGTTGGATTACTTACATATAGAGCGATTGCCGTAGCATCCGATGAAGGAGTGTGGCTGCCAGCCACACTCCTTCGCCTCTTGTTCACAAAATGAGAGAGTTTCGCATGAGTGTAATGCTCGACGCGCTGTCCCAGGGCTATGGAACGTCGACTGTCATCGACAGTCTCAGCGTGGCACTGCGACCAGGGATCACCGCCCTGTTGGGCCCCAACGGGGCTGGCAAGACGACCTTGCTCCGCACCTTGGCAACCGTGATGCCACCACGTAATGGTCGGATCTGCATCGATGAGCTTGAGATTTCCGGGGAACGGTCCGCCCGACAGGTTCGTGACCGGATCGGCTATCTGCCACAGGAGTTCGGCTTCGACCCGAAGATGACGGTCGCCGACTTCGTTACCTACGCGGCCTGGATGCGCGGGGTGCCGGCCAAGCAGTGGCGGAGGTCGGTCGACGAGGCGTTGGAGATGGTCGACCTGACCGACCGGCGGCGGGCGAAGATGGGCAGCCTCTCCGGCGGCATGCGCAGACGCGCCGGTATCGCCTGGGCGGTCGTCGGACGGCCTCGACTTGTGCTATTGGACGAACCCACAGTCGGTCTGGATCCCCGCCAACGGCTCCAGTTCCGGAAGATCATTTCAGGGCTCGGTGAGGCAGTGGTGGTACTCAGCACGCACCTTATCGATGATGTCGCCGCAGTCTGTGACCGGGTGATCGTGATGCACGGCGGATCCGCCCGCTTCGACGGTACGGTCGCGGAACTGGAAGCTCTGGGCCGCGACGAACTGCCTGGGCATTCCAAATTGGAACGGGCGTACATGCACCTACTGCCCGAGGGGGAGCAGCAGTTGTGAGTGGGCTGTGGCTACACATCCGGAACTCGCCGATCCGCTGGGCCTTCCCCGTACTCGTCGTCCTTGACGTGGCGGTGTTGTTCCTGCGTAACCGGCACTGGATCGGCGTCTGGCCGGAGACCGGTGCTGCGGCACAGGTGCCCGCATACCTTCTTGGGGTGGTCGGAGCCGGTGCGGCCGCTTGGGCGGCGAGCGCATCCACACGGCAGGGAGTCGAGGAGCAACTCAGGGCGGCGCGAGTCCACCCGGCACGTGTCGAGGCCTATCGGATCGCCGCGACCCTGTTTGTTCTGTTGGCTCCGTACCTGATCGGTCAGGCGGTGGCCTTCGCGGTGACCGCCCGCACGTTCCCGCCGGGCGTGTACCTGTGGCTGGGCTACGTACTGCTCGGCTTGTTCGCGATCCTGCTGGCGGTCGCCCTCGGCTGGGCGTGCGGTCGGTTGCTCGGGCCAGTTTTCTCGGCCTTCACGGCGGCGTTGGGCTTCCTGTTCCTGACCGTATTGCTGGACCGGGCCGGATTCGTCGTGGTGTCCGGCCGGCCGGAGGTAACGGTCGACCCGATGCCGATGGCCCTACGGCTGGGCCTGGTCTTGGCCCTGCTACTGATTATGCTGTGGCTGCCTGGCTCCGGGGCGCTGCGACAGCGTAGCCGCAGCGTAGCCGCGCTGCTCCCAGTAGCCCTGTCCCTCCTCGCGGTCATGGCCACCACCGCTGCGGTGGTCGACCGTGAGCCGCCAGGGGACGACGCAATCTGCCTCGACGGCTCGACGAGGCTGTGCATCTGGCCCGAGCATGAGAAGTACCTTCCGCAATTGCGCGATATCAATGCGCGGATCAACGAGCTCCCTGACGTCTTCATTCGGCCGCCACTCATCAACGAGGCCGGACTTCACAAAAAGACGAAGTTCATCGCCCCTAATGGGAAAGAGTACCTCAATTATGAAGGCGGCCCGCCAGTTTTTTACGTCTTCGAGGGCAGCCCATGGTCCTATGCCGGTGACATTGGCAAGGCAATCACCAGCAAGACCTTCGGGTTCCAGGACCTCCGAGCCTGTGACTGGATGAAGCTCATCGAGCCTGACCAGGCTCGACTCGCGGCCATCGACAAATGGATGGAGACCTACCTGGTAGGTGGGGGCCGCCCCGATTACCACACCAATGCTTCCCAAGAGTTGCAACAGGCCTGGGCCAAGGGGCGCGCCGTCGCCGCAGATCCCTCCCGCGCCAATCAGTTCCGGTGGGTCGAAGGAGAGGTGAGCGATCTCCGTGGACGTTACTGCCAGCCGACACACTGATATCTCCGCGGTGACAAGCCCGCTTCGGCTGTTCCTCGCCGTCAGGCCGGCCCGAGCCGTCCTGGCCGTCACGGTTTTGCTGGGCGCACTCGCCGCCTGGTTCGGCCTGATCCAGACACCGATCCCCACGGCCATCGAAGATGGTAGGGCGATTATTCCCCTGTGGCGCATGATCGCGATGGGAGCTGGCGTACTGCCCGTTCTCGCGCTGACCAGCCCTCTCGCCGACCTGGAACTGGTGGCGACCCAACGGTTGCGGTCCATGCAACGGCACTACCTCGCCGGCCTCAGTACCGGCTGTGTAGCGATCTACCTGGCCATCTGCGGGACCGTGCTGCACCCCGCAGTGGTCGCAATCATTGCCCGAGCGTGGATCGCCTGGTTCGGACTCGCTCTGCTCGCAGGAGCGGTCCTAGGGTGGCGACTGGCCTGGACACTTCCGGCGGCGACCGCCGCCGTGCTCTGGTACTGGGGATACAGCGGGAGCCAGCACTACCACTGGTGGGAATTCAGCGCGCGGCCCCACGACGACCTGCCCAGCCTCTTCCTCAGCTTCGCACTCCTAGCCGCCGGACTCGTAGCCTACGCAGCGACCCCCTGGCGTCGTCGACGCTGGATCTGGCAATTGTCAAGACCCAAACCCTCTCCCCCGACATCGACATGAACCTGCGTGAGACGGCGGGGCAGTGGTAGCCGACACCGGCGGAGTCAACCCCCACCCCGCCCCACCCCGACCACCGATCGAAATGTGCCCGCACTTTCACGGAATGAGTGGCTTTCCAACGGGAAATAGCCCGTCTTTCCGTGAAAGTGCGCGGGCTCCGGTGGGTGGGCGGGGTGGTGGTTAGGGCGACGGCCAGGCGGGAGGCCGGCCCATGCGGGCCAGGGCGAGGTCGAGCGGGGAGGCGTCCGGCGGGGCGTCGACCGGTGCGCCGAAGGCCCCCATCCGCCGGCCCGTGTCGCCCATCCGGTCCATGAACGCGTGCAGGACGGCGGTCGCGTCCGGCGCGGCGACGAACGGCTGGCCGGTGGCCCGGGCCAGGTCCCAGGCGTGCACGGTGAGGTCGATCAGCCCCATCTCCCCGACGGTCTCCGGTGGCAGCCCCATCCCTGGCGAGACGCCCTCCAGCGCGGCCGGGTCCGCCCACGCCTCGATCAACCGCTCGGTCTCAGCGGCGAACCGGTCCTGCCAGCCGTCGGTCAGGTAGTCGGTCTTGTCCCAGTTCACCGGCCGCTTGGCGGCCAACTCCTGGAAGTTGACCACCACCTGGTACAGGTGATTCATAAGATCCCGGACGGAGTAGTCCGCGCACGGGGTCGGCAGGTCGAGCTGGTCGGCACGGATCGCCCGGGCCACCGCGACGGCGCGCGGCGCGGCTTCCGACAGCAGTTCACTAGTCTTCGTGGCCATAGGAGCAGCGTATGAGGGTGGTCTTGAAGAAATGCGACAGCAGCCGCGCGGGGACAGTCGGGGCATCCTCGACCCGGGCCGGTTGCTGCGCGACGTCCGCTTCCGCCGCCGGCTGCCCGCCGCCGCGCTCCGCCCGTACGTCGAGCACTACTGGCTGATCGACTGGGAGCTGGACGAGCCGTTCGAGCAGCGGGTGCTTCCGCACCCGGCAGTCAACCTGGTGTTCCAGCGCGACGGCGACGGCCGGGAGACCGCCGAGGTGGCCGGCGTCGGGCGGGAACTGTTCCGGATCGCCCTGACCGGCACCGGCCGGGTCAGCGGGGTGCAGTTCCGCCCGGGCGGCTTCCGGCCGTTCTGGCGACGGCCGGTCGCCGGGCTGACTGGCGGGCGCCGCCCGCTCGCCGCCGACCTCGTCGGTGGCCGGCGGCCCTGCGCCGGTACGGACGACGAGCGCTGCGCCGCCCTGGACGACCTCCTGCTCGGCTGGGATCCGCGCCCCGACCCGGCGACGGCGGAGGCGATGGCGCTGGCCGAGGAGATCCGCGTCGACCGGGGCGTGCTGCGGGTCGACGACCTGGCCCGGCGACACGGGACCACCACCCGACGGCTGCAACGGATCTTCCTCGACCAGGTGGGCGTCGGCCCGAAGTGGGTGATCCGGCGGTACCGGGTCCAGGAGGCGATCGAACAGGCCGCCGGTGGGCCGGTGGACTGGGCGGCCCTCGCCGCCGACCTCGGCTACGCCGACCAGGCCCACCTGGTCCGCGAGTTCACCGCCGCCACCGGGACGTCCCCGACCGCGTACGCCCGGTCGCTCAGCCGGCCGGCGTCAGCCCGGTAGGGAAGGGACTTCCTTACCGGCGACGGCGGAGGGCGACCACGGCGACGTCGTCGTTGATCTCGGTGGGGGCCAGCTCGACCAGCAGCCGCCGGCAGAACGCGTCCAGGTCGGCGTCCACCACCTCGGCGCAGCGGGCCAGGGCCGCCAGGCCCTCGTCAATGTCGGTGTCCCGCCGCTCGATCAGCCCGTCGGTGTAGAGCACCAGCGTCGCCCCGGCCGGCAGCACGAACTCAAGGTCTTCGGGGCGGGCCGCGCGGACGCCGAGCAGCGGGGCCGAGTGCTGGACGTACTCCACCGTGCCGTCCAGGCTGATCAGCGCCGGCAGGTGACCGGCGCTGGCCAGCCGGACGCGGCCGGAGCTCGGCTCCAGCAGCAGCAGGCAGATGGTGGCCAACTCGTTGCGCAGCAGCGTCAGCATCAGCTCGTTGACCCGGTGCAGGATCGCGCCCGGCTGGTGCCCCTCGACGGCGTACGCGCGGACCGCGTGCCGCAGCTCCGCCATCACCGTCGCGGCATGCAGAGAGTGCCCGGCGACGTCGCCGATCGCCATCAGCAGGTGGCCGTCCAGCATCACCAGCTCGTAGAAGTCGCCACCCACCTCGGTCTGCGCGCTGGCCGGCTCGTACCGGACGGCGAGGTCGAGCCCGACGATCTCCGGGATCCGGCGGGGCAGCAGGCTGCGTTGCAGGGTGACGGCGATGCGGTGCTCCTCGTCGAAGGAGCGCTGCGCCTCCACCGCCGCCGCGACGGCCTGGGCGACCTGCACCAGCACCGGCGTCCCGGCGGTCTGGGTGTGCGTCGGCACCACCACGTAGAGCGGTGCCCGGTCCTCGCGCAGCTTCGCCGCGGCCACGGTCACCCGGTCTCCGTCGGGCCAGTCGACCAGACCCCAGCTGCCGGGGTCGTCCACCCACACCGTGGAGCCGGTCGGCACTCCGGAGTCGTCGACGACCCACGGCACGATCTGGGGCTCGTCCCCCGGGCCGGCGCAGACCCCGGCGATGCAGTCACCGTCGAAGGTCTCCGCCACCACCGCCGCCGGCCCTTTGAAGATCCGGGCGGCGCCGGCCGCCGCCGACGTCAGCAATCCGGGGAAGTTCGGCGCGGCGTGCACCGCCACGGTCGTCTCGGCCAGCCCGGTGAGCCGCTCGGCGAGCAGCTCCGCGCGCTGCCGGGCCCGGTAGTAGCGCAGCACCGCGTGTGCGGTGGCGACCAGTTCCTCCGGCTCGATCGGCTCGGCCAGGTAGGCGTCCGCGCCCCGGGTCAGGCCCTGGGCCCGGTCCGCCACGTCGACGGCGTGCGCCGACACGTGGATCACCGGCATCGCCGGATATGCCTTCTTGATCCGTTCGCAGACGTCGAACCCCATCAGGTCGGGCAGCCGGACGTCGAGCACGACCAGGTCGATCTGGTCCACCCCGACCCGGGCCAACGCCTCCCCGCCGGTCTCCGCCTCCAGCGTCGCGAAGCCGGCCCGGCGGAGCCAGCTCACCAGCAGGTACCGCTTCGTGCGGCTGTCGTCGACCACCAGGACGGTCGCCGGACCGCCCGCCGCAGTCATCCTCCGCCGATCGGCAGGGTGACCGTGAAGGTGCTGCCCCGGCCCTGCTCGCTGGTCAGTTCCAGGGTGCCGCCGAGCAGGCGCACCACCCGGCGGGCGTACGGCAGGCCAAGGCCGGTGCCGCCGATCCGGGTGCTCCCCGGCACCTGGTAGAACTCCTCGAAGATCCGATCGTGCAGCTCCGGGGCGATGCCAGCGCCGGTGTCGGCGACCGACAGCCACCACCGCTCGTCGCGAATCTCCGCCCGCAGCCGGACCTCGCCCCGCTCGGTGAACTTCAGCCCGTTGTGCAGCAGGTTGCGCAGCACCTGGGCGAGTAGCACCTCGTCGGAGCGGAGCGTCCCCGGCGAGGGCGGGTCCTCCACCACCAGCTCGACATCCGTCTTGGACAGCGCGCGCAGGGTGCCGCGCAACTGGCCGAAGACCGCCCGCAGGTCCACCTCGGCCCAGTTCGGCTCCAGCCGCCCGGACTCGGCCTTGGCCAGGTCGAGCAGCTCGTTGACCAGACCGAGCAGGTCGGTGGCCGAGGAGCGGATCAGCCCGACCTGCTGGGCCTGTTCCTCGGTCAGCGGGTCGGACGCGGAGTCGGCCAGCAGCCTGCTCAGCCCGATGACCGCAGTCACCGGGGCGCGCAGCTCGTGGCTGACGTTGGCCAGGAAACGGCTCTTCGACTCGCTGGCCGAACGGAGCTGGACGGACTTTTCGTCCAGCTCGGCGTAGAGCGCGACCACGCCCCGGTTGGTCTCCTCCAGCTCCTCGGTGAGCTGGTTGTACAGGGCCATCACGCCATGGTTGGTCTCCTGGAGTTCCTCGTTGAGCACGGCCAGCTCGTCGCGCTGGCTGCGCACCTCGTCCAGGGCGGCGATGAGCTGTTCGTTCTGCGAGGCGAGCTCGTCCAGGGCGCTGCCGGGAGCGCTGCTGCCGAGCTCGGTACGCAGCTGGGCAACTCGCTCCGGGGTCAGCGCCTGTGCGCTTGCGGGGACGCGTCGGGACATCCTCACGACCGTATCGCCCTCCCGGTCCACCACGCCCAACATGTCCACCAGTCGCGCCACCGCGCCGGAGTGCGGCTCGTACCGGCCGTCGGGCAGCGGACGCACCGGGGCCAGGTCCACCCGCACCCGCGGTGGGCCCTGCCCGTCGAGGTCGACGGTGAAGGTGACGTCCGCACCGCCGGCGGCGCGCAGCAGGTCCCGGGCCACCTCGCTGAGGGCGGTGGCAAGCCGGATCTGGTCCTGGTGCTCCAGGCCGACCGCCGCGGCCACCTCCCGGCCGCGCTGCCGGACCACGAAGATGTCGTGCTCGACCCGCAGCGCCATCTGGAGCAACGGCAAACCGGTCACCACGCCGCCCGGGCGACCAGCACGCAGGCATCGTCCCGGCGCAGCCCCGCGTCACGCAGCAGCGTCGCGGCCATCACGAGCGGACCGCTGCGGAGCAGCCCGGGATAGTCGTCGAGCTGCCAGCGGTCCACCACCCCGTCGCTGTGCATCACCAGCGACGCTCCGGCCGCGAAGGGATAGTCGTACTCGCGGACGACGGGGCGCTGATGGCCGGCGATCCCGGGCAGGGAGACCAGCCCTCGCCGCCGTTCACCCTCGGCCACCACCGAGGCGGAGATGTTGCCCAGCCCGGCGAACCGCAGCAGCCCGGCTTCCGCGTCCAGCTCGGCGACGGCCAGCGCCGCGCCACGGGTGTGCGACATCGACCGGTGCAGGTGCTGCACCACCGCCGCCGGCGACCCGGCCGGGGCGGCCCGGAACGCGGCCAGCGCCGTGTCGGTGGCCACCGCCGCCAGCGGCCCGTGGCCGAGACCGTCGCAGGTCAGCACCTGGTGCCGCCCCTCGGCGATCCGGACGGCGTACCCGTCACCGCTGACCGACTCGCCGGTGATCGGCCGGGTGAGCGCGCCGACCCAGGACAGCTCCGGGAAGACCCGCCGCGGCCAGACCTGCACGGCCAGGACCGTGCCTTTGCCGGGCCGGGAGTAGCCGTCGAACCAGTCGGTCTGACGTGTGATGGCACCGAGACCGATGCCGAGGGTCCCGGCGGTGGAGTGCCCGTCCCGGGAGGACACGGTCAGGTCGGCCATGCCGGGCCCGGAGTCGATGGCGACCAGTTCGACGCCGGCCTGCCCGCCCCGGCGCACCGGGCGCAGCAGCAGCACCCCGTCCTCGGCGTGCTTGACCAGGTTGCTGGTCAGCTCGGCGGCGACGATCGCCAGGTCGGCCGTCCGGGCCTCACCGATCTCGAGCTGCAGGCCCAACCGCTCGGCGGCCCGCCGGACCGCGCTGGCCGCGCTGCCGCTCTCCACCCGGAACCACAGACCGTGGTCGGACAGGTCTTCGCCGATCATCGAGACCACTTGGTGACCGTGATCCGGGTCCCCTGACCCGGCCCGGTGACGATGTCGAACTCGTCGACCAGTCGGCGGGCACCGCTCAGGCCGAGGCCGAGGCCCCCTCCGGTGGTGTAGCCGTCGGTGAGGGCGAGGCCCAGGTCGACGATGCCGGGGCCGTCGTCGGCGAAGACGATTCGGATGCCGCGCCGCAGCCCGTTGTCCACCGTGCTCACCTCGGCCTCGCCGCCCCCGCCGTAGACCAGGGTGTTGCGCGCCAGCTCGCTGGCCGCGGTGACCAGCTTCGTCTGGTCGACCAGGGAGAGCCGGGCCGCCACCGCCACCGTCCGTACCAGTTGGCGGACCCGCACCACGTCCTCGTCGCTCTGGATCGCCTGCGCCTGCGGGTGGCCCAGGTCGATACCGGCGGTCATGTCGTGGCCGTCGTGTCGTCGTCCGGCTCGTCGTCGGCGGTGGCGAAATCGTAGTCGTCGGGCAGGGCCGCCGCGATCAGCTCCATGCCGCGCTCGACGTTCAGGGCGGTACGGATGCCGTTGAGCGACAGGCCCAGCTCGACCAGGGTGATGGCGACGGCGGGACGCATCCCGACCACCACCGTCTCGGCGTCGAGCACCTTGGAGATAGAGGCGATGGCGGACAGCATCCGGCCGACGAACGAGTCGACGATGTCCAGCGCCGTGATGTCGATGATCACGCCGTAGCAGCCGGTGGCGACGATCCGCTCGGCCAGGTCCTCCTGGAGCTGGACCGCCGTCTGGTCGGACATGTCGACCTGGATCGACACGAGCAGGATGTCACCGATCTTCAGGACCGGAACCCGCTCCATCAGAACTCCCGCCGCGGATGCCGGCGGGCGCTCGCCGCCCCGCTCAGCCGCAGCACGTGACGTAGCGCGTCGGCCAGGCTGGCCTTGGTGGCGATGTCGCCGAACTCGATGCCGAGCGCGACGATGGTCTGGGCGATCTGCGGACGGATGCCGGAGATGATGCAGTCGGCGCCCATCAGCCGAGCGGCCACCACCGTCTTGAGGATGTGCTGGGCTACCTGGGTGTCCACCGCCGGCACGCCGGTGATGTCGATGATCGCGTACGGCGAGCCGGTGTCGACCAGGGTCTGGAGCAACCGCTCCATCACCACCTGGGCCCGGGCCGAGTCGAGCGTGCCGACCAGCGGCACGGCCACCACGCCCTCCCAGATCTTGACGACCGGGGTGGAGAGTTCGAGGAGCTGCTCGGCCTGGTCCGCGATCAGGCCCTCCCGGGTGCGGACGAAGCTCTCGAAGGTGAACAGCCCCATCTGGTCGACCAGCGAGGTGAATGCCACGTAGTCGCGCAGGCTGGCGGCACCCTCGCTGGCCTCCATCAGCTCCAGCAGGACGTCCTTGAGGGCGTACACGCTGACCGCCGTCTCGGTGGCGGTGAACCCCTGCCGGGCCCGGCCCCTGGACAGCTCGGCGAGCACGGCGCGCAGCTCACCGGCCGACTCGGACTCAAGATCGAACCCGCCGACCCGCGCCGCTTCCACCATGGCACGGTGCAGCTCCTGCACCTGGCGGCGCAGCTCCGCCTGGCTGAGTCGGCCGCGCAGCGACGCGGTGGCGATCTCCGTCCAGCGCTGTGTGACCCGCTCGGCATGCTCGCTCAGCAGACCGGTCAACCGACCGCTTTCATCCGCGTTCAATGCCACGGCATCCTCCCTCTGACCTGGACCGGCCGGACTCTACCACCGGGTACCCAGCAACTAATTGTCCCAAGGCAAAGAAATGACGGGGGACACGGCGACCGCTTCCGTTCAGCGGCGAACCCCGAACGTGGGATACCGTTCCACCGATCACAGGAGGTCCTAATGTCCTTGACGGTACACACGGAACAGCGCGGCGACGTCGTCGTCGTATCAGTCGCGGGCGAACTGGACATGGCGACGGCACCACAGCTCCAGGACCAGATCACGGATCTGCTCGACAAGGGCCGCAGCCGCCTCGTCTTCGACCTGGCCGACGTCTCGTTCTGCGACTCGACCGGGCTGTCCGTGTTCGTGCGCGCCAAGAACGGCTGCGACGAGGCCGGCGGCGTGGTCCGGCTGGCCGCCCCGCAGCGCGGGGTGCTGCGCATCCTGGAGGTCAGCGGGCTGGTCGAGGTGCTGCACACCTACCCGACGGTCGAGCAGGCCGTCGCGGGCGACCCCACCCCGGCCTCCTCCTGACCCGCCCGCTCAGCGCTCGTCCTCGATGAACCGGGGACGGGCGATCGCCAGGCCCGCGACGGTCTGCACGGCCAGGGCGGCGAGCAGGAAGCCGATCGGCGCGGTCCACCCGCCGGTCGCCTCGTAGAGGATGCCGACCAGCAGCGGGCCGAGCGCGGCGATCACGTACCCGGTGCTCTGTGCGAAGGCGGACAGCGCCACCGTCCCCTCGGCTGTGCGGGCGCGCAGCCCGATGGTGGTCAGGATCAGCGGGAACGCGCCCTGGCCGAAGGCGAGCAGGGCGACCCAGAGCAGCGCGGCGTCGTGCGGCGCGAGCGCCAGCCCCAGGTAGGCCGCCGTGGAGAACACGGTCAGCCCGAGCACCAGCGGGCGCAGCGTCCGCAGCCGGCCGGCCAGCGCCGGCATCAGCAGCGCGACCGGCACACCGAGCGCGGTCACCCCGGCCAGCAGCAGCCCGGCCGTCTCCGGCGCGAAGTCGGCGTCCCGGAAGAGCTGGGCCAGCCAGCCCATGATCGCGTACCCGCTCAGCGACTGCGCCCCGAAGTAGATTGCCATCGCCCAGCCGAGCCGGGTCCGCTCCGGCCGGACCCGGGCCGGCGCGGCGGCGGCCACCGTCGGGGTCCCGGCCCGGCGCGCGGCGCGGGCCCGCAGCGCCAGGGGCACCCACGGGAGTACGGCCACCGCGGCCAGCGCGGCCCAGACGCCGAGCCCGGCCCGCCAGGAGCCGAAGGCGTGCGCGATCGGCACGGCCGAGGCGGCAGCCGCCGTCGTCCCCACCGTCAGCGCCATCGTGTACGCCCCGGTGACCAGCCCGGTGCGGTGCGGGAAGTGCTGCTTGACCAGCATGGGCAGCAGGATGTTCGCCACCGCGATGCCGGCCAGCGCGAGCGCGCTGGTGGCCACGAAGACCAGCGCCGAGTCGGTCACCACCCGCAGCACCTGCCCGACGGCCAGGCACGCCATGGCGACCACCAGCACCCGGGCCGGGGCGAACCGGCGGACCAGCCACGGGGTCAGCGCGCCGAGGCCGGCGAACGCGATCGTCGGCAGGGTAGTGACGAACCCGGCCATCGCCCCGGAGAGCCCGAGGCCGGTGCGGACCTCGCCGAGCAGGGCACCGAGGCTGGTCACGGCGGCACGCAGGTTGAGCGCGACCAGCAGCATGCCGACCAGCACCAGCAGCCCGCCGGTTGCCGGCCGCTGCTTCGGGACCGGGGCCGTCGCGGCGTCGGTGGCCGGGGGCATGTCGACGGTCGGGCTGGGCCGGTCGGGCACGGTGACGGGGTCCTCGGTGGCGGTCGGTGGCGGGGTCATGGCCTTCAACCTACAATCATGGGATGAATTGCGGACGGGTGATGTAACCAGTGACACCGCCGGTGAATTCCGTGCCCGTGCCGCCCCGGGGCCACCGGGTCCGGCAGACGATCGAGCAGCTCCGGTCCCGCATCCTCGGCGGAGAGTGGCCGGTGGGCGGGCGCATCCCGACCGAACCACAGCTCGTCGCCGCGCTCGGGGTGGGGCGCAACACAGTCCGCGAGGCGGTCCGCGCCCTGGTGCACAGCGGGGTGCTGGAGTGCCGTCAGGGCTCCGGCACGTACGTGGTGTCGACCGACGAGCTGGCCCCGGTGGTGGCCCGCCGGCTCACCGACGACCGGATGACCGAGGTGGTCGAGGTGCGCCGCGCCTTCGAGGTGGAGGCCGCCCGGCTCGCCGCGCTGCGGCGTACCCCGGAGGACCTGGCCGCCCTCGACGGCGCGCTCGCCGCCCGGGAGGCCGCCTGGCGCGGGGGCCGGGTCGGCGAGTTCGTCGAGGCCGACGCGGCGCTGCACACGGCGGTGGTGGCCGCCGCGCACAACGCCATGCTCGCCGAGCTGTACGCCTCGGTCGGCGCGGCGCTGCGCAGCACGATCACCCAGGCGATGGGCGACGCGCTGGAACCCGAGCGGTACGTGGACCACGCCCGGCTGGTCGCCGCGATCCGCGATGGCGACCCGGGTTCGGCGGCCCGCGAGGCCGGTGCTTTTCTGGAGCCCTCCCCGGGGGAATAGGTTGCCCCGGACGGTAAACCGGACACCACGGGAGTACGGATGCTCAAGGGCTTCAAAGACTTCATCATGCGCGGAAACGTCGTCGACCTCGCGGTCGGCATCGTCATCGGCGCCGCGTTCACGGGCGTGGTCACCCAGCTCACCAAGTCGTTCCTGGAACCACTGGTCAGGGTCCTGATCGTGCTGATCACCGGCAACCCGAAGGGACTTGAGGGATCGATCCCCAAGTTCCGGGACATTCCGTTCGACTGGGTGGCGTTCGTCAACGCGGCGATCACCTTCGTGCTCACCGCGGCGGCGCTGTACTTCCTGGTCGTCTACCCGATGAACAGGCTCGCCGAGCGGCGCAAGCGCGGCGAGGAGCCGCCGCCGTCGGCCCCCAGCGAGGAGGTCAAGCTGCTCACCGAGATCCGGGACGCGCTGGTCGCCGCCGGCCACGCCACCCCGGGCCAGCAGCGGGGCGCCCTGGACGACGTGCTCGGCCGCCGCCCGGAGCCACCGGCCCCGCGCTGAGCCACCGGCCCCGCGCTGAGCCCTCGGAACACCGCCGCCGAGCCACGGCCCCGCGCCGGCCCGCCCGGCAGCACACCGGCCCTCACGGGAATCCCGTGGGGGCCGACCTGTTTAGTACACGTGTTCGATAGAGTCCCGCCATGGAGCAGCGGAAGCACTGGTGGAACGGCAAGTGGGGGCGGCTGGCGCGGCGGGATGTCTTCCTCCGGGTGGACGGCGACCGGTGGCACGTCGAGCAGCGGGCCGGCGGCGCCGAGGGCGTCTCCCAGTTCTACGAGTACCCGAGCGTCGACGAGGCGGAGGAGACCGTCCGCGCGCTGCTCGCCGGGGCCGACGGCTGGCGCGAGTTGTCCCCCCGCCCGCCGGACGCGTGGCAGCCGACACCCGACGCCCGCCCCTGACCAGGGCGGCGTTTAGCCGGCGGCCGGTCCGGGAACCGCGCCAGGATGGAGCAGCAGGGCACCGATCAGCAGGCGACCATCTCCCGCGTCACCACCGGGATGCCGGTGGTCGACGTGACCGGGGCGGAGGTCGGCACCGTGGACCTCGTCCAGCGGGGCGACCCGAACGCGGTGACCGTGCAGGCGCCGGCCGCGGACCCCGGCGGCAGCCTGGACGAGTTGATCGAGTCGGCGGCGGTCGAGGAGCCGGACGTGCCGGCCGACCTGGCCGCCCGCCTGCTGCGTACCGGATATCTGAAGGTCTCCACCGACCTCGCCCCGACCGGCGCCGTCTACGTGCTGGCCGACCAGATCGCCGGCGTCGCCGACGGCCGGGTACGCCTCGACGTCCCCGCCACGAGCCTCCCCGCGGAGGAATAGGCCAGCCCTTACGGTGGACCGATGTACATCCTGATCGGGGAGCAGCAGGCCGAGGCGGTCGACGCGGACGAGCAGCGGGCCCGGTTCGCGCACATGGCGGACGTGGTGCGGCGCAGCCCGGGGTTCGTGCGCGGCTGGTGGGGGCTGGACGACACCGACCGGGAGGCCGCCCACGTGCTGATCGCCCTCGACACCCTCGACCACGCCCGCGCGCTGCGCCGCATGGTCGAGGAGAACGTGACAGGGGTCCGGCTACGGATCATGGAGGTCGGCGTGTCCGCCGAGGCGGACTGATCCCCGCCGTCCCTCCGACGTGAAGTCGGCCTACTCGCTCGCCCGGACAGCCGGGGTCGGGACGGGCAGGGCGTCCGGGGCCGGGGCCGGGACGGGCGGGGCCTTGGCGTCCGGGGTCGGGTGGCGGCGGAAGAGGAGCAGCATCAGCCAGCCGGCGAGCAGCCCCCAGAACGCGCCGCCGACGCCGAGCAGGCTCACCCCGGAGGCGGTCACCACGAAGGTCACCACGGCGGCCTCCCGCGCCTGCGGGTCGGCGACCGCCGCCGACACCGCGCCGGCCAGCGCGGCGAGCAGCGCGAGCCCGGCCACCGCCTCGATCAGCACCGGCGGGGAGAGCAGCACCAGGGCGGTGGCGACGCCCGCGCCGAGGCCGAGCAGGGCCATCCCCACCCCGGCGGTGACCGAGGCGACCCAGCGGCGCTCCGGGTCCGGATGGGCGTCCGGGCCGGCGGCCAGCGCGGCGGTGATCGCGGCCAGGTTGACCGCGTGCCCGCCGACCGGGGCACCGAGGGCGCTGGCCAGGCCGGTGACGCGCAGCGCAGCGCCGAGCGGCGGCCGGTAGCCGTAACCGCGCAGCACCGCCATCCCGGGGACGTTCTGCGCGGCCATGGTGACCAGGAAGAGCGGGAGCGCCAACCCGACCACCGCCGGGACCGTCCACTCGGGCGCGGTGAGGGTGAACACCGGCTTCAGGCCGTCCGCGCCGATCCCGCCCGGCGTGGTCAGCGCGATGGCGACCGCGGCCACCACCAGCGCGGCGGGCACCGCCCAGCGGCGGGCGAACCGGTGCAGGACCAGCCAGGTGACGACCACCGGCGCGGCCAGCGCCGGCACCTCGACCAGGGCGCGGACCGGCGCGGTACACAGCGGCAGGAGCACGCCGGCCAGCATCGCGCTGGCGATCGGGCCGGGGATGGCGGCCACCGCCCGGCCCAGCGCCGGGAAGAGCCCGGCGGCGACGATCAGCACTCCGCACACGACGAACGCGCCGACCGCCGCCGGCCAGCCGCCGGGGACCGGACCGGTGGCCGCCAGCAGCGCCGCGCCGGGGGTGGACCAGGCGATCGCCATCGGCAGCCGGTGCCGCAGTCCCAGCCACACCGCGCAGACACCGGACGCGACGCTGACCGCGAGCAGCCCAGAGGCCGCCTGGCTCTCGTCGGCACCGACGGCGCGCAGCCCGGCGAGCACCACGGTGAACGAGCTGGCGAAGCCCACGAGCGCGGTCACCAGCCCGGCGAGCACGGGTTGCAGCAGGCCGGCCACGTCTCCCCCTCCAGTGTTCCGTTTACGGAACGGAAGCGTGTAGCACCATAGCGGGGTGGAACCGTCAGCACCAGCCCGGGGAAGGGGCGTCGACACCGGCGCCGAGACGGTGGGCCGCCGGGTGCGCGCCCTGCGCGAGGAGCGGGGGATGTCGCTGTCCACCCTGGCCCGGCTGGCCGGGGTCGGGAAGGCCACCCTCTCCGGCCTGGAGAACAACACCCGCAACCCCACGCTGGAGACGCTCTACGCGATCACCGCCCAGCTCGGAGTGCCGCTGACCGCCGTACTCGCCGGGCCGGCCGCGACCCCGACGGTCCGGGGCGCGGCGGTGAGCGCCACCCTGCTGGAGGTCTTCACCGACACCGACGCGACGTACGAGCTGTACCGGATGCGCGTCGCCCCCGGGCCCGGCCAGCTCTCGCCCGCGCACCAGCCGGGGGTCACCGAGCACATCACGGTCTTCGCCGGGGTGCTCCGCGCCGGGCCGGTGGACGCCCCGCTGACCGCCGGCGTCGGCGGCCACCTGCGCTGGACCTCGGACGTGCCGCACAGCTACGCGGCGGTCGGCGACGAGGAGGTGTGGGCGAGCCTCCTGCTGCGCTACCCCCGCCAGTGACCGCCCACCGCTCCGGGTCGGGGCCGGGGTCAGGCCTGCCGGGCCGGGAGCCGGTGCTGGACAGCCCAGAGCGCCGCCTCGGTGCGCGACGCCGACCCGGTCTTGCGCAGCAGGTTGGACACGTGCACGGTCACCGTCCGCACCGAGATCCCCAGCGCCCGGGCGGCCTGCTTGTTGGACATCCCCGCGACCAGGCAGGCGAGCACCTCGACCTCCCGGCCGGTCAGCTCGGCATCGGGCGGGAGCAGGTCGGCCGGAAGCAGGGCAGCGGGCGGGTACGCCGCATCGGGCGGGCCCGCGGCGCGCGGCGCGGGGGTGCCCGGGTACTCCGGCAGCGGCCGGCGCAGCAGGGCGTCCGGCCCCTGACCGGAGTGCGCGGCGAGCAACTCGGTCAGCACGTACGGGTTGCCGCCGGTCCGCCGCCACACAGAGGTCGCCAGCCGGCGGGACGGGCGCGTCCCCTCGTACACCTGGTTCAGCACCTCGGCGACCTCGGTCGGGCCGAGCGGGCCGAGGTGCTGGCGGACGGCGCCGCGTACCCCGTAGAACCGGGACAGGGCGCGGGCGGCGAGGTCCGGCGCGACGGCGTCCACCGCGGGCCGGCTCGCCACCAGCAGCAGCGCCGGCAGGTCGGGCGCGGTGGCCAGCTCGCCGACCAGGTTCAGGCTGGCCGGGTCGAGGGCGTGCAGGTCCTCCACCACCAGCAACGCCGGGCCGGCGCCGACCAGCAGCCGGACCGTACGCACGGCCAGCCGCAGCAGCGTGCCCGGGGCGTACCGTTCGCGGGGCGCGGTGGGCTGCTGGGCGAGCCAGGCGAGCGCGTCGGGTGGCAGGTCGAGGCGGCTGGTGTCCCGCCCGCTGAGCACCGCGGCGAGCCAGTCGTACGGGGCCGGGCTGTGCACCCGCGCGGCCCCGCTCAGCACCACCGCCGGGCGTGGCGCGAAGCCGTCCAGGGCCGCCGCCACCAGCAGACTCTTGCCGACGCCCGCCGCGCCGGTGAGCACCGCGACCACGGGGCCGGGCCGACCGCCGAACGCCAGCGTGGACCACGCCCGGTCGAGCTCGGCAAGCTCGCCGGCACGCCCGACCATGGGGACCGGCATCATTCTTTTCACCCTACGCAGTAGTGCGTAGAGACGGCGGCAGGGTCTTCTTGGCAAGCTTGTCGCATGAAACTGATCCTCCGCTCGGCAATCCTCAACGACGTCGGCCTGGTCCGGACCAACAACGAGGACTCCGCCCTCGCCGGTGACCGTCTGGTCGCGGTCGCCGATGGCATGGGTGGCCTGCCGGCCGGCGAGGTGGCGAGCGAGATCGTCATCCGGATCCTCGACGAGCTGAACCCGCCGACCACCACCGAGGGTGCCACCGACGCGCTACGGTCCGTCGTGAGCACCGCCAACCGGCGCATCCGGGCCGCCATCTCCGTCGACCCGGCCCGCGAGGGCATGGGCACCACCCTCACGGCCGGCCTGCTCGCCGGGGACGTGCTGGTCCTCGCCCAGGTCGGGGACTCCCGCTGCTACCTGTTGCGGAACGACGAGTTGACCCAGCTCACCCGGGACGACACCTTCGTCCAGACGCTGGTCGACCAGGGCGCGCTCTCCCCGGCCCAGGCCCGGCACCACCCGCAGCGCTCGCTGGTGACCCGGGCCGTGCAGGGCGCGGACGCGCCCCCGGCGGTCGGCGCGCTCACCGTCTTCGCCGGCGACCGGCTGCTGCTGTGCAGCGACGGCCTGTCGGACTACGTGGACGACGGGTCGATCGCCGCCGCCCTGGCCATGTACGGCGACCGTCAGCACTGCGGCGAGCAGCTCGTGAAGCTCGCCCACCAGGCCGGTGCCCCGGACAACGTCACCGTCGTCGTCTCCGACGTCACCGCGGCCTGACCGCTCACCCCCGCGAATGTGGTTGCGGCGGCCCGGCGGGCGGGTTGGGATGGGGGATGCAGATCCGGCGGGTGACCAACACCGAGCGCTCCAGCACCTCCTTCCCGCTCCAGGCGTACGCCTTCGAGGCGTCGCCGAAGCGACCCGAGCGGGCCGAGGAGTTCGGCCGATACCTGCCGTACGGCGAGGCCAACCGCACCCTGATCGCCGAGGAGGGCGGCGAGACCCTCGCCGTGGTCTCCGCCATCCCGATGCGGCAGAACCTGCGCGGTGCGGTGCTCCCGATGGCCGGCGTCGCCGGGGTGGCCACCCATCCGCTGGCCCGCCGGCGCGGGCACGTCCGGGCCCTGCTGCACCGGCTGCTCGACGAGATGCGCGACGAGGGGCACCTGGTGAGCGCGTTGTACCCGTTCCGCGCCTCGTTCTACGAGCGGTTCGGCTACGTCGGGCTGCCCCGGGCCCGCACGGTCACCTTCACGCCGGCAGACCTGGCCCCGCTGCTGCGCGCCGACCTGACCGGCGAGCTGAGCTGGGAACGGACCGGCACCGGGTACGCCGCCCACCGCGCCTTCACCGAGCGCTGCCTGGCCGAGCGGCACGGCTTCGCGCTCTTCCCCGAGACCCGGGCGGTGTGGCTGCGCGACGACGACGACCGGTGGCTGGTCACCGCCCGCGTCGACGGCGCGACGGTCGGCGTGCTGACGTACCGGATCGACGACCACGGCGGCGAACTGGCCGGCGACGACCTGCTGGTCGCCGACCCGTATGCCCGGGCGCTGATCCTTCAGTTCCTGGCCCGGCACGTCGACCAGGTCGGCCGGGTGCGGCTGCGGCTGGCCGCCGACGAGCTGCCCGAGCTGTGGCTCACCGACCTGGCCGTGCACGTCGAGGCCCGGGTCGCCCGACCGGGGTCGGCGGCGCCGATGGCCCGGCTGCTCTCGCTGGACGCGCTGTCCGGCCTCCCGGCCGGGCCCGGCCGGGCCCGGATCTCGCTGACCGGGGACCGCTGGTTGGGCGGCAGCCACCTGCTCGACGGCACCACCGGCCGGCTGGAACTGGTGTCCGACGACGCCACCGGCGCCGCGCCGACCGCGACGCTCACCGCGGCCGGGCTCTCCGCCCTGGCGTACGGGGTGCTGGACCCGGCGGAGGTGGACGTCCGCGGCCTCGGCCAGGTGCCGGCCGACGCCGCCGTCGAGCTGCGCCGCCTCTTCCCCCGCCGGCTCCCCTACCTGTACGCGGACTTCTGACCTGTTTTCGCCGCCCGGCGTTCGGGTAGCGTTCCGCGAATGCCGGAGTGGTTGCAGGCGGGTGGCTGGGGCCTGCTGGCCGGGTCGGCGCTGCTGGTCGGGGCGGCGCTGGGCTGGTTCGTGCCGGTCCCGCGCCGGGTCGTCGCGTCCGTCATGGCCTTCGGGGCGGGGGTGCTGCTCTCCGCGGTCTCCTTCGAACTGGTCGCCGAGGCGCACGAGCAGGGCGGACTGCTGCCGACGGCGATCGGGGCGGCGGGCGGCGCGCTGGCGTACACCGGGGCGAACGTGCTGCTGGCCCGGCGCGGCGCGCGGCACCGCAAGCGCTCCGGCGACCAGCCCTCGGAGGGGCAGCAGCCCGGGTCCGGGTCGGCGATGGCGGTGGGGGCGCTGCTCGACGGCATCCCCGAGTCCGTGGTGATCGGCGCGAGCCTGCTCACCGGCGGCGCGGTCAGCGCGGTCACGGTGATCGCGGTGTTCCTCAGCAACGTGCCGGAGGGGCTGTCCAGCGCGGCGGGGATGCGTCGGGCGGGCCGCACCCGCCGGTACGTCTTCCTCCTGTGGACCGGGATCGCCCTGGTGAGCGGCCTAGCGGCGCTGGCCGGGCACACCCTGTTGGGCGGCGCGCCGCCGGAGGTGCTCGCCTCGATCACCGCGCTGGCGGCCGGCGCGATCCTCGCCATGATCACCGACACCATGGTCCCCGAGGCGTTCGAGGACGCCCACCTGCTGGTCGGCCTGATCACGGTGCTGGGCTTCCTGGTGGCCTTCGCCCTGTCCCACGCCTGAACCCCCGCACCAGTCCCCCGGGTGGGCACCCGCCCCTGCGGTCAGTACGGGTTGCCGTGCCCGGCGGGGCGGGCCTTCAACAGGCCGGCCGGGCGGCCCGGAAGATGCGGGTCGGGTGACATCGGTGGGCTGTCGGTGTGGCCGCCGTGGGCCATGCCGGCGAAGAGGTCGCGCAGGGCGGTCAGCCCGTCCACCCTCGGCTGCCAGCCCAGTTCGGCCTCGGCCCGGGCACTGGACATCAGCGGCGCGTTCAGGCCCAGCTCCACCCAGCCGGCGTCGACCGGTTGCAGCCGGGCCAGCCAGGTCAGCGCCGCCGCGCCGCGCAGCAGCGGGGCGGCCACCGGCACCGTCCAGCCGTGGAAGTGCCGGGCCACCAGCTCCGGCGTGAGCACCGGATCGGCCGCGAGGTTGAACGCGCCGCGCGCGTCGCCGAGCAGCGCCCGGGCGTACGCGTCGGCCACGTCGTCGGCGTGCACCGCCTGCATCCGCAGCCGACGGTGGCTGGGCACCAGCGGGATGCGGCCGTACCGGAGCAGGCGCACCGGGGCCAGCGGCCCGAGGAAATAGCGGGTGATCTCGGTGCCGGCGTCCCGCTGGAAGATCAGCCCCGGACGCATCCGCACCACCCGCAGCTCCGGATGATCCCGCTCGACCCGGTCGAGCAGCGCCTCCACCTCCGCCTTGTCCCGGCTGTACGACGAGCCGGGCACCCCGGTCACCGGCCAGCGCTCGCTGACCGGGTGGTCCTTCGGGCCGGAGGCGTACGCGCCCACGGAGGAGGCGTACACGAGGGCGGGCACCTTCGCGCGGAGCACCCCGTCGACCACGGCCCGGCTGCCGCCGACGTTGGTCCGGTGCAGCGCCCGCTGGTCGTGGCTGGGCTGGATCTGCCAGGCCAGGTGCACCACCGCGTCCGCCCCGGCGAAGACCGCCGCCAGTTGGTCGGCCGCGCCCGCCGCCCCGACATCGCAGGAGTGCCACTCCAGCCGGTCGTACGGCTGCCCGGCCCCCGGGCCGGGCAGCCGGCGGGCCACCCCGGCCAGTTCCACGTCCCGCTCCCGGAGCAGCCGGCGCACCAGCGCGGTCCCGGCGTTCCCGCTCGCACCCACCACCACGATCCGCATGCCTGGCCCGGTACCCGTTGCGCCGGTCGTGAATCCCCCGGGTCTCCTGTTCGCCGCGACCGTCAGGGGCGGGGCGCGGTGCGAGCCCACCTCTGCCGCTGGCGCCGGTCCCGGCTGCCGCGCGCGAGTTGGTCGCCCGTTGTCCGAGCAGGAAGGACGCCCAGGAGGCGGCCGACTGGCTGGTCGACCGGTTCTCCCGGCTGGTGCCCGGGCTGCCGGTGACCGCAAGCGTCGACGCGGGCGGCGGACAGTACCTCGTCGCCCTGGCCACCGGCCGCCGCTGACCGGTGGCCCTGGTCGGCGGGCCGCCGACCAGGGCTGCGAGCGGGCTCGATCGTTCTCAGCGGCAGATCAGAAGGGGGGTGCGTCCTCGCCCATCAACGCCAGCACGACGCCTCCCTTCCCGCTCTTGAGGCTCTGGACCACGACCTTGCCGGTGCTGCCGTCAGGCAGCTCCAACGTGAAGGTCTTCCCGATCGCGTTCTTGGGGCCGTTGCCGGAGCTGTTGGCGGGTCGGAAGTCGCCTGCCCACGGTGGGGTCCCACCCTTGCGGGCGGGCTCGGCGAAGAGGGCGGCGGTGCCGGGGGTCCTGGTGCCGTCCGAGGAGAGGAGCACTGAGGCGCTGCGAAAAGTAGCCATATGCGCCAAGGATATCCCGCGCCACGCCACCGCGGGTGTTCCTCGCCAGCCCGGCTCGTCCCTACCCGGCCTACGACTGGCCCCCGGCAACGACGGTGGCTCACTCGTTTCAGGGGCATCGAGAAGTCCGCCTCCGGCGTGCACCTGCACGGAGGGCCCGCCCCCGGGCGTCGCTTCCTTCCCGAGCTGATGCGGCTGATCGGAGACCGGCAGATCGACCCGGGCAGGGTGTTCGACCTCGAACTGCCCCTGGAGCAGGCGGCCGAGGGTTACCGGGCCATGGACGAACGCCGCGCCATCAAGACCCTCCCCACAGTCAGCGCCGCCGTCGAGCGCACTCCCGACTGCAAGCGGGTCAGCCAGGACACCCCCAGCTGGCTGCGGCGCGTGACCACGTACCGAATCGACGGCTCGGGGCGGCCGGTGCTCCTGGACAACCTGGCGCAGCCGGTCGCCCGGCTGCTCCCCGGTGCGACGCCGACCGCCGGGCCGGACATGGCGGCCTCCCTGCTGGAACCGCCGACGGTCACCGACGAGGCCCGACGCGCCCTCGCCCCGGCCGCCGCCCTACCACCGACGCTGAACCCCGCCGACCAGCACCGACTGACCGGCCGCTGGACGCCCACCGTTGGACACCGGGGGCGTACCGGGAGTTCACGGCAGACGGCGAGTGGCGCGGATCCGACGGCTGGTCTCGGGCCTCGATCGCCTTCATCGCCGTACCACCTTTCGGAGTGCATCCAACCGGGCGGCCGTGGTGTCGATCCAGTGCAGGTCGGCTTCCAGGTGGAACAGGCCGTGGTCGGCCAACATGGTGTCGACCAGGTCGCCGGTGCGCCTGATCTCCGTGAGCTCCTTCATCCGCCCCAGGTACGCGGCGCGCTGAATGTCGAGGTACTCCTCGGCGGGGCGGTTGAGCATCAGCGCCAGCACAACCTTGGTGAACAGCACCGTCTGCAGGTTGGGCTCGGGCTCGACCGGCTCGGTCAGCCACGACTCGACCTCGGTCGCACCCCGTTCGGTGATGACGTAGCGCTTGCGCTCGGGGCCCACGCCCGGCTCGACCTCGCCGACCACGATCTTGCCGTCACGGGCGAGCCGGCCGAGGGTCGAGTAGACCTGGCCGAACGGCAGCGGCTTGCTCCGGTTGAAGAAGGTGTCGTAGTCGCGCTTCAGGTCGTAGCCGTGGCTGGGCTCACGTTCGAGCAGGCCTAGCAGGGTCATGGGAACACTCATCCCGAGAGAGCACCCTGGGTGTATACCTCGGGGATATACACCCGGCGTATATCGATACGAACTGCTGCTGATGCAGGGTCGGGCCGCCGACCGGCACGGGTGACGGTGTGCGATGCGGATGCGGATGCAGCACCCCAGCCCGGCATGGCAAAAGGCTGGTCGGCCTGATCGCGGTGCTGGGCTTCACCTACGGTCGGCGCTTGAGATTCGCGCCGTCACCGAGGCGGTGGTTCCGTGGGCGGCCTCGTCGATGGGGCAACGGTCACCTCATCCAGGCCAGGCCCTTGATCGCTGAATTCGCAGGTGGGTATGTCGTGGCACCGCCACCGGATCAGGCGCGCTGCTCCGGGTCATGGCCCGCCGGCGGCTGGGTCTGCTCCACCGCGAACGGATGGCGCAGTCGCCGCATCGCCTCCTCGCTGCCGTCGAAAGTCACGCTCGGACCGTCGAGCCCGTCGGTGCTCGCCGGGGCGAAGAACAACGCCGGTTGGTCGTTACCATTCGATGCCATGCGGTAGTCCTGTCTTCGAAAGAGAGGCACATCAGGTCTTCGGCATCTCGTGCCGACAACCTCGTGACAGACCCGGCGCTCGCCCTGGGGCCCGATCGGTGTCTCGATTATTGGCGAAAGCCCGACGACACCGACACACCGCACCATACCCGGATTCGCCGTCCGTCATGTGCCACCGCCGCTGACCGCCCGCCCGCGCGCACGCTCCGCCCCCCACCATGCGCACGTCCCCACCGGTCGGGGAGGATCCCGACGACGTCCCGGGCCCGGCGACCGGGCGCCGATCGGGCGTCGCCGGCTCGTGGCGGCTACAAACGTTCGAAGCTCTCCATCCCGGCTAGCTCGAGCACCTCGGTCCGGGTCGCCGGGCATTCCTGCCGGGTCTGATCGTCGATCTGACCGCCGGTCGGCACGGCACCCTGCTTCTCGTACCAGGAATAGAGGTTCACGGTGAGACTGGCCATCGTGCCCGTCTCGGACCCGATCCCCCGCAGCGTCGGCAACTGGCCGTCCAGGTAGGCACACACCTTCTTCGCCGACACCGGCGTCGAGCCACCGGCCGGAACGGATCCGGCCGCGCCGGACGCGGCGCCGGCTGCTGCGGGGGTGCCCGGTGCCGCGGCCCCAGAGGGCTCGGGCGCGTCGGCGTCGGCACACGCCGGCAGGGCGAGCACAAGACAGAGGGCCGGCGCGACCATTCGGATCGTTCTCATCGGTTCTCGTCCTGACGTGGTTGTCGGTGGTGGGTGGCCGGCGGTCGGGCCGCAGCCGATGGCTCGTCAGCGGACGGTGGAACGCGTGACCCACCGTCAACGCCGGCGGCGATCGCGGTGACGAGCCACAGGCCGGCGGGCAGTCGGTAGCCGACGCCAGGTTCACGAAACCGGTCGAGCAGCCGGATCACCCCCGCCCGGGCCGAAGCCTGCCCAGCAGGCGGAACCGCCCGGTACGCGGCACCGGCGGGGCCGACCTCGACAAGCCATTCCGCCACGGCATCGGCGTCGTCCGGAGCGTCCATCGCGACGTCACACGACGTGATCGTGACGGCGGTGAAGCCGGCGACGGTGAGGACCCGGGCGAGCCGCGCCGGGTCGGCGAAGGAGAACGGACCGGGCTCGTCGCCCACCGGTAGCGGTGGCAACGGCCCGAGGTGCGGCGCTGCGCCGAGCATCGCCGCGGACATCCACGGGTTGACGCTGCCGTCGCGGAAGACGGTCGCGGCGAGGCGCCCTCCCGGGCGCAGTGACCGCCGGATCGTGGTGCAGCCGGCGACCGGATCCGCCAACAGCATCAGGGCCATTCGCGAGTACGCCGCGTCGAACGGAGCCCCCGCAACGACGTCGAGGGTCTCGATGTCGGCCGTATGGAACCGGATACCCGGGTACCGGTCCGTGGGGAACCGTTGCCGGGCGGCGGTCACCATCTCCTCGGCGATGTCGATACCGACCGCCGTGCCCGCCTCGCCGACCGCCTCGGCGAGTTCGGCCGTGGTGCCGCCACAACCACAGCCCACATCGAGGATCCGTTCGGCGGGCCGCGCGGCCATTCGATCCATGGCCGGCGCGCCCAGCGGTCGGCCGATCTCGTCCTGCCGATCGGCGTGCCGGATCCAGCCGGCTGCCGCTCCCGTCCAGAAAGCGACGTTACGGGACCGCAGGGTGGCGGCGTCGGCCATCAGAACGGCATCTCCGCACCGTCGACACTCATCGATCGAAAGCTGGCCGCCTTTGTCGGGTCGAAGCCGTCCTCCTGCGCCGCCAGGCCTGCGGCCCGGACCAGCCGTTCGGACTGGAACCGACGGAACGCGGCCTCGTCCTGCCAGATGTTGATGATGCGCCAGCCGTCCTCGGTCGGGCCGGCGACATGGGCGACGAGTCCCGGCGGCCGGTCCGGTCCGAGGTGGCGCTCCACCTGCTGGTACTCCGCCTCACTGACGCCGGGCATCTCCTGCAACACACCGAACGGCATGACCGCGCCCTTTCGATAGAGTTAGAACCTATCCAATAGAGCACTACACTTGAACCGTGGTTGTCAAGAGACGCTATGACTCGTCCCGGCGGCAGGAGCAGTCCCGACAGACCCGGCGAGCGATCCTCGAAGCGGCTGGCCGGCTGTTCGTCGACCCCGGCTACGCGGCCACGCCGCTGACCGTCGTCGCCGCGGAAGCCGGCGTCGCGGTCCAGACGCTGTACGCGGTGTTCGGCAACAAACGCCAACTGCTCTCCCAGCTGGTTGACGTCACCCTGGCCGGCGACGACGAACCGGTGGCCCTTCCGGACCGGCCCTTCGTCGCCGAAATCCGCGCGCTCGCCGACCCCCGCGCCAAGCTCACCCGCTACGCCCGCCACCTGGTCGAGGTCCACACCCGGCAGGCCCAGGTGATGCTCGCGCTGGCCGGAGCGGCCACGGCAGATCCGGACGCCGCCGAGATCTGGCGCAAGAACATCGACGAGCGCCGCCGCGGCATGGCGATGTTCGCCGCGGAACTCGTCGGCACGGGAGCCCTCCGCCCTGACCTGGACGTCGAACAGGTGACCGACATCCTCTGGTTGGCCCAGGACGTCCGCAACTTCGACTGGCTCGTCCGGCAGCGCGGATGGCCGCCGGAGCAGTACCAGCGGTGGTATGTGGACACCGTCAGCGGCGCCATCATCGCCCAGCCCCAGTGAGAGCGTGTTTGGGATGTGGGCTGATCGGGCGTGCCGCACAGTGGGTCCGATCGATGGGCGCACCCTGGTCGGTAGACGGGTGTGGATGGAGTGTGGCGGCACCCCTCTGACCTGACCGACGCGGAGTGGGAGATCATCGAGGCGATGCTGCCGTCGCTGCGGTGGATGGGTAGACCGGAGAAGCATGCCCGGCGGGCCGTCATCGACGCGATCTTGTACGTCGTGCGTAACCGGTTGCGCGTGGCGGTACCTACCGATCGACTTCCCGCCCTGGCAGACCGTGTACGCGCACTTCACGAGGTTGAACAGTCGGGGTGTGACCGAGCGGCTCCCTGACGGAGCTGCGCGAGGAGGTTCGCCTGGCCCGCGGCCGCCAGCCGGAGCCGACGGCGGGTGTCCTCGACTCCCAGAGCGTCAAGGGCGCCGACACCGTGCCCCGCAGCTACGACGCTGGCAAGAGGATCAACGGCAGGAGGCGGTTCATCGTCACCGACACCCTCGGACTTGCTGGTTTCCGTCTGGGTCCTGGCCGCGTCCTGGCAGGACCGCGACGGCACAAGGGCGCCCTACTCGCCACGTATACGGCCACCCCGATCCGGCACGTCTTCGCCGACTCCGGGTTCGGCCAGCCGACTCGTCGTGTGGGCCCGCGACCTGCTGCGCACCACCGTCGAGATCGTCCGTAAGCCCGCCGACCAGCGGGGCTTCGTCGTGCATCCCCGCCGCTGGGTCGTCGAACGGACCCTGGCCTGGATCACCGCCCACCGCCGCCTGGCCCGCGACTACGAGACCCACCCCAGCACGTCAGCGTCCATGATCCGATGGGCCGCCCCCGGCGGCATGCTCCCCTTGCTGGACAACAAATCAGCCACCGCAGGCTCCGTTGCCGCACCACACTAAAGCTATGACTATCAAGCGGCGGGATGCCACAAAGCGCTATTATAGCGAACCCTGTAGCCACCAGATAATGATGGCTACGACACTGGATCCCGCCGCTGCCGCAAGGCCGCGGATGGCGCTGAACAACGCGGCGCGCCACAGCCGCCGGGTGGTGACTTTCCGGTCGCTCAATTCGTCCTCCTCAAATCGGGTTGAGGGAAGACTGGCGCTGTGCCCAGCTGCCCGTCCGCGCGAGCGGGCGATGCGGTCACATTGCTCATAGACTTGTGCTCGTGGCCCTGCCCGCCGCCGCGTTTCGCGGGCACCAACGACCCCCGGGCGGTGATGAGACGGTGTCAGACCCGGCTCGCACGTTGTACGAGGCATTGCGCGCGTTGGAACATCGCGCCCGGGTCGCACGGCGGGCGGCGGGTTCGCCGTTCTCGCGGCGGGAAACCGCGCGCGAGGTCCAGCGCTCGCGTGGGGTTGACTTGCGAGGCCAGCGGATCAGTTCATGGCTGCCGGACGATCCAAACGCTGCGCAGGTTCCCCGGGACAGCGACGAGGTCTGGGCTCTTGTCCGGCTCTGGTGCGAGTGGGCGGGCGATCCGGCCCCCGATCGGCGGTTCTGGTCCGATTTGGTCGAGGCCGCTCAGCCACGCCGCGCGCAGGACACAATGCCTTCGGCGGTGCCCGGCCGACCCGTGGGCGAATTCACCGATCCGCATGCCCTGGAGGTGCATCCGGCGATCGGGCTCGCGGCGGGCCTGCCATCACTTCCCGCCTATGTCGGCCGGGATCACGATGCGCAGCTCGCTCGGTTGGTCGATCGGGCCGTGGGCGGGCAGAGCACGATTACGCTGCTAGTGGGTGGATCCTCGACAGGAAAGACCCGCGCCTGCTGGGAGGCGGTCCAGCGACTTCCCGACGGTTGGCGGCTATGGCATCCGATCGAGCCGAGCCCGCCGGAGTCAATCCTTCGCGAGATCGGTGCGGTCGCGCCGCGCACGGTGTTGTGGCTCAACGAGATCCAGCTCTACCTGCTCACCCAGCCTGCCGAGCTCGGCGAACGGGTCGCCACCGGGCTGCGGGAGCTCCTACGCGACGCTGATCGTGCGCCTGTGTTGGTGTTGGGCACGATCTGGCCCGAGTACCTAAACCAGCTGACAGGCGAGTCCTCTAGGAGTCCCCAAGCGCGGAAGCTGCTTGCTGCGACGAGCATCAAGGTTCGGGAGACCTTTACCGAGTCCCAAATGGACGTCGTGCGTTCCGCGAGCGATCCACGGCTGGTCCACGCTGCGAAGTATGCGGAGGAGGCTCAGATCACGCAGTACCTGGCCGGAGTCCCGATGCTGACGGAGCGCTACCGCAACGCGCCCGCCGCGGCCAGGGCAGTCATCCACTCCGCTATGGATGCTCGTTTTCTGGGTCACGGCCCCAATCTGTCCATCGAGCTCCTGGCAGCTGCCGCTCCCGGGTACCTAACCGATCGACAATGGGAAACCCTGCAAGACGATTGGCTGGAGCACGCTCTGACCTACACCGCTGAGCCCTGCCGGGGCGTGCGCGGCCCGCTCGCCCCGATCCGGATCCGGCCTGGACAGCGTGCGCCTACCGAGCGCCACTACCGCCTGGCTGACTATCTGGAACGGCTCGGAAGCATCGAACGCCGCGCACGTTCGGTGCCCGCTACCCTGTGGAATGCGCTCCTGCTTCAGCACGACAAGACGGACTTCCTCCGGTTGGGAGACCATGCCGCCCTACACGGGCTCTATCGCCTGGCGTTCCGGTTTCTCGTCATCGCGGTCGAGGCACGCGAGCCGTACGCGCTGAGCTGTATCGCCCAGTTGTTTATCAAGATGGGACGGGCACAAGAGGCGATCGTCTGGTTCCAAGCCCGCGTAGAGGATGGTGATACGAAGGCCTTGCACTGGCTGGCCCACGCTTTGCGAAACGCGGGCTGCACCGATGAGGCGATGGCCGTCTTTCGGCGGTCGGCCGATCTCGGTAACACCATTGACATGCGGTGGCTGGCCAGCATGCTGCGGGAAGCGGGCCGGACGGGCGAGGCCACCGCCGTGCACCAACGGGCAGTCGAGTCGGACGGCACGGGGCAGCGGACAGTGAGCGACTTGGCCGATGTGGTGAGTCTGATGACCGCCTCGGGCCGCGTCGAGGAACTAATCGCTTGGCTGAAAGAGCGGGCAGAGGCTGGCAACGGACCCGCCAGGGCTGAAGGCGTGCGACTCCTGGAGCAGGCTGAGCGCTACGACGAGGCAGTTAGCCTCAGCCAGCTCGCGGGCGAGGCGGCCTGCGACCTCAAAACCGCCGAACTGTTGCTGCGAGCGGGTCGCACGAACGAGGCGATCGACGCCTACCGCCGAATCGCTGATTCGACAGATGCGGATCCCTGGTTGACCTACCCGGCTGAATTTAAGGCGGTCCGACTACTTCGGGACGTGGGCCGCATTGGGGAGGCAATCGACTGGCTTAAAGGTCGAGCAGCGACCGGCCACGGCGACCACCGGCAGTTGGTGGAGCTGCTCAAGGAGCATGCCCAGACCGCGGAGGCGATGACTTGGCTGGAGAGCGCCGCACGGGCGGGCGACCTGAGTGCGATCGGACGGTTGGTCGACCTGCTGGAGGAGACGGGGCACACCGACGAGGCAATCGGCTGGCTAAAGGTGGGGGCCGAGGCCGACGGTCATCTCAGGTGGCGGCTAGCCAAAGTATTGGAGGACAACGACCGGCTCGATGAGGCGATCACCTTCCTCCTGGGCCTGGCCCGTGACGAAACCTTGGTGACAACGCTGTTGCGGAAGGCGGGCCGATTGGAGGAAGCCATCGCGTTACTGCCTGTCGACGGCATCGGCGACGCGCGCGTCCCGGGGCATGTCTCGGAACGATCCTACAGAGTGGAGTTGCTGCGCGAGGCTGGCCGGATCGAGGAGGCGATTGCCTGGCTGAAGGAGCTTGATGAAGCGGGCGATTGGGAGGCGGCAGACCAGGTTGCCGACCTTCTTGCGGAGGAGGATCGCCTCGACGAGGCGGTTTCCTTGCTGAAGCGCCGAGCGGCCGGCGGCGACGCGCGGGCTGCCGGCAAAGCGGCCGCCATGCTCCGCGATGCCGGTCGTACCAGCGAGATTGTTACCTGGGTGGCGGACGGGACCGATGTCGGTAGGCACGTTCTCAGGCAGGCCGCCAGGTGGCTGCAGGAATCGGGGCGCACCGAGGAGGCGATCGCGCTTTACCAGCGCGCGGCCGGAGTCGCTGGCGGCGTGGGCACAGCCTGGATTCAGGCCGCTTCCCAGGTGATCGAGCTACTGAAGGGCCGGGGACGCGTCGACGAGGCGATTGGGTGGCTCAAGGCTCAGGCGGATGCCGGCGAAGTCAAGGCTCTGGATGAACTGGCACACCTTCTCTACGACTCCGGTCGCATCGAGGAATCCCTCACCTTTTTCGGGCGCGCCATCGAGGCGGGTGCCTACGGCTTTTGGGGCAGGCTCCCGCCCTACGTAGCCAACGGGCTGTGCGGCGCCGGCTACGGCGAATGGGTAGACCGGATGCAGCGGTACGGGATCGAACCTGGCGGCCGGCCAGCGCTTCCGTGGGCGATCAACGAACACGATGTCTGCGAATCCTCACCGAGATCCGTAGGGCGCTGGTCCAACTTCTACAGCGAGTAGATCACGCGCACAGCGCTGCGGTCCTGCTCGTGGTGTTAACGGACAGCGGTGGCGAGGCGAGGGTGAACAGGCCGGCCTCGGGTTCGGTCAGGATGTGACGGGCGACGAGGCGTTTGAGCTTGGCGCGGAGACCTTCGGTGTCCTTCGCGGTGACGCCGGTGCCGAGGGCGTGGCAGATGTCCATGGCGCGCATCGGTGCGGTGGTGTGTGGAAAACGGCGAGGATCTGCTGGTAGGCGGGGCTGGCAACGGTCGCGTCAGCGGGCGTGGCCGGGGCGGTGTGGCCGGTCAGGCTGCGCAGCGTCTTGCGGGTGATGGCGAGTTCGGCCAGCTCGGTCTCGACGCGCCGCGTCGCCTACTGCCATGCCCGAGCGGGGTGCTCGGCGGGTGCTCGCGCATCAAGACCAGAAACCCGACAATACTCGCACAAAGGGCGATCCAAGAAGGCGACGTCGGTCTATTTTCCCAGCTCAAGTGGTGGGCCGCCTGGGACTCGAACCCAGAACCTAAGGATTAAAAGTCCTCAGCTCTGCCAATTGAGCTAACGGCCCGCCGCACCAGGCTACCGGAACCCTGCTCCCGTGCCCGGTAGAGGCCGGGAGTGTTTCCGCTGTCGGAGAGGCGGTTCGGCAGCTTCACCCTTTGTGGCTGCGGTCCCCCGCCTAGTCACGACCGCCGACGCCGCGCCCCGGCTGTGGCACGAACGGCTTCTCGTCCGCGAGGCGCGCCACCCTCAGCGACATTCGCCGGCGGGGCGCACGCCGTACGGGCCCCCTCGGCCCCGCCCGGCGTCCGCCCCGTCGAGCCGCCGGTTCAGACCTCGACCGGTTGCCGTACCCGATCGACGTCGTCGTGCGCCTCGCCATGGGAGAGGGTGGGCAGCCAGGCCAGCCAGCCCGGCAGGTACCAGTTCCGTTCCCCCAGCAGAACCATCACCGAGGGCAACAGCACGGCCCGGACGATGGTGGCGTCGATCAGAACTGCGACCGCCAGGCCGAAGCCGAGTTCCTTCATCGAGACAAGCGAGCCGGTGGTGAACAGCCCGAACACCGCGACCATGACCAGAGCGGCGCTGGTGATGGTGCCGGCGGTGCCGCGGATGCCCCGGGACACCGCGAGTTTGTTCGGCCAGCCCCGGTCGTAGCCCTCGCGGATCCGGCTGAGCACGAAGACGTGGTAGTCCATCGAGAGCCCGAACAGGATCACGAAGAGGAACAGCGGCACCCAGTTGGTGACCGCGCCGGCGGACTCGAAGTCGAGCACCCGCTCGCCCCAGCCGTGCTGGAAGACCAGCACCAGCAGCCCGTACGCGGCGGCGACGGAGAGCAGGTTGAGCCCAATCGCGGTCAGCGCCACCACCAGTGACCGGAACGAGACGAGCAGCAGCAGCAGGAACGCCAGGCCGAGCACGAATCCGAACACCAGTGGTGCGCTGCGTCCCATCGCGTCGTTGTAGTCGACCGAGGCGGCGGCCTGCCCGGTAAGCAGCGCCTCGGCCCCGTCGACGCCGTCGACCGTACGCGGGATGACGTCTTCGCGCAGGGCGCGTACGGCCTGCTCGGAGACGGTGTCGATGCCGGTTCCGGACAGTCCGGCGCTGACCACCGCGAGCGTCCGGTCAGGGTTGATCTCGATCGTCACCGGCTCGTGCAGCGCCCCGGTGGCCAGTGCCTCGGCCCGGAACCGGCCGATGGCGGCGGTGAGCGCCGGGGTGGTGACGTCGTCGGCCCGGACCGCGAGTACGGCCGGGTCGGCGCCGCCGGGGAAGGCCGCCCCGACCTTGACGAACGTATCCAACGCCGGGGCGGATGCCTGCAGCGCGGTGATGTCCTCCTCGGCGGTGCGCATGCCGAGCGCCGGCATGGCGAGCGCGACCAGCGCGCCGGCGGCCAGGATCGCGGAGAGTCCCGGCCGGCGCAGCACCAGATTGAGGAACCTGGCCCAGCCCCGGCCGTCCGTCTCGCGCCGGTACAGCCCGGGAACCCGGCCGAGGTCGATCCGGTCGCCGATCTTGGACAGCACGGCCGGCAGCACGGTGAGTGAGCCGAGGGCGGCGATCGCGACCACCAGGATGGTGCCGGTGGCGAGGCTGGCGAAGACGGTGTCGCGGGTGAGGAACATGCCCGAGGTGGCGATGATGACGGTCAGCGCGGAGATCAGCACGGCCCGGCCGGAGGTGGCTGCCGCGATCGCCAGGGCCCGTTCCGGGTCGGCGCCGCGGGCCCGTTCCTCCCGTTCCCGGCGCAGGTAGAACAGGCAGTAGTCGACGCCGACGGCGAGTCCCATCAGCAGCATCAGGTGCATCGTGGTGTCGACCGTGGGCACCAGCCGGCTGGCGGCGGCGAGCAGGCCGAGGGAGGCCAGGAACGCGGTCAGGGCCAGGCCCATCGGGAGTACGGCGGCCAGCAGCGCGCCGAACGCCACGATCAGGATGCCGAGCGTGACCGGGATGGAGAGCAGCGACAGCCGGTGCATGTCACCGGCGAGGATCTCGTTGAGCGACTGGTCCAGGCTGGCGTCCCCGGTCTGGGCCACCAGCAGGTCCGGAAACTCCCGTTGCACGACCGCGACGGCGTCGCGCACGGCGTCGACCCGGTCGACGGCGGTGTCCGCCGGCCCGGACAGGTCGAACGTGACCAGGGCCGAGTGCCGGTCGGCCGAGATCGCGTCGGCGTGCACGTTCTCCACCCGGCCGGTGCCCTCGACCGCGCTGACGGTGGCCGTGACGGCCTCGGTGAACCTGGGCGAGTCGGCGAGTCGGTCGTCGCTGTGGATCAGCACCATCTCGCCGGCCCGGTCGGGGAAGCCTGCGGCGGCGATCAGTTCGGTGGCCCGGCCGGATTCGCCGTGGCCGTATGAGCTGTCGGCGGCCTGCACGGTGCCGAACACGGCGCTGAACGCGGTCGCCGCGACAACGAACAGCAGCCAGCCGACGATGGCGGTGGTGCGGTGCCGGGCACTCCAACCGGCGATCCGCGCGGCAAGGTTGCCGGGCCGCTGGTGGCGCGGTCGGGCGTACGGGTCTTGCCGGGGTATCGGCGGCGGGAGAACGGTCGACGTGGTCATGCGTCGACGCTATGGACCGGCCGTTCGTGGATCGATCCAGCTCACACCCCGGTTTCCGGTAGGGCTGTCGGGGTTGGCGGGGTAGGGCAGACCCGACCGGGTCGCGTGGGCAGTCGACGCCCAGTTCGGCACGGCCGACGCCGGGCGGCGTCCCCGTAGGCCCGAGCTACCGCCCCTGGGCGGCGGTGGGTCGGTCGCCCAGTCGGCTGAGGTCCTCCCAGCGCGCGTACTCGGCGGCGCGTGCCGCGTCCAGGTCGCGGACGACGTCGAACGCCACCCCGCCCAGCACGATCCGCTTCGGCGGGTCGGACAGCGCCACCACCCGCATCACCACGTCGGCGGCGAGTGCCGGGTCGAAGTCCTCGGCGGCGCTCCACATCTCGTTCAGCCTCGCGCGCAGCGGTTCGTACGCGGGGTGGGGCGCGGCCTGGGTCAGCCCCTTGGTGAACAGCCCGGTCTCGTACCCGCCGGGGTTGAGGATCGTGACCCGGATCCCGAACGACTCGGCCTCCATCGCGAGGGCCTCGCTGACGGCGTCGAGTGCCGCCTTGCCGGCGCTGTACAGGCCCGTCGAGGCGAACCCCCCGGAGGAGCCCATCGACGACACCTGCAACAGGTGCCCACTGCCCTGTTCGCGCAGCACCGGGAGCACGGCCTGGCTGACCCAGAGCGCGCCGAAGAAGTTGACGTCGAGGTGTGCCCGGGCCTGTGCCTCGGTGATCTCCTCGACCATCCCGAGCAGCGCGCCGCCGGCGTTGTTGACGACGACGTCGAGCCGCCCGAGTTCGTCGGTCGCCCGGCGCACTCCGGCCAGGACGGCGGCACGGTCGGCGACGTCGAGCGGGTACGCGACGAGCCGTCCGTGCGCCGCAGCGATCAGGTCGTCGAGTGGGCCGACGTCCCGCGCCACGCCGACCACCCGGTCGCCGGCGGCGAGCGCGGCCTCGGTGAACGCCCGCCCGAGGCCACGGGAGGCGCCGGTGATGAACCAGTTTCGCATGATCATTCCCCTTAACGAGACGGACCGGACCGTCTCGCCTCCCACTTTTGCCCACACCCCCGAGCCATGTCAAGACGAACCGTCTCGTCTCGATATATGCTCCACCCGTGCCACCTGATGCAGCCCGCCGCAGCGACCGGTCCCGCCTGGCGATCCTGGCCGCCGCCCGCGACCTTGTCGTCGAGGTCGGATATCCCCGAGTGTCGATCGAGGCGATCGCGCGCCGGGCCGGCGTCGGCAAGCAGACGATCTACCGCTGGTGGCCGTCGAAGGGCGCGGTGGCGCTCGACGCGGTACGGGCGCTGAGCGAGGACGATGCCGGCGCCATCACCCTGCCCGACACCGGCGATCTGGAAGCCGACCTGAAGACGGTGTTACGGGCCACCGCCGCCGAGTTCACCGACCCGGCGCTGTCGGCCCTGCTCCGCGCCCTGTACGCCGAGATCGCCGTCGACCCCGAGCTGGCGACGCTCTACCGGGAGAAGGTCGACCACCCACTCACCGAGGCCAAGCTCGCCCGGCTGCGCTCCGGACAGCGCGCCGGACAGCTCCACCCCGATGCAGATCTCGCCCTCTGCCTCGACTTCCTCTACGCCCCGTTCACCCAGCGTTGGCTGCACCGGGCCGGGCCGCTCGACGAGGCATACGCCGACGCGCTCGTCGAGGCCACCCTGCGGGCCTTCGCCCCCGCCCCCGCCCACGACGACGACCCGCGCCCGTCCCGCCCTCCGCAAGCCGATCGCTGACGGGTCAGCCCTGCCTACCGTCACCCGCCTGCCGGCTGAAGCCGCCGGGCAGCCCGCTCCGGCCGGGGCTCCGCCGCGACCGGCGGCCGCCGGGGCACCACGTAGCCGCGTCAGCTCCCGCCTGTGGGATCGAAGAGGGAGTCCGGCGGGCCGGCGGCGACCGGCCCGGCGCGGTGCTCCGGCGGTGGGAGCTGCCGCGCCGGCTGGCGGGAGTGCAGCCGCGCGCCCGCCTCACCTCGTCGCGCGGTGACCGGGACGGTGACCATCCGGACCGGTTCCGGTGGTTCGACGAAGCCACGGGCGCCCCACCGCACCCAGATCGGCACCCGCCCGGCGTCGGCCTCGGCGAGGAGCTTCTCGACCGTACGACGCCGGTCGGTGTGGTCGACCTCGATCACCACGGGCGGCGCGGCGGGTCGGGCGCAGGCGATGTCGATGACGGATCGCTGCCCGGACATCGGAGGCGGAAGCGGCACCACGCTGGCCGCCCGCCGGTAGACCCGCCAGCCCTGCGCCGTGCCCCAGCCGGCGATCGCGTCGATGAGCAGTTCGGTGACCTGTTCGGTGGTGCGGTCCACGAAGGTCAGGGAGGCGAGTCGGCCGGACAGTGCCGCGGCCAGCCGCGCTCCGTCGTCTGGATCGGTCATGCCAGCCGGTTCACTCCTGCCTGTCCATGGCCTTGGGCGGCAGGCCGGTCATGCCGATCCGCCCCGTGGTGGCCCCATCCACCCAGTTTGCCGGGTCGGCGAGTCTTTCAGGAATTCGGGGCGATGCTGGAATTTCTGTGCGGGCGATAGATCGACGACTATCATTTACGCATCCATCCCGCTCGATCGAGAGGCCCTGAGTTGAAGAAGTTCGTGCGGAATGCCGTCCTGGCCACCCTGCTGACCGTCGCCGGCACCACGGCGGTCGTGGCCAGCCCGGCCATGGCCCTGCCGTACCCCAACGACAACGAGAGCATCACCTTCATCTACTACTCCGACGCCAGCAAGACCGTAGAGGTCGGGATGTACTCGTACGGCAACTGCGGGGAAGGCTTCGAGTACGGCGTCCGCACCCGCTACAACACCTGGTACCGGACGAGCTGCCGGTAGGACCTGCCGTAGCGGTTGGGTGGGGCTCGGCACCGGGCGGGCCCCACCTGATGGCTGCCTCCTGTCGCCCGGCACGGCCGGGCTACAGGTGACCGGTCGGTAGCGGACGAAAATCCTGGCACACCCCTCGGTCATAATGGGCCGCCATGGTCCACACAGAGCAGTCGACCTCCCACCGCCCCGGGGAGGCCGCAGTCCCGGGGCTCGACCTCGGCGTGGCCGGCTGCACGGACGCGGTCGAGATCGGTCGCGGCGGCTTCGGCGTGGTCTACCGCGCCTGGCAGCCCGACTTCTCCCGCTGGGTGGCGGTCAAGGTGCTCGCCGCCGACTGGCACGGCCCGTCCCGGGCCCGCTTCGAGCGCGAGCTCAGGGTGCTGGGGCGGCTTTCCGACCATCCGCACATCGTCACCCTGCACCAGGCCGGTCGGACGGCGGCCGGCAACCCGTACCTGCTGATGGCGTACGAGGAGGGTGGCTCGCTGACCGACCGGCTGGCCGCCGCCCAGGCGGGCGGCGCACCCGACGCGGAGTCGGCGGCGCAGCGATGGCCGGCGGCGGTGGCCGGCGGGATCACGGTGGCGGGGGCGCTGGAGACCGCGCACCGGGCCGGCGTGCTGCACCGCGACGTGAAGCCGGAGAACATCCTGATCTCCCGGTACGGCGAGCCGAAGCTGGCCGACTTCGGGCTGGCCCGGCCCCGGGCGGCGGAGCCCGCCCCCGGGCGACGCCGGGTGACGACGAGCGTGCTGCACGCCGCGCCGGAGATCCTGCGCGGTGAGCCGGCCTCGGTCGCCTCGGACGTGTACGCGCTGGCGTCGTCGGTGCTGCACTGGATCCGGGGCACGCCCGCCTTCGCAGAGGCGCCGTCGGGCGCGGGGCCGCCGGACGGAACGGAGCCGCTGGCGCGGCTGCTCCGGCGGGTCGCCGCCGACCCGGTGCCCGACCTGCGGCCGGCCGGCGTACCCGACGCGGTGTGTGTGGTGCTGGAGCGCGCGATGGCGAAGGACCCGGCGCTGCGCCACCCGACGGCGGTGGCGTTCGCCGAGGACCTCCAGCGGGCACAGCGCGCCGCCGGCCAGCCGGTCACCCCGCTCGTGCCCGGCGGCGGGGACGACGGGGCCGCCCACCCACGGCCGGACGACGCCCCGGCCACCGATGGCGATCAGGCGCCGCCCCGGCCCCGGTTCTCGCTCAGCGCACGCCGCCGGGCGGCCCTCGACCTGGACCTCACCGCCACCGTGCGGGGCCGGCAGCCGCCCGGGGTGCCCCGGCGGGCGCTGGCCCGTGCCGCCGGGTTGCTGGTCGCACTGGTGTCGGTGCTGGCCACCGGCTGGTCGGCGGCCCTGCCGGCCCCGGCTCCCATCGAAATGCCGGTGGAGCTGACCTTCGGTGACCAGGAGGTCAACGTGGATTCCGCCGAGCAGACGCTGACCGTGCGCAACCCGGGCGACCGGGTGGTGCGGGTGACGGGGGTCGCGTCGACCGGGGCGGACGGCGGGGACCTCCGGGTCACCGCCGAGGGATGCACGGCCCAGCCGCTGGCGCCCGGGCGGGCGTGCGAGGTGCGGCTGGCCTTCGCCCCCCGCGCGCCGGGGCCGCGCCGGCCGATGCTGGCGCTGACCGTGGCCGGGTCGCCGGACCCGGTGACCGTCCGGGTGGTCGGGACCGGCCACCCGCGCCGGGCGAGCCGGGACGACGCGCCACCGGGCCGCTGCTACGACGACGCCTACCAGGTGGGCACGTCGGCGTACGGGTACGCCGGCGGCCTGCGCGCGATCTCGGTGAAGCAGTACTGGTCGCCTGCCTGCCGGGCCGCCATGGCGTACATCTGGGTGTGGAAGCAGTACCGGGACAACGCCGCGACCGACGACGGCACCTGGGACGTCGACCTCACGGTCCGCCCCGGGACCGGGGCGGCCGGACCGCCGGGGTCGCTCGACGCGTCCGGGCCGGTCGGGGTGCGGCAGCGGGCGACGGGGCAGCCGTTCGAGCTGTGGACCGAGCCGCTCCCGGTGGACGGCGGCTGCACCACGGCGACCGCCACCGTGACGAGCGTGCGGACCGGGGTGCCGACCAGCGCGACGACCGAGCCGTACTGCGGCGACTGAGCGTTCGGGGGCGGGGTGGCGGAGGGGTACTTCGAGGTGTACGGCGCGGGTGGCGTCCGGCTGGTGCCGTTGACCACCGACGCGCTGACCATCGGGCGGGCGAGGACCAACGAGCTGCCCATCGACAGCAGGCTCGTCTCCCGCCTGCACGCCCTGGTCGAGCGCTACCCGTCCGGCTGGTCGATCCGGGACCTGGGCAGCACCAACGGCACCACGGTCAACGGCAGCCCGGTGCGTCAGGCACAGATCCTGCGGGACGGGGACCGGGTGGAGGTCGGCCCGGCCCGGCTGCTCTTCCACGCCCCGTCGGAGCACCCCGGCACCCGGACCCTGCACGTCGAGCCGCCGCCCGCGCCGCCCGCCCTGACCCCGCGCGAGCAGGAGGTGATCACGGTGCTCTGCCGCCCGTACGTCTCCGGCGGCCAGCCGTTCCCCGAGCCGCCCTCGGTGCGCGCGATCGCGACCGCCCTGCACGTCACGGAGAGCGCGGTGAAGAAGCACCTGACCCGGCTGTACGAGAAGTTCGACCTCACCTCCAACGAGGACCGGCGCCGGTCGCGGCTGGCCAGCGAGGCGGTGCGCCGCGGCTCGGCCGGCCAGCAGTCGGCCGCTCCCTGACCCGCCGCCCCGATCCGCCGCGCCCTGACCCGCCGCGCCCGGGAGTGCCAGTCGACGTGCCGTTTGTCCCGGCCGCGCGGCCTCAGCGTCGGACGCCCACCCCGCCGAAACCGTGCGACACCCCGTCCCGCGGCTCGCCGTCGGGCCGCCAGTCGGCCAGCCAGGCCAGGCCCGGCTCGACCAGGTCGTACCCGTCGAAGAACCGGAGGATGTCGGCGCGGGTGCGGGGCGCCAGCGGGGCGGTGCTCTGCTGGTAGACGGCCCGGCCCCGCTGCGCGGGCAGCGGCGGCGCGCCGTCGAGCGTCAGGTGGGACAGCAGGAGCTGGCTGCCGGGGGCGGTGGCGTCGCGCAGCCGGGCGACCGCCGCGTACGGCTCCTCGGCGTCCGGCACGAAGTGCAGCACCGCCACCAGCAGCACGGCGACCGGGCGGGTGAAGTCGATCGACGCGGTCACGTCGGGGTGGGTCAGCAGCGCGTCCGGCCGGCGCAGGTCGCCCCGGACCACGACCGTGCGGGTCGCGTCGCCGAGCAGCCGCCGGGCGTACGCGACGGCGACCTCGTCGTAGTCGACGTAGACGACCCGCGAGTCGGGGGCCACGGACTGCACGACCTCGTGCACGTTGCCCTGGGTGGGCAGCCCCGCACCGATGTCGAGGAACTGCCGCACGCCCTGCTCGGCGGCGTACCGGACGGCGCGACGCAGGAACGCGCGGTTGGTCTGGGCGGCTACGCCGGTGTCCGGGAAGATCTCCAGAAGCTGCCGGGCGGCGGCCCGGTCGGCGGCGAAGTTGTGGCAGCCGCCCAGGTAGTAGTCGTACATCCGGGCGACGTTCGGCCGGTTCTCGACGCCCGACCCGGCCGTCCCGGCCTTGGTGGCGTCGCTCTTTCCCGCGCCGGGTGCGGTCGGCGCCGGGTCGCTGGTCACGATGTCCCTCCACTGGGGCAGATCGGTACGCGTCCTGAATGTCTAGCACCCCGCACGACCGCCATCGACCCCGCGTGTCGTTGATCCGGTTGTGTCCGTCGTCGGTCCGCGGCGACGGTGGGGCTGCGTCGCCGGCAGGGTCGGCGCCGCCAGGTCGAGGAGGTACGCGATGACCCGTCAGCGAGAGACCGTCGAGGTCGACCCCGTGCTGTTCCGCGCCGTGTACGACTCGCCGGCCGCGCTGCCCGGCCGGCACCGCTGGGTGACGCCGGAGCACGACGTCCGCCGGATCGAGAAGCTGCTCGGGATGCCGGCGCGCAGCATCGGGGCGCCCCTGTGGGTCAGCGGCGACGAGCCGGACTGCCCGAAGTGCGGTCGGCGGATGACCTGGCTCGACATCGTCTCGTCGGCGCTACACGGCGTACACGACCCGGCGATGATCGCCCGGGTGATCCTCGGCGACCGCCGGTACGTCAACACGGAGGTGCCGGACGCGATCGCCGGCGTGCACTGCTCGGACTGCCGGACGCCGATCGACGGGCTGCGCAGCTTCAAGTGCCACAACTGGGCGTACGCCTTCGAGGCGCTGGAGGAGGTCGTCGAGCGGATGTCGGGCGGCGCGCCCCGGCCGGCGCCCGGCCAGTCGTGAGCTGCCCCCGGGCCCGCACCGACCTTGGTCGTGCCGGCTATCTGACGTTCGTCCGGTGCGGGGATCCGGCTCGGTCGCCTACCGTGTGATCAGGTGAACGGAAGATGAACACTTGGTAGGTTGAGGCATGATTGACGGTTTCTTGTCGGATGTTCCGCAGTTCAGCGTCGACTGGTACCGCGACATCGTCGACTTCGCGGACGGCACGCCCACTTCGGTGCAGTGGTTCGCCGCGCACTTCACCGAGTGGTCGATCATCCTGCTCGGGCTCCTGTTCGTGGCGGCGGCCCTGCCGAGGTTGGGTGCCGGGCCGCGCAGCCTCGCGCTCGCCGTGGCCGCGCCGGTCGCGGTCGTCCTCGCGTACGGCGGCAGCGAGCTGCTCAAGACGGTGGTGGACGAGGAACGCCCCTGCCGCACCCCGGCCGACCTGGTGATCGTCGCCGGGCAGTGCCCACCCGTGGGCGACTGGTCCTTCCCGAGCAACCATTCGACGATCGCGGGCGCGCTGGCCGCCGTGATCCTGCTGCTCTCTCCCCGGCTCGCCTGGTACGCGGTCCCACTGGCCGTGCTGGCCGCGTTCTCCCGCACCTTCGTCGGCGTGCACTACCCACACGACGTGGCCGCCGGCCTGCTCCTCGGCGCGCTGGTGGCCACCGTCGGCACCCCACTGCTGGCCCGGCCGGTCGCCGAGGTGCTGCGCCGCCGGGAACGTCGGGCCGACCGCCCGGTGGCCGACGCCAGCCGGGGCCGCTGACGGAAGGACCCTGCTCAGCGGACGAGGAGCAGGGTGACGACCGTGCCGAGCACCAGGAACGGGCCGAAGGGCAGGTGGCTGGACCAGCGGACCCGGCGGGCCAGCAGCAGCGCCAGGCTGGTCAGCGCGGAGAGCGTGAACGTCACCAGCACCCCGAGCACCAGGACCGGCCAGCCGTACCAGCCGAGCAGCGCGCCCGCCCCGAGCGCCAGCTTGGCGTCGCCGAGGCCGAAGCCGCGCCGCCCGAGCACCAGGGTGGTGGCGGCGAAGCAGAGCGCCAGGCCGGCCCCGGCCGCCGCCGCCCGCAGCCAGGGAGCGGGCCCGGCGGCGGCCAGCGCGGCCACCCCGAGCAGCGCCTGGACCCCGACGGCCGCCGGCCAGGTGAGCCGGTCGGGCAGCCGGTGCACGGCCGCGTCGACGAAGACCAGCGGCACCGCCCAGCCGAGCCACCAGGCCAGGGCCGCCCGCTCGCCCGGCGTCCCGCCCGCCGACACGAGCACCGCCAGCGCCGCCAGCACGGCAACCTCGACCGTGCCGGGCGGCGCGCCGACCCGGGACCGGCAGGCCGGACAGCGGGCCGCCGGCCCGAGCGCCGGCCAGGGCCGGTCGAGCGCGAGCGGCGTGCCGCAGGTCGGGCAGGCCGTCCGGTCCGGCGCCCCGGGCGGTACGGCGTACCGGGCGACTGCGAGGCGGAGCACCGGGGCGACGGCCAGGATCGCCGCCAGTCGCGCCCACGGCCGCCCTCGGGGCCCGGCACGGCTCCCCGGCACGGGCGGCGGGACCGGCTCGGGCGACACGGGCTCGACCGACGCGGGCTCGACCCGCTCGACGGGTGCCGCGAGCGGCCGGGACGGGGGGTCAGCGGGCATGCCCGGCTCCCGGGACAGCCGGACGGCCGGGTCGGGGAGAACACGGTGAGTCACTTTCGGCTCGCCCTCGTGTAGCGGATGATGCCGAATCCGACCCGGCCACACCCCGCCACGGCCCAGCGGGGCCGCGCGGCCGGCGGGGCGGCCGGACGGGCACGGTGGGCACCCTGACCTGCGGGCATTTCGGACCCACCCTCCCGGAGCGGTCCGGCTGACCGGCCGAAAGGACCACGCGCCCCGCACCCGCAGCCGATGTCACGGCCGTCATGGTGCCATCCGAGGGCGGCCCCGACCCGCGATGTCCGGCCGCGCACGCGCCATCCCCCACCACCACCCACCCGTCACTGAGAGTGTTCGTATGAATTGCCTCTGTTGCATCGGCAGGCGTCAGCTTATGCTCGCCCCTTGAGTGCGGCGCAACCCCGCAAGCGGCGTCGGAGGCAACGCGAGGACATCGATTCACGGCTTTTCTAAGATCAGCACAGGCGAATACCGCGGTGACGCAACAGGGTCCGAATGAAATCGTCCGGCCGCGTTGTCGCACGCCCGGGGGCGGTCGGCGCGCCGCCCGGCCGGGTCGCCAGCAAGGAGGGGCGGCATTGCGAGCACAGCACCCCGGCCGATGGATGATCTTCCTGGTCTCGGTCCTGGCGGTCGGCCCGGTCGCCGCCTGCGGCACGGAACCTGAGACCACGGCGCAGCCCCTGTCGGCAGCACCGAAAACGACCCGGAGCCATTCGGCGGCCGAGGAACGGGCGGCCCGAGAATCGGCGCTCACCGCCTATTCCGGATACCTCGCGGCGTCCCGCACGGCGAACCGGCGCAGCGACCCGTTCCACCCGGAACTGAGCAGGTTCCTGGCAGATCCATTGCTGACCCGGGTCCGACTGGCAATTCGCGACGCGAAGGAGCACGGTGCCATGCGTACCGGAACGCTCGTTTCTGATCCCACCGTCACCGCCGTGAGCCTGGACGGCGTCCCGGCCACGGTGGAGATCCAGGATTGTGTGGACGCCACCGGCTACCGGCTGGTCTACACGAAGACGAAGAAGGTGGTGCCCGGCTCGGGCGGCGGGCGGTACCTGGCCACCGCGACGGCCACCCGGTATGGGGACGGCCGCTGGCTGATCAACTCCGGCACCGCCCACGAGGACCAGCCGTGCTGACCCGGGACGGACGGAACGGCACGGCCCCGGGCCGGCCCGGCGCGGTGGCGGTGCGTCCACGGCCCGCCCACCGCCGGCTCCGCGATCCGCGGCCCGGACGGCTGCTCGCCGGGATCGGCCTGGCCCTCGTGCTCGCCGTCACGGCGGCCCCGCCCACCGCAACCGTCGCGGCGGCGGCCCGGGGTGGCGGGGTGGAGTGCCCCATCGGCCAGAACGACTGCAACATCTGGGACGACGACCCGGGCACCCCGGGCGGCGGCGGCGGGAAACCCGGCGGCGGGGGCGGCGACGACGGGCCGGCCGGCAAGTGCCAGTGGGGCGGCAAGGTCATTCCCTGCTACGACAACGTCCTCGGCTGGTTCAACAACGGCAACGGCTGCTACTACAAGCTGGAGGATCCTCAGCCACCGGACACCCCCGAGGGCAAGCAGTGGTACCTGGTCACCTGCAACGGAGGGGACCGGGGCACCCAACACGAGGAGCTGTTGGACGCCCCGCCGCCCGGCTACGGCACCCCGCCCGACCCGGAGGAACTGGCCCGCCGCGCGCTCGCCTCGATCTCGCTGCTCCCGCCCCGGGCGTCGGTCGCCCCGCGCAAGAGCAAGGGCCCCGGCCTGGTCGGCCTGCCCGTGTGGATGTGGGCCAGCCCGGGGGACGACTACTTCGGCCCGCTGACCGCCTCGGCCTCCGACCGGGGGCTGACGGTGACCATCACCGCCACCGTGAAGCGGATCGTCTGGGACATGGACAACGGCGAGCAGGTCGAGTGCGACGGCCCCGGCACCCCGTACACGGCGGACGGCCCGCAGGCCGGCCGGCGCTCCCCCGACTGCGGCTACCACAGCGGCTACACCAGGGCCGACACGTACCAGGTCAGCGCCACCACCTTCTGGAACGTGCACTGGGTCGGCGATGGCCAGAGCGGCGACATCCCCCAGACCCGGACCAGCGGCACCGTCCAGATCGAGATCGACGAGCTTCAGGTGGTGACCAGGTGAGTCTGGCGACGCGCAACGGCACGGGGCCGGTGGACGCCCCCATCGCCCCGCCCAAGGTGCTCCGGCAGCGCCGGGTCCGCCCCGGCCTGCTCGGCCTCGCGGTGCTGCTGATCGCCCTCGGCGGCCTCGGCGCGGCATTCGCGGTCACCTCCGTCCGGGCCACCGGCAGCTACCTCGCGGTGGCCCGGCCGGTGGAGGTGGGCCGGACGCTCAGCGCCGACGACCTGGTCACCGTGCAGGTGGCCGGCGGGCAGGGGCTGCGGCCGGTGCCGGCCGGACGGCTCAACGAGGTGGTCGGCAAGCGGGCGGCCGTCGCACTGGCCCCGGGCACCCTGCTCACCCCCGCCCAGCTCACCGACGATCCGCTGCTCGGCCCCGGCCAGCAGCAGATCTCCCTCGACCTCTCCCCCGGCCAGGTGCCGGCGAAGCGGCTGCACCCCGGCGATCGGGTGCTGCTGGTCAGCACCCCGAACCGCAACGCCGACGGGCAGAGCGCCGGCAGCACCCGGTTCGAGGCCACCGTGATCGACACCGCGACGCCGAGCAGCAGCAGCGTCGTGGTCTACGTGGCGCTCACCGCCCGGGACGTGCCGGCCATCGTGGCGCTGGCCGCCCAGGACCGGATCGCGGTCGTGCTGACCGGGGCGGCCTGACCATGGCCATCATCGCGCTGGTCTCGGCGAAGGGCTCGCCCGGCGTCACCACGACCACGCTGGCCTGCGCCCTGACCTGGCACCGGCGGCTGGTGCTCGCCGAGTGCGACCCGTCCGGCGGGTCGATCCTCGCCGGCTACCTCGGCGGGGTGCTGGACGGCCCACGGGGCATCGGCGAGCTGGCCGTCGGGGAGCTGCGAGACGGGAGCCTGGAGTCCGCGTTCTGGTCCCAGCTCGTCGACCTCGACGCGCCCCGCCGGGAGCGGCTGCTGCTGCCCGGTGTCATCGACCCGGCGCAGGCCGGCAGCGTCACCCCACTCTGGCACCGGTTCGCCGACTTCTTCCTCGACCTGGAACGCGGCCAGACCCCGTACGACGTGCTCGTCGACTGCGGACGGCTCCAGGTGGCCGGCCCGCCGTGGCCGATCCTGCGCGCCGCCGCCGTAATCCTCCTGGTCACCCGGGCGAAGCTGCCCGATCTCTCCGCCACCCGGTCCATGATCCGGGCGATCGAGCGGGACTTCACCGAGCACCGGGTTCCGCCCGGCACGCTGCGGCTGCTGCCGATCGGCGACGGGCACGGGCGCGGCGAGATCAGCAAGGCGCTGCGGCTTCCGGTGATCGCACGGCTGCCGGAGGACCCGCGTACCGCGGAGGTGCTCACCCTCGGCGGCACCGTGCGGGCCGGCCGGCCACTGATGCGCGCGGCCGGTGGTCTGGAGGTGCCGATCCGGGCGCTGCTGGACCGCCGCCGGGCCCGGCTGGCCTGGCCGGCCGCCCAAGGGGTGCCGGATGCGGTTTGAGCCGGTGTCGCACGACCCCCGGGTCCCGCAGCAGCAGGCCGCGACCTCCATCGCCCCGCCGCTGCCACCGGCCCTGAACGGGCGGCACCAGCAACCAGTCCCGCCGGTGGGCCCCGCCCCGCCGCCGACCGCCGCGCCGCCGACGCCCCGGCCCCGGGTCGACTTCGCCGTGGTCCGGGAGCTGCGCCGGGAGCTGAGCGAACGACTCACGCTGTGGCAGCGCGGCCGGGAGTTCGACGCCGATGCCGAGGACGTCGAGCGGGCCCGCCTCGCCGTAGCGGTGGTCGCCGAGTACGCCGACGCGGTCCGCCGGGCCGGCACCCCGATGCCCGCCGGGGAGGAGCGGCTGCTGCTCGACCAGGTGACCGCCGAGCTGGTCGGCCTCGGGCGGCTCCAGACACTGCTGGTCGACGACACCATCGAGGAGGTGCACATCCTCGGTTGCGACCAGGTGCGCATCACCCGGCACGGCGGCGGGGTCGACTGGGCCGACCCGATCGCCGACAGCGACGACGAGCTGGTGGAGATCCTCCAGGCGGCGGCCCGCCGGGCCGGGGCGACCGAGCGGTCCCTGTCCACCTCGAAGCCCACCCTGGACCTGCAACTGCCCGACGGCAGCCGACTGGCCGCCGTGTTCCTGGTCAGCCACCGCCCGTACGCGGTGATCCGCAAGCACAACACCCTTGAGGTGAGCCTCGACGACATCGCCGGCGCCCGGGGTGACCTGGACGAGATGATCGACCCGCTGCTGCGCGACTTCCTGCGGGCGTCCATGCGGGCCGGGCTGAACATCATGGTCGCCGGGCTTGCCGGGGCGGGGAAGACCACCGTCATCCGGGCGCTGATGGACGAGATCCCGGCCGACGAGCCGTACGTGCTGCTGGAGGAGAGCCGGGAGTTGCTGCCCGCCCGCCGGGGGCACAAGCACCGGGCGGTGATGAGCTTCGAGGCCCGGGAGGGTCACGGCGAACGCGGGCTGGACGGCCGCCCGGCCGGTGAGGTGAGCATCGCCGACCTGATCCCGGTGTCGCTGCGGATGGGCGTGCTGCGGATCATCGTCGGCGAGGTGCGGTCCCGGGAGATCGTGCCGATGCTCCAGGCGATGACCACCAGCCGCGGATCGATGTGCACCATCCACGCCCGCAGCCCGGGCGGGGTGGGCGAGCGGATCGTCGAGCTGGCGCTGGCGCACGGCCGGGAGATGACCGTCGACCAGGCCCGCCGGATGGCCGGCAACGCCCTCGACCTGATCGTCTACGTCACCGTCGAGGACGAGACCGCGATCGGTGGCCGCAAGTACCGCTTCGTCTCCCACGTGGAGGAGGTGATCGGGGTCGGCGAGGGCAGCCGGATCACCACCACCAGCGTCTTCGGCCCGGGGCCGGACGGCCGGGCCATCCCCCGTCACCTGCCCGAACGCGTCCGCGACCAGCTCCTGCGGGTGGGCTACGACGCCCGGCTGCTGGGCCGGTGGATCGAGGCCGGGGCCGGGGCGTGGCAGCGCCCCCGGCACACCCGGCTCGGCGTCAGGCCGGTGACCCGGTGACCCCGAACATCGAGCTGATCGCCGTGGTGTCCGGCGCGGCGTGCGTGGCCGGCCTGGTGCTGGCGGTGGTGGCGCTGGTCGGCACCACCCGGCCCGCCGGCCCGGCTCCGGGCGCGGGCCCGGGTGGCGGGCTGCGCCGACTCTGGCTCGGCTCCGGCACCACCGCCCGGGAGCAGCGCAACCATCAGGTGCTGATCGGCGGCGCGGTGCTCGGCGGCGCGCTGGCGTTCCTGCTCACCGGGCTGCCGGTGGTCGGCCTGCTGGTCGCCGTGGCGGTGCCCGGCGCGCCGTGGCTGTTCGCGGTCGGCCGCGCCGAGCAGCGGGCCATCTCCCGGATCGAGGCGGTCGGCGAGTGGACCCGTCGGCTCAAGGACGTCTCGTCCACGGGCCAGGGCCTCCAGCAGGCCATCCTCGGCACCATCGCCACCGTGCCCGAGGAGATCGCGGAGGAGGTACGGACGCTCGCCGCCCGGCTCCAGGCCGGCTGGCAGGCCCGCACGGCCCTGCTCGCGTTCGCCGACGAGATCGGGGACCCGGTCTGCGACCAGGTGGTGGCGGCGCTGATCCTGCACCTGACCGACCGGGGGGAGCGGCTCGGCGACGTGCTGGGCTCCATCGCGAGCGCGGCCGGCGCCGAGGTGGCCACCCGCCGGGAGATCGAGGCCAAGCGCACCCAGCCGCGGTTCGCGGTCCGGTTCCTCACCGGGATGACCCTGCTGACCCTGGCGTACGGCCTGGTCAACACCGAGTACGTCCGCCCGTACGGCACGCCGGTGGGGCAGCTCGTGATGGTCGTACTCGGCGGGGCGTTCATCGGGCTGCTGGCCTGGGTGCGGGTGATGAGCCAGCCACCCCGGCCGGCGCGGTTCCTGCCCGCTCCCGACCGGACGGAGGCGATCGCGTGAGTGCGAGGAGTGAGCTTGCGAGCCCCGCAGCCGCGAACGAAAGGCCGGCCCGGTGAGCGCGAGGAGTGAGCTTGCGAGCCCCGCAGCCGCGAGCGAGAGGCGGTACCGGTGATCCTCAACTGGCAGCTCACCGTCGCCGTCTGCGGCGGCGCGGCGGTGGGGCTCGGGGTCTTCCTGGTGGTCCGGGAGGCGCTGCCGGCCGCACCGGCGCTCGGCCCCGCGCTGCGCCGGCTGCACCAGCCGCCGGGCACCGGCCGGACCGCCGCGAGCGGTGCGCAACGCCTCGACTGGGTCGGCGGGCTGGCCCGCTGGCTGCGTCCGCCGCACCGGCAGCTCGCCCTGATCGACCGTACCCCGGAGCAGTACGCCCTGTCCCTGCTGCTCTCCGCGCTGGTCGGCCTGGTCACCCCGACCCTGGCCGGTGCGGTGCTCTTCCTCGGCGGGGTGTCCGTGCCGGTGTTCGTACCGCTGCTGGGGAGCCTGGGAATGGCGCTGGTCGCCGCCCTGGTGGCGCACCGCAGCGTGCTGACCCGCGCGGACGCCGCCCGGGACGAGTTCCGCCAGGCTGTCTGCACCTACCTGGACCTGGTGGCGTTGCAGCTCTCCGCCGCGCACGGCCCGGTGCAGGCCCTGGAGCGGGCCGCGGCGGTCTGCGACGGCTGGGTCTTCGACCGGATCCGAGAGTCGCTGCGGATCGCCCAGATGCAGATGCACTCGCCCTGGGACGAGCTGCGGGAGCTGGCCGAGAAGATCGGCATCCCGGAACTGGGCGACGTCGGGGCGATCATGCGCTCCGCCGGCAGCGAGGGCGCGCAGGTACACGAGACGCTGCGCAGCCGCGCCGACTCGCTGCGCGACCAGATCCGCACCGACAACCTAGCCCGGGCCGAGGCGGTCACCAGCCGGCTGGACATCCCCGGCTCGCTGCTGGTCTTCGTGCTGCTCGGCTTCGCCGTCTACCCGTTCCTCGCCCGGTTGTGAAACCCCTCCCCAGTTCGAAGGAGCACGTCATGCACCTCATCGCCTATCTGCACATCGCGTTGACGACGCGACTGACCGAGCTGCGCCGCGACGGCGAGCGCGGCGACAGCCCGGTGCCGACCGCCGTGATCATCGCCGGCCTGGTCACCGTCGCCATGGCGGTCACCGCCCTCGCCCTGACCAAGGCCAACAGCTGGATGAACGCCATCCCGGACGGCGGGTCGAAACCGTGACGGGCCGCCCCGCACGCGCGGACCGGAGCCGGTCGGCACCCGCCGACCGGCCCACCGGCCTGCGCGCGCCGGGGCGGGCGGGCAACGGCGTACGGCGGCGACCGGGCGGGTGGGCACGTGACGGCGTACGGCGGCCACCCGGGGAGGCGTCCTGGGGGCTGCTGGCCGGGGCCCGGCGGAGACTCGCCGACGGCCCGGCCGAGCGGGGCGCCAACCCGGTGGAACTGGCCGTCGTGATGCCGGCGATCCTGGTGCTGCTCTTCGCCTCGATCCAGGCCGCCGCCTGGTTCGTCGCCCGGGCCACCGCGCTGAACGCCGCGCAGAGCGCGGTCAACGCCCAGCGCGTCCTCCAGGCTCCCGCCGGGGCGGGGGAACAGCGGGCGACCGACTTCCTCACCTCGGCCGGTGACTGGCTGGTCGGCTGGGACTCGCCGGGGCCCGACTGCGTCACGGACGCCACCGAGGTGACCTGCACGGTGACCGGCACCGCCCTCTCGGTCGTCCCCTGGGTGAGCTTCCCGGTGCGGCAGACCGCCCACGGCACGGTCGAACGGTGGACGACGGGGTGAGCGACGTGCGGAGACGTGACGTGCCGGCCGACGACCGACGCCGATTCCGGCGCCAACCGCGGCGGGACGAACGGGGTTCGGTCGCCGTCGAGGTGGCCGTGCTCGCCCCGGCGTTCCTCGCGCTGCTCGTGCTGGCCGGCGTGGCCGGGCGTACGGCGATCGCCCAGGAGGCGATCGAGTCGGCGGCGCACGATGCCGCCCGGGCCGCCTCCATCTCCCGGGACGCCGCCACCGCCCGGCGGCAGGCCCTGGCCGCCGCGAGCAACCAGCTCGACTGGCAGCGGGCGAACTGCGCCGGCCAGCCGACGCTCACCTTCAGCGGCTCGGTCGACGGCGATGCGGTCAGCTTCGACGAGGCCTTCGCCAGCGATCCCGGCGAGCCCGCCGCCGTCACCGTGCGGGTGGCCTGCACGGTGACCTTCGCGGACATCGACCTGTCGCTGCTGCCGGCGATGCCGACCAACCGGACGGTCTCGGCCGCCTTCACCTCCCCGCTGGACCGCTACCGGAGCAGGTCGTGACCGCCCGCCGGCTCCACGGTGACGACGGCCGGGTCAGCCTGTTCCTCGCGGCGGGGATGATCGGCGTCCTCGCGATCATCGGGCTTGCCTTCGACGGGGCCGGTCAGCTGCGGTCCATGCAGCGGGCCGACAACCTGGCCGCGGAGGCGGCCCGGACCGGCGGCCAGTCCATCGACCGGGCGAAGGCCATCGAGGGCGGCCCCAAGGTGATCGACCAGGTGGCCGCCAGGGCTGCGGTGAACAGCTACCTCGCCGCGGCGGACGTGACCGCCTCCTCCGTCGAGTTCCCGGTCGTCGGCGGGGAGACCCTCGTCCGGGTGCGCGTCACGGTCACCTACGACCGGTACATGCTCGGCTTCTTTGGCTTCGGCAACACCGTCACCGTCTCCGGTGAGGCCACCGCGCGGGCCCTCACCGAGGACCCGTAGGAAGGGAAGGAACGCCATGGCCGCACCGGGTCGCTCCGCCGCACGGCGGACCGGACAGGTCCTCACCGGGTTCGGCGCGCTGGTCGTGCTGATCGCGGTGCTGGTCGGGGGGCCGGTGGCGCTGATCGCGTTCGCCGGCAACCCGCTCCCCGACCACGTGCCCACCCTCGCCGAGATCGGCGCCACGCTGACCAGCCGGGACGACGGCCAGCTCTTCCTGCGGGCGCTGGCCCTTGTCGGCTGGTTCGGCTGGGCCACCTTCGCCTTCTCGGTGCTCGTGGAGCTGGGCGCGCAGTCGCTGCGCCGGCCGGCACCCCGGCTGCCCGGGATCAGCCGGCAGCAGCGGGCCGCGGCTGCGCTGGTCGGTTCGGTGGCCCTGATCATCGCGGCGAGCCCGGCCGCGGCCAGCGCGGCGACGGTGCTGGCCGGCCCGTACCCGACGGTGGCGCAGCCGGCCGTCGCCGCGGCGGCCCCGGTGGCCCGGCCGGCCAGCGCGACGCTCCCGGTCAGCGCGCGGACGGCGTCGCCGGTCGTGGCCACCACGGCGGCCCAGCTCCCCGAGCCGGTGGAACCGACGATGTACCAGGTGGCGAAGGGCGACTACCTGGGCGAGATCTCCGAGCGCTACCTCGACGACTTCGACCGGTACCGGGACGTGGCGAAGCTGAACCGGCTGCACGACCCCGACCGGATCCGCCCGGGGCAGCTCATCAGGCTGCCCGACGGCGCGGGCGACGCCGGGGCCCGTACGCACGCCACCGGCCGGCTGGTGGTCCGGCCCACGGCCCCCGCCCCCGGCGGCGCGGTCACTCCCCCGTCGGCGACCCCGGTCGCCCCGCCGGCCGCCGAAGCGCCCGCGACCCCGGCGACGACGCCGCCGGCCACCCGCCCGGCACCCGCGCCGCCGGCCAGCCAGCCGTCGGCCGAGTCGACGCGCGGCAGCCAGCAGGTGGCCCAGCCGCCCTCCGGGCCGCAGCCGGCGATGGCCGCCGGGGCGTCCCGGGCGAGCGAGGAGGACCGGGTGAACCGCCCACTCGCGGTCTCGGCGGTGCTCGCCGTGGCCAGCATCGTCGGGGCGCAGATCGGCGCGGTCCTCGGGCTGCGCCGCCGACCGGGCATCGCCCGGGCCGCCGCCGGCGCGCGGGCCCTGGTCTCCGGCCGGCACCGCCGGAGCTGACGCCGGCAGCCCCCACCCCGCCTCCCCTGCGCACGCACTTTCACGGAATGTGTGGCCATGGCGCGCCGTTCCCACACCTTCGGGGGAAGTGCGCGCAGGGCGGGCCCGGCGGGGTGGCGGGAGCGGGGCGACGGGCGGCGCGGGAGCGGAAAGCTCAGGGCAGCCGGGCCTGCAACATCCCGTCGACCACCCGGGTCGGCAGGATCTGCTGGTCGTTCCCGGACGGCCCGTGCATGACCTCGCCGCCGTTGAGCCGGAACGCGCTGCCGTGCCATGGACAGACCACGCAGGCGTGCCCGTCGATCTCGGCGACCTCGCCCTCGCCGAGCGGACCGCCCTGGTGCGGGCAGTGCTCCAGCATCACGGTGACCTCGTCGCCGTGCCGGTAGAGGATGACCGAGACGTCGTCCACCTCGCGGGTGACCAGCTTCCGCTGCGGCAGCCCGGCCAGGTCTACCAGCGGGTGCCAGCCGTCGCTGATCCGGTGCAGCTCGGACACGCTCTGGTTGACCTGGGCCCCCTGCTTGTACGCCAGGTGCCCCCCGACGTACGCCCCCGCGCTCGCCGCGGTCAGCCCGAGGTACGCCAGCGCCCGCCCGGTCCCGTGCCGCCCGCTCAGCCGGGCGGCCAGCGAGCCCGCGTACAGGGCCAGGCCGATGGTGTTGGAGGCGGCGTGCACCAGGCCGACCCGGCGCTGGTCCCGGGTGAGGGCCGCCCAGTCGTTCAGCCCGGCGACCGCCGCCGGGAGGGCGCCGACCGTGCCCAGCCCGACCAGCGTGGTGGCCGCCCGACGCTGACCGGGCATGAGGTCCAGGACGGCGGCGCTGATCCAGGCGCCCACCGGCACCTGCACCAGCGCCGGGTGCAGCGGATGCCCGAGGAAGACGCCGTGCAGCAGGTCGCGCACCCGCTGCGGGCGGATGGTGGCCTGGACGGCGCGCTGCAACCGGTCCCCGACCCGGTCCAGCGCCGAATTCTGTTCGATTCTCGTCAAGAGTGCCCGCATCCCGCCCGACTTCCCGGCAGAAGCGGTCGCAAACCGGTCGGCGGTGACGAGCCCGCCGCCGTACGTGTCGACCGGCAGTCCGGGGACGCGGCCGACACCGCCGCCGCACCCGCACACAGGCCGGGGTGCCGGCGGTGGGGTCCCGCGCCGCCGACCGGCCTGCGGCGCGGGACCCGGCGGCTACTGCCAGGGGCCGCTGCGGCAGATGAACCTACCGGTGTCGCTGTACTGGGTCACGCTGCCGTCGAAGTAGCTGTAGCTGACCCGCACCTGCAGGCCGATGTTGGAGAAGGGGCAGCTGGCGAAGAGGGTCGGTCCGGCGCTCGTGAAGGTCCCGACGCTGCCGGAGTACCAGGTGACCGTCCAGGTCGTCGTGCCGGTGCTGGTGGCGTCGCAGTAGAACTGCGACCCACCGGACTCGCAGAAGGGCGCGGGGGCGCTGGCCAGGGCCGGGGTGGCTACGGCGGCGGTCAGGCCGAGGGTGGTGAGGACGGAGGCAAGCAGGACCCTGACGGTGGCACGCATGAAGATCCTCCCGAACGTAGCGGGTTGAGGACTGAGGGTGAATGCCACGCTATCCCAGCAATCGAGGTTCATGAATCAGCCGTTCGCCGGTCGGTCGCCGCCCAACGGTCGTGGTGCACCGCCTCGGCGAGGGGACGCTTCCGCCGCCACCCGTGCCGTTCCAGGTCCGGCACGGTCGCCAGGTGGGTGACCGGCCCGAGGCAGAGCCACGCCACCGGCCGGATGCCGTCCGGGATGCCGAGCAGCCCGGCCAGGAACGGCTCCCGGTAGAAGGAGACCCAACCGACGCCGAGCCCCTCGGCGGTGGCGGCGAGCCACAGGTTCTGGATGGCCAGGCAGACCGAGTAGAGCCCGGCGTCGGCGATGGCGTGCCGCCCGAGGACGGCCGGGCCACCCCGCGCCGGGTCGTAGGTGACCACGATCGACAGGGTCGACTCCAGCACTCCGTCGATCTTGATCCGGGCGAACCGCTCGGCCGCCTCGCCGTCGAGGGTGGCGGCGAACGTGTCCCGTTCGACCTGGACGTGCTCGTGGAACCGGCGGCGGGTTTCGGTGTCCCGGACCAGGACGAAGTCCCACGGCTGCGAGTATCCGACGCTGGGCGCGGCGTGTGCCGCGTCGAGGATCCGGTGCAGGGTTTCCGCCGGCACCGGCTCCCCGGTGAACTCGGCCCGGACGTCCCGGCGGCGGTGGATGGTGTCGTAGATGTCCACAGGCAGGCTCCCGCTGCGCTCGGCCCACCGCTGCGGTGGGCACCCGACGCGAGGCCGGTCTTCGGACTCCCGGATCGACGCCCGACCGTCCGCCTTCCCAGCCGTGCGGCCAGTGGCTGCGCGTGACGCGCGTGGACGGCGGCTCCCCGGTCACCGCGGCGGGCCCGTGCCGGATTCCCACCGGCTTCCCGATTCTCCCCGCAGCCGCGGGGCACCTCACATGATCGTGCCGCCGCCGATGCTAGCGCCGCGCCCGGTGGCGGCCCGCCCGGCTCCGTCCGTGTGCCATCGGGTGGGCGGGCCGCTACGGTCGATGTCGGGGTGTCCACCACCACCCGAGGGCCGGGCCCGCCGGCCATCTCGGCCCGCACCGCCGGCCCGGCGGCCCGCGGCCGAGGGTCAAGCCGTCCGACCAGGAGGGACGCCGATGGGGGTACGGGTCGAACGCGCCGGGGCCGTGACCACGGTGATCCTGGACCGGCCGGCTGTCCGCAACGCCGTCGACGGGTCGACCGCCCGGGGCCTGGCCGACGCGTTCCGCGCCTTCGATGCCGACCCGGAGGCGGCGGTGGCCGTGCTCTGGGGGGCGGGCGGGACGTTCTGCGCCGGGGCGGACCTGAAGGCGATCGGCACCCCCGGCGGCAATCGGGTCGAGCCCGACGGCGACGGTCCGATGGGCCCGACGCGGATGCGACTGTCCAAGCCGGTGATCGCGGCGATCTCCGGGTACGCCGTGGCCGGCGGGCTGGAGCTGGCCCTCTGGTGCGACCTGCGGGTGGCCGAGTCCGACGCGGTGCTCGGGGTCTTCTGCCGGCGCTGGGGGGTGCCGCTGGTCGACGGGGGGACCTTCCGGCTGCCCAGGCTGATCGGCGAGAGCCGGGCGATGGACCTGGTCCTCACCGGCCGACCGGTGCCGGCCGAGGAGGCGTACGCGATGGGTCTGGTGAACCGGCTGGTCGCGCCGGGTGAGGCCCGGGTGGAGGCCGAGCGGCTGGCCGCCGGGATCGCCCGCCACCCGCAGACCTGCCTGCGCAACGACCGGGCGGCGTTGCTGGCCGGCGCCAACCTGACCGAGCCGGAGGCCTTCGCGGTCGAGCTGGTCCACGGCGCGGAGTCGCTGGCGGCCGACGCGGCGACGGGTGCGGCCCGCTTCGCCGCGGGAGCCGGCCGGCACGGCGCACCCGCGTCTCCCTGACCGTCCGCACCGCACCGCACCGCGCACGATCCCGTGCGCGTCGGACGATCAGGGGACCAGCGGCGGCGCTACCTCAAATTGCGCAGGGCGTCCTCGACGGCGCGGTGAAACGTCGGATACGCGTAGATCATGTTCCGGAGCTGGGTCAGCGGGACCGCCGCGTGCACCGCCACCACCAGGCCCGACAGCACCTCGCCGCCGGCCGGGCCGACCGAGGTCGCGCCGACCAGGACGCCCCGGTCGGCGTCAGCGACCAGCTTGATCAGTCCGTCGGCCCGGTGGATCCAGCCCCGGGTGGACGAGCCGAGCGGGCTCACGCCGACCTGCACGTTGATGCCGCGCTCGCGGGCCTGCCGCTCGGTCAGCCCGACCGCGCCCACCTCGGGGTCGGTGAAGGTGACCCGGGGCAGCGCCCGGTAGTCGGCGTGCGGCACGCCGCCGGCGATCCCGGCCCCGGCCGTGCTCGCCGCTCCGCCGACCGCGCTGGCGGTGCCGCTGGCGTCCGGGCCGGACCGCGCCCGCCGGACGTGGTCGAGCACGTCGGCGACCACGATGGCCGCCTGGTACATGGCGATGTGGGTGAACGCGCCCTCGCCGGTCAGGTCGCCGACCGCCCAGAGGCCCTCGGCGGCGCGCATCCGGTCGTCGACGGCGAGGTACCGCTGGGACGGGTCCACCCCGACGCCGTCCAGCCCCAACTCGTCGAGGTGCGCCCGCCGGCCGGTCACCACCAGCAGCTTCTCGGCGGTGAACTCGACGCCGCCGGCCGCTCCAAGGGTGAACGCCCGCCCGTCGTGGTCGACCCGCTCGGCCTTCACCCCGGTGGAGATCCGCACCCCGTCCGCGCGCAGCGCGGCGGCAGCCACCTCGGACGCCTCGGGCTCCTCGACGGCGAGCACCCGGTCCGCCGCCTCGACCACCGTCACCGCCACCCCGAACCGGGCGAAGACCTGGGCCAGCTCCAGCCCGATCGCGCCGCCGCCGAGCACGAGCAGCGACCCGGGCAGTTCCTCGACCTCGACGGCCTGGTGGTTCGTCCAGTACGGGGTGTCGGCGAGCCCGGCGATCGGTGGCACCGAGGGTCGGGTGCCGGTGCCGAGCACGATCCCGTGCCGGGCCTGGAAGACCTGGTCGCCGACGCGTACCCGGCCGGGGCCGTCGAGCCGGCCGCCGCCGCGCACGAACCGGCCGCCCTTGCCGGTGAACCGTTCCACCGCGACCCGGTCGTCCCAGGTGTCGGTGGCCTCCGCGCGGATCCGCTTCGCCACCGGCGCCCAGTCCGGCTGGACCTGGGCCGTGCCGGCGAACTCGTTGACCCGCCGGGCCTCGGCGACCGCGTTCGCCGCCCGGATCATCATCTTGCTCGGGATGCACCCCCAGTAGGGGCATTCCCCGCCGACGAGGCTCCGCTCGATGCCGACGACGTCGAGGCCCGCCTCGGAGAGGCGCCCGGCCACCTCCTCGCCGCCGACGCCGAGCCCGACCACGACCACGTCCACCAGTTCCGGTTCCACCATGCCGTCAGCATTCCGCACCGCGCCACCGCACCGCATCGGGTCGCCGTGCCAGCGCCTCCGGGTTCCCCTACCGTGGCCGGATGCGCCCACACTTCGGCCCGGTCCGGGACTGCTTCCACGACCTGTTCACCGCCGGCCGGGAGACGGGGGCCGGCCTCGCCGTCTGGTACGACGGCCGGCCGGTCGTCGACCTCGTCGCCGGTGCCGGCCGGCCGGGTCGGCAGTGGGCGCCGGACACCCTGGTCAACGTGTACTCGGTCGGCAAGCCGGTGGCCGCGCTGTGCCTGCTGGCGCTGGTCGACCGGGGCCGGCTCGACCTCGACGACCCGGTCGCCGACCACTGGCCGGGGTTCCGCGCCCCGGCCACCGTCCGGCAGGTGCTCAGCCACACCGCCGGGCTGCCGGCGTTTCCGGTGCCCCGCCCGGCCGGGGCGGTCGCCGACTGGGACCTGCTCTGCGCCGACCTGGCCACCGCCGAGCCGCAGTGGGAGCCGGGGACGGTCGCGGGCGAGCACGCCTGGACGTACGGGCATCTGGTGGGCGAGCTGGTGCGGCGGGTGGACGGGCGGCCGGTGGGCCGGTTCCTGGCCGAGGAGATCGCCGGCCCGTGGCGGCTCGACCTGGCCTTCGGCCTGGGCGCGGCGGACCAGCGGCGGTGCGCCGAACTGTCGTACGCCGATCCGGGCTGGCCGGCCCGGACGCTGGGCGAGTCGGGGTCGCTGCGGGCCCGGGCGCTGGGCAACCCGGCGGGCGGGCTGGACCTGGCGGTGCTGAACAGCCCGCTGTGGCGGGGCGCGGAGGTGCCGGCGGTGAACCTGCACGGCACCGCCGCCGCCCTGGCCCGGCTCTACGCCGGTCTGTTGGCCGGCGGCGTCCTGGACGGGGTGCGCCTGTTCGGCCCGGACCTGGTCACCGAGGCGACCCGGACCCAGTACGACGGCCCGGACCTGGTGTTGGACCGCCGGGCCTGCTGGACGCTGGGCATGCAGCGGGAGCCGGACGGGAGCTGGGGCATGGGCGGGATCGGCGGCAGTAGCGCCTGGGCCGACCCGGAACGGGGCTACACGTTCGCGTACGCCACCGCCCGGCTCGCCGACCACGACCGGGTCGACGAGCTGGTGGAGGCCCTGCACTCCTGCCTGTGACGAGGCGCACCGGGCTCAGGTCCGGCCACCCGCCAGCCCCGGCCCGGGAACCACGACCGGGGTGCCGGCCGGGGTGAGTACGGCCCGCCCGGCTACGGCCATCCGTCGCCGCCGGGGCACCAGCGCCCGCCGGGTGAACACGTCGTAGTCCTGGGCGGCCACCTCGTCGAGGATGCCGCCGTAGAGCACGTACGCGGTCCGCATGCAGGCCTGCGAGGCGGGCGAGAGCAGGGTGACGCCCGGGGCGGCGGCCTCGTAGTGAGCCTGGGCGCGGGTCACCTCGTACTCGATCAGCTCGCGGATCTTCGGGCTGGCGCGACGGCGCGCGGCGGCGGCGTACAGGTCCCCGCGGGTGACGTCGAACTTGGCCAGGTCCTCGTCCGGCAGGTACGTCCGGCCGCGCGTCAGGTCCTCGGCCACGTCCCGGATGAAGTTGGTGAGCTGGAAGGCGAGGCCGAGCTGGCGGGCCGGCTCCCGGGCGGCGGCGGGGTCGGAGCTGCCGAGGATCGGCAGCATCATGGTGCCGATGACGGCGGCCGAGCCCTCCATGTAGTCGAGCAGGTCGCCATAGGTCGGGTACGCGGTGACCGTCAGGTCCATCGCCATGCTGCGCAGAAACGACGCGAAGTCGGACCGGTCGAGGTCGAAGACGGCGATGGTGTGCAGCACGGCGGGCAGCAGCGGGTCGTCGACCGGGGCGCCGTGCAGCCCGGCCAGGAAACGCGCCGACCAGTCGTCGAGCCGGGCGGACCGTTCGGCGGGCGGCAGGTCCTCGGTGCGGTCGACGATCTCGTCGGCGTACCGGGTGAATCCGTACAGGGCGTGCACGTGTCGCCGTTTCCAGGCGGGAAGCAGCCGGGTGGCGAGATAGTAGGTACGGCCATGATGTTTGTGCAGGTCACGGCACCGGCCATAGGCGGCGGCGAGGTCGGTGTCCACTGGCCCTCCTCGGACTATCGACGCAGGAATCGACGCAACTCGCAACCCTAGGGTACGCTCGCCCGCATGGCCAACGACGCAGTTGCGGGCAACACCCTCCGCGTCGCACCGGCACAGCCGGAAGCGACGGACGATCCGGTCCGCAGCGTGCTGGCCGCGTTCGCCAACGACCTGGCCCGGGGGGTGGACAACACCCTCACGACGTTCCTGGCCGCCGAGGTCGCCTCGCTCACCGAGATCGACGCGGAGATGGGCGGCTTCGCCTCGACCGCGCGCGACTGCGTGCTGGCCGGCGGCAAGCGGGTCCGCCCGACCTTCGCGTACTGGGGGTGGCGGGGCGGCGCGGGCGGGGACGAGCCGCTCCATACGGTGCTGCCGGCGCTGGCGGCCCTGGAACTGCTGCACACGTTCGCGCTCGTGCACGACGACGTGATGGACGCCTCCGACACCCGGCGCGGCCGGCCGACCGCGCACCGGGCCGCCGCCGCCCGGCACGTCGCCGCCGGGCACACCGGCGACCCCGACCGGTTCGGCGAGGCGGTGGCCGTGCTCATCGGCGACCTCTGCATGGTCTGGGCCGACCGGCTGATGTCCCGCGCCGCCGTGCCGCCGGCGCGACTGCTCGACGTCCGGCACTGCTACGACCGGATGCGGGTCGAGACGATCGCCGGGCAGTACCTCGACGTCCTGGGCGAGAACGACGCGGCGAACTGGTCGGTGGACCGGGCGCTGCGGGTGGCCCGCTACAAGACGGCCAGCTACACCGTCCAGCGGCCACTGCTCTTCGGCGCCTGCCTGGCCGGCGCCAGCACCGACGCGCCGCTGACCGCCGCGTACACCCGCTACGGCCTGGCCGTCGGCGAGGCGTTCCAGCTCCGCGACGACCTGCTCGGGGTCTACGGCGACCCGGTGGCCACCGGCAAGCCGGCCGGCGACGACCTGCGCACCGGCAAGCCGACCGCGCTGCTGATGTTGGCCCGGCAGTTCGCCACCCCGGCGCAGCGTCGGGCACTGGACCGGGCCGGCGCGGTCACCGGAGCCCGGGAGGTGTCCCGGCTGGCCCAGGTGGTCGTCGACACCGGGGCGGTCGCCAGGGTCGAGCGGATGATCTCCGACCGGGTCGCCGAGGCGCTGGCCGCGCTGGAGACCGCGCCGATCGACGAGACCGCGCGCACCGCGCTGACGGGCCTCGCCACCGCCGCCACCGACCGGCGGGCATGATGGGCGACATTTCGAAGGAGGTGGTCGCGTGCGGACAGTGACGGGACGTACGGACCAGGTCGTGGTCGTCGGCGCCGGGCTCGGCGGGCTGGCCTGCGCGCTGCACCTGGCCGGCGGCGGCCGACAGGTGACGGTGGTCGAGCGGGAGCCGGTGCCGGGCGGCCGGGCCGGGCGGCTCGGCGTCGACGGGTACGAGTTCGACACCGGCCCGACCGTCCTCACCATGCCCGACCTGATCGACGAGGCGCTCGGCGCGGTCGGCGAGGAGTTGGGCGACTGGGTCGAGCTGATGCCGCTGGACCCGGCTTACCGGGCGTACTACCCGGACGGCTCGACGCTGGACGTGATCACCGACACCACCCGGATGGCGGCCGAGATCGCCTCCGTCTGTGGCCCCCGGGAGGCCGACGGGTACCTGCGCTTCGTCGACTACGCCCGGGAGCTGTGGCGGCTGGAGCGGGCGGACTTCATCGAGCGCAACCTCGACGCCCCGACCGACCTGCTCACCGGCAACCTGCTGAAGCTGCTGGCCAACGGCGCGTTCCGCCGGCTCCAGACGAAGATCGGCCAGTTCTTCCGGGACCCGCGCACCCAGCGGATCTTCTCCTTCCAGGCGATGTACGCCGGGCTCGCCCCGCACGACGCGCTGGCCATCTACGCGGTCATCGCGTACCTCGACTCGGTGGCCGGGGTCCACTTCCCACGCGGCGGTATCCACGCGGTCTCCCGGGGGATGGCCGGCGCGGCGGAGAAGCACGGCGTGCAGATCCGGTACGGCACCACGGTGACCCGGGTGCAGACCGCGAACGGCCGGGCGACCGGCGTGCTCACCGCGGACGGCGAGTTCATCCCGGCCGACGTGGTGGTGCTCAACCCCGACCTGCCGGTCGCCTACCGGGACCTGCTTCCCGCTGCCCGGCAGCGCCGGCTCACCTACTCGCCGTCCTGCGTGGTGCTGCACGTCGGCTCGCGGCAGAGTTATGAGAAAATCGCCCACCACAACATCCACTTCGGACGATCCTGGAAGGGCACGTTCGACGAGGTGATCCGGCGAGGGGAGCTGATGACCGACCCGTCGCTGCTGGTCACCAATCCCAGCCGCACCGACCCGTCGGTCGCCCCGGCCGACCGCCACACCTACTACGTGCTCGCCCCGGTGCCCAACCTCGACCGGGCCCCGTTCGACTGGCGCGGTGACCTGACCCGCCGCTACACCGACCAGCTCGTCGGGACGTTGGAGGAGCGCGGGTACGTCGGTTTCGGCGACGGCGTCGAGGTGCTGCGCGCGGTCACCCCGGCCGAGTGGGCCGAGCAGGGCATGGCGGCCGGAACCCCGTTCGCGTCGGCGCACAGCCTCTTCCAGACCGGACCGTTCCGCCCGTCGAACCTGCATCGGACGCTCGACAACGTGGTGTTCGTCGGCTCCGGCACCCAGCCGGGAGTCGGCGTGCCGATGGTCCTGATCTCCGGCAAGCTGGCCGCCGCCCGCATCACAGGCGGTGCCCGGTGAGCGCGAGGAACGCAGCGCAGCGGAGTCCCGCAGTCGCGAACGAAAGGCCGACCCGGTGAGCGCGAGGAACGCAGCGCAGCGGAGTCCCGCAGTCGCGAACGAAAGATCAGCCCGGTGAGCGGCCGGGAGGACCACCTGGTCGAGCTGGTCGACGACGACGGCCGGGCACACGGCGAGGCCTCGGTGGCCGCCGCCCACCAACCGCCGGGCCGGCTGCACCGGGCCTTCTCGGTGCTGCTGGTCGACCCGGACGGCCGGGTGCTGCTGCAACGCCGCGCCGCCGCCAAGACCCGGTTCCCGCTGCGCTGGGCCAACTCGTGCTGCGGCCACCCGGCCCCGGGCGAGTCGCTGGTCGAGGCCGCCAACCGGCGGCTGGGCGAGGAGTTGGGCGCCGGGCCCGTCGACCTCACCGAGGTCGGGGTGTACGTCTACTACGCGGAGGACCCCACCACCGGGCGGGTCGAGTTCGAGTACGACCACGTGCTGCGCGCCGACGTGCCGGCCGACGTGCCCCTGCGTCCCGACCCGGACGAGGTGGCCGAGCTGCGCTGGGTCGACCCGGCGACGCTGGAGACCGACCTGGACGTCGACCCCCGCGCGTACGCGCCCTGGCTGGGTGGGGTGGTGAACCGCCTGCTGCGTACCTCCGGGCCGGCGGCTGGCTCCCCCGGTCCCAGCACGGCCCCGGCCGGCCTTCCGGCGGACGACGCGTCGGAGCGGCCGGGTGGCCGATGAGGCGCTGAGCGCGGGGGCCGTGGCACGCCGACTGGGCGTCGCGGTCACCACGCTGCGCACCTGGCACCAGCGCTACGGACTCGGCCCCAGCCAGCACGTGCCGGGCCACCACCGGCGGTACACGGCAGCCGACCTCGCGCGCCTGGAGACGATGCGCCGGCTGACCGCGGAGGGGATCACCCCGGCCGAGGCGGCCCGATGGGCCCGGCAGGCGCCGACACCGGGGCCGGCCGGCGAGGTGCCCGCCGGTGCCCTCGCCGGGGTCCGCCCGGTCGGGGTCCGCGACGGCGGTGGCCAGGCGATCCCGGTCGGCCGGGCCGGCCCGGCGGCCCGTGGGCTGGCCCGGGCCGCCATGCGCCTGGATTCCGTGGCGATCGGCGAGACGATCGCCCGCGCCCTGGCCGCCGACGGCGTCGTCGCCACCTGGGACAGGCTCCTGCGGCCGGTACTCGTCGGCATCGGCGAGCGGCACGCCGCCACGGCCGGGCTGATCGAGGTGGAACACCTGGTGTCCCGATGCGTCTCCGAGGCGTTCGCCACCGTCCCACGGGTCGGGACGGTCACCGGTCCGGCCCGGATCCTGCTCTCCTGCGCCGACGAGGAGCAGCACACCCTGCCGCTGGAGGCGCTGGCCGCCGCGCTGGCCGAGGCCGGCATGGCGTACCGGATGCTCGGTGCCCGGGTGCCGGCGGCGGCCCTGGTCGAGGCGGTCAACCGCACCGGGCCGGCCGCCGTGGTGGTCTGGTCGCACACCCGGGCCACCGCCGACCCGGCCCAGCTCGCCGTGCTGCTGGCCAGCCCGCGCCGGCCCCTGTTGGTGCTGGCCGCCGGCCCGGGCTGGTGGGCCGACTCCCTGCCGGCCGGCGTGGTCCGCCCGGTCGACCTCGCCGAGACGGTCTCGCTGGCCCTCGCGGTACGCGACTCCCTGGACCGGCCGACAGGAGACTGACCGCACTGCCGTTTTCACGTCTCGTCCACTAAGAGATGTCTCGTAACTTGGCGCCTGGTCCATGGTGGATCATGTGGTGGTGCAGGTGATCTCAGCGGCTCGCCCGGAGTGGATCTTTCCGTT
>NZ_JBIATC010000005.1:256264-492767 GCF_042891255.1 Micromonospora sp. NPDC001898 | reverse complement strand
ACCACCCACGGCGGCTGCTGACCCCTCCTCACGTTCAGACAGAACGACCCTCACGTCCAACCGGTTACGCCCAGCATCATTTAGTTAGGAGTTGTAAGCCATGGCGTCGAAGCCGATCCGCGGCATGTGCGGATGCCGGATCAAGGGCGATCAGCCTGACAACCCCGGGTCCTTCGATGCGGAGGATGATGCGGGTGTCGACCGAGCGGGTAGGAGGAGGTAGGACATGGGCCAAGGCACCCGCGACGAGATGCTCGGCCGCGTGGTTGAGGCAGTCGCGTCCGTCGCAGTCGCACACCCGACGCGGGTTGCCATCGACGGACCGCCCGCCGCCGGCAAGACCACGCTCGCCGACGAGTTGGCCGTCGTCTTGCGCACACAGGGGTGCGACGTCATCCGCGCGACGATCGACGATTTCCTCTTTCCCCGGGCACAGCGCTATCCGCGCGGGGAGTACTCGGCCGAAGGCTGCTACTTCGACACCCACGACCACGAGGCGCTGAACCGGGTTCTGCTCGATCCGCTCGGCCCGGGTGGAGATCGACGCTTCCAACACGCCGTCTACGACCCCATCTCGGATGCTGTCCTCTCCCCGCCGGTCGCGACTGCGCCCGCCGACGCCGTGCTGGTCTTCGACGGCGTCTTCCTCATGCGCCCGGAGTTGATTAATCGGTGGGACCTGCGCATCTTCGTGTCGACTGCCCTCGATGCGACCGTGGATCGTGCCGTAATCCGAGAGCACCGGCTGTCATCTCGAAACGATGTCGAACGCCGCTGGCGCGAGCGTTACATCCCCTCCCAGCAGTTCTACTGCTACGGTCCGCCCGACCGATCACGCCGACATCATCGTGCACAACGACAAGCCCCACCAGCCGGTCTGGGCGACCCGAACACTTTGAACGCAGCCAGCGCGACCACACCGGACGTCCACGCCAGCAAGGCTTGGCTACCAGCGGCGACGGCCATACCGGCTGCCCACGCGCTCGGTGCGGCAGATCCGGATGTCCTGATCAAGCCTGGCCTGCCTCCGGCAGCGCCTTCATGGCACGGGTTGTCATTTTCAGCTTCCGGTACCTCCCCAAGCTGACCGCCGTTGACGTCGTCGCTCTCAGGAGGTCGCCAGCACCAACTCCCCGCCGTCAGGCTCGCTACCACCTGTCCTGGGGAATTGTCCATAAACGGCGAGGAATTCGATCATCATCTTCACTGCGGCGCCGGCTTCCGAGTGACCTGGCGCCGCACCACGATGAGCGGCGTCGTTGCGAAGGCTGTTCAGCCAGCGCAGCCGATCGACCGAAACAGCGAGCGGAAGGCCGGAGTCCTCGGCGATTGAGACGTAACCGCCGAGAGCCGTCCGCTCACTGATGCGTCCTCGCTGCCTTTCGGACAGTTGGTCGGCGTGGCTGCAGACGTGCCGGCCAAGGGCAATCTCGAGGGCGGTAGCTGCGTCGATGATTGCGCGCCGGTAAGCGTCCCGTCTGAATGCGGCCCGTGCGTCACGACTGAGCACCTCTTCGAGCGGCGGTTCCTTGCCCTCACGGACGAACCCGAGGATGTCAGCCCATTCCTGAGCGCGAAGTGGAAGGACGCGAGGTGTAGTCATCGTGAAACCCAAGGCGCCGTCGTGCGGCGGTTCGATAAATGTGAGCCCTGCGCCGACCGACTCTGCGTCGTAGACACGGTGATTGGGGTCGAGGTCTTGGCCGGTCAGGACTTCAGTCCAGGTGCGCACGTCGTTGAACCACCTGTTGATGTATGCAGCGAGCTGATGCTCGGGGGTAAACCACGACTTGTGGTCGTAGCTGGGGCCCTCGACGTCGGTCACGATCACGCGATGAAGCGCGGTGGCTGGCCGCAGCGACTCGGGAATGAAGGCGGCATATTCCTTCACCCACACGACCTGCTCGCCGACCTCGGGCCGCGACTCGACGCCGGGCATAGGAGGGGCCCCGCCTACGGGTGGTCGGTCATCGGGCATCACGATGTTGAACCGGAGCTTGTCGTAGCCGGTCGGGTACGTCGCATCGAGCGCATCGCACATCACCCAGATGTGCACCGGCAGCTCGAAGATCGCTCTCACCTCCATGTCGATCCCCCACACACGCCTTCCGTTGAGACCCGCTGGCACGCCATGCTTCAGCGTAGGTACTCGGCTCAGGCATTGCCCAAAATATTCTGAGTGGTCGGGCGGCTCGGCCTGGCTGCCTCCCTTCGACGCGTCGGACAACGCTCTGAGGTGCGGCACTCCCGAGGCGGGCCGTCTGCACCGCAGTCGGTGCTGTGACGGCACGGAGTATCCGGACATCGGCAGAGGCGGATGCGCCACGTGGTCGATGCCGAGTCGCTGGTGACGGATCGTTACGACGGCCGCCGACCCGTTCCTGTGAGTCTCGCTGAGTCCGCTGGTCGGCTCGCGGAGGTTGATGCGTCGGACGTGCACCCGGTCGTCTCGTCGTCCGTCTGCACGACGCTGTGCATGTTCGTCTGTACCTACCCGTGCACATCGGCCCGTACGCCGATGGCCGCAGCATTGCGCACCTTCTGATATCCGACTCTCCCAATAGGCGGGGCTTCGTGGGGTTCGGCGTCGTCATGGTCTGCTCCGTCAGGCGGTCGCGGTCTGCCGGGGTACTGCCGCGGCGGGTCCGGTGGTGGTGTCGTAGCCGGCTGCTTGGAGGGTAAACAGCTCGGCGTACCGACCGTCGGCGCTCATGAGGTGGTCGTGAGTGCCGGCCTCGACGAGACGGCCGTGGTGCAGGACGAAGATGCGGTCGGCGTGGCGGACGTTGGCCAGCCGGTGGGTGATCAGGATCGTGGTGCCCCGTCCCTGGCGGTCGCGGATGGCCTGGAAGAGGGCGTCCTCGGCGCGGGGGTCGAGCGCGGATGAGGGTTCGTCCATGATGAGCAGGTCGGCGTCGCGGAGGAAGCCGCGGGCGGCGGTGATGCGCTGCCACTGCCCGCCGGAGAGGTCCTGCCCGCCGGCGAAGGTGCGGTCGAGCAGCGTCTCGTACCCGTGTGGCAGTTCGGTGATCATGTCGTGGGCGACGGCGCGGGCGGCGGCGGCTTCGATCCGGTCCTGCTCGGCGGTGGTGGCGATGTCGCCGATGGCGATGTTCGTGGCGGCGGTGAACGGCCACTTGTGGTACTCCTGCGTCACGACGCCGATCCGCGCCCGCAGCGCGTCGATGCCCCACTCGTCGACTGGTCGGCCGTTGTAACAAACGCTGCCGCTGGTGGGCGTGCGTAGGGTGGCGATCATGGTGGCGAGGGTGGACTTGCCGGAGCCGTTCTCCCCGACGAACGCCACCGTCTGCCCCGCCTCGATCGTCAGGGTGACCTGGTCGACGGCGGCGGTGTCGCGGTCGGGGTAGCGGAGGCTCACCGCGTCTACGGTGATCTCCCGCAGCCGGTCCGGTGCTGGCGTGCCGGTGGCCGGGCCGGTGTGTGGTGGCAGGTAGTCGGCGGCGCGGGTCATGAAGCCGGTGTAGTCGCGGAAATGCTGGCCCTCGGTGTAGACCCGGTCGACCTGGAAGGTCACCACCGCCAGGGAGCGTTGCGCGGCCTGCACGGCGATGACGCAGGTCGCTGCCGCCGCGAGGGGGATCTGGCCGTCGATGAGCAGCAGGCCGAGCAGGACGTAGACCACGGCGGTCGCCAGGCCGCCGATCATGGCGCCGACGGTGGTGGTCGTGGTGACCCGCCGCGCCAGGGCGAGTTGGATGCTGGTCTCGACGGCCATGACCCTGTCGTACTGGTCGAGCAGGAAGCCGCGCAGGCCGTAGGAGCGCAGTTCCGGGGCGGAGTCGCGTTCGGCCATCAGCCGGTGCAGCAGCCACAGCCGCCGTCGCCGGACCGAGCCGGCGGCGTAGGTCTGGTAGCGCAGGTGTCCGGCGCGCAGCGCCGCCCACCCGTTCGGCACGGTCGCCACCAGCAGGGCGAGGAGTAGCAGTGGGTGGACCACCACGACGGCGACCGCGACGGCGAGGACCCCGGCGAGCCCGGCGAGCAGGTTCATCGAAGCCTGCACCAGGCCGGTGGTGGAGTTCGCGCCACGGGAGGCGCGTTCCATGTCGTCGGCGAACGCGTCGGCGTCGAACGCCTCCAACCGCACCGCGGTGGTCACCTCGAACAGGCCGCGTTCGACCTCCCGGTCCACCTTCGGGGTGAGGCCGTTCTGCGCGTACCCCATCGCGGTGGCCATCCCGGCGCGCAGCGCGGTCACCGCCGCGAGCGCGATCAGGGCGGGCAGTGCGGCGGTGACCTTGTCGGCGGTCGGTCCGCCGGCGAACAACTCGACCAGCACCCGCTGCGCGGCGAGGAGCCCGAACGCGGCCAGCACCCCCGCGCCCACCGTCGTGACCGCCACGACCGACGTTCGTACCCGGTCGGCGCGCCAGCTCACCACGAGCGCGGAGCAGACCAGCTTCGGCAGCTCGGAGAAGACGGCGAACAGACCGGCCTGCGCCCTGGCCCGGACGCCGGTCTCCCACCACACCTCGCGCAGCTCCGGCAACACCGAATCCCGTAGCGGGAGTCCGGGCCGGGCAGGCGTCGGGTCAGGGTGGTCGGTTGTGGGCATGGTGGTACCTCCCGATGGTGAGCAGGGCGAAACCCGGGTGATTGGTGGTGTCTGGACGGCGGGCGGCTGGCCGCGCAGCTGCCCGGGGGTGGTCGTGGCGGTTACGCCGGGGCCGCGCCCTCGTCAGGGAGAGCCCGGTGGCCCGGGGGTCAGGTGACCCGGACGCCGTCTTCGAGGTAGTGGCTACACCCATCGGTGCGGGCGTGTAGCGCCTCGGCGATCCGGCGGGCCAGCAGCGGGCCTACCCGCTGGCCGGTCTGTGGCGGGTCGGACCACGCCCAACCCTTCAACTCGGCCGACGGCAGCACGATCCGTCCGGTCGCGGTGGCATCGAGAGTGCCGCCGTCGTAGATGACCATGACGCCTTCGGTACGCCCGTCGCGGGCAGGTACCCAGTCCACGACGAGCAGCCGGCCCGACGACAGGTCCAGACCGAGTTCCTCCCGGCACTCCCTGATGGCGGCCTGGTGTAGCGATTCACCGGCCTCGACGCATCCGCCGGGGATCTCCCAGTCCGCCTTGTAGACCGGTTCGACCAGCAGAATCCGCTCGTCCGCATCGGTGATCAGCAGCCCGGCGGCCATCCGCTTACGGGGCAGATCGGCAGTGAAATCGCGGGGTCCGGAAGGCATGCGGAGACCGTAGGACGCGGCAGGGGCGACACGCCCGCAGCGCCGGGCGCCGACATTGTCGGCAGATGCCGACACCAACTCCGACACCATGCCCAGATCGACAGAACCACTACCCGACCTGTGGACACCGGCCTATGCCCGGGCGATCACCGCTGGCGGTCCCGGCGGGGCTCGGCTCCGGCGGCTGAGAATGTCACCGGCGGCAGCTATGGTGTTCGCTCACCGTGACCGCGGCGACCGGGGGGGTGGCAGCGATGGTCGAGCACGACGAGATCACCGCCGCCCGCCGCGCGCTCGGCCGCCACCTCGCCCACCTGCGCAAGCACGCCGGCCACACCCAGCACAGCCTCGCCCGGCTCGTGCAGTACGGGCGCAGCTCGGTGGCGAACACCGAAACCGGCCGACAGCAGCCCGAACGCCCATTCTGGACCCGCTGCGACCAGGTACTTGGCACCGGCGGGACGCTCACCGCCGAGTACGACCGCATCACCGACCTGGACCATCGCCGCCGCCGCTCGGCGGTACCCCTCAGCGGTACCGGCCTCACCAACGACACCGCAGCCCCGTGGTGGGAGCCCGAGGACACCATCACCGCCCGCCGGTCAGCGCTGAGCACCACCAGCGACGACGACAACCGGCTAGCGCAGCTGGAAGACGAAGTCCGGCACGCGATCGCCGACAACGAACGCTGCCCACCGGCGGCCCTGGTCGCCCGGCTGCGTCCGCTGCGCGGAAACGTCGACCACCTCATGGGCACCCGGCAGCACCCACCGCAACGCGCCCGGCTCTACACCGCCGCCGCGCACCTCTCCGGGCTCCTCGCCGCCCTCGCCCTGGACCTGCGCGCCTTCCGCGTCGCGCACGCCTACGCCGCCGAAGCCTTCGACCTCGCCCACGCCGCCCAGCAACCCGACACCCAGGCCTGGGCCCGCGCCACCCAAAGCCTGATCGCCTTCTACACCGGCAACCACCGCGACGCGCTCGCCTACGCCGAAGACAGCCTCCGCCACGCCGGCACCGGCCCACACCGGATCCGACTCACGATCAACGGGCAGGCGCGGGCGCTCGCCCACCTCGGCGACCGGAACGGCGTCGACCGCGCCGTCGACCGGACGTTCGAACTGCTGGCCGAGCACCCGTCGGACGGGCAGGTCAGCACCAGCCTCACCCTCGGCCCGTACTGCCTCACCAGGGCCGCGGCCAACGCGGCGACCGCCTACCTGGCCCTCGGCCACACCACCGCCGTCGCCGGTCACCTCACCACCGCCATCGCCGCCTTCGACACCGCCCAGCTTCGCGGCCCGCAAGCACTCAGCCGCCTCGACATGGCCACCGCCCACCTTCACGCCGGCGAACCAGACCAGGCCGCCGAGCTGGCACTACAGGCGCTCGCCCTCACCGCCGAGCACCGCTTCGAGTCCGTCCACCAGCGCACCGAGCAGTTCCTCGCCACCGCTCACCCCCTGCGCCGCCACCCACGGATACAGGACGTCGCGAACCTGCTCGCCGAACGCACACACCCCCGCACGGCACCACCGGCGAGCCTACGATCACCGACATGAGCAGCCGGGAGACGACCAGCCTGCGACAACGGTGGACCGCCTACCAGGACCTGCAGACCCTCATCAAGCACTGGTACTGGCGTCCCGGCTGGCACCCCGGCCGTCATTTCTACACCTGGCACCTCACCTTCCAGCACCAGGCGGCACTCCACGACCACGTCATCGACCTTCAACAGCAACTCGCCCTGCTGCCGGGGTTGGACCTGGTGCCGCTCGACGGCCTGCACCTGACCACGCAGGGCGTCGGCTTCACCGACGAGGTGTCCGACAGCGACCTCCAGGCGATGATCGCCGAAGCCCGCTATCGGTGCGGCAGGCTGCCGCCGTTGCAGCTGTCGCTCGGGCCCGTCGACCCCGACGCCGAAGGCATCGGCCTACTCGTTCGCCCCTGGGCCGCCGTCGAACGAGTACGCGACGCGGTCCGGGCCTCGATCGCCGCGGTGTGGCCCGTCGTTCCCGAACCAGCCGACGGGTTCCGACCCCACATCACCATCGCCTACAGCGGCGCCCCCCGCACCCACCTCACCCATTCGCGCCCGGCTGGCCGAACTGCGGCACCTACCGCCGGTGACAGCGACGATCAGCGCGGCCTCGCTGATCGCGTTACGCCGAGAAGATTCCACCTACCGCTGGTCGACCGTGGCGACCGCCCCCTGACCGGATGAAGCTCGCCGGTAACGTCGTGATGCCGGTGAGACAGGCAACGGCGCGGCGTTGCTCGCCGCGAGTCAGCCCGACACGTTCCCGCAGTCGTCGTAGTCACCGGCAACGGGAAAACGGTCACTAGACGCCAAGCCTGTTAGACCCCTGCGACGGCAGCGCGGCCCTTATCGTCCCCGGATGCGGTGCTCCCGGGACTGCGCGGCGTGGCGCCACTGCCGCATTCGCCGCTCGCGCCGCGCAGAGTCGCCGCCAGGAACCGCCGAAAGTTTGCCCCCGTGGGATCGACTCTGATAGACAGGAGTTGGCAACGCGGCTGGGGTCGAACCCTGGCAGGCAGCTTCGAGACTCTTCTGGGCAACGGCGTCGTGGACGCACCGCGACGTGCAGCCCCGCCATGCTTCTTCCCTCGCAGGTTGCCCGCATCTGTGGCTGTCCTGCCCGTCACAAGGAATTCCAGATGAACCCGACCTATCACGGCTTCCTGCCGCAGCACACCGCCAGCACCCACCGAGTGTTCGCCATCGTCGACCATGGCAAAGGGGAAACGGTGGAGGCCCTAGCCACCTTCCCCACAGCGGAGCGGGCCGACATCATCGCGGACATGCTCAATCTGCTGACCGTGGAACACCCGCCCGAGCTGACCCGGGACCGACTGCTGGCCGCGCTCGCCGTCGAGCCGGGACCGGTCCGCGCCTCTGTCACATCGGTCCTGGACGCCCTTCGCCCAAGCAGGCTTGCCTTGGCCGTCCGTCTGCGGCGCCGGATCACCGCCGGAATCGCCAGCTTCCCCGTCAGCGGCTGCCCGTCGGGGGGGTGTAGCACTTGCACGACATGCGGCGACGGATGCCTCGACTGCCCAGCCTGCGAAAGCTCCGAGTGCGACGCCTGCCTGATGCCGGTGATCACGCCGCGAACCGCGCTGCTGCTTCACGCCGCAGCGGAGATCCTCAGCGACGAACTCAGCGGCGTTATCGGAGACCCCGAGATTCTCGCCGACTTCCCGCCGTTCGTTCAGCATCTGAACCCCGCTGCGGTGGACCTGTTCGGTACCGCCTTCCTCAACCTCGCCACTGACCTCGCCCACGGTCAGGAGCCCCAACCGCGAACGAGCGCCGAGGAAGTCGCCCTTCACCTGATGACCGACCGCGCCAACGCCCTCCTTGAAACCGACACCTTCGAGGACGAGGTGACGCAGCTACCCGAATCGAGCGCAGACTACGACTGGGACGGCATTCTGGATGTGATGTTCGAAGACGATGACTACGCCGGACTGATGGCGTACCGCGGCAAGCTCCCGGCCAAGGAAGTCGCCAGCCTGTTCGAACGGTTCGACAGCATGCCGAAGCGTCCCTACGCGACGGCCTCGTAACGGCGGGTCGGGCTCCGGCCGGTCGCAACACGCACCATAGCCCTCCGATCCGGCGTTGATCCCGCCTCGGCAGCTTCACACGATTGGCAGCGGTGATCACAAAGGCAGAGGCCGTCGCTCTCGTTATGCCGACGGATTCCGGTAGTTGGCCCAGGATCGGGCGGCTACCGCGAGCGGCCCTCGGTGCGGGGCTGGGTTCTCGTGGCGCCGCTGTTCCCAGAGGTCGGCGAGGGCGGCTGCGAAGGCGTCGATGGCAGGCGGGTCGGCCTGTTTCCAGACCGGGATCTGGTCGGCCCATCCCTCGGCCCCATCCGGGCCGTGCCCGGCCCGGATGAGTCGCACGATCATCAAGGCGGTGTCGATCCACGCCGCGCCCCGGCAGGGCATGGACCAGTCGATGACGCGCACCCGGGCGCCGAGGAGGAAGTTGAACAGTGTGACGTCGGTGTGTACGAGGGTGTCGCCATCGACCATCTCGGGGTCGATGCGGCCTTCCCACCGTTTGGTGGCGGCCTGAACCCGGACCGGCGGGCACGGCGTCAGCCCCTGAGCGAGTGCGGTCAGCGTGTCGGCGATGACCGGCAGGTCGGCCGAGCCTGGGGACAGAACGGCGTGCCGGCCAGGCACGTGGTCGAAGCCCAGAACCAGCCAGCCGGCTTCCTCCACCTTCCATCGCATCCGGGGTGCGATGTCGGGCAGCCATGGGTTGACCCGGGCCTCGGTGCGGTGCATCCGGACCAGCGGGTTGTCCGTCTGGATGGCCTTGCAGAAGACGGGTCCGCTGGCGGTTTCCAGGGTCGCGGCGATGTTTGACACGGAACCGGCCGACGCCGACTGGGCCCCTCGGACCGGACCGGTGTGAGACTCGACGACGAGCCGCACGGCGGCCGGGAGATCCTCCCAGCGTCGGTCAGGCATCCCGCTCCCTCGCTGACGCTGGCGGCCGTAGACGGGTTGCAGCCTACGGCCGCCGCAGCGGTTGGGCGTGGCGCAGGTCAGCGTGTCGGGCTGTCGGTGCATCCAGCGTGGCACTGCGTGCAGTCCACCTTGCCGTGCCACAGCGGCCGGTCGATCTGGTACCCGGCGCTGGTGATGGCCTCGACGGCCCTGGTCAGCGGAACGGCCCCGGTGGTGGGGGTGGTCGGCCACTCGCTGCCGTCCTCCGGCTCGTGGTGGATGAACCGGCCGGCGATCCGGTCGCAGAACTCGGCGTAGTCGCGGGTGTGGAGCAGGAAGGTGTGCCAGCCGATGTCGACCAGGTCGGACGGGCCGATCGGCGCGGTCGTGACGGCAGCGGCGGCGAGGAATGCCAACGCCTGGTCGAGGATGCGCGCCGGCATGTCGGCGGGCAGGTCCGGGTTGTCCTTGGCGATGCGGTCGGTGAGTCGAGCGAACAGCTCGGGAGACACCAGCGAGGATCCCCGCCTCAGGGCGGTCGTTGGGTCGAGCGTGGTCGTGGTCATGTTCTGCTCCTTCGTGTTTCTGCCTTGGCTTCCTGCCCGTTCTTCACTCAGCGTCGTGGAGGGAAGACCCCTTGTGAACGACTTGGCTGTTGCGGCAACATCGGCAGGGATGAATGAGAAGGCGCTTCCCGACCCCGCCGCCCAGCCGGCCGTGCAAGCCGTGTTCGGCCTCGCCCTGCGACGGCTCCGTACCGAAGCCGGGCTATCCCTGCGGGCACTCGGCAAGGCTTCCCACTACGACTTCACCCGCCTGTCGCGCGCCGAACGCGGCGAACACCTCGTTGACCCTGCTGTGGTCAGGGCCCTTGACGAAGCGCTGCACAGCGGCGGGCTCCTCGCCCGGATCCGTTCCCTGGCTCCGCCCGATCCCGCGCCCAGGCGAGCAAGCCGGGCCGCGCCCGGGGCCACCATGGACGCCGGCTCCGGCGATACGGTGAGGCTGGAGCTACGAACGGCGGACGGAAGGATCGTGCAGGTGACCCTGACGCGACGCGAGTTCTCTCACCTGCTGGCTACCGGCGCGCTGCGGGCCGTGCTGCCTGCCGGCGTGACTGACCTCGACCAGGCCGACCGGGTGCGCCGGATGCTCGACGGCCCACGCCGACCCGACCCGCAGGTCCTCGACTACTTCCGCCGGCTGCTCGCCGAGCACTACACCGCCGACAAGATGCTCGGCCCCCGGCAACTCCTCGGGCCGGTGATGGCGCAGCTCGATGTCCTCGACGGCCTTCGCCGGCACGTCGCTCCGGGCGCCGAACAGCCGGTGCTGCGGCTGCTGACCCAGTACGCCGAGTTCGCCGGCTGGCTGCACCAGGACGCCGGGGAACTGCCCGCCGCGTTGCACTGGTCCGACCGGGCATCGCAGTGGGCGCAGGCCGCAGGCGACGACGAGATGGTGGCGTACATGCTCGTGCGAAAGAGCAACATCGCCACCCTTGACAGCGACCCGGCCGCCGTCATCGGCCTGGCCGCCGCCGCCCAGCAGGTACGAGGCGACGTCAGCCCGAAGTTGATCGCGCTGGCCAGCCAGCAGGAGGCCCGGGGTTGGGCGCAACTCGGCGACGTCGACAGATTCCGTGGCTGCCTCGACAAGGCGGCAGACCTGCTGCGGGACCACCCCGACGAGGTACGCCCGACGGCACCGGTTTACCTGCACAGCTACGACCTGTCGACCCTGGAGGAGCAAAGCGCGAGCGCGTTCCGCAGCGCGGGCGACCCGACGAAGGCGGCGGCGATCCTGGAGCGCAAGATTCAGGAGACTCCGGCTCATCTGGCCCGGGATCGCGTGCATCTGCGGGCGAAGCTGGCCAATGTGGTCGTCGCGGGTGTCGATCCGGATCCGTTGCGAGCCGCCGAGCTTGGTATTGCCTGTGTCGAGGTGTGCCGACAATCGGGATCGGGACGGATCGCCGGGGAACTTCGGGCGCTGGACCGGGTGTTGGCGCGGCGCTGGCCGGAGCTGCCGGCCGCCCGGTCGCTCCACGAGGCGTTGGCGGCATGACCCGAAGGACCTATTCATAGGCCAATCCGGCGAATCGATCTCTGTGCCGGCGCCGTCCATGCGCCGTGTGCCCGGAGCGGCGACCCTTGCGCGTCCGGGCGACGTCGGCTGGCAGCTCGCGGAGCCGGTCTCGGTCGGCGCCTGGCGGCAGTTGTCGGCTGGCCAGCCACCCATCGACGTCGAGCCGGCGGAAGTTCGCCGTGCAGCACCTCATCCCCCGCCGGCACCTCATCGGCCGGATCGGCCGCCGTGGTGGTGGGGTCGGTCACCGTGGTGCGGAGACAGCCGTCGAGGCAATCACAGCCTTCGCCTCAACGCCGCCCGACCCGCTCAGCTTCGCCGGCGTGCCCAAGCCTGGACCAAGCCACCGGGGCCCGATGCTGAAGCCGACCTTGCGGCAGCAGTCGCGGGCGGTGCACTCGACGCCTACGGTGGACTGGTGGACATGGCCCGAGTTGCCGGTTGCAGCGGTTGCGGCGGCCCCGTGGTCATCGCCCGCGAGTCGGCCCACCCGTCCGGGATCGCGGTGCAGCACGGCCGGTGCGCCGACTGCGGTTCCGTGTTGTGGCGGCTGCTCGACGAGCGACATGTACCGCTGGCCGGCCAACTCGGCCGGTGGAAGACCTCCGTCACTCTTGAGACTCCTACGGTCCGTGTAGTGGCCAGGCCGGTAGTCCGGCCGCCGCGACTGAGGACGCGTCCCACTCAGCGCCAGGATCGCTCTCACCCGCGCAGCTGACACCTCGTCCTCTTCTAGTGGTGACGGAGGAGGAGTCTGAGCACCGTCAACGCGGCACGGCGGCGGGCCGCGCTGTCGGTAACCAGGGCGGTGGTGGCGGCAGCCGCAACGATTGCCCCATATCCGGCGGCTATCCAGACAGCGGCTTGAGCGCTTGCGGGAAGCAACGCCCCGAGGTTAGTCATCAGTGTCCTCCGGTCACTACATCGCGTGTCGACGGGAACAGTTGTCGCAACGCAGCGAGATTCCGGCGAGCCCAGTTGTTGCAATCGGACCCTGATTTGCCTGGTCAAGGTCATGTTTCCGACGATTCCGAGGAGTTCCTCGGGTTCATCGACGGCGAGGGTGTTTCATAGTCGGGTGGACTCCGAGACCGAACGCGTAGCCGCCTTTGCCGAGCAGTTCCGGAAGGTGCGCTTGGCTGCTGGGCGGCCTACCCTCGCCGCGATCATTAACGCTGTGGGGCAGGGTCGGGGCCGGTCACCTCTGAGCGACTCCACCTTGAGCGGCTGGCTCCGCGGCAAGTCCGTACCGTCGGATGCAACGCTGTTTCTGTCCGTGATCGAATACCTGCTAGCTAAGGCTCCCGACTTCCCCCTGCGGTCCCTGGCGCAGTGGGAGCGGCTAAGAACTGCGGCGGAGATTCAGAAGAGCAGCCGGCGAGGCCGGCCACGCCGCTCTCCGACGCTGGCGGAGCCATCGATGATCGGACTTCCTCGGCCACCGACCCAGCCGTTCGCCGGCCGAGAGGTCGAGCTCGCCCAACTTGACTGCGATGTGCGACGGTCGGGGCACCGCGTCACGGTGATTCACGGTCTGAGCGGAACTGGCAAGACGGAGTTGGCCCTGCAGTACGCCGCCCGGAACCGTGACCGTCACCCCGTCGTGTGGTTCAGTACGGCGGACAGCGCCGACGCCATCGCCGCCGGCCTAGCCCGCCTGGCTCGTTGGCTGACAAGGCAGCGCTCCGGGACCGCTGAGGCGGATTTGACGGAGTGGGCCCTTCGCTGGCTTCAAGAGCACGACCGGTGGCTGCTCATCCTCGACGACGTCGGCTCTCGCGCGGCGGTCGAGGATGTCCTCGGCAACCTCGTGCGCGGCCACATTCTGATCACCACTCGCCGCGATCTGTCATGGGGCGGCTTCGTCCACGGGTGGGTCTGCTGCACCGATAGGTGACAGTTTCAGTCACGCGGCCTGACTGGCCGGTGGGGTCATGATGGTCTCGTACTCGATAGGGGTCAACCGGGACAGGGAACGTTGGCGTCGGCGGCGGTGGTAGGTCCGTTCGATCCAGGTCACGATCGCGGTCCTCAACTGCTGGCGGGTGGTCCAGGTCCGGCGGTCGAGGACGTTGTTCTGCAGCAGGCCGAAGAAGGATTCCATGGCGGCGTTGTCGCCGGCGGCGCCGACTCTGCCCATCGACCCGGTCACGTGGTGCTGGTTGATGGCACGGACGAATTTCCGGCTGCGAAATTGGGACCCGCGGTCGGTGTGCAGCACGCAGCCGGCCACGTCACCACGGCGGGCTACGGCGTTGTGCAGGGCATTGACGGCCAGCCTCGATTTCATGCGTGAGTCGATGGAGTAGCCGACGATCCGGTTGGACCACACGTCCTTGATCGCGCACAGATACAGCTTGCCCTCGCCGGTGCGGTGTTCGGTGATGTCGGCCAGCCACAACCGATTCGGGCCGTCGGCGGTGAAGTCGCGGCGCACCAGATCGTCGTGCACCGGCGGACCGACCTTGCCGCCCTTGCCCTGACGCTTCTTCTTGCTGAACGCGCTCCACCAGCCCATGCCGGAGCAGATTTTCCAGGCGGTGCGCTCGACCATCGGCTGGCCGGCAGCGCGGGCCTCGTCGGCCAAGAACCGATATCCGAACTCCGGGTCATCACGATGGGCGTCGAACAACGCGTTCGCCCGATGCGCCTCAGCCAGTTCGGCGTCGGTGACACGGCGGGCAAGCCACCGGTAGTAAGGCTGACGAGCGATGTTCAATACCCGGCACGTCACCGCGACGGGGATACCGTCGGCGGCCAGCTCGCTCACGAGCGGGTAGAGCCTTTTCCCGGCAGGTTCGCCTGCGACAGATACGCCGCGGCCCGGCGCAGGACCTCGTTCTCCTGCTCCAACAACCGGATCCGCTTGCGGGCCTCACGCAACTCGGCCGAGTCGCTGCCGCTGACACCCGGTCTGGTCCCAGCGTCAACGTCAGCCTGGCGCAACCACTTGAACAACGTCATCGGGTGAACTCCGAAGTCCTTCGCGATCTGCTCGACCGTCACGCCCGGGTCACGGTCACGAGCCACCCGCACGACATCATCACGGAACTCACGAGGGTAGGGCTTGGGCACGGCGACATCCTTCCAGCCCGCCACCAGGGCAAGCCATCTCAGATGTCACCTACCGGTGCAGCAGACCCAGACGATGCAGGCGGCGGCCGGAGGCAGCCAGCCACACCGCGCCTATTGGGACACCGTCGCGACCGCCCACCTGCTACCGGAGCTGATCTCCCGGCGGTGGCCGGCGAAGCCGCCGACTTTCGAGAGCCTTCGGCTTGCGGCCGGCGTTGCACTGCCTACGGGGACAGCCGACCAACCTGACTTGTTCGGCTGACCCACGTCCGAACCACCCGTATGTCCCGCCTACTCACCGCTGTGCTGAGGCAAAGGAAGGCGCTGCAGTCATGCTCGACGGCGACCAGGCCACCTCCAACCAGCTCCGCGCCGTCATCACAAACCTACTGACTGACTCCCGCCTCCGAACCGCGATGTCCCAAGCCGCCGCGGCACATGGCCGACCAGATGCCGCCGTCCGAGTCGTAACCGAGATTCTTCGGGTCGCCGCGCACCACTAGCTTGATCTTCAACCCGGTACGGAGGCGCAGGGGCATGCCAGCTCCGAACCCGGCCGGGAGAGCTCTATCCCTCACGAGACCGCCCACGCTTCACCGGTCATCCGCGGAAGGAGTCCTGTGACCGCTACCGACCCGCTGCCCGCCAGCGTCCCCGAGCAGTTCTACGTCCACAACGCAGATCGCGGCGAAACCCTGCACCGATCCACGGCCGAGGCCATCCACCGCGACGTGACCGCCCTGAATGTATGCGAAGGCGACCACGTGCTGGAGATCGGCACCGGCACCGGTTACTCCGGTGCGTTCCTCGCCGCCCGAGCCGGCGCGACCGGACGCGTGACGAGCATCGACATCAGCGCCCACCTCGTCGACTGGGCGGACCGCCTGCACCGCCAACGCGGCCTCACCACCATCACCTGCCACACCGCCGACGGCATGAACGGCCACCCGCCACACGCCCCCTACCAGCGCATCGCCGCCTGGTGCACACCCCCACGGCTACCCCGGGCGTGGGTAGATCAACTCGCCCCAGACGGACGGATCGTGGCTTGCCTGCCCATCGCCGCGCAGCCATCCACCACCCTGGTCACCACCATTACCGTGACCGCAGGACAACCGCGCGTCGAGACGGTCACCTTCGGTGGCTACGCCCAGAGCACCGCCGCCGCCGTCGAAGACGCCCTTACCCTGCCCGGACGCTGGGTGGACCACCACACCGACCACCCCAACCCCGCGTGGATATCCATCGGCTGGCGCGATCACGACGACCCGCAGCACAGCGGGGCCCGCTCCGCCCTCCACCTACTGCGCAACCCCGGTCACACCGAGACTTACCACCGAGCGCCCCCGGACTGGCCCTCGTGGACGGCGTACTCCGTGATGGCCGGCGGAGCACACCGCAGCACCGCCGCTCTGCACGACGGCCGGCGCGGCATCGGGCACACCACCGCGACCACAGCAGCCGTCATCCTGACCGACGGCACCATCCTCGCCGACACCGCTGCTTCCCCGTCCCTGACCGCGCTGCGAACCTGGCTGGACCGATGGGAACAAGCCGGACGCCCCAGCGCCGCATGGTTCGGCACAAGCCTCGTGCCCGGTGGAGGAAACGACCTGCCGGGTTGGGACTTACGGATCACCACCAGCCCCAGCCTGACTCTTGGATGACCCCGATGCCACCGACCAGCCTCATGCCTCACCCACTTGTCAACGCCGGACTACCCCCCTCTACCTCGCCACCACTCGCCCCCGTGATAACCGGCCATGGCCGGCGCGTGCGCGCCGTGCTCTACGACCTCGACGGGGTGCTGCTCGACAGCACCGCGTTGATGGCCGCCGTCCTCACCGACGTCGCCGAAGCAGTCCTCCGCCTGACTCCCACTGATGTGGCTGTCGCCCAGGTCCTGTCGATGCCACCGGTCATCGCGCTGCACACCCTCGGAGTGAAGGATCCACAGGCCGCCGTCGCCGAGCACTTCGATCTGTCTTACGCACGGCACGCCCACCTCGCCACGGTCGCACCCGGGGCGGTGGCGGTGCTGCGGCAGCTCCGCGAGGCCGGCATCCAGCAGGGCATCGTCACGCTGCAGCGGCGACGGCGACTGCAGATGTTGGACCTGTCTTCCATCACACCGCTAGTCGACACCCTGGTCTGCTATGACGATGCCTCTCCCAAACCGTCGCCGGCCCCCATCTGGCGGGCTTTAACCCAGCTCGGTGTGCCCCGCTGGCAGGCTTGGTATGTCGGCGATTCCGCCAGCGACGTCGTCGCCGGCCGGGCTGCCGGTGTCCGCGTCGCGGGCGCAACCTGGGGTGCCCACTCCGCAGCGATCCTCCGTCACGCCGGAGCGAGTCGCCTACTCAATCACCCGTCGCAGATCGCCGTACTCGCCACCACGGACGTCGTCGGCGCCTATCCGCCGGACCAATTCGGTGCTGCGACGACTGGGCCGAACGAATAGCTACGCGCCTCGGCCTTATCACCAAGCATCCCCTGCGCCCGCTAAGCAGTGAACCACCAGGAGCCCACCCCGTGATACGAACACGAGCCCTACCGATGCTGCTTAGCGAACCGCGTGGTCAGGCTATGGATACGGGCCGGCAGTCGGACGCGCGTTCGGCGCCCTTGGCCAGGGACCCCGGCCCGCCGGATCAGATTCACGTCGGGGTGGGGCGGGTGCCGGAGGTCGAGACCGTGACGCTGAGCTGCCGGTTGACCGCAGCGGGAGTTGACGACGCCGGCCGGAGGGCGAGCAGCGAGGAAATACACCGACCCCGCCGATGCAACACGCCGTCGGGCGCGAGCAGCTACCCTCACGTATACAGCAATATGGATTAGGTGACGATGAACCTGTTCACCAGCAGCGAGCAACCCGGCCTGTTCGATGACGCCGGAGCCGCCGGCGATGTTCGCGCGCCGGTGCTCATGTCGTTGAACCCGATCTACTACGACCTGATCTGGGCTAGCGAGAAACGTCACGAGTTCCGCCGTCGGTTCCTGACGGATCAGGCGGTGCGCTGGTACGTCTATCTGACTGCCCCCGTGGCCCGGCTCGGTGCCGTCATCGACCTCGACGTGGCCGTCGTGGATACGCCGCAGCGCATCGCCGACATCGCCGTCTGCGACCGGTATCGCCCGGCGGCGCCTTCCGGCCTTGTCGACCGCGAGCTGAGGACTTCCCGCTGATGTCAACGATCCCTGTTTCCTCTGTCCAGCCCACGCGTGCTCGGGTGTCTTCTCCCGATGGCGCGGCTATGGGTGGCTTTCGGGCTTTATGGCGTCGCGCCGTGTGCGCGGTGAGCGCGGCGCACCGCGCGAAAGTGCCGTTCTGACGGTTCTGTTCGGCCGGTTAGGGCTTGAGGTAGGACCAGCCGGCGCGTTGCTTGCGGATGAGTTCGGCGACACCGGCGGGCACGATGTGGACGCCGTCGATCAGGTCTTCGGCGGTGAGGTGCTGGCTGCGCATGGTGTTGGCGCAGGCCGCCACCGTCACGCCTTCGGTGATCAGGGCGGTGACGGCGGCGGCGTGCGGGGTCAATGTCCGGCAGATGTCGAGTCCGGGGCCGTGGGCGACCAGTTCGGTGGGGGTGTCCTCGCCGAGTTCGGCGCGCAGATTGTTGATGTTGCGCAGGACGGCCTGGTGGTGGTCGGGGTCGGCGTCGTTGAGGTGGATCACGACGCCCGGCGGTGCCGGTGGGCTGGTCAACGGGTCTCTCTTCGGTCAGGCGCGGCCGCGGAGCATGAGGTTCCAGTACAGGGCGGGTAGCCCGTAGCGCTTGAGGTACCACATGTCGGTGCGTTCGTGGGTGGTGTCGATGAACGGGATGCTCGGGGCGGGTTGCATGGTGTAGTCGAATTCGGCGAGCAGCATCTTGTTGCGGGCGGTGGTGAGCGGGCAGGACGCGTATCCGTCGTAGGAGGCGGGTAGTGGCCGGCCTTTGATGGTGGCGGCCAGGTTGCGGGCGACGACGGGTGCTTGTTTGCGGATGGCCGCGCCGGTTTTGGAGTTGGGGCTGTTGCCGGCGTCGCCGAGGGCGTACACGTTTGGGTAGCGGGTGTGCTGCAGGGTGTGTTTGTCGATCTGGACGTAGCCGGCCGGGTTGTCGGGGTCGGCGAGGCTGGTGGCCTTGAGCCAGTCGGGGGCGGACTGGGGTGGGACGACGTGCATCAGGTCGTAGCTGATGGCTTGTTTGCTGTCGTCGGCGTGGTCCACGACGATGGCTTGGCGGCCGGCGCCGTCGACTTCGACGAGTTCGCTGTTCTTGTGCACTTCGATGCCGTAGCGGGCGACGACGCGTTCGAGTTCGTCGGCGAAGACTTTGACGCCGAACATGCCGGGGGTGGGTAGGACCAGCACGACCCGGATGTCGTTCAGGACGCCTTGCTGGCGCCAGTAGTCGGCGGCGAGGTAGGCGATCTTCTGCGGGGCGCCGGCGCATTTGATCGGCCCGGCCGGCATGGTGAACACGGCGGTGCCTGAGCGCAGGTTGCGGATCAGTTCCCAGGTCTTCGGGGCGGTGGCGTAGGTGTAGTTGCTGGAGACCGCCGGGGTGTCCATGGCGTCGGCCATGCCGGGGATTTTGCCCCAGTCCAGTTGGATGCCAGGACAGACCACGAGGTGGTCGTAGCTGATCCGGGCGCCGGTGCCTGTGGTGACGACCTGGTTGTCGGCGTCGATCGCCGTGGCGGAGTCCTTGATCCAGGCGACGCCTTTGGGCATGACCGACGCCTGCGGGCGGGCGCTTTCCTTGGCGGGTGCGCAGCCGCCGCCGACCAGTGTCCACAGCGGCTGGTAGTAGTGGGTGTCGGCGGGGTCGAGCAGGGCGACGTCGGGGGCTTGGGCGTGGCGTAGCCGGGCGGCGACGTCGATGCCGGCGCTGCCGCCGCCGATGATCAGGATGCGGTGGTGCATGGTGGGTGTGCTCATGACGGTGCCTCCATGGGGTGTGAGGTCGTCGGCGGACACGATCCGTCGGCGTGAACCGGTGGGGGTAGGGGTTAGCCGGTGGCCTGGCCGGAGTCGACGGCGGTGGCGTACTCGTCGTCGATGAGCACGACGTCGTGGCCGGCGCGGTCGAGCAGGCTGGCGGCGATGCTGGCGCGGAAGCCGCTGGCGCAGTGCACCCACAGCGGTCCCGGCGGCACCTTGTCGAGGTTGTTGAGCAGTGAGTGCAGCGGCAGGTGGGTGGAGCCGGGCACGTTGCCGTGGGCGCGTTCGTCGTCGCGGCGTACGTCCAGGACGGTGACCGGGTCGCCGGCCTGTTGGGCGGCGGCGAGGTCGGCGAAAGTCGCGCGGCGGTAGCCGCGGAGGTCGTGGCCGTCGGCGAGGTCCTGCGGGGTCCCGACGGCGCTGCCGTCGGGGCGGTCGATGCCGATGCGCACCAGCTGGCGCTGGGCGTCGGCGATCTGTTGCGGGTTTTCCCCGATGAGGGTCAGGCTGGTGCCCCAGGGGATCAGCCAGCCGAGGTAGGTGGCGAACTGCTGGCCCAGGGCGATACCGATGGTGCCGCTCAGGTGCTCGGCGGCGTACGCGGTGCGGTCGCGCAGGTCGACCACCCACTCGCCGGCGCTGATGCGTTTGTGCAGCTCGGCCGGGTTGACCTGGTGCGGTGGGGACAGGTCGACGGGGCCGGCGCCGTCGCGGTTACGGGCACCCATGTGGGCGTAGTAGGCGGGGTAGGCGGTCAGACCGGCGACCAGCTTCGCCACGAACGTGTCCTCGTCCGGTGCGGTCAGCGCGTCGTTACGAGCCTTCTCCTGGCCCATCGTGCTGTCCTGGCCGCCGGCGGCGGACCCGGAGGAGCAGAAGCTGCCGAACCCGTGGGTGGGGAAGATCCGCGCGTCGTCGTCGAGCAGACCGGCGAGGTGGTGCGCGGAGCGGTACTGCGCCCGGGTGAGTTCCTCGGTGCGGGCCGGGTCGATCAGGTCGGTGCGCCCGACACTGCCGTAGAGGACCGATCCTCCGGTGAATACCGCGGCCGGGGTGTGGCCGCCGGTGATCACGTAGCTGAGGTGGGTGTCGGTGTGTCCCGGGGTGGCCACGACCTGGATCTGCATGTCCCCGACGTCGAGCCGATCACCGTCCGCCACCGACTGGCGGTCGAAGGTGACTTCGTCGGCGCCGTTGACCGCGTACGGGGCGCCGTGCTGGTGGGCCAGTTGCAGCCCGCCGGAGACGTAGTCGTTGTGGATGTGCGTCTCCAGCACCATCGCGCAGCGCAGCCCGTGCTCGTCCAGTACCGCCTGCAAACGGTCCAGGTCACGCTGTGGATCGATCACGATCGCGAGCTGCCCGTCGTGGGCGATGTAGCTGCGGTCGCCGAGCTCGTTGGTCTGTACCACTGCCACGTCCACCACGACGAAACCCCCACCTTGCCCATCGAGTCCGAATGTCCGTACATTACGTGGAGTCAAGGTGAACGGCAAGTAGAGCGACGAGACGAAGGCGGGGCGGGGATGAGCGAGTCAGGGCCCGCGCGGGTGGACCGGGCGAGCGCGCTGCCGTTGTGGGCGCAGGTCCACGCCGATCTGCGCCGCCGGGTCGAGACCGGCGAGTTCGCCACAGCGTTCCCGGGCGAGCTGGTCTTGATCGAGCAGTACGCGGTCAGCCGGCACACCGTCCGCGAGGCGCTGCGGCGGCTACGCGACGACGGCGTCGTGGTCGCCGAACGCGGGCGCCAGCCACGACTGGCCGGCACCGCGGAGATCGAACAGCCCCTCGGCGCCCTGTACAGCCTGTTCGCCGCCGTGGAAGCCGCCGGTCAGGACCAGCACAGCGTCGTACGCCGCCTCGACGTCCGCGCCGACGCGGTCGTCGCCGTACGCCTGGGCCTGGAGGAGTCGACCCCGCTGCTCTACCTGGAACGGCTGCGGCTGGCCGACGGGCAACCTCTGGCCGTGGACCGGGTGTGGCTGCCCGCCCAGATCGCCGCGCCCCTGCTGGACGCCGACTTCACCCACACCGCCCTCTACACCGAACTGGCCGCCCGCTGCGGGATCCGCCTCACCGGCGGCCGCGAGAACATCCGCGCCGTGATACCCACCCACGCCGAACGGACCCAGCTCGGCATCGACGACACCGTCGCCGCGTTCGCCATCGAACGACTCTCCGAGCACCACGGCCGGCCCCTGGAATGGCGCACCACCCTCGTACGCGGTGACCGGTTCAGCGTCACCGCCGCGTTCACCGCCCGCACCGGCTACCGCCTCGACGTCACCGGACCCGCACCCCGGCCACGTCGCCGTCCGCACGCCGCCACCCTCACGGAGCCCCGATGACCACACCAGAAGTCACCGACGTCGACGCTGCCACCGCCGAGAAACTCGTCAGCGAGGGCGCTGTCACCCTCGTCGACGTCCGCGAACCCGACGAATGGGCCGCCGGGCACGCCCCGCACGCCCTGCACCTGCCCCTCGGCTCCCTCAACCCCGCCGACGTGCCCGCCGGCCGGCCCGTCATCGCGGTCTGCCGCTCCGGGAAACGCTCCACCATCGCGACCGGAAAACTGCTCGCCGCCGGCCTGGACGCCCGTAACCTCACCGGCGGCATGACCGCCTGGGCCCAGGCCGGACTGCCCGTGCGCACCGACGACGGCCGCGAGGGGACAGTGGCGTGATCCTGTTCGCCGCCGCCGGCCTGGGACTGCTCATCGGAGCGGTCCTGGGCGCGCTCGGCGGCGGCGGCGCCATCCTCACCGTCCCCGCCCTGGTCTACCTGCTCGGGCAAAACCCACAGGACGCCACCACCAGCAGCCTGATCATCGTCGGGCTCACCGCCGTCGTCGGCGCCGTCGGGCACGCCCGCTCCCGCCACGTGCGCTGGCCGACCGGCATCGCGTTCGGTGTCGCCGGGATCGCCGCCGCCGTGGCCGGAACCGCCGCCAACCGGCACGTCGAGCCACACATCCTGCTCCTCGGCTTCGCCGCCCTGATGACCCTCGCCGCGATCGGCATGCTCGCCCGCGCCCGCCACGAACCCGCCGCCCCCCACGACGACGAACCCGACCCCTCGACCGGCAGCACGAGCCGTACCGGTACCGCCCAGCTCACCCGAGCCGCCGCTCCCGCCCGCTCCCGCACCGGCACCGCCGCCAAGGTCGTCATCGCGGGTCTGCTCGTCGGGTTCCTCACCGGCTTCCTCGGCGTCGGCGGCGGCTTCGTCATCGTCCCCGCCCTGGTCATCGTCCTCGACCTGCCGATGCCGGTCGCCGTCGGCACTTCCCTGCTGATCATCGCGATCAACTCCGCCGCGTCGCTGGCCGCCCGCACCGGCCACGCCCACTTCGACTGGACGATCATCATCCCGTTCACCCTCGCCGCGATGGCCGCCAGCCTCGCCGGCAAGAAGATCGCCGACCGGCTCCCACAAACTGTCACCACCCGGGCGTTCGCCGTGCTGATCCTCGCCGTCGCCGCCTACACCGCCGGACACACCCTGCTCACCTGACAAGCCCGGACATCCGAACGAAGGAGAAACTCTGTGACCACCTCGGCCCCGGACCGCCTCGACGTCACCGCCCTGTTCCAGCGGCTCACCGGCGGCGGGCAGGTGAGCATCGTCGACGTGCGGACCCCGGCCGAGTACGAGACCACCCACATCGACGGCGCCGTGAACGTGCCACTGACCGTCATCGAAAGTCACGCCCCACAGGTCGCCGCCCGCCTCGACGGCGATGTCGTGCTGATGTGCCAGTCCGGCACCCGCGCCGAGCAAGCCCGCCGCCGCCTCACCGCAGCCGGCGCCGGCGGCCTGCGGGTCCTCGATGGCGGTGTCGAGCAGTACGCCGTCACCGGCGGCGACATCGTTCGCGGCAGGGCCCGCTGGTCGCTGGAACGTCAGGTACGCCTGGTCGCCGGCGGCCTCGTCCTGGCCGGGCTGGCCGCCGGCCTACGCGCCCCCAAGGCCCGCTGGCTCGCCGCGGGTATCGGCGCCGGACTGACCTTCTCCGCCCTGAGCGACACCTGCACCATGGGCCGCATCCTGTCCGCCCTGCCCTACAACCGCGGCCCCCGCGATCACACCCCGGCCGAGATCATCGACCGGCTGCCCGCCATCACGGCCTGACCCGCCGGCATGCATGCCGCACCTCACTCCGGCGCCGGCTCCCGGCCGCAGATAATCGCGTGGAGTCTCGTCGCCGCGCAGCTGCTGCTCATCGCGGCGGTCGCTGTCGCGCCGGCCCGACCGGGCTGGCCCGTACCATGGCCGGTGCGGCTGGCCGGCGCAGCCGTCACGGTTGCCGGGGCGGTGCTCGCCGCAGCCGCCGCGGCCGGACTCGGCCGCGGCCTGACCGCCTCACCGCTACCCAACGACGCTGCCCGCCTGCGCACCACCGGGCTCTACCGCCGGGTACGCCACCCCGTCTACAGCGGACTGCTCCTGGCCGCCGCCGGGTGGATCATCGCCTCCGGCAGCCTGCCTCGGGCCATCGCCGCCGTGGCTCTGGCCGCGCTGCTCGCCGCGAAGTCCCGCTGGGAGGAAACCCAGCTCACCCGCCGTTTCCCCGACTACCCGGCGTACGCGGCCCGGACCCCGCGCTTCATGCCGCGCCCCTGGCCGCGTCGCTCACGCCAGGGCCAGCACCCGCAGCAGTAGCCGCGCCGCGTCGCCGCCGGCGTCCACCGCCACCTCGACCGCCTGGGGCACGTCGAGGTCGTCGAGCAGGGCCGCAACGACAACACCGATGGCGGCCTCACCGGTGCCACCCGGGCGGCCGGCCGCCGCGTACAGCTGCTCGAGCCGGGCCGCCGCCGTGTCGAGATCACCGGGACGATACTGCCACACCGACCGCCACGGCCGGTCCAGCAGCAGCATCCGCACCGCCGCCGGGGAATGATCACGCAACAGATCGGCGACCAGGGTCAGGTTGCCGGTCGACTTGGCCATCTTGGTGCCGTCCTGATGCACCGCCCCCACGTGCAACCGCGCCCGCGCGAACGGTGCCACCGACGTGACCGCCTCGACCATCGCCGCCTGATACGCGTGGTGGGGGAACACCAGATCCTCCCCACCGGCCAGCACGTCCACACTCGGCCCGAACACCGACAGCGCCATCGCCGCGCACTCCGCGTGCCAGCCCGGGCGGCCCGGCCCCCACGGGCTCGGCCACGCCGGCTGGCCCTCACCCGACGGCCGCCACACCGCCACGTCGAACGGGTCGTCACGACGCGGATCCTGCGGATCGTCGCCGTACTCCGAGCTCCGCGCGAGCGCCTCCGCACGCGACAACCCGCACGCCGCGGCAACCTGCGCCCCACGGAAGTACACGAACCCGTCCCGCAGATACGCCCGCCCGCCGGCCAGCAGGGCCCCGGCGAGCTGCTGCACTGCGCTGATGTGATGCCGCGCCCGCGGCTCGTGCGCCGGACGCCGCACCCGCAACGCGGTCATGTCCTTGTCGAACAGGTACTCCTGCTGCAACGCGAACTGGTCGAAGTCACTGCCGCGCAGACCCGCGGCCCGGGTCAGCACATCATCGACATCAGTGACGTTGCGGCAACCGAGCGTCTCCACCCCGGCCAGCCGCCACACCGACGCCAGCAGATCCGACCACACGAACGTCGCCGCGTGCCCCAGATGCGTCACGTCATACGGGGTGATCCCACACGTGTACACCCGAGCCGTACCGACCACCGGCACGACCGCACCCGACAGCCGTAACGCGGCCCCGGAACCGGCCGCACCCTGCCCGGGGTGGTTCGAAAAGACCGTGCCGGCCGCGTGCGAAGAGGTCATGACCCCATGATGCGCCCGCACGCGCCGACCTGCCCCGCAGGCCGCACCCAACGCCCCCACGGCTTCGGCACCACCAACCCGTGGACAACGGCGGCCACGCCCGGCGGTAACGTGCCAAGCGAGCATGCCTGGCCAGTGGCCGGGCCTACCGTGACCTCGACCCGGCGCCGAGGCCGACTGCGGCGAGCACCGGCATGCCGGCGGGAGACACCATGATCTTGACCTATCTGCCCAGTCCCTCCCGGGGAGTCTGGCACCTGGGCCCCCTACCCGTACGCGCGTACGCGTTCTGCATCCTGGCCGGCATCATCGTGGCGGTCCTGATCACCCGCCGCCGGTGGGTCGCCCGCGGCGGCCGCGCCGAAGACGTCCTCGACGTGACCGTCTGGGCGGTCCCGTTCGGCATCATCGGCGGCCGGCTCTACCACGTCATCACCGACCCAGAGCTGTACTTCACCGCCGGCCACCACCCCATCCAGGCGCTGTACATCTGGGACGGCGGCCTCGGCATCTGGGGCGCGGTGGCCTTCGGCGCGCTCGGCGCCTGGATCGGCTGCCGCCGCCGCGGCATCGCCCTGACCGCCTACGCCGACGCCCTCGCACCTGGCCTGGTCGTCGCCCAGGCCATCGGCCGGTGGGGTAACTACTTCAACCAGGAACTCTACGGCCGGGCCACCACCCTGCCGTGGGCGCTGCACATCGACCCTGCTCACCGACCCGCCGACACCCCGACCGTCGCCCTCTACCACCCGACGTTCCTCTACGAATGCCTGTGGGACCTCGGCGTGGCCGGCCTGGTGATCTGGGCCGAACGCCGCTTCAAGCTCGGCGGCGGCCGCGCGTTCGCCCTCTACGTCGCCGCCTACACCGTCGGCCGCGCCTGGATCGAAGCCCTACGCGTCGACCACGCCAACCACATCCTCGGCCTGCGCCTTAACGACTGGACTTCCCTGATCATCTTCCTCGCCGCCGTCCTCTACCTCTGGCGAGGCCCACGAACGGCGAACGACCCGGCCACCCGAGTGAGCACGCCGGACGAGCCCGCGCCGCACCCCTCGAATGCATCGGAAGACAAGGACGCCGTGCAGCCCCGCTGAACCCTTCGCCGACGACGGCGAGGCGATCTTGTGCGCCGCGCGGTACGACCCTCCCCTCCCTGCTGCCGGAGGCGGGGCTGAACCACTGCTTCAGCGGTCCGAAGGGGCAGAATAGATCGGGTGAGGGCGTCGATTGTGTATTTCGCGGATTGCCCGAATTGACGGGCGGCCGGACAACGGTTGCGGGTGGCGTTGGACGCTGTCGGTCAGGCCGCGGTGAATGTCGAATTCGTGGTGGTCAGCAGCGAACCGGAGGCTGCGGCGGCCGGCTTGGCCGGGTCGCCGACGTTCCTGATCGACGGGGTCGACCTGCTCGGAAACGAAGCGGTACCGGCGGGGTTGACCTGCCGGGTTTTCCGGACAGAGTCCGGGAGCCTCGCCGGGTTGCCCGAGGTAGCCGACCTGGCCAGGGCGTTGAGGAAGAGGGTCGTGTGATGACGCCGGCCGATGGCTCGATCCGACCCGTCGATATGGCTGCTGCGGTAACACCTTCGCCGCCGACGAGGTCGCCGAGCTCGGCATGACGCCGGGTGTGTTCGTGTGCACCGGGTGCGCGTTGTGGGCGGCACGGCGGGCGACCACCTTCGCTGTGGTGCGGCGGCTGCCGGCCGCGTCACTGAAGGCGCTGGTGCGCTGGGCCCGTCCGCACGCCCACGCGTTGAGCCTAGAACAGGCCCGGACCGCTATCCCGATCTTGCCGAGCGGCGACCTCGACCGGACCGCGGCGTTCTGGACGCGGATCGGTTTCATCGAGACCGACCGCTACCCCGGCTATCTGCTGCTCAACAGCGGTGACGCCGAGCTGCACTTCTCCCAGCCAGACGGGGCTGTCTCACCGGGCGAGTGCTTCGTTCATATCGGTGACGCCCGGCAGCTGTGGAAACGGCTGAAGGAAGAGGCGGTCGACGGCATCGGCCCGATCACGGACACCGACTACGGACTCCGCGAGTTCATCGCCGCCGATCCCGACGGCAACCGCGTCCGGTTCGGCAGCCCCACACGGTGATCACTCTTCTCGATGCCGACACCCCGCTTCAGAAACCACCGCGAGCGCACGTTCGGGGCCGTGTGACTTGCATCCGGTACCTGGCGTCAGGGTGGAAACGAAGACCGCCGACTCGGTGGTGTCGGCAGCTGATCATGCCTCACCGTCCGGCCGGGTCCCGCCGTAGTGGGACTACCAGGCGCGACGCCGTGTCCGCGTTCTGACGGCGCAGGGCGTCGTTTTCCGCGGCGAGAGCGGCGATCACGGTGGCCGCGGCGTCGAGGTGGTGCTGCAGCTCGCGACAACGCGCGCGGCTGGCCTTCAGATCGTGTCGCAGGCGGTCGAGGTCGTCGTCGCGGCGGCGGGCGGCGGTCCCGGCCGGGCTTCTGCTGACGTGGGCATCCCAGGTGGCGAGGATGTCGCTGGCGCGGTTCATGGTGGCTCGGCTGACCCCGGCCTCCCGGTAGAGGTTGTTCTTGGTCAGCCGGCCGTCGGTGTGCTGGGGTGTGCCGGCAAGCAGCCGTTGCATCGCCTCGAGCAGCTGGCGCCGGGTGGCCGGGGAAACAGCGGCGGTCATGGGGTTGCCCGGTTGAGGACGTGCTCGACCTCGCTCAGCTCGGCTTCGATGCGGCGGCGGTGGTTTGGCGCGAGCGTCCCGGTGTCCAGTAGCCGGTTCAGGGAGGACCGCTCGGCGGTCCAGATTGGCAGGTGTTCGCCGGCGATGATGCTGTTCGTGCACCGGCCGGGCTGGCAGCGGTCCAGTAGCGGACCACGGTGCCCGGGCGGCGCGATCGCGTCTTCGAGGCATTTCGCGCCGACGGGGTCGTTGTCGTTCATGGTGCAGTGGTTGAGCTTGCCGAATCGGATGTTGATCCGGGTGCGGCGCAGCAGGTCGTGTTCGACGCGGATGTCGCCGCGGCGGGCCTTGCCGGTGGCGCGGAGCTGCTCGGCTTGTGCCCGGACCGCGGCGAAGGCTTCCCGGAGCCGGGCGGCGCCGGGGCCGTATCCGACGGTCTGGCCGGCGGTGTCGGCGTCGAACAGTTCGGTGAGCCGCTCGAAGCGGCGGTCGGTGATGGCCGCGTCCAGCTGGCGGGCCCAGGACGGGTCGGTGTCCATGTAGCTGCCGGTGACCCGGTTCGCCAGCGCGCGGGTCGTGACGTGTTTGAGCTGCATCCCGACGGCGATCTCTGAGCCGGGGAACTCGCGGGTGAGCATGGCCATGGTGCGCCGGAACATGTGCGGGGTGACCTTGCCGTCCGGGATCGCCTCCAAGCCGCTGATATGCCGCCACCGGTTGACGTGGTCGATGAAGTCGGCGATGGCGGCGATGCTGGCGAACCCTTCACCGGACCAGGTGTCGGTCACCGCGGCGAAGGTGAGCTGGTCGTGGCGCGATAACCGGCCGGCCAGCTCGATTGCGCGGGCGACCGGCGGGGTGATCCACCAGTGCTTGACCGGCAGGTCGGGGTCGAGTTTCTGCCGGACGGACCGAACGGCGGGGCTGCCGTAGTAGTCGACGAGCGCGTCCTTGGTGATCGCGCGCAGTTCCGACTCGCGCATCATCGACAGCGCCGCAGTGAATATGAAACACGCGTTGCGCAGCATCACCCGCTCGATCGCGACCTGGCGAGGACCGAGGTTGTCGTGCCAAGGCCCGCGGGTGCCGTCCGGGCGGGTCACCGTGGCGAGGTCGGGCAGCAGGCCGGGATGGCAGCGGCCGGCAGTGACCAGACGCGCGACGGCGTCCCGTCGGACCTGACCGTGCGGCTTGCTGACCTGGAAGAACGACGGTCCGACCCCGACGATCCGGGTCACCACGCTGAGGTGGGCGACGCTGCCGTCACCTTCGGCGCCTTTGGCGCGGCGCATCGGCACCCTCGTCGACGGATCAGCCAGCCAGGCCTGCAGCCGCTGGTCGCCGCCGGCGTCGCTGACCGCCCGGGACCGCAGATCGTCGGCGTAGGCGCTGACCCGCAGGATGTCGTCGGCGAACACGTCGATGTAGGCCCAGCAGTTACGGATCAGCGAGAACCAGGTCTGCGGCGGGATCGCTGGCGTGCGCAGCGGCGCGACGATCGGCTGGTGCGCCACCGCATTCGGCGACATGCCAGGCCAAGGGTCGCAAGACAGGCCGCCCCCGCTCAACGCGTCCCGGAAACGGTGCAGGGCCTTGATCACGTGCACCATGTTGCAGACGGTGCCTGGCTCGCTGGCCGCCTGCCGAGAAGCGACGTAGACCTTGACGTCCTCGATGCTCCAGCCCTGCAGATCGGCGGGGAGTTGTTGCTCGACACCGAATCGGGCCAGCGGCCGTAGCTGCGCGATGCGCTGAGCGACCGTCATCGCCGACAGCGGATCGGGCCGCAGATGGACACCGGCGGCCAGCACTGCGGGGTGGCGGGGGTTGAGCCAGAGCATCGCCAGTTCCCGCGCCAGCAGATTCCAGCCTCCCTGCAGGTCATGGAACAACAGCCGGATTGCCACGGGCGGATGATGCGCTGCCTTATGCACTACCCCGTTCAGGTCCCAGCGGCCGGTATCGCCGAACCGGGGAACGATCGCGCCCGGCAGCAGCGGATGGGACTGCACGACCGGTTCGTCGTCGCGGTAGAACGCCGACCGCCCGACCGCCGCCGGGTGAGGGCTGCTCATGCGTCGAACTCCACCCTGGTAGCCGCCGGCAGGACCAGGACGATGCCGTCCTCGGCGATCTGCCGCCGCGCCTCGGCCAGCTCGGCGGCCGTGCGCGAGCTCAGCACCTCGTCCAGGTTCGTGCGGCTTTGCCCCCACAACGTGTGGAAGTGAGTGGGGGTCAGCCGCAACGCGAGCTTCTGCAAGTGCTCGGCGAACAGCAGCAGCTGCGGCAGGTTCGACGGCAACACGAACGCGTTGCGGCATTCCAGGCAGCGCAGCGGCGCCACCGGGCAGAGCTGTCCGGGCCGGCCGAACGGCGACGCGAACGGGTCCGTGCAGTCGGTGACACCCATGTTGAGCTGCCCGGACCGTAGCGCCTCCACCTCGGCCGGATCCAACCCGAGCACGGTCGCGGTCTGAGGGTCGGCCAGCGACTGGGCAGCGTTCTCGTCCAAGACTGTCGGGCCGGCCAACGCGGTGTCCAGCCAGCGGTGCTGCGCGGCGGTGATGACCTCACCGGCGATCACGCGTAGGGTGGTGCCGTGTGCGTAGTGGCCGCGGAACGTCTTTTCGGAGTGGTCGTCGGCGATGTCGCTGATCCGGCCGCGGAACGCGATCGCCTTCTCCACCTTCGTAGACTTGCGCAGCCGGCGAATGTCCGCCGGCCCGGACACCGTCACACCGTGCAGGCGCAGCCAGTCAGTGAACGCGTAACCCCTCGACCGGGTCAGCAACCTGGCCACCAGCGCCGCGCCCGGCCGCGACACCCGCAGGAACAACGGCACCGGACTGATCCCGGCCAGCCGGGCCAGCGGCCGGTTCAACTCCAGCAACTCGGCGACGATCTCCGCGGCGTCCAGCCGGGACCCCGCCGGATGCAGCGTCCCCGCCTCATCCGACTCGGCGGTGAACGTCTGCCGGCGGCGCACCTGGGCCCGGCCCTTGGTGAAGGTGATCGTCACCCCGTGCGGGCCGAACTCCAGATCGTCCTCGGTCAGCCCGGTGATCTCCTCCGGCGCCCGGCCGGTCGCCGCCATCAACAAAATTCGGTAGGCATGCAGATCCAACGCGGTCACGAACAGCTCCGCCAGCAGGAACTGCACCAAGTGCCGCTTGCTGTGCCAAACCCCGCCCGGCGCCAGTTTGTGTAGGGCGGCCGGGAACTGCGCCGCCGGCGGTAAACGGTCCGGGATCTGCTCGCAGGCGCCTGAGTCCGACCAAAGCGCCCACAACAGGTTTTCCACCGCCAGCCATCCGCCGCGTTCCGGATCCGTGCCACCGGCGGCCAGCGCCCGGCCTCGCCGGATCCGGGCCGTCGTCGCCCGGCGTGCCACCAATGCGGCTCGAATCAGCTTCTTCTTGTCGGCTCGGCTGAACTCGTCCAGCTCACTGCTCGAACCCCGCCGAACCCCGACCGCGCCGTCGACCCACCCCTGCCACCCAGCGGCCACCGACCGGCCCGGATGCTCCATGCGCCGGGCGATCAACGCCCGGACCCGGCCCGCATGCCAGCCCGGCGTCCGCGAACCCGGCCGGCGCTGCGACGGCAGCACCCGCACCCAGTCGGCGACCACCCGCTGCAAATCCGGCTCGCCGCGCGCCAACGACGCCGCGGCCGCGTCCGGCATCGTCGCGTCGACGTGCGCCAGCAACACCTTCACCGCCGTCAGGTAGGAACGAGCCGCGCCTTCGCGCAATCGGGCGGCCGCCACCAGTTCCACCCACTCGTCGGCGAACTCGGCCGCCAGCCGCCCGCATCGAAACGCTCCTGGCTCGAACGACAGCTGCACCGTCGCGGACTTCAATCCGGCCGCGCCCGTCGCCGGGACCGTCACCTGCCGGCCCCCGATCCGCTCGACGGGTGCTGCGGCCCTCTGCGGGGCCGGGAAACCCGCCCGGTGCTCACCTCTGCGGGGCATCGGCCTGCCCGTCCAACGCGTGGCGGGCGATCTCGGCGTAGGTCGCTCCGCCGGCCACGGTCCAGGCTCGGAACGCCTGCGCGACATCGCGCATCGGGTCCTTCAGATAACGGATGTATCGGTAGGTCGTCGCTGGGCTGGCGTGGCCCAGCCGGCGCTGGACCTGCAACAGCGGGTTGCCGCTCATGTGCTCCAGCAGCGTCGCCATGCTCGCCCCGCGCCGCTGAAGCTCCTGCAACGCGAGCTCGGTCAGATAGATCAGCAACCGCAACGCGAACGTGTGCCGCAGGTCATGAAACACCCAGCAGCGGCCCGGCAACAACCCTGCCTGCCCGTCACCTGCCTGAGCTCTCATCCGGTCCCAGGCCGCCCAACGCACCCGATCCCAGCCCGACGCCGTGAGCATCCGTCCACCCGTGCCCACGAACAACGCCAGCGGGTCCAAACCGTCCCCGGTCTCGAGCACCGCGAGCCGGCGAAGCCGCGGATCCATCCCCCGCACCGACCGGGTCACCACCGCACCGTCCAAGAGCCCGCGGACCTTCGCGCCGTCGGCCTCCAGCCGGGTCACGACGAACAGTTCCCGCCGCCGGCGCCGCAACACCGACTGCGCCTTAGCAACGATCTCCGGACGCTCCAGCAGCAAATACGGACCCAGTAATTCGGCCGCGTCGGCCGGGACATAGACCCTCCGCGGGCGCCCGAACTTCGCGCACGCCCCCAGCTCGAACTCCACCGCCCGCGCCTGACCGTCACCGAGCAGCCCCAGCTCGGGCAGCAACACCGTGGACCATTCCTGGATCCGCATCCCGGTCAGCAGCGCCAACTCACACGCCGCCCGGTTGCGATGCGGCCGCCAGCCCCGGAAACGCTCGTCAAGGCCCGCGCTCGCAGCCAACCCACCGAACCCGACATCCCGCAGGAACAGGTACTGCTCCAAGCCCATGTGCCGGACCCGAAGATCACGACTGACCCCCGTCGACAACGAACGCCGGCCTCGGCCCGTGGCCCGCCACGGCCGACGGGCGATCATGCCCCGCCGGACCAAGAAGTCATACAGGCTGCCGATCGCCGCAGCATCGCGATCCCACGCCGCCTCGCTGATCGTCTGCTCCGCGTCATCAAGGCGCCAACGCCGGAACTCCTGCAGATCCGTCTCGGTAGCCGACGTCAGATCCGCACCCCGCGCCAGCAGGAACCGCAGCAACATCGTCGTGGTGTACGCGTACGCCCGCATCGTCTTCACGCTGCGCCGATCCAGGCTCAACTCCCGGAACCAGGAACACAGCGGCTCCACCGGCGTCATCGATTCCGACAACACGATCGGCGTACCCACCGCAGGAGCCCACCTCGCCAACAAGCCCGACAGCTCCGCGGCGCCAAGGCCCGCTATGCCGCCAGCCCGGTGGGCCTTCGGTACATCGGAGAAGAACAGGTGCATGAGAACCCCGCGAGCGATCGACGAGCATGCCAATCACTCAACGGACGAGACGGCGAACCGATACGCATCGATCCTCAGCTGAGACACATCAGTGTCTCTGGAGAACCGTCCCACTTGGGCTCATAGGCCACCTCGCCGCGTCTGCGGTAGGTGCGCGGGTCGGGCAATTCAGAGACGCCGACAGCGCGCATGGGCTCAATCGGTGGCCGCACGTCGCCTCCCCCGTTCGACCGGCGACACCTGCGACGCTATGCGCTCGTTGGCAAGCGAGCCGCACGAACGCGAGATTCGGACCCGGGCCGGTGCCCTCAGAGCGGATCGATCTTTCGAGCGGCAAGGCCGTGGACGCGACCCGCGTCAGTCGTGATGCGGCGCTGCTCGCACGGGGGAACGAGCAGCGCCGTCCCATTCACGATACCTGAAGGTTCCACCTTCCGCGAAATGCCAACTCGCCCAATGGCGCTGATTGCGATTTCACCGATCAGGCCGCTGTGTTGTAGATCGCTCCACAAACGTCAACTGCGACTCCTGCCCCACTCCGATAAAGGGTATTATATAACTGCGAGGCGCTTTCGATCTGGATTACGGAAGCCCGCATCCGTACGACATCCACAGGATCACTCGATGCGCCTCGCAGATCATTCGCCAATTTGACGGCGACGCCGCTTACTTGGCCAACCTTGCCAATGTCGATGTCTCACACCAGCCAGCCAACCGAAGGCTCCACGCCATCAGGTTCGTCTAGGACCACGGACTTGCGCTTAGTGCACGAATAGCGCCCACCTGTCGATGTGAGTGCCACGGCCCTGCGCGGGAGACGGCACCCCCGCACCGGGTTCACCCGGAAGTCTCAACCCTTGGAGGAGCACCATGAACCGTCCAGACCACAGCCCGGCGGTGGTCTCGCCGGCGCTCGATCGACTGCGGGCAAGCCTCGCCGCCTTCCACCAGTCCACCGACGAAGCGGCAGCCGGGGACGCGGCGGTGGCGACCGTGGCAGCCGCGCAGACACTGCTCGACGCGCTCAGCTTGCGCACCTACCTGGCCGATCCGAACACCAACGACCGAGGCGAGCAGATCATCATCACCGCCTACGGCGTCGACCTGTCGATTCGCCGCCGCGACGACGGGGTATTCGTCCACGTCGACAGCGTCGATATGCCCCCAGCACTGCTACCGCTCATCGGCGAGTTCAACTCCAGCGGCGAGAACGTCTACTCGGAGGGTCGGCGATGAGCACACGCTACGCAACCGCCGCGCCGACCGCCGCTGGCGGCGTCGCCACCGAGCGGTACGTCTTCGTCTTCGGCTTTACCACCCAGGAGCAGGTGGACAGCCTGCGCGAGGCGACAGGTCTGCGGCCGGGCGACATGGGCCGGTGGAAGGGCAACGACCGCGTGTGCATCAGCGGCGAGCACGTCGACGCGGCCGTCGCCTGGGCGCGCGAGCACCGCCGCGCCTACGAGGTGAGCGCCACCGTACGCTTCGAGCCCCAGCAGGCCGCCCCACCAGCACTGGAGGCAGCAGCGCCGGGGGCGCACATCACCGTGCACACGGCCGGCTCCGATAGCCGCTCGCACTACGCCCTCATCGAGCGGGAGCTCATCGAAACGGTCGAGGAGATGTCCGACGGCACACCGGACTGGCACAACGGCGGCCTCTGCGATCCCTGGCACGGAGACTCAGAGTTCTTCTACCCGGCGGTGGCACTGCTGACGTTCCTCAGCAACGCCGCCGAAGCCCGCACCGGTTGACCCGTCACCGCTCCCCGCTCGTCCGAGCCGGTCACGACTCGGACGGGCGGCGCGCAGCTTCGGCATCCCGCCCCGCCCTATCTGCCCTATCCTGAGCAGTTGACCATGACCACCTCCAGCAGTGAAAGGCCAGCACCGGTCTTCGCGCTGCCAGACCCGTGGGCGGATTCGGTCCTCACCCGCGACCCGATCCGGTTGGCCGGGCACCAACTCGCACGCCTTCGCCGCCCGCACGACCGTGAAGGCGGCCGACATGCTGCGGCGCGTCCTGGCCGGCGATCATCGCGCCCCGGCTCCCGCTCATCTTTGGCCAAGACGCCGGTCGACTACTTCAAGTAAACAAGTGGTCTCACTTGCACCAAGGACCCGAGTGCTGTAATATTAAATTGTTAGCCCGGACGGCAGCCCGGGTTAGCGACCAAAAACCTCACCCAAGGAGTCATGTCGTGTTGGAAACCAATGCAGAAGTATTGCGGCCGGAAGCCCTCGGCATTGATCAGCCGGTCGGCATCCTCGACAACCCCGACCCGCAGAACAGCCAGGAGGCGCAGGGCAGCCCCGAGGCGGACAGCACGACGCGCTCGGTGCGCCCCCGACTGGTGTGGGCCGACCCGCGAGACCTTCGCGTCCACCCGCGCCAGATCCGCAAGGAGCTGGGTGACCTGAGCGAACTGCGGGACGGCATCGCGCAGAGCGGGGTCTTCCAGGCACTGCTCGGGGTGCCGGGCGCGAATGGCATCTACATCACTCAGGGGCAGCGTCGCCGGGCCGCCGCCATCGAGGCCATCGAGCTGGGTTCACCGATGGCGCTGGAAGTGCCGGTACTGGTGCACGATGCGATGGCGGACTTCACCGCCGAGCAGATCGCGTCGATGTTGCAGGAGAACCTGCACCGCAAGGCGCTCACCGCCAGTGAGGAGGCCGGTGGTTACCGGCAGCTCACCCTGGAGGGCTGGACCACCGAGCAGATCGTGGAGCGGACCGGGCGCAAGAAGGCCCACGTCGAGCGGTCCCTGACCTTGGCGAAGCAGGGCACTCAGATCCAGAGCGCGGTCGACAAGGGCGACCTGACGCTGGAGGACGCCGCAGAAGTCGCCGCTTTCGACGGTGACAAGGCAGCACTCGACCGGATCCTGAAGAAGAGCGGCACCACATGGGGCCTGCGGCACCAGGTCGCCAGCGAGAAGCGCAAGCGCAGAGTCGCAGATACCGCCAAGAAGCTGCGCGCCGAGCTGGACAAGGCCGGCGTCGTCGTCGTCGGGAAGCCGAAGGGGTTCCCGCACAGCAGCCGCGAGGTGGCCGTCAAGGGTCTGCGCGGCCCCGAGGGCGAGTCGTTGAAGGACGCCGACGTGCGGAGCAAGCCTGGATTCGCCGCGTTCATCGACACCTCCGGGCACGACGCTGAGGTGGTCGTGATCTGCCTCAACCCCGACGCACATGGCTTCACGCGGCACGGTGTGTACAGCACGTACGTCTCCCCCACCGAGATCGCCCGCAAGGAGAGCGAGGCGGCGAAGACCGCAGCCCTCCACACGGCGTTGCAGACCGCAGGCGAGTTGCGCCGTTCGTTCGTGGTGCAGACCTTCGGCAACGCCAAGACCGCGAAGGCGCTCTATGTTCACGCGCTGCGCGCGACGCTGGCCGATCCGGCGCTGCCCGACAGCGGCCGGGACGAGCACGAACTGCTCACCGGACTGGTTGGCATCGCCCCCGAAAAGATCGACATCAACGACGCGGGGGAAGCTCGCCTCGTTCGTCTGCTGGTGGGTCGCTGGGTCGCTGGTAACGAGAGGAACCTCAACAACTTCCTCGCCGCGCCGTACCGCTTCCGAAGCGGGCCAGCGCTGAGCTGGCTCGACCGCCTCAGCGCCGCAGGCTACGGCCTCTCCGACGCCGAAAGCGAGCTGCGTGAGTCGCTGACGGCCAAGCCCACCCACCAGTCCGACAGCGACCCCGACCCCGAAGAGGACGACTACGAGGGCGAGGGCGACGCCGAGGACGACGACTCCGATGACGGCGACTCGGAAGACGCCACGCCGCTTCTTCACGTCGTGCCGAACGGCTCACCGACCGAAGCCAGCGACGACGCAACGCCCACGTCCACCGATCCTCAGCCCGACGCGGACGAACACAGCGACGGCGTAAACGATCACCTGTTGCAGCCGGCGGTGCAGGAACGCACCGCTGCATGAGCGCGGTGGGGGGTGTCCGGCGAGTCCGGGCACCCCCCACCGCATCGATCTGCCCACGAGCGCGATGCCCCGTGGATACAACTTCAGCAAGGCCGAGACGCCAACCCCCGTCCATCCTGACCGCTACCCACTCAGGGACGAACTCTGGCCTCGCGCTCCGCACCGAACGCTCCATGGCCCGACGCCGACGCGCCGGGCCGCTACTTTCGTGGAAGTCACTAAAGGTAACATCATGTTCACGATCTCAACTTTGGCAGGGACCAGGACCTTCATGACATCACCATCGACCGCCCTCAACAGCAGGAGATTCCTGTGGCACGACGCTGTTACACTCGGCACCGATCTCACGGCGCGCATCTGCTCGTTGTCGAGGTTTTTGGTTGGCGGCCGGGGCGCTGCTGGCACCCGCTCGCGGGTGCATGTTCCCGGCCGCCGCACACACTGGCCCCCGATCCGAGCAGGAACAGACGTGAAGATTCGGGTCGTCGACGGACGGCGGATGACCGACCGCGCCGGCGCCGCCGAGTTCACTGGCCGCAGCGAACAAACCATCGCAATCCAAACCAGCCCGAAGCGCCGCGCCGAAGGCTCCGGATGGCCCGCCCCAGTACCCGGCCCAGAGGGCGTCCTGCTGTACCCGCTCGATGACCTGGCCTCCACGCTCGAAGACATCGCCGAGACGTCCCGAGCACGCGTCCACTCCATCACCCTCGACGGCGACCCCAGCGAGCTGATTCCCGCCGTCGAGTTCCGGGCACTCATCGACGCCAAGGCCAGCACATGGTCCAAGTACGTCGACATGAGCAAACCAGCGTGGGAGCGCGGCGAAGACGGATACCTTCCCCGCCCTGACCTGGAGGAACCTGCGCCGAAGCGCGGCATCATCCGCTCTTGGACACGCCAGCGCGTGGAACAGTGGATCAACAACCGACCCGGCCGCGGTGCCGGAGCGGGCCCTCCAGTACGCACCGAAGAAACCGGCCCCACCGCAGCGAAGTATCGACTCACCATGGCCGCGATCCGACAGGACATCTCGGATGGCACCTTCACGCCAGGCCAGCCTCTACCCTCCGAAGCAAAGCTGGGCACCCGGTACACAGTCAGCCCCGGCACGGTCCGCCGCGCGCTGACCGAGCTTCACCAGCAAGGTGTCCTGATCCGCAGTTTCGACGGCACATTCGCGCCGAACACTCCACCCCACAGCGAATAACCCCTACAGCCATACAGGTGCGCCACCCCGTCGTCGACGCCGTACCACCTTTCGCCAGCCGCCTCAACGGCTAGGCGGAGAGACTGCGCCCCGGTCGATGTCGCCGCCCACCAACGGTTTGCGTGCTTCCACATGCGCCTGCGGCGGGAACGCTAGGGCTCCTAGGTGACCGCCGGACGGCGGCGGGTTCGCGGGAAAGGGACTGTCATTCCGTCCGCCATCGACTCAAGGCAAGCCGAGCGGATCAGGGGCAGGGCGACACCGCACCCGCCCGGGTGTAGAGGTGCACCGCCAGGGATCGCACCGCATCCTGACCTCCCTTGACACACCGACCAAGTAATGTATGATTAATAGAGTGGCGATGTGAGAGAGGTTTCCCAAGCGCCGCAGCGGGTCGACCACTTCTCTCCAAGACCGCACAATGGAGGTACCGCCGGTGAATTCACAGATCGACCACGACCCGTACATCCGCTGGAGTGACACCTGGCAGCGCAATATGACGCGCTGCATCGCCTGCGGATTCGAATGGTTCTTCCACATCCCCGAACGCCGATGGCCCCACCTGTGCGTCGACTGCGCCCACGCGGCCGACCGCCACCCGGAAGACCTCCTGCACTCCGCCTGGACCGCCTACGACCAGGGCCCACGCCGGGTACACGCGGACTCCGCCGCCGCGTACCGCCACCCGAGCACCGGTCAGCAGGCGTTCTGCGTCACCGACGGCATCGGTGACGACTACGAACCGGCCACCGCCGCCTACACCGCCGCCTGGTCGGCGGCGGCTGCCGCAGCGACCGGAGGAGCCGCCGCCGGCCTTCACGCCGCGCGCACCATCTGGCACCGCCACTACGACCACGCCCCGGTCGGCCAGGAGGGCAACGCGGTCGCTGTCGTCGCCGCACCGATCGACGCCGCGATCGGTGGCGGATTCGACATCGCCTGGTGCGGCGATGCCCGCGCCTACACCTACGAGGCCGGCGCGCTGACGCAGCTGACCATCGACCACACCGAGGCGCAGCACATGCGCGACACCGGCATGCCCGCCGAGTGGATCGGCCCGCGCGCGGAGAACACCATCCGCGCATCTATCGGGCGCGGCGACATCGCCAGCATCCGCGTGCTGGGTCCGGTCGGCCGACTGCTGCTGTGCAGCGACGGCGTCCACCGCCACCTCTCCCCCGACACGATGAGCCGCGTCCTGCGCGTACACAGGGATCCCCGGCACGCCGCCACCCGGCTGGTGCGCGCCGCGCGTCAAGCCGGCAGCACCGACAACGCGACCGCCCTCGTGATCGGCCCGCCCGCGAACGCGAACAGCCGCTACCACCACCCGTCCCTCGCCTCGCACCCGACGCCTTGATGCTGTATTATTAAAGATGCAAGGCAAGTTGTACGGCGTACCGATGGGAGAGGCCAGCGTTGATGTGGAACGACTCGGAAGACCAAACGGCAGAAACAGGCTCCATGGTTCTCATCGCCGCGTGTATCCGCTGCCTGAACATGATCTTCTGCGATCCCGAGACGGTGCCGAGCGTCTGGATCAACGACTTCACCCGGTGCAGCCTTCGCCCCGACGGCTCGGACATCGAGACCGGCGAGCCAGGCACGACGCGCGAACCGCTCTGCCGCGCCTGCATGGCCGTCTTCAAGAGCGCTGACGGCCGCCCTCTGCCAGTCCGCGTTCTGTTCCCTCATGCCCGGCTCGACCACATCGCCGTAACCCCGTAGCCCCAGTTAGCGCGGGCCGGCGACCACCGACCCGCGCCACTCACGCCGACCAGCAGCCCGGCGGTAACCAACAGCCCCACGACGACCAAGGCGGAAAGCGTGATCACCATCAGCCACACCCACTCCGACGGGACCACCCTCGACGGGTCCACACCCCAGGACGGCGTACTCGACCTCGTCGCCCTGCACGGCTTCATCTACCGCCGCTACGCCGGCATTCACCTGCCGCACACCCGCGACACGTTCTCCGACACCGACCGGATCAACGCCGCAGCCGAGAGCCTGCGCGCCGCCGGCTTCACCGTGACCATCACCATTGACGACCAGTGGCGACCAGCCGCTGTCCGCGAAGCCGAACGCGAAGACCGCGCCGGCACCCGCGCCGACCGGCTCTCCGAGCGCGCCACCGCAGCCGACGCCCGCGCGGACGCCGCCCGGGATCGCGCCGATCAGCTCAGCGCCGGCCGACCGGGCGGCCAACCGATCCTGATCGGGCACCACAGCGAGAACAAAGCGCGCAGGGACCAGGAGCGCAGCGACGCGCTGCGGTTCACCGCCATCGACGAATCCGCCTACGCCGCTCACCTGGGCCGCCGGGCGGACGGCGCCCGCGACAACGAGGATGCCAAGCACCATCCGCGCGCGATCGCGAACCGCATTGAGGAGCTGAGCGCCGGTATCCGGCGGTGGGAACGCTCGCGCGACAACCCGCAGTCCTCCGACGAGTTCCGCCGCCGGGCTCAACTGCACATCGACCGCGACAGCGAGGACCGCGCGCACCAGCGCGCCAAGCTCGCCGCGATGGCCCAGTCGGGACAGTTCGTCCCCTGGACCCGCGACGACTTCCGTGTCGGTGACCACGTCCGCGTCGGCGGGTACGGCTGGCACAAGGTGACCCGGGTCAACGCCAAGAGCGTCAGCGTCGCCGAAGGCGGCCACCTCCCGACTGTCGCCTATCGCCACATCCACGGCCGCCGCCGCGACGGCCAGCAACTCGACACCCCCGCCGGCATCCCGTGGCCCGTGGAGCACGCCCGACGCGTCGGCCAGTGGGTCGACCTGCGCGCACAGACCAGGCGCGTCCCGCCCGATTCTGCGACGCGGCACAAGCGCTACTGCGTGCAGGCAGCGCAGCGCATTGCCCACGGTTTGGACCTCGACGCCGCGGACTCGGAGGTCACCGCGTTCGCGCAGCAGGTCACCGACCTCGATAACTGTCGCGAGTTGGCGATGTTCTACCTCGACATCTACCAGCAGCTGCTCGACGGCACACCTCCCGCTGAAGTCAGCGCGGGCGTGACACCGCTCGCCATCACCCCGGCGTGGCGGATCCCCGCCCACGATCCCGCCGAGCGTCGGGCGAGCGAGCTGCGACCGGGCGACCTCATAAAGGGCCTGTGGGACTCCAGCAGCTCCGGCCGCTACCTATGGCGGCACTTCGCCGGCCCCGTCGCCGACGTCTCGCCGGCCCACAGCCGTCCGACCGGCTCATGGATGAGCGTGACGCTCGTCGACGGCACCACGCGAGAGGACAAGACCCACGCGCGGTACGCCGTCTACCCGGCCGGCACCTGGGAAGCAACCGCTCCGGCCTGACCTGGGGGCTTGCCCGCCGGACCACCGCTGGCGGGCAAGCCCGCCACCGCGAAAGCGTCGGCTGAACCGGAGCGGCCTGATGGCCGCGCTGTCCGACGACGTCGCCGACCGCCACCTGCAAGAAAGGATCGACCACCCGTGCGCTACCTCTCCGACTTCAAGCGCGCCGCCGTTCCCGGCTCCCGCTGGATGTGCATCAACCGCACCTTCCCGATGGTGTCCGGACTCCGCACCATCACCGGCGGTAAGACGGTGCTCCACTACGACGCCGTGAAGGCCGACGGTGCGACCATCCGCAATGGCCGCCTGGAGTGGCCGAAGTCCGCCGAGTGCCGTATCGACGGCGACAGCGTCCACTTCCTGCCCGGAGGATCTGACACCGATCGGATCTCGCACACCTGGACGCTGCTTTCCGACGACGCGCCCGCCGACGCGCTGCGCCCACCGCGCTTCATCGCCGCCCACCCTCTCAACCGCGACCACCGCGGCCCGAACGACACTCCATGGTGCATCTTCGACACAGAACGCGCCCGGGTGGTCAGCACCGCCGGTCCGGACACCGACGGTGACGGCCGCGGCGCCTACTTCGCGACCCAAGCCGACGCCGAGACAGCTATCGCGAAGCTCCCCCCGCCGGCCGACCCGGAGGGCACTACGGCCCACGGGTGGGGCGTCACCCCACCGGCCGGCGACTGGGCGTACGAGGTCGACGACCCGGGGGTGGTTTACGGGGCGGGCCCGTGGCCGTTCCACTGGGAGGGGCGGCTGGCCAGCGTCCGGCTCGCCCCGAACACCACCTACCAGTCGTGGAGCCACGAATACGTCACCGTGTGGCCCGGTCACATCGCCGACCAGGCCAGCACGGACCTGAACTTGTTCGTCCGGAAACAGGGCATGAACGCGATGATCTGGCGCTGCCACGGCGTCACGTTCGACCTGCTCGCGGACACCTTCACCGTGCCGGACCGGTGCCCGCCCTCGCTGCGGGGGCAGGCCGAGGCGAAGGCACAGCGAATCCTGAACCTGATCCTCGCCGCCAGGGCGGAACGCGACACCTACGTCAGGCCGTGGACGGCCCACGAACGGTACAACGCCGAGCGGGCAGCCGAGAACGGTGATGCCGTGCCGTGTGAGCGGGAACGGCGCGAGCAGCCGCTGCCGGTGGCCGACCGTAGCCTCCCGACCGAGGTGCACGCAGTGCGTCAGGGCGATGACTTCTGGCAGCGGGTCGGCCCGGACGAGTGGCTGAGCGCCTGCCGCGCCGGAGTGGGGCCGCGGCCGTGCTTCCACCGGCACGAAACCCCCACGATGCTCCTGTTCGGGCCGGCTACCACCGTGCCGAGCTGGCCGGTCGAAGAGTTGCAGCGCATCGCCGCTGCCCTGGTCGGCCAGCAGGTGACCATGCGCGCGGGAATCCCCGGCGCCGACGGCACGGTGCTGCACGTGCAGCACGCCGAGGGCGGGTTCCTCTACGGGAAGGTCGAGCATCCGGCCCGCTGGGCGACCGCTCACCCCCTGGTCGCGGTGCACCTGACCGAAACCAGGCTGCTGCCCGATCGGCCACACTCCGGCATGACCGACCGTGCCGGGCAGCCGATCGCCGTCGGTGACCAGGTCAACGAGTACACCAGCGGCCGGATCGGACCCGAGCCGGCCGGGCAACTGGTCGGCGCGTTCCAGGAGTCGCCGAGCAGGGCGAAGAGGATCCCGTACGCGTTCAACGCCGCGGCGTCGAACAAGACCCGCCGACACGTCTGGGACTGGTACCCGGTGCACCACTGGACCGAAGAGCAGGTGTGGGCCCAGATCCGGGAGTCCGAGCTGCCCTGGGCGTGGCCGCACGACGCCGGCATGAGCAGGCTGTCCTGCTCGCTGTGCGTGCTCGGATCGAAGAAGGACCTCCTCACCGCCGTACGGCTGCGGCCAGGGCTGGCCCGCGAGTACGCCCGGGTTGAAACGGACACCGGGCACTCGTTCCAGCAAGCCCGCACGATCGCGTCTCTGCTCGCCGAGGCCGGGGTGAGCTGGTGACGCAGCTCGCTCTCCTCGGTCGGGATATGTTGCCCGAGGTCGCCACGTTGTCACCGTGGTGCTTGCGCTCGGAGGTCGGGCACCGTCAAAAGTGGCAGCTCGCACGCCCGGGTGAAGAGTTCGACGCCAGCAGGTACACCGTTGAGCGGATCAGCCGAGCCGTCGCCGCGGACTTCGTGATCCCCCGGCACTACGCCGGCTCCCACGTCGTCTGCTGGCAGTCCTTCGGCCTCTACCGCGCCCACAAGCTGGTCGGGGTGGCGTCGTACTGCGTGACGAGCAAGAAGGCGCTGACCCACGCGTTCCCGGAACTCAAACCCGGCCATGAGGCGTTGGAGCTGGGCAGGCTGGTGGTGGCGGACCCGGAGCCCGGCAACACGGAAACTCGGAAACCGAACCTTTACCCTGGACCCGATCAGTTGCCGCAATGTAGGTAGTGGGCGTGGCGGGTCAGGAATCCTGGCTCCTGATCAGAAGGGGACGTCGTCGGTCTTCTTCTTCCGCCGTCCAGGAATCCACCGCCCGAGCCCGGCACGTCGAACCGGTGGAGCGATTACCCGCTCTGGCGGCTCGCCCATGCGCCGCCGCCAGCGAAGACCTGCCGCATCGGTGAACTCGACTTCGATGATGGCCTCGCGAGGATCAAACGGGTAGGAGTCGAATGGCAAAGGCGGATCGCACTTGGCCGTGCCCGATGCTTCGCCCTCGACCACATCACCCCAAAGGTCGTCCCGCCACTCATTGATGGAGACGAAGACGTCAAAGATCGGCGCTTGACTGTGGTTTCTAATCCGCCACCGGATCCCGATCATCGGGCCGGTCAAATGACCGATTTCGGGATGCGTTCCTGATCTTTCCTCGCCGACAATGCGGGCGACCACGAGACGGGCTTGCGCGGCATCAGCATCCGCCTTTTCCTCACGGCGCACGCGGATCTCGTGTCGGAGTAGCCAACCCGTGAAGACCAACGCGCCGGTGGAAACCGCCAGGCTGAGAATGCTTCCCCAGCCCTGCATCCAGTCGGTCACGGAGGGTGCATCAGCGGCAAGCATCACCTCAGGTTAGCGACAGACCGCAAGTCCGGCGATTGTCCAAGATCAGAGCACCCGATAGGCATGCGATGCGCCGACGCATCTTCAGCACGTCGAGCCTCCGAACCGATTCGTCAGGCATGAATCCGTACAGTCCACCAGGAAAGTGAGTCATTGTGGTGAAGTACCCATGCGACGATTTGCCGCTAGGTCACTCCAACGTGGCCTGTCCGATCCGAGGCTGCACCCATCGGCGCAGGGTAACTCGCCGAGCCACGAATCGATCTGGCCCTCTTAGCTTCTGGTGGCAGCGTCGACGTCGGCCCTACCGATCAGCTCGGCATAGTAGTTGTGTCGCTCGTCCACATGCGTCTTGTCGCGTACGAGCGTGCCTTCCTCCGGGCGGTAGGTGCGTGTGGGCTGATCGCGGAACGATAGCCATTCAAAGCCGCTACTCACCCACGTGTCGTCGAAAATCAGGACATTCGGATGGGAGTCAGGTACATGGGCCAGCTTGAGCAAGGGATAGCGACGGGCGAGTGCGCGCAGCCGGCTGAGGGCGTTGTCGTCGCTGTGCGCGGGGTCTTGGCCGAGTCCGTAACCGATGTGAGCGGTCAGGTCGGACCTGCGCAGCATGATCTCAAGTTTGGCTAGGAAGTCGCCATTGACGACGGCGTCGCGGACGAACGGTGAGGCCAGCAGGAACCTGGTGCGGGCGCTGTTCAGCGCGGTTGTTAGCAGTTCCCGGTGCTCAAACAGCGGCACGGAGCGAACTGTCAGGGCTTCCAGCGCGCTGCGGGCGGTGACGCTCTCGTGCTGCTTGGCTCCGTTCGATGGCGTGCCGGGCGTGCTGTCGTCCTGCGGCGGTGGGTTGTTGGCCCGGCGTTGCAGATCGCGGACCTCGTCGTATGGTATGCGCTGCTGCCGTAGCGGTGATGGAAGATCCGGTTCACCGACGGCGGGCACTACTTGGATCTTGGTTCGTTCGACCCCGCCCACCTGGTGCAGCGCATTGTCGTGGTGCTCGCTGAGCAAGTCGTCGACGACGATGTTGAAGCGCAGGTCGTCGGCCGTGTCGGAGGCGAAGACAAGCAGCACGGCGGGCAAGTAGAGCCGGGGCTGACGGGTGATTGCCTCGACGCTGAGCACTTCGATCGCCGAGCGGCCGTTGTCCTGCTGAGTCTGGTCGAGCAGGAGGTTGAGCCGTCGGGGGGACACATCGCTGGTGTCTACGTCGGCGGTGCGGACGGAGGGCAGGATTCGCATGCCCTGCGATTCGGCGTCGGCGCGGGTGACCAGGTCAGCTCGGACGTGTGGGATCGGTTGCCACAGCATCCGGTCGAAGGCTTGCGGGTATTCGGTGCGTTGTGGGGTTACGGTCGAGAGTTCCTCGACCGCGCGCCGGCCGCCTTGGGTCAGCAGCACCTTGTGACCGCCCAAGCTGTCCGGCCGGTATTCGACAGTTTCGGCCGACATTTGAGCCGTGACGGCAGCGGAGACGGTCGCCGTGTCGATGCCGAGAACGGCCGCCATGTTGTCGATCTTGTGGATGCCGTGGTCTGCGAGTCGCAGCACGAACTCGTCCACTAGGGGAAGCCTCTTGCGTTCCTGTGCCAGTACATCGAGGGTGAGCAGCGATACCGGAACGGCTGCTTCGCCGGCGTAGGCGAGTCGGTAGCCGGGGTGCTGGTCGCTGTAGCGGCGGGCCGCGGTGACGGTGGTGTCAGCCATTGCGCGCGTCTCCGATCCGGCAGGTGTCGCCGTTGCGCCGGATGTGGGTCAGCACCGTGCTCAACGGGCCGGGCATCGACTCGCAGAACGGGGCGTCGCCGACGATGACCAGGCCGTAGCGCGACCGGGACAGCGCGACGTTGATGCGTCGCCAGTGCAGCGGTCCGAGGAACCCCAGCCGGCGTTGGGTGTTGCTGCGGGCGACGGAATAAAAAGTGATGTCGGCTTCGCGGCCCTGGACGGCGTCGACGGTGTTGACCTCGATCTCCAGATCCGGCGATGGTGGTCCGGCCACCGCGCGGCGCAGTTGCTCCATTTGCTTGCTGTAAGCGGTCAGCACCAGAACCCGCAGCGGTTTGCCGTCCGGAGGTTTGATCACGCCCTTATCCACGGCGCCGCGAAGCGAGGTGATCGCGCGCCGGATGATGCGTTCCTCGCAGTGGTTGACGACGCTCGTGCCTTCGGCCCGTTCGTGCCGATCGGCCATAAAACCTGTGTCCAGCCAGGTGACCGGCTTGTACAACGCCTTCCAGCCGGGCAGGGCATGGGTCGACATCGACACCAGCCGGCCGTCGTAGAAGCACGCCGACACGAGATTGCCGATGCCCGGGACCATCCGGTACTGGTGGGTCAGCTGACGCCGGGCACCTACCGGCGCGTGGTCGAGCAGCCTCTGGAAGAGACTCTGCCCGATGTCTGCAGGTTCCAGGTTGTGGCGTTGCATAAGGTCGGGCTGGTCGAGGACTTCCTCCTGCATCGGCGGAAGCTGGTGCGGGTCGCCGACCAGCACCCACCGCTTGGACCTCGACAGCGGCACCAACGTCTCGGTCGCAGTCGCCTTCGACGCTTCGTCGAGGATGCACAGGTCAAACTCGAGGTCACGCACGGCGGGGTGTGATAGGAACCCGAGGCAGGTGCCGGCAACCACCCTGGAGCCGCGCAGCACCACCCCTTCCAGCTCGCGGCCCGACTCGATCCGCTGGAACCACTCGGCTTGCAAGGTCAGCAGCTCGACGAGCTTGCGAAGCTGCCCGTCGTCGCCGACGACAGCGTCGAAGGCGTCCCGGGCGCCCTGCAGCGTCAGATCCTGGGGCAGCTCCAGGTCGCCGTCCAAGGCCACGTTGGCACGCTGGCGCAGCTCATCGGCCCGCTCGACGAGCACCTGAACACGGTCGTTGAGCGCGGCGGTCTGCGCCTCGGTGTCCCGCTCTCCGAAGTCGGGCAGATGCCCGCCCATACTGCCGCGGACTGTGTCGATGCCGTCGAGGCGGGCCTGGGCGGCACCGAGCTCACGCAGCGCCTCGATCAGCTCAAGGATCGCCGCGGCGCCCGCCACATGCCCAGGATCGACGCCGACGGCCGTGGCGCGGCGTTTCAGTTCCGCCTCGGCCCGCTGCCTGACCTGGCGAACGATGCCCGGCATCTTCCGGTCCAGCAGATGCTCACGTGCCTCGGCGGCGATGCGCGGGTTGTCCTCCTTGCCGAGCCGGACGAGGTCTGCCACACCGGCCTCGGCGAGCCGGACCAGCGCGTTGTCGACCGCCACGTGGGTCTGGCTGACCAGCAGGATCCGCGCGTCGGGCTTGCGCTTCAGCTCCTGCTGGACGAGCTCTGTGATGAACCTGGTCTTGCCGGTGCCCGGCGGACCCTCTAGCAGGAAGAAGTCGGGACTTCCCATCGCCGCGGCGACCGCGGTCTTTTTGTCCTCGTCCAGTTCCGGGTCAGACCACGACTCGATCAAGCGAGCAACCGGGACAGCGATCCGAGTGGGGTCGAGCAGCAGCTTGCGCAGCTGCGGGCGGACCGAGATCCCGGCCCGAACGTTGACAACGGCTTCGCGCTGCCGGCGCAGCGCCTCTGCGGTCGGGCCGATGTTCCGCACGAGCTCGCCAGTTCCCGGCAGGCTCTTGATCTTCCTCGGGTAGGCGAGCGTGATCGTCGTGTCGTCTTGTGCGATCACGACGCCCGGGCCGCCGGCGAGCCGGCCGGCGGGTCCGCGGCAGATCCGATCCTTCCCCAGGATGTCCGAGCCGCTGGCCTCCTTCAGGAAGAACTTGACGCGTCGGCCTTCTACGTCAATCGACGTGTATGCCAGCGGCGGCTCCCGCTCAATCTCCAGGGCTTCCTTTGCGTCGAGCAGGTCGATCCATGCGTCGAACATGCGGTTCTCGAACTGACGATGCCGCTCGTCGTCGAGCCGGAGGTAATGATCGTCGACACCGGCGAGGACCAGCTCCTTGGCCTGCATCGCCGCCTCGGGTGGCTGTGGACGTGATGTCCACACGATCTGATCGCTCACGGGCCAGCCCCGTCGGCGCAGACCTTCGAGGACCGCTTCGGGGGCCTCGTTGACCTTGGTCAGAACAAGCTCGGGTCGGCCGGGCACCACCGCGAGCCGCAGTCGGCGGTCCCGGCCGATCAGCTCCAGCGTGTTGGCCGAGACGGTGCCTGCGCCGTCGACGTAGCGCAGCAGATGGGCACCCTGGACAAGCTCACTCGTCAGAGCGCGCTCGATCGCTTCGGGGTCGCGGTCCAGCGGCGGCGCAGCAAGCCGCCGGGCCGCCTCGTCCTTCACCCGCACCTCCACTCGCCGGACGTAGTCGGAGAACCTACGCCGCCGGGCGGACTGAATCTCCCGCAGACGGCTGCGCAGCACGGCCGCGCTCTGCGGCCGAGCCTGCGGGTCGTAGCTGAGGCACTGAGTGAGCAGTTGGTGCACACTCGGGTGCACATCGATGTCGGCCAGAGCAGTCCGAATATCGGGGTAGTCGTCGAACGGCCCGTTCGTCAGGCATCGCAACGCGGTCGCGGCGAAGCCCCACACGTCCCGGCTGGCATTGGCCATGCCCTGCAGATCCGGCGGCGCGTACGGACGGGAGAAGTGCTCGACGAGCGTCAACTCCGTGATCATCTGGCTACGGATCTTGCTGATGCCGAAATCGGCGAGTTTGGGGCTGCCGTCCTCGGCGATCAAGATGTTCGCCGGTTTCACGTCGCGGTGAACAACATCACGCTCATGCGCGTGGGCCAGCGCTTCCACCAACGGCAGCCCCCACCGGTCGGCGAAGTCGTCCCAGCCCAAGCCCTCCTCGGCCGCTAGCTCCTGCAGCAGGTTCTTGTCGAACCACGGCATCACCAGGTAGAAGGCGTCCTGCTGCTCATCCTCACCGAAGTCGCGCAACGACACGATGTTCGGATGATCCAACCGGTAAAGAGCATCGACCTCGCGTCGGAAGAACGCGCGCTGCGTCGCATCCGCGTCGCGTCGAGAGATCAGCTTCAGAGCAACCCGGGCTCCATCTTCGCCGTCGATTGCCTCGACAATTTTGCCTTGACCGCCGATGCGCTCAGCGTCGGTCTTGACGAGATACCTGTTCGCCACTAGGCGCAACGTTTGCCCCCTCACCGCGTCCGCGCGGGGTAGCCTACCGGATCGCCTGGTCCGAACCGAACAGACGTTCGAGGGTGCCGTGTGTCGGGCGCACCGCCAGTCGAGCCATGCCCGCCTCAGTCTCCACGACCGAGCGAAGGCGGCTGGAACGCGACCCCCATCTTCTACACGAGGTCTGTAGTCCGAAATGGTCGACCCATCCAAGATTCCAATAGCTGGAAACGAGTTGCGTAGATAGACGCGATTGTCCGCGCACTCTCGCGTTTGCCCGGACGAATTCGTCACCTACAAATCCGTACACTCCGCCAGGAAACCTGGTTCCTCGCCCGCTGCGAGGAGATGCTGCTCGCCGCCGGCGTGCACGCGGTCCTGTCGTTCGCCGACCCGGTGCCGCGCATCGACGCCGACGGCGTGGTCAGGTTCAAGAGCCACGTCGGATTCGTGTACCAGGGCGGCAACTTCTTCATCGCCGGCCGCAGCGCCAAGCGCACGCTCTGGCTTCTGCCCAACGGCACGGTCCTCAACGGGATCACCATGCAGAAGATCCGCCAGCAGGACGCGGGCCACGAGGCCGCCGAGAAACTACTCATCTCGCTCGGGGCGCGGCCGATCCGGGCCAGGCAGAATCCCGCCGCATGGCTGGGCGAGGTCCGCGACGACCCGGCAGTCGGGATTCGACTCCTGCGCCACGGCGGGTGCCACCGCTACGTCAAGCCGCTCGGGCGTACGAAACGCGACCGCAAACAGATCAAGATCAATCGGAAGTTGCGGCCGGACTGGGCCAAGCTCAACAAGAACGCACCACTGCCGTTCGGCCCTTACCCCAAGCAGCCCGACGCGCTAGCGCTGGCGGCATGAGCGCGCCGATCACCAAGACAGACTCACCAGAAGGACACACTGCGGGCGGTCAATGCCGTCACGTCAACACCACGCGACGCCGGTCGAGCATCGAGGACCCGCGCTTCACCCCATCGCCCGAAGCTCTACGACACCCCCACCGCTCTTTGCCGCTACCTCACGACGCCTTGCGACTCATCGATCTGACAGAGACGACGACCACGGACCGGCTCATCAACGGCAGCGATGACCAGCCAACGTCAGCGCCAAAGAGCCCTCACCAAGACGAGCCAGAGGATGCCCAATGCCCAAGCGACGGCCCCTGTACCCCGACATCGACCTTAACGAGACGACCGAATATTCCATCCGAATCCTGCGCGCGGCCGACAACAGAAACCCGACCGGCGTCGTCCTCTTCGAAGGTCTCACCCGCTTCCGACTGACGCCACTACCCCGAGTCCGCAGCATCCCCGGGCCCCGATATGAAGTCACACCGCTCGCTTACGACCGCGACCAAGGTTGGCAGTTCCCCACCGACTACCACAACGGCAGCGAAATGATCTACAACTTCGGCGACATCTTCTGCATATTCCTCGACCGCTACCGCGACCCAAACAAGCCGTACGGCCCAGACGGACCCACCGCCCGCGAAGCACTAGAGATGAGCGTGGATACCTTCCTCCTACAGAACGGACTCAACGGCATCGAATGGCAATAGCAGCGAGCGTCACGAGGGGAACCACCAGCCTCTTCAGCACACAAAACCATAACCCCTGCTATGCCTCGGTTCGTGGTGGTGGCGACCGTTGCTCCCGCGAGCACCGGGCAGCCCGGACATTCGCTGCGCTCGCCCCAAGTCCGGCCCGCCCTGCCGACTCCGCGCACAGTCACCCTCGTGCCTCAAGGCCGGCACAGGGCCAAGCACCAACAAGGAGCGGCCTACGGCCGCGCTGCACCACCCCTTTTTGGCCGCCGGCTGCACCGGTGATTATCGGTCCCAAACGTCGGAAGTAAAATCCGCCACGGGCTCAGAAAACATCATGCACACCCCGCATAATCTTTTCTTCGAAACCCCCGCGTCGGATTTGACTACCGCCGTCCGGTACCTAGGCGAGCAAGCTCGCCCCCGGCGTCCAAAAAAGGGGTGGGGCCGTGACGTCATCACCACCGCGAGCTGATCGCGGCCGGGCACGGCCCGCCGGGTGATCTTGCAAAACCATTCGCAGGAATTAGGGATCCCGGATGGACAGCTCAACCCTTAATGCTGTAGTATTACATGTGTGAGGGAGGGGATAGCAGCCCCCACCCACACAACCAAAAACCCCCAACGAAAGGCGAAGCCAGTCATGACCACCCTCGCACTGCCGGACGTCAACCAGAAGTTCGCCGACGAGCGGGCCGCGCAGATCAACCGGGCCGTCGACAAGCAGGCCGGCATCGACGCCCAGGTCTCCGCCGGGACGCTGCGCAACCTCGGCAACGGCCGATACCTGGTCACCGACCCGGACAGCTGGGACAACGGCGAAGTCCTCACCATGCGCCAGGGCGAGTTGATGCCCGAACACGGGTTGGACACGACGACCGGACAGGTCGCGCTCTACACCACCACGCCCGCGTGGCACCAGCTCGGCAACGTCATCCCCGGTGGCACCACCGACATCGACCAGGTGCTCACCCTCGGCGGCATCAACTTCAACGTCAGCCGCCGCCCCGTGCTCTACCAGGCCACCCCCACCGATCAGCCCCGCATCCTGGCGGACCAGTTCGTCAACATCCGGGAGGACACCAACGCCGGTCTCGGCGTGGTCGGAGCCCGCTACGAGGTGCTTCAGAACCGGCAGGGCTTCGAGTTCCTTCAGGACCTCGTCGACGACTACGCCGTGACGTGGGAGTCCGCCGGAGCGCTGCGCGAGGGCCGCAAAGTCTTCGTCGCCATGCGCCTGCCGCAGACGGTCACCATCGACGCCGCAGGCGTCAACGACGAGATCGTGCCGTTCATCGTCGCCATGAACAGCCACGACGGATCGAGCCTGTTCCAGGTCGTGGTCACGCCGTGGCGTCCGGTCTGCGGCAACACCGAGCGGTTCGCCGTCCGCGACGCCCTCACCCGCTGGGGCGTGCGCCACACCCGCAACGCCCGCGACCGCATCGAAGAGGCCCGCCGCACCCTGCGCCTGTCGGTCGACTACTTCGACCACTTCGCCGCCGAAGAGGAAGCCCTCGCCCGCACCGAACTCGCCATCAACGAGTTCCACGAGGTCATCGGCGACCTGTGGAAGACCCCCGACGAGGACGCCCCCACCCGCACCATCAACAAGCACACCCAGCGGCTGGAGATCCTGACCGACCTCTACGACACCAACGCCGCCCGCCTGGGCCGCACCGCCTACGCCGCCGAGCGCGCCATCACCGAATTCGCCGACTGGAAGACCACCATCCGGCCCACCGGATCGCTTCGCGGAAACAACCTCGCCGCCCGCGCCACCGCCGTCATGGAAGGCCGCGCCGACGAACTGAAGAGCAAGGCCCACCGCCGCCTGCTCACCCTCACCCGCCGCTGACCCACGCCAGGGGCGGGCACCGACCAACCGGTGCCCGCCCCTCGCGGTCCTGGACCGCGTCGGCGCGCATCGAGCACGCCGACGCGGGCTGCCGCCCCCGCACCTCACGGCCGCACCCACGCACGGGAGAGACCATGCCCAAACCCATCGGACTGCCCCACGGCGTACGCCTACCCCGCACCTTCACCGAAACCGACGCCCGCGACGTCTTCACCGCGTTCACCCGCGCCTACGGCTGGACCGGCTACCTCATCGGCCGCGCCGAAGCACAAGCCCGCATCAGCCCCCGCACCCTCACCGACACCGAATGGCAACACCTGCACACCAGTGACGATTGGAACCGCGTCAACGCCACCGCGCACCGCGCCATCGACCACGCCGACGCCATCGGACACGCCCTACGACAGGCCGGATTCGGCTGCACCACCTGCACCGAGATCGTCACCGGCCCACCCGCCGCAACCTGGCGACGCTGCCCCCGCTGCCTCGCCACCGCCACCCTGACCGAACTGCAACGCCAACCCTGCCCCGCCGCCACCGACCCGCCCGCCGCGCACACCTGGCACACGGGCCGGTGCAGCGCCTGCACCATGCCCGCCCCGACGCTCCGCCTCACCGCCGTACCCGACGCCGCCTAGCCCTCCCGCCGGTGGGGGACACCGGCCCGACCGGTGTCCCCCACCCGCCACCCGGCCGCCCAGCCCAACCCATCCGGGAGACGAGATGCGCAGCCAGCCAGAGCAACCGACCGCCGGTGTCCTGGACGACCTCACCCACGCCCTACCCCTCATCGGTCGACACCTGACCGCCGCCGCGCCCGCCGACGGAAACGCCGCACCCATCGTGGCCATCACCGGTCCGCACACCACGATCACCGTCGAGCGCGGTCCTCACGCCAGCCACCGCATCACCATCGACATTCACGCTCGACGAGCTGCCTGAACGCTTCACAGACCGGCCACCGCCGGGACTTCCCTCCTCGTGGTTCCGGCTCGTGGGCGCCCCGGCCGCTGTTTGGGTGCGCAGCGGCCGGGGCTGGACCTCCGCTACGCGCAAACCCGTACGACCTGCTCTGCCGGCCCCGCGCAATCACCCTCGTGCCTCAAGGCCGGCACAGGGCCGAGCACCCCAAACCGGAGCGGCCTACGGCCGCGCTGCTTAACCCCCCTCTGTCGCCGGCTTCGCCGGCGACCATCCCGGGCCCGCCGTCCCCACTGACCGCCCCGGCGAAGTGCCCGGAACCCCATAACCCCTCAACCGGAAGGACCTCTCACACCCATGCGCACCATCGCCGACTTCCGACGCGCCGCCGCACCCGACAGCACCTGGTTATGCATCAACCGGCAATACCCGGAGACGTCCGGGTTGCGCACCATCACCAGCGGCACAACGCGGCTGCACTTCACCGGATTCCACGCCGACGGCACGATCACCAACGGCAGTCTCTACATCCCCCGCGCCGACGAATGCCGGATCGACGGCGACACCCTGCACATGCTCCAAAACCCCGGTGCGGACCTCACCGCGTGGACGTGGACCCTGCTGGCGCCCACCTCGCAATGGCACGACAAGTTCCCGCCCCGGTACTTCGCCGCGACACCGCTACGCGAAGGGCTACGCGGGCCCACCGGGAAGCCCTGGTGCGTCTACGCCCGCGACCACGACAAGGCGGTCAACGCCCTGGGCCAAGCCGTCGATGACAACGCCGCATACTTCGCCACCCAGACCGAGGCAGACGACCTGGTCCAGCGGCTGGAGCCCGCCGGCACGACGTACTACAGCTACGGACGCAAGCCAGCTGACGGCGACTGGGCGTACGACATCGACGACATGGCGATCACCTACGGAGACGGGCCCTGGCCCTTCCACCACGGCGAGCGAGGCGGCCCGACCTCCGTCCGGCTGGCCCCGAGCACCGCGTACCTGTCCTGGGGAAATGAACGCGTCATGGTCTGGCCGCGCCGCTTCGGTCAGGCCGAAGCTGACCTCCACCTCTACGTCCGCCAGCAGGGCAGCTACGCCATGGTGTGGCGGTGCAAGGTCGCAATAGACCTACTCGCGGACACCTTCACACTCCCCGACCACTGCCCGCCCACCCTCCGGGAACAGGCCGCCGCCAAGGCACGGAAAGTCCTCGACCTCGTCGCGACCGGCCGGCGCGAACGGGACACCTACCTACGACCGCTGACCGCACGCGACCGGGCCGCCAAGACCGGCGAGACGAGGCCGCACGAGCGCGACCGGCGCACGAGCCCACTGCCAGAGCCGACCCCACCACCGGCGGACGTGCAGACGGTAGAACAGCACCGCGAGGTATGGCAGCGAGTTGGCCCCGACGAGTGGCTGACCGCCGGGCCCGGGGACTCCCAGCGCCCACAGGTCCACCGACACGACACCGCCTCGATGTTGCGCTTCGGAGCCGTAACGCCCCTGCCAAGCCCACCCCTGTCCGAACTGGACCGCATCGGCGCGGCCATGATCGGCAGAACACTCGTCCTGCCGACCCGCCAGCCCGGCCGCCGCCTCTACGAACTGACCGTGCAGCACGCCGAAACCGGCTTCCTCTACGGCCCCACCGACCGCAGCTACCGCACCGCCCTGCACCTAGCCGCGAGCGGACTGCTCACCAACCGACCAGTACGGTTGACCGACCGACGTGGGCGGCTGATCTGCGTCGGCGACCGGATCCACGAGTACACCAACTACCGGTTCGGCCTCGAACCGGCCGGACGCCTGATCGGCGCGTTCCGCGTCGTCGGACTCAACGCGGAAGCCGGCGTGCTCTTCACCGACCGCCACGCCGAACACGGCCAGCCCGAAGCCGTCGCATTCCCCGCCGACGTCGAAGTGGTCGACCGCGCATCCCTCACCCAACGAACCGACACGGACTGACTCAAGCCACCTACCACCCATAGTCCGCAACCCATTGGTTCCTCGGTTCGTGGTGGTGGCGACCGTTGCTCCCGCGAGCACCGGGCAGCCCGGACACTCGCTGCGCTCGCCCCAAGTCCGGCCCGCCCTGCCGACTCCGCGCACAGTCACCCTCGTGCCTCAAGGCCGGCACAGGGCCAAGCACCAACAAGGAGCGGCCTACGGCCGCGCTGCACCACCCCTTTTTGGCCGCCGGCTGCACCGGTGATTATCGGTCCCAAACGTCGGAAGTAAAATCCGCCACGGGCTCAGAAAACATCATGCACACCCCGCATAATCTTTTCTTCGAAACCCCCGCGTCGGATTTGACTACCGCCGTCCGGTACCTAGGCGAGCAAGCTCGCCCCCGGCGTCCAAAAAAGGGGTGGGGCCGTGACGTCATCACCACCGCGAGCTGATCGCGGCCGGGCACGGCCCGCCGGGTGATCTTGCAAAACCATTCGCAGGAATTAGGGATCCCGGATGGACAGCTCAACCCTTAATGCTGTAGTATTACATGTGTGAGGGAGGGGATAGCAGCCCCCACCCACACAACCAAAAACCCCCAACGAAAGGCAACACGATGGGCGAATCTCCCGCCACCTACAAGCAGGCCGACCAGATCGCCGCGCTCGCCCGCCGCGTCCGCGCTCGCCACCCCGAACACCTGCGCCTCACCACCGAGGCCATGCGCGACATCCTGACCCTGGACGACACCTACGAGCGCAGCCGCCGCGTGGTCGTGATCTTCCTGCACCTGACCATGAGCGAAACCCACCCCGTCGCTCCCAAGTGCGCCAACCAGATCATCACCGCCGCCGCCTACGAGGCCAACGGCATCGACTGGGCAGCCACCGAATTCACGGTCCGATGGACCGAACACGGACGGTTCTACCTCAACACCATGAGCGGAGGGGCGGGCTCTGGCATGCCCGTCAACCTCACCGCCGACCCGGTCAACATCGAGCAGCACCCGAACGTCTACCTCGCCCCGGCCACCCACAGCTGACGCCTCCGCCAGGCGGCCGGGACCACCCCGCGCCCCGGCCGCCTCCGGCCCCGCCAGCCACACCCCGCGCCCGGCCGCCCACGCCGCCACGCGCCGAGGTGAACACCCCGGAGGCTTCCCCATGCTCGCCCACAGCCTTACCGCGCTCAACCTCGCGTTAACGATCGCCACCGCGTGCCTCGCCTATAAACAACGACGAACCATCGTCAGACTCAACACGCAATTACTGCTCGCGCAGTACGACGCCGGACACGACGACCTCACCGGATTACTCAACCGCCGCGCCATCCTCGCGCACCTGCAAACACAACTCACCGCCGCACGTCCCGTTTCCGTCGCGCTACTCGACCTCGATGACTTCAAGGGCATCAACGACACCCACGGCCACGACGCCGGAGACGCCGCCCTCACCGAAGCCGCACGCCGACTCAAGGCCCTACCCGTCACAATCGGTCGACTCGGCGGAGACGAATTCCTCATGGTCGCCACCACCAATGAACAGACCGGATTCGCGCACGCCGCCGCCGCGCAAGCCGCCATCGCCAACGCCCAAATCGACGCGGCCGGACACACCGTCCAGTTGTCCGCCACCGCCGGCACAGCCCACACCGCCGCAGGGATCAGCGCGCCGGAACTCCTACGCCGCGCCGACCGCGCCATGTACGCCGCCAAGGCCGCAGGCGCACCGATCCGCGCCTTCCACGACGACATCCCCGACGTACCAGCCCACGCCCCGCAGCGCCGCCGCACCTACCGCCCGTAACTCGCGCGGCCGGTGGCCGGGCACCCCACGCCCGCCCACCGGCCCCACCCCTGGAGTTCACATGAACGCGCTCACCGCACCAACGCGCATCCTGCCCACGCTGGCCACCCCCGACCGCCGACGCGACGTCCGCCCCCTGCTCGACACCGCCACCCGCACCGTCGCCGCCGCTCTCGGTCAACTCGACCTCTGCCCCCACGTCCCCGCGTGGCCGGCAGCCCCCACGACCGAGAACCACCACCTACCCACCATCCGCGCCGCAGCCGTCCAGATCGCGTTACACGCCCGCACCGACCGGTGTGACCGATGCGCCAACCGTGAACACCAGATGCGCGCCGCCGCCCGCCTCGCCGAACTCTGGCTCAAGCTGCTGCGCACCTGCATCCGCCACGTCACCCAACCCCAACGATTCCCGCTCCACCTCACCCAACGCGCCGCCGCATGCCTGGCCGACCACGTCGCATGGGTCATCACCGGACGGCCCCACTACCTACTCGGCCAACCCGCCTAACCCCGGACGCCCGGCCGGCATCCCGCCGGCCGGGCACCCCGCCAGCGAACGCCAACGCGCAGCCCTCTACCGCTCCGCCCCTTACCCCGAGCGACCACCGAACCGGAAGCCCGCACCCGGGGAGAGCCCCTGATGACCCCACACATCCGCCACCCACGCGACCCGCGTCAATCGGTATGCGGAATCCCCGTCACCGACGTACGCCGCTGGGAGACCGAACACCCCCCGCGCATCGACTACACCTGCCCCGACTGCTACACCCAGCTACCCGAGGCAGCACGACCCGACGACGCCACCCACCCGACCGGCGACGCCACCCTGATCGACACCCTGCGCCGCATCGTCACCAACCAGCAATACGCCAAGATCGACGGAGTCATCGTCGACACCTGGTCAGCAGCGGTCACCGTCCTGATCTGGGACAACCTCCGCGACGACAAACGACAGCGGCTGCTGACCCTGCCCTCACACGAACTGATCCTGCGATGCGTCGCGATCTACACCCACCTGAACGCCAGGAACAACGCCGGATGAGCCGCCGCCGGATGCCGCAGCGGTTCCACTTCGGGCCATGGGTGTTCGACATCGACTCCGCACAAGCACTGATCGCCGCGACCCCCCGCACGCCCAGCCCTCTTGACGTCACCGCGTGGGCCACCGCCTACGGCCTAACGCACCTCGACAAACCGAACCCCCACACGATCAGCCTCATCGGGCCAGCCCACAACGCCCTCAATCGCGCCTACGCCATGACCACCGACCTCACGCAACCGCTGATCGTGGCGCACATCGACATCCCCGACGCGCAACCCGCACCGCTACTCATCGACGGCACCCACCGCCTGTACCGAGCCTGGCGCGAACACCTGCCACAGCTACCCGCACACCTGCTCACCGTCGCAGAAACCCGCCAGGTCAAAACCCACCGCTGACCCATCCAGGCCCCTGCCGCCGATCGCCGCACCCATCGCGCACCAGCCGGCCGCGCCAGCACCCAACGCCCTACTTCGAGAGGACACCGCCCGTGGACATGACCCGCCCCGAACTCGTCACGATCTCGCACACCTGCGCCGACTGGGCACCCAACTACTTCCGCATCCCCGGCGGTAAAGACGCCGCCGTGCGCTACATCTCAGACGGCCACCTCGACGCACTCACCCTCAAGTACAGCCGTCGCGAGGTCTGGCGAGTTGTCGCCGCCCACCTCGACGCCCACCCCCACCAGCTCACCGCACCACGGACCACCCAGGCCGACCGCGCCGAACGCCAAGCCGACCGCAACTCCCGCGCCGAAACGCACCTCACCGCCGCACTACACCACCACACGCAAGCCCAGCCGTACGAAGCGCTCGCCCTGATCGACCGCGCGGAACTCGCCTCACCCACCTACAAGGACTTCAACCGGTACCGCCGCGCCGTACACAAGAACTTTCCGCCCCTCGCCCCGACCGACCTCACCGGCACCGGTCTACGCCACCGGGTCACGCTGCCCATGGCCTACCCACATCCCGGACCGCCCGTGATGCACCACGGCAGCGCCGCCCGACGCTGGGTCTACCCCGGCCACCGCGTGATCGAAGGCAACTGGCCCGCCGCCATCCCCGAACACTGCACCGCCACGGACGACGAACTCATGCAGTGGAACACCGACGGCACCGTACGTGTCTGCACCGGATGCGGACTCGACTACACGTAGACGCCGCAGCCCCCACGCTGGCCGGTCCGGACCCCCACCCGGACCGGCCAGCCTCACCAATTCACGACCCGACGCCACCCGACACCCCACCAGCAGCACCCGCGGCCGCATCCACCGGCCCCCGCACGGGGGCCGGTGCCGGTCTAGGAACCGCCGTACGCCGACGACGCGGCAGCACCTCGCCCAGCTCCGCGACCCGCGCCCGTACCGCCGCGCCGTCCGCGCCCCGCCGGTACGACCGCACTCGGGCGACGTCGACGCCGGTCAAGTCTGCTGCTAGACCGTCGTCGCGAAGGACAGTCGCCAGGACCGCCACGGCCAGGCCGTGAACCTCGGCCGCCGCGCCGACCTCCTGATCCAGCCGCGCCACGGCTTCCTGCCGCCGCCGCTGCGCCTCCTGTACCGCCCCGGCAGCCTGCTCGACCGCACGCGCCGCCCGTAGCTCAAGTTCCTGCCGCCGCCGCAGCGCCCGAGTCGCCTCATTCCCCGTTTTGCTCGCCATTTCTCGACAGTAACCACCGCCCAAGTCTGCCCGCCAGACCACACCCCACAACAATCACTGAACCGTTCGAACCTAGCCACAATCTCGCGCCTTCTCTTCACACCCGTTCAGTTTCGGCTACAACACGGCTGGCCTGCCTAGACCCTCTCCCCCTCGCCTCTTGCACACTTACAGGGGACACACCCCCTTGCATTCTCGACTCCCACATTTGTAGTTGATCTTCTACGGTCGAGTCATGTTGACCGTCACGCGCATCTCGCCCGGCGACGGTTACCGCTACGTCATGGAGCAGGTCGCCGCCGGTCGCCATGACCTGCGCCCTGCCGGACATGAGGGCCCGACGCCCTACTACATGAACCCTTCCGCACGCGGTGAGAGCCCCGGTTGGTGGGCGGGCAATGGCGCCGCTGTGCTCGGCGTGCGCGGCTGGGTTTTCGAGAAACAGATGCGCAACCTGATCGGTGCGGGGCGGCATCCCACGACGGGTTTCCAGCTCGGGCAGAAATGGCGCATCTACGCGCCGATGACCGACGAATACCGCGAGGAAGCGGTACGTCGCGCACTGGCACACCTGCCCGATGACGCCACGGTGGAACAGCGCGACAAGGTGTGGCACGACATCATGAACGCCCCCGAGCGGCGGGCCGTTTCCGCCTACGACGTCACCGCGTCGCCGGTCAACAGCGTGTCGCTGCTGTGGGCCTTCGGCGACGACACCGTCAAGCAGGATGTGATGGCCTCCCACCACGCGGGTGTGCGCGCGCTGCTCGATCACCTTCAGAGGCACGGTGCCTTCACCCGGACCGGCGCGGGTGGCGTGCGTCAACTCGACACCGAAGGGTTGGCGGCGCTGGTCTTCGACCATCGGATGAGCCGCGAGCGTGACCCGCAGTTGCACTCACACATCGTCGTCTCCGCCAAGGTCAGAACGGTCGGCGCGAACGGCGAACCGCAGTGGTTGGCCCTGGACGGGCGCGCTTTCTACCGCGCCACCGTGGGCGCTCGGATCGCCTACGAGCGTGCCGTCGAGCTTGAGCTGCGGCAGCGCCTGGGGGTCACCTTCGCCGCCCGCGCCGACTCGGGGATCCGTGAGATCGTCGGGTTCAGCGAGGCGTCGCTGCGTCAGTACAGCAAGCGGCGCGGCGCCATTACCGAGGAGATGAACCGCCGCGTCGACCGACAAGGGCCGGCACCGCGGTCGGCGGCGGCGCAGTGGCGTCGACGCGCCCAGGACGCGACACTGCGGACCCGCCGGCCGGCAAAGGGCGCGGAGTCCACCGAGCAGGCAGTGCAGCGGTGGCAGGCCGAGGACCGCACCGCCGGGCTCGACACCCCGGGTCAGGTTCGCCGGATTCTCATCGGTGAGGTGCACGACGACACTGCCGACGCGGCGCGGCGCGTCCTGCGCCGCGCTCGTCGGCTGCGACCGGCCGGTGTGGACGAGGAAGTGCTGCGCACCGCCGCCGACCAACTGCGGATCACCGGGCCTGACCGCGACCGGGTCGTCGACGCGGCCGTACGCGCCGACGTGCACCTGGCGCTCGCCCGCGCCGTGCACACCCTCGGCCGCGAGCGGGCCGTGTTCGGCCGCGAACACCTCGAACTGGCCATCGGCCGGGTCCTCGACATCACCCCCGGTGACTCGCCGCACGCCGACTGGCGAAGGGTACAAACCCTCGCTGGTGAGGCCATCGCCAAGAACCTCGGTGGGCTGCGGGTGCTGACACCGCCCGCCCTCGTGCAGTGGGGGCCGACGCTGCTGCGCAGCAGTGACCAGCACAGCGAATACACCCGCCACCGCGACCTGCAGATGACCACCCACGCCGTCCTCGCCGCCGAGCGGGAGGTCATCGCCTACGCCGGCCGCCGCGGTGCCCGCCCCGCCCCGCAAGTGGCGATCGACGCCGCCACCACCATGTTCCGTCTATCGCCGGAGAAGGCCGCGGCACTGCGGTTCCTCGTCGGCGATGACCGGCGCGTCACCGGCGTTGTCGGCCCCGCCGGCACCGGCAAGACCTACCTCCAGCGCGCTGTCGTCGCCGTCGCCCGGCACGCCGGCGTGCCGGTGCTCGGTCTCACCGTCGGGCAGTCCGCCGCGCAGCTGCTCGCCGACGCCACCCGCCAACCCGACGGCACACTGCTGCGGACCGAGAACATCGCCCGGTGGCTGCACTCCCACGACCGGCCGCCGCCCGGCACCCGCGCCGCCGACTGGCAGTTCGCACCCGGGCAGTGGGTCATCATCGACGAGGCGTCGCAGGTGTCCAGCCACGACCTCGCCCGCCTCGTCACCCAACTCGACGCCGTCGGCGGCCGGCTCATCGCCGTCGGTGACCCCGCGCAGATCTCCGCCATCGGACCCGGCGGGCTGTTCCGCTACCTCGACAGCCTCGGCGCCACCACCCACCTCACCCAGGTCCACCGATTCGCTCAGCCGTGGGAGGGATCGGCGTCGCTGCGGCTGCGCACCGGCGACCTCACCGTCCTGCACGAATATGACCGCCGAGGTCGGCTCCACGGCGGGCACCGCACCCTGCTCATCGGTCAGATGTTGGACCGTTGGGCCGGCGACCTGGCCACCGGACACCCCAGCATGATGCTCGTCGAAACCGGCGACGAAGCCGCCGACATCGCCCGCCGCGCCCGCGACATCCTCCTGCGCGCTGGCCTCGTCCGCACCGGCCCGACCGTGCTCCTGCGCGACGGCAACCACGCCAGCGTCGGCGACACCATCGTCACCCGCCGCAACGACCGTCGCCTCGGTGCCGGCGGCGCGTTCGTCGCCAACCGCGACCAGTGGCGCATCGGCGCCGTCACCCGCGACGGGCGACTCCACGTGACCAACCTGCGCACCGACGCGAGCGCGGTGCTGCCCGCCGCGTACGTCGCGCGGCACGTGCAGCTCGCCTACGCGCTCACCGTCGACTCCGTGCAGGGGCAGACCGTGCACACCGCCCGCGCGCTCGTCGATGACAGCACCACCCTGGCGCGGCTGTACGTCATGCTTACCCGCGGCCACACCCTCAACGAGGCGTACGTCGTCACCGACGACCACCCCCGCGAAGGCACCCCACCCCAACCGCCCACCGCCCGCGTCGCCGTCCTGGCCGACATCATGCGCCGCGCCACCCCCGACCGCTCCGCCACCGAAACCGAGCGCCAGCTCTGGGCCGACGTCGACGCTCTGCACGTCTGGACGCCCGTCTACGACGACCTGTCCGCCCGCGCCCGCATCCCCGAATACCTCGCCATCGTCGCCCGCATCAGCGGACGGACTCTCGCCGACCGGCTCGCGCAGGATCTCGCGCTGCCGGCGCTCATCGCCCGCCTCACCACCCTGCGCGAAGCCGGCCACGATCCCGCAGACGTGCTGCGCCGCGCGATCCGGCCCCGGGAAATCAGCTCCGCCGACGACATCGCCGCGGTGCTGTCCTGGCGCATCGACCGCCTGATGGCTCGCGCCACCGCCGACCCCGCCATCGCCACCACCCCGGCGCTCGCCGCGTCCTACACCGACCGCCTACCCACCGACCTCACCGGCGACGTCGGAGACGCCCTGCGCCAAGTAGCAGCCATCTGCGACCGCCGCGTCACCGCGCTGGCCGACCTCGCCGCCGAGCATCAACCGGCCTGGGCCCACGCCCTGGGCGCCGTGCCGCAGGACGAGGCGGGCCGCGAACAGTGGCTCGGCCGCGCCGAGGTCCTGGTCACCTACCGCGACCGCTACCAGCTCACCAGCGACCACCCCATCGGGGCCGAACCTTCCACCGGGGACATCTCGCGGTGGAGCGCGTGGCACCGCGCCCGCGTGGCGCTCGGCGCCGCGACCCTCGCCGGGCACCTCACCACCACCGGCAACGCTGAACTCGCGCAGCTCATCACCGCGCAGCAGGCGATCGACGCCACCGCGCCGACCTACGTCGGCGACCAGCTCCGCGGCGCGCACCTCGACCTCACCGACGCCGAGCACCGCCACCACGACCTCACCCTGCTCCTCGCCGCCATCACCACCGCCGGTCAGCGCGCCGCCACCCAAGCCCAACAGCAGCAACCCCGCTGGTGGCACCGCGGCCCCTCCCGCGCCCGGATGCTCGCCGCCCGGCAGGAGGCACAGCAGCGCGTCGCCGACGCGGCGGGCCATCACGCCAGCCTGAGCGCGAAGCTCGCCACCCTCAGCGCCGGCATCGAGCAGCGCCGCGAACGCGTCACCGACCTCGAAGCCCACCACGGCGATTGGCAGCGCTGGTACACGGGCGCCCTGCCCACCCGCTACGCCGGACTCGCCGCCGCCGCCGAACAAGCACGCCGCGCCGCAGCCCGCCGCGCAGACCTGGCCGACGCCGTCGCCGCCACCACCGCCCGGGTTCGTGCCATCGACGACACCCGCCCACAACCCCACGCCACGCCCGTCACCGCGCACCTCACCCACCAGGCCGACGCCGCCCGCCGCCGCGTCAGCCCCACACCCGACCAAACGGTCGCAGACGCAACGGAGCTCGACTGATGCCCAACCACCCGACCGCCTTCGTCGACGAGTCCTGGCTACAACAACGCGGCAGCCCCGGCGCCTACCTCATGGCCGCCGTCATCATCGACCACGACGACGTCCCCGCCGCCGAAGCCACCGCCACCGCCGCCGCCGGAATCCACGACGGCTACCACTCCACCGCCCTCTACCACCGCGGACACGTCGGCACCATCGAAGCGATGCTCGACGTCGTCGCCGCACACGCCGGCTGGTCCGTCGTCTCCGCGCAAGTGCCCCTCAACCAAGGCACCAGAGACCTTCCACCACCCAGCCCTCAACACGCCCGCTCCCACCTGGAGAGCCAACGCGAACACGCCCGGCAAGTCAGCCTGGAACGGCTCCTGCGCTACCTCAACAGCCAGCGGGTCCGCGACGTCTACCTCGAAACCCGCGCCAGCCCCGCCGAGTGGCAACAAGCCCGCGACGCCGGCAGCCGCCTACCCAGCACCGACCGCAACGACATCCGCGCCTACCGACGGCTACTCGACCAAGGCACCATCAACCACCGCATGCGCCTCATCCACGTCGACGGCCGCAACGACCCCGGACTCTGGATGGCCGACGCCGTCGCCTGGTCCGCCGGCCGCGCCATCCGCACCGACGAACCCCAGTGGTTCAACCGCATCGCCGACGTGGCCACCATCATCGAAGCCACCACCGGCGCGGAACTCCACCTGAATGAGAGAAGGGCCGCTCCACCAAATGGCGAACGCGACCCCCACAACCTGAGCCAAAGAGCCCAGGCCATGTTTCCACCGACAGTGTACTCCGCCGACCCCGAACCACACCACGCCGGCGCCATCCTGCAAAGCCTCGTCGCCCAAGCCGACCAGGCAAGAACACCAGCCTCCGACCAGCTGACCCGGGAGGTACTCGGCTACGTACAACACATCGCCGAACGCGTAGAACGGCTCAGCAAGACCGTCGACCAAATGCTTCCACGAACCCCCGGGACAACCGGCACGACACCGAACCAGGCGGCGGCGGCGGCTCCCCGACCCCGCCCCGATCTCCACGACGAGGTCAAGCCTGCCCATCAGCCCGACATCACACCGTGAAGCCGACCGCACATGACACCGGCAGCTCACGGACAACAACGCCGCACCCGAGCCGGCGCGGATCGCGCATGCAGCGAGGCTATCGATCAGCCGCCGGCGGCTGCTCCGGGTCCGGATCCGATGCACGTGGTCCCTCCGGAGCAGCATGGGACATGCGCAGCAGGGTTTCGATGCGCGTCACCCGGAAACGGCGCCCAAGCACGACGAGGTCGTCCACGGGACTGGCGTCCAACTCGTCGGCGGCCCGCTGCAGGACGGCCGCCTGCTCGTCGGTGAGCCTCAACAGACGCGGCTCGATGTGACGCAGGCCGAACGCGATCTCGTCACGCGCCAACTGCGGTGTGGCCACCGCCCGACTGTACGGCCGCCACGACCCGCCGACGCACTCAGCAGCAGCGTAACGAGCCGGGAGAACCACCCCGAGCGGATAGTCGGTGACGGCGGCGACGCTGTCGGCATACACATCAGCGGGCACCTCCGCGCGCGGATAGTGCGCCGTCGACAGCTCGACCCGCAACATCGCCTCGCTGACCCCGGTCACCGCGTCCGGATCCGCGACGATCTCCTCCTCAAGGAAGCTGTCGTGATCCTCGGCGTCGCGCGGGTCCCGGTCCGTGGGCCGAGGTGGCTCGGGGCCATCCGCACCGAACCGCGCGAACGTGTCCACCCGCACGACCCGATGCGCCCGGCCGGCGACCACCATGAGGTCGCGCTTCTCCCGGTCCAACACATCGACCGCGGCAGTCAACTCTGCGGCCCGCCCGACATCATCGGTCTCGTCCAGCAACTCCCGCAACCAATGCGCGAGGAAGTCCCGCGCCGCCTGCGGCGTATCCGACACCACCGCATACACCCGCCACCGTCCGGCCTCGACCTGCACGGCATGCCCGAACAACGGAGCACCGACCCGAAGCCGCGGATACTCCTCAGCCCGCCGCGCCGCGTCGTACTCCGTGACCGCACCCACCGGGTCATCACGCCGCTGCACCCGCAGAACCACCGGCGTCGACATCTCCTCGTCACCCATAGCAGCCATTCTGCGACTGCCATGAACTCAGCGCGGGCACCGCGCCGCCCACGCCGCAGACACCGGCCACTCGGGCAACGCACGGACCAGCAGAGCACGCCGTGGTGTACCGGCCGGACGCGACCACCGTTGGCATCGACGGACTAGCTGTTGGCGCTGGGCCGATCGCGCAGCCGTACGTCTTCCCGGTTCTGTAGGTAGCTCTGGTGGGAGACCTCGACGAGGGTCGCCGTGTCGTGGAACTGAGGCAGGGTGGTGGAGCCGCAGCTGATCATCGTGGAGGTGATTTTGGTGAGGGTGACGGAGACGTTGTCGTAGAGGCTGCCGGCGTAGGGGACGTAGCCGTCGACGCCTTCTTCGAAGACGAGGGCTTTGCCCTGTCCGTAGCGGGCGGCGTTGCGGGCGCGCTGGCTGCCTTCGCCCCAGTATTCCTTGAACAGTTGCCCGTCGACTTTGACCAGGGGGGAGGGGCTTTCGTCGTATCGGGCGAAGTAGCGTCCGAGCATGAGGAAGTCAGCTCCGAAGGCCAGGGCGATGGCCATGTGGGAGTCGTGCAGGACCCCGCCGTCGGAGCAGAGCGGCACGTACTGGCCGGTCTCGCGCGCGTAGGTGTCGCGTTCGGTGACGACGTCGGCGAGGGCGGATGCCTGACCGCGGCCGATGCCCTTCGCGTCGCGGGTGATGCAGATCGATCCCCCGCCGATACCGACCTTGACGAAGTCGGCGCCGGCGTCGGCGAGGTAGCGGAAGCCGCGTCCGTCGACGACGTTGCCGGCCCCGATGCGGACCGTGTCGCCGTACTGCTCGCGGACGAACTGGAGCACGTTGCTCTGCCAGGTCGAGTAGCCGTCGGAGGAGTCGAGGCATAGGACGTCGGCTCCGGCGGCGACCAGGGCGGGGATCCGCTCGCGGTAGTCGTGGGTGTTGACCCCGGCGCCGACCATGAATCGTTTGTCCTGGTCGATGCTCTCCTTGCGGAACTGCTTGTGCAGTTCGTAGTCGCGGCGGAGCACGATCGAGGTGAGCCGGCCGTCCTCGTCGACGATCGGCAGGACGTCTTGGCGGGCGTCCCAGATCAGGGTGTTCGCGTCGGACAGCGAGATTCCGGTGGGTGCCGTGGCGAGGCCGGCAGTGGGGCGCATCCGGGTTTCGACGCTGTCTCCGAGGTCGTGGCGGTGCACGTTGAAGTCGCTGGTGGAGATCAGGCCCAGGAACGTTCCGCCGGGGCTTCCGTCGTCGGTCACGACCGCGACATCGCGTTCGGCGGCGGCGAGCAGGTCGCCGACCTCACCGAGGGTGGCGGACGGTTTGATGTTGATGTCGCTGTGTCGGAAGCCGGCCTTGTGTCGTTTGACCGCGGCCACCATCTCGGCTTGTTCGGCGATCGGCTGGTTCTGGTGGATGAACGCGAGTCCTCCGCACTGGGCGAGGGCGATGGCGAGCCGGGGTGAGGACACTGCCCCCATGATCGCGCTGACCATGGGGACGGCGATCCGCAGTGCCGACGGCTGTCCGACCCGGTGACGCACGACGGGGGTGGACAGATCCACGCGGTCCGGCGTGCAAGCCTCGTCGGTGAGGTTGGGCAGGAGCAGGTACTCACCGAAGGTGCGGGAGATCTCGGGCAGGATCCGCACTAACTCACTCCTTGAGAACATCGTGTGCCGTACTACGTGGCGATCGGAAGACGCTATCAGGCAAGTTCCTCTTACCCGCAAATGCCGTTTCTGTCGGGGTGGTGGCCTCGTGTCGCGGCGTAGGCTGCAAGGCTGTTCCTGCACGGCAGTGCGCCTGCCGTTACGTGGCCGACGACGACCGTTGTTGCTGGCGATCACGGAAGAGCACCGTGATCTGTTCGAGGCCCGGCCCGGTGAGCATGCCTTCATGGTCGCCCGAGACGGTGCTTGCACGCGCGTTCCTGCTTCGGGTTCTCCACGTCTGGGTCGCGTTCTGCGTTCCGGGAGTGACGGTGTGCGGAAGGATCAGGTGCAGCCGCGGTGTCTGGCCGGCGGGGCACCAGGCGGATAGGGCCGCGTGACAGACGAGTCGAATACGCAATTGGTGCAGCAGGGACTCGTGTTGAGTAGGCCAGGCCGGCGGGTTGGACGCCTGCGGGGCGAGGATCGCGGCCAGAGCGTGGGCCCGGTCCGGGATCGATAGTGCGTTCGTCGCGTCCAAGGCGTCAATGATCGCCTGTCGGGATTCGCTCGGCCAGCCGCGGTGCACGAGTGCGTTCTGCGTGTGGATGACGAGGGCGTCGTCAGCGTCACGTGGCGGCTCGGCATGAGGCGGGTCGAGCAGGAACAGATCGTCGACGCGGTGGCCGTCGCCGTCGCGTTGTGCCTGCTGGGTCATCTCGTAGGCCACCACCGCACCGAGACACCATCCGGCGAGCGTGTACGGGCCGTCGGGTATGGCAGCGCGGACGCGTTCCAGGTAGGTCTGGGCCATCTCGGGCAGCGTGTCAGCGTCGACGGACCCATCGTGAGGCAGGCCGTAGCAGTCCCATTCTGACCCCAGGGCGGCGGCCAACTCGGTGTACCAGCCGATCTTGCCGCCGACAGGGTGGATGAGGAACAGGGTGCGCGCGTCTGCCTGAACGGGCGCGGGGGTGAGGGCGATGAGCCGCGCGGCTGCTTCCACTTCGTCGCTGAAGCGGTCGGCCAGGTCCTCGGCGGCTTGCGGGGTGAGCAGGCCCGCATCGATGAGGAAGCGGCAGGACATGATGCCGTCCGGGTCGGCGGCCACCGTCAGGTCGATCGGTGTGGGCAGGACGTTGCTCGCGGCGATGCTGGCACCGTCCGGGCCGGGGGCAGGGCGCAGAATCCGGTCCGCTCCTGCGGGTTGGTGGTGGCCGAGGTAGTTGACGGTGACCTGGGGGGCGGCGATGGTCTCCAGTTGGCGTCCGAGTGGGGAGTCAGGGTGCAGGTAGCGGGCCTGGCCGAAGCCCGCTCCGCCGTCGGGGATCGCCGCGAGCTGCCGTTGGTAGTCGGCGGCCACGTCGATGAGCCGTCCCGGGTGGGTGTCGGTGGCCATGAGCAGGGCCGGGTAGAGGGTGGTCAGCCAGCCGACGACGCCCTCGTGGTCGGCGGATCCGTGGTGGGAGCGTCCGTGGCCTTCGAGCCAGACGTACAGGTCGGGGCTGTCGGTGAGGGGTTGCAGGGCTCGTCGGAGGGCGGCCAGCAGGATGGCCTGGGCGCCGACGCCGCGCAGTCGGTGGGCGTCGTGGCGCAGGTACATGCCGGCGTGGGTCGACAGCCGCCGCCGCACGCAGATGCGGGCGCCGACCGGAGTGGGTGGCCCGCCGGGGCCGGGGCCGGTGAGGACCGGTTTCGCCGCGGCGGCCAGGTTCTGCCAGTGGGGGTCGGGTGCCGGGCCGACACGGGTTGTGGGCGCGGTGGGTAGGCCCGGCATGCTGCCAGCGGGGAGGGGTTGGCCGGCGCGCAGCAGACGGTGGCCCCTCTCGATGTCGTCGACGAGGATCTGCCAGGACACCGCGTCGATGATCAGGTGGTGGGCGATGAAGTACAGCCAGAATGTGCGGCTGTCGTTGTCCCGCAGGATCGTGGCGGATGCCAGAGGCCCGGAGGTGATGCTGAGGTCGTGGTGCAGACCCTTCAGGACGGGAGCGAGCCGTTCGGGCGTCGGCCGGTTCCTGGCCGGGGGCAGGGTGTGTTCGCGGATGAGGTCGCCGGGTGTGGCGTCGTCCAGGACGGCTGTCCACGCGTGGTCGTGGCGGGTGAAGCGGGTGCGGAAGGCGTCATGGCGGTGCAGCGCCCAGCTGATGGCGGTGCGCAGGCTCGGCAGGTCGCACGTGTCGGCGAGGGTGAACAGCCGCGCCTGGTGGAAGTGGTCCGGGTTGGCGAAGTTCTGAGCGAAGAACCATGCCTGGATGGCGGTCAGCGCGAGCGGTGTGCCACCGGGACGCCGCACGGTCGCCGCCGACGCGGCGGTGGCGTCGTCGTCCGGGGTGGTGAGCAGCCGGTCCAGGGCGCGGATTGTCGGGGCGGCCACGAGCTGCGCGACGGTCACCTCGACTCCGAGGTCACGGGCGCGGGCCGCTGCTTGGATCGCCTGCAGTGAGTCGCCTCCGCAGGCAAAGAAGTCGTCGTCGATGCCGAGGTCGGGTCGCTGGAGTTGCTCGCGCCACGCGCGCAGCAGCCGCTGCTGGCGCTCGGTCGTCGCCGCGGCGATCGGAGCTGGCGTCGCGGTCGGGGTGTTCAGTGTGCTCAGGCGCTCGGGCTGGAGTTTCCCGGCCGCGGTGCGCGGGAGTTCGTCGACGACGACGTAGCCGGCGGGGGCCATGTAGGCGGGTAGGCGCTGCGCGGTCCAGGCCCGCAGCAGGTCCGGCAGGGTTTCCTGAGGGTGATCGCTGGCGACGACGGCGATCAGTTTGCCCGCGTCGCGGCGGCCTTGCACGGTGACGGTGGCGTCGGTGACGCCAGGATGTTGGAGCAGGCAGGCGGTGATCTCGCCGAGTTCGATGCGGTAGCCGCGGATCTTCACCTGGTCGTCGAGGCGTCCGAGGATCTCGTATCGGCCGGCGCGCAGCCGTGCCTGGTCACCGGTGCGGTAGAGACGATGTCCGGCCAGCGGGCCCCGCTGGGGGGTCACGAACCGCGCCCGGGTCAGGTCGGGTTGGCGGTGATAGCCGGCGGCGACACCGGCGCCGCCGATGAACAGCTCACCTGCGGCGCCTTCGGGTAGGAGGTCGCCGTCCGGGCCCAGGACGAACATGCTGTTGTTGGCAAGCGGCACCCCCACGCTTATCCGCGATCCCCCGCCGGGTGGCGGCGGGTACAGGCGCGCGACGGAACACCAGACGGTGGCTTCGGTGGGGCCGTACTCGTTGTCCAAGGCCACGTGCGGCAGCCGGCGGGCGTGGTCGCGGACGTCGTCGGGTGCGCACGCCTCACCGCCGATGGCCACGACTTGAAGCGACGGCTGCCATCCGGTGGGCATGGTGGCGAGCAGGGCACGGTAGAACGACGCGGTGAAGTTGACGTGGGTGACCTGATGGCGGTCGACCAGGGCGCGGATCTGGTCGGGGTCCTGGGCCTGCTCGGCGGTGTCGGGAAGGACGACCGTGCCGCCGCTGTTTAGCGTCCACAGCATCATGTGGGGAGCCACATCGAAGATCGCGGGCAGGGTGATCAGGGTGCGCGTGGGCGCTGCTGGTGCGGGCGCGACGCCGTGGTGGTGGCGGGTTCGGGCGTGCAGGGCGGCGCTGGCGTTGCCGTGGGAGGTCACGACTGCTTTCGGGGTGCCGGTGGACCCTGAGGTGTACACGAGGTAGGCGCGATCGTCGGGGCGCACGTCGGGTGCGGACGGCGGCGGGCCGGCGGGTTCGGGGTGGGTCGCGGGGTCGTCGGCGTAGAGCAGGGTTGTGCCGGCGGGCGGCCACCCGGTGTCGTGTCCGGTCGCGGTCTGCGCGGTGGTGACGATGACGCGTACGTCGGCGTCGGCGAGCATCAGTCTGCTGCGGGCCAAGGGCTGGCCGGGGTCCAGGCAGACGTACGCGGCGCCGAGACGCAGGATGGCCAGGATCGTGGTGATCAGCTCGACGCCCGGCGGGCAGGCCACCGCCACGACGTGGCCTGGCCGTACGCCGAGGGCGGTGAGGTGATGCTGGAGTGCCCCTGCGCGCAGGTCGAGTGCCTGATAGGTCCACCGGGCGCCGGCGTGTTCGAGGGCGACGGCGTGCGGGTGGGCGGCGGCGGCCGAGTCGACGCCGGCGTGCAGGGTGTCGAACGCGACGGCGTCGTGTGGGCCGGTGCCCACGGCCACGATCCGGGAGGTCTCGGCGGCTCCCAGCAGGTCCAGGTCACGCACCGGCCGGTCGGGTGCCTGCGGCAGGACGTGCAGGATCCGCTCGTAGCCGGACAAGAGATCTCTCGCGGTGTCGGCGTCGAACAGGTCGCTGTCGAACTCCCACAGGATGCTCATCCCGGGCCGGTGCTCGATGGCGCCGGGGGTCGGCGGGTCGGGCACGCACACGACGTTGAGGTCGGCCTTCGCGGTCCCGTTGTGCTCGATGACCAGCTGCCCGCTCAGCGTCCCGACCTGGAAGTCCGGTCGGGGGGTGTCGTGGAAGGCGAACATCAGGTTGAACAGCGGGTTGCCGGGGTCGCGGGGCACGTTCAGGTGCGCCAGCAGGTCCAGCAGCGGCAGTTCCTGGTGGTCCTGCGCGCCCAGCAGTGTGGTCATGGTCGTGCGCAGCAGTGCTGCGGTGCTGGCGTCGGGGTCGACGTCCAGGCGCAGCGGCAGGGCGTTGACGAACATGCCCAGCAGGTTCTCGGTGCCAGCTTGGCGCCGGTTGACCAGAGCCGATCCGATCACCATGTCGCGCTCGTGGGTGTGCTGCCACACCTGCAGGGCGAACGCGGCCAGGAACACCGCGAACCTGCTCACCCCGTGCGCGGCGGCCAGATCGTCGAGGCGTCGCACGGCCTCGGGCGGGATGTGGGTGGCCAGCCGGCCACCGCGGTAGGTTCGCGTGGCAGTGCGGGGCCGGTCGGGGGTGAACGTCACCCCTTCCGGCGGGCACCCGTGCATCCGGGCCCGCCAGTAGGTGACCTGGTCGGCGTAGTCGCCGGTGCTGCGCCATCGCTGGTACCAGGTGGCGTAGTCGCGGTACTGCACGGGCAGCGCGTCGAGGTGCGGAACCTTGCCGTCGAGGATCGCCCGGTAGGCGTCGCGCAGCTCGGCCAGGAACAGCTGCGCGGACCAGCCGTCGTGGGCGAAGTGATGCTCGACCTGGAGCAGCCGCCACGATTCGGGTCCGAGCCGGAACAGGTGCCAGCGCACCAGAGGCAGCGCCGCCACGTCGAACCCGGACGCGACCGCCGCCCGCATCCGGCAGTCCAGCTCCGCCGTCTGGGCGTCATCGTCGAGGTCGCTGAGGTCGACCAGGTCCACCCGGGCGGCCCACGGTTCGTGGACGACCTGAACCGGCCCGTCGGGCGCGTCGTGGAACGTGGTGCGCAGGATCTCGTGCCGGGCAACCACATAAGACAGTGCCGCCTGTAGGGCGTCGACGTCCACCGGACCGGACATTCGCAGGGAGAACTGGGTGCTGTACGCGATCGCGTCGGGGGCCATCTGCGTCAGGACCCAGATTTGGCGCTGTTGACCGCTCAGCGGCCACGCGCTGCCGTAGACGGTCTCGGGATTGCCGGCCTGCGGGCGAAGAACCGGCCGGCGGGATCGGGTCCCTGCCCGGACCAGCTCGGCGATCTGGTTGATGGCGGACGCGCCGAACAGTGCGCTGATCGGCACGTCGACCTCGTGGTCGTGGGCGATGACGGCGGCGAGGCGGATCAAGGCCAGCGAGCTCGCCCCCAGGGTCGTCAGCGGCTGGTCCACCGGCACCGTGGCCACGCCCAGGATGTCCGCCGCCGCCCTGACCAACGCCTGGTGCAGGGGGTCCGCCGAGGCATCGGCGGCGATGGCAGCAGCGGCGATGGCGGTGGGGTCGGGCAGCCTCGCCTCGTCGATCTTGCCGGCCGGGGTGCGGGGCAGCTCCGGCAGCACCACATACGCGGACGGGACCAGATAGGCCGGGACCCGGTTGCGCAGGTATCGGTCGCAGTCGCCCATCTCGTGCCCATCCCCTCCGCGGGCCGGTACGTGACCTGAGGGTGTGGGCGCTGGCCGGTCCGCGTCGGGGTGAGGCACCAGGTAGGCGACGAGGGTGCTCGATCCGGTGCCACCGGCACCCGACCAACCGGTGACGTGGGCCTGCATGATGCCGGGATGACCCATCAGGACGGTTTCGACGTGGCCCGGTTCGACCCGGTGTCCGCCGACCTGGATCTGCCGGTCAGCCCGGCCCAGGAACACGAAGTCCCCTGCGGGATCACGCTCGGCGAGGTCACCGGTCAGATAGGCCCGCTGCCCGCTGGCGAGGGTGACGAACCGCTGCGCGGTCAGCTCGGGGTTGTTCAGGTAGCCGAGGGCGAGGTTCGTGCCGGTGATGGCCAGCTCGCCGGCACCGGTGGCGAGGTTCCTGTCGCTGTCCAGCAGCAGGTAATCCGTGTTGCGCACCGGCAGGCCGATGCTCATCGGCGCCGATCGGCCGTGGGGCCCGTCGTAGAGCAGGGCGTAGCTGGAGCAGACGGTGGCCTCGGTGGGGCCGTACTCGTTCACCAGGAAGGCCGCCGGTAGCACCCGGGCGTGCCTTTCGATCAGCACGGGGCTCCAGCGTTCGCTGCCGATCCCGACCGCCACCAGGCTGGTCGGCGGCCGGAGGGCGGCGCGGTCCAGGAACGCCCCGTACAGCGATGCCGGGTAGATCAGGTGCGTGATGTCGAGCCGGTGGATCAACGCCACGGTGGCGCCGACGTCAGCGAGCCCGCCCGGTTCGATGACCAGGGTGCCGCCGGACAGGATCGTCCAGAACAGCACGCCGGTGGTGAGGTCGAACGCCGGCGAGTGCAGCAGCGGCACCCGCCCCGCCGGCCCGTACAGGTCGACCCGCGCCGCCGTGGCGTTCAGCAGCGCTTCATCCGACACCACCACGCCCTTCGGTCTGCCAGTGGACCCGGAGGTGTAGATCACGTACGCCGGGTCCTGCGCCACCGCGTCGGCCGTGCTCACGCAGGGACGACCGGTGATGCCGGCGGCATCACCGGCGGCGGGCGCGAAGCCAGCCAGGTGGGTGAAGTCCACCACCGGGGCGCAGGTCAACTTCCGCAGCCGGTGAACATGTTCGCTGCTTGTCACGACCATTGACGGCGTGGACTCGTCGAAGAGCTGACCCAGGTAGGTGTCGGGAGCGCCGGGATCTAGCGGCAGGTACACCGCGCCCGCGGCGGCCACGCCCAGGACGGTGGCCACGAACTCGGGGCAACGATCGAGCACCACCGCCACGATCGGGCTCCGTCCGGCGGCCCGCGTCACGGCGTGCACGCCGTCGGCGACACCGTGAGCGCGAGCGGCCAGGTCGCGGTAGGTCCACGTGCCGGCCGGGGTGACGATCGCCGGCGCAGGGCCGTTGTCGCGGTAGGCCGCCTCCACGGCGCTGGCCAGGGTCGGTGCCGCGACCGCTGAGGTGTGACGGCCGGTCACGACGGGCCTCCCGAGGTCAGGGCGGCGCGGACCTCACCGATCCGCGTGTGCAGGCCCGCGCGGGCCGTCGGGCTCAGGCGCGCGCCGACGTGCTTGTCGAACGCCTACAGGTAGGCCAGCCGGTGGGCGGGCGGGGTTTCGGGTTGGTCGAGGAACATCAGGTCGTGAGGGGTGATCGCGCGGACCGCGAACATCGGTGCCGGGCACCGCATCACCGGCAGGTTGCGGTTGTGGACGCCGCCGACGGTGCTCGTGGGGTGGAACTCCCCGAGCATCAGTCCGCGTTCGACGAACCACGGCCGTGCCAGCCGGTGGCCGCCGTCGATGAAGGTGGCGGCGTTCGGGGCTGCCAGGTCAGGGAAGAAGCCGAGCAGAGCCGTCGACTGCCGCTGCTCCTGCGTGGCCAGGTTCTCGAACAGGTGCCCCAGCAGCTTGCTGGCCGCGACGGCGTGATCGGGTGACGCGCCGGTGAGAGCGATCGCGACCAACCACACTGTGTCGGTGCGCAGAGCGGGCGCCAGACGGGGACACACCGCGCCGGGCCGGCCCAGGTCGGGATGGGAGCGGGTGACGAACTGCTCCAACCACGTCAGCCCTTGCTGGTAGGTCGGGAACCGGTGAAACAGGCTCGCGGCGTCGGCGGCGCTGGTCAGGGAACCAGGCTCGATGCGGGCGAAGACATGCGACGTGCTCTGGCTCTGCATCGGCGCGGCTCTCACCGGGCGCGCCCTTCCGCAGACCCGTCGCCCGCGGCGCGGTCCGCGCCCAGCGGCGTCCCCGAGATGGCCCGTGACGTGTACCCGTCGGGGCCGACGGGCAGGTCACCGATGATCGTCACGCGGTGCAGGACCCGTGCGACGCCATCGAGGTGGTCGATGTCCGGAGCCGCCAGGTGCGCTGTGGACCGGTTGTCCCAGAACGCCACGGAGCCCGGTTCCCAACCGAACCGCACCGTGTACTCAGGCCGCGTCACCTGGTCGAACAGCAGGCCCAGCACCGCGCTGCTCTCGGCGGGAGACAGCCCGACGATCCGCGCGGTGCGGGAAGGATTGACGAACAGCGCCTTCTCGCCGGTCTCCGGATGCACCCGGACCACCGGGTGCACCGCCACCGGCGCATCGGGGCCGATCATGTCGAGGATCGCGCGGTCGACCGGATCGGATGCCACCATCCGATAACCGGCGAAGAAGCTGTGCTCGGCCTGGAGACCATCACACAACGTCCGCAACGGGGCCGACAGCCCCTCGTAGGCCGCCACGAGGTTGGTCCACTGCGTGTCGCCGCCGAACGGCGGAACGGTTTCGGCCCGCAGAATCGACGCCGCCGGAGGGTTCACCACGTGGGACATGTCGGTGTGCCAGCCGGTGATACCCGATGCCCACCGGAGGCGATAGTGGGCCTCGTAGTCGATCCCATACTGGTCGCGGTCGATCTGCGGCGAGATCGTCAGGATCTGCGGGTACACATCGAGGCAGGCGTTGCTCTGCGACCGGGACCGCACGGTCAGCGTTCCGAACCTCTGGCCCAACGCGATGTGCTTGGCGTGGTCCAGATTCTGATTGCGGAAGAACAGCACCTTGTGGGTCAGCAACGCGTCGCGCAGCGCTGCGATCAGCGGTTCGTCCAACGCGCCGGCCAAGTCGACTCCGTCGACGTGCGCGCCGATATGGCCGGCGGCCCGGCGCAGGGTGAGCAGGTCAGCTGCATCCGATCTCGGCATCATTACTTCCTGTCCCATTGCTGTGCGACGTCCGGTTGACAAATCGATCGGCGGGCTCACGGCGGCGGTCATGGGCAGACGGTTGATGCGTCCGCATCGCGCTCGCGCTGTCTCCGATAGAGGCCGTCAGTTCGTCGGCCGTAGCCGCGGTCCTGACGTTCGCTGCGTTACTGGCCTTGGCCAGTAGCGGCAGCGCCTCGAGCCTGCGAGGTTCCTGTCGTTCGCTGCGAGATCAGCATCGGCCGGTGACTATCGCTGGGGCTAGACAGCGAGGCGGGGTGCCGGGTGCAACTGGCGTAGGCACCGAAGAGGTGTACGACACCTGATTGAGGTGCAGCGGGCCGGACAAGGCCCGAAACCAGTGCTAGCTTCGGGGCGCGAAAAGCCCACAAGGACTTGGAAGCGACATGACAGCGCCGCACGAATCGCCGCTGCGAGCCCACATGAAGGCTCTTGGGTGGAGCCCCGAGCAGCTCATCGCCAGAATCAACGAGGTACGCCGCCAGCGCGGGGCGGCGGCCCTGCACGCGAAAAGTGCCTACAAGTGGGTGCAGGGTCGCCAGCCAACGGCGGCGACCATGACCGACGTCGTTGCCGTCCTCCATCTGCATCGAGGCTTGCGTCTCACGCCCGCCGACCTAGGCTGGGACAGACCGGCCCGGCGGTCGCATGCTCTGGATGACCCCTACGCTGTCCCCGCCCGGGAGCTGTTGCTGGCGAGCCAGGGAGACGACATGAAGCGCCGCAAGTTCGTACTGCTCACCGGATCCGCAGTCACCGCGTGCGCCTTGGACCTCCTGCTGCCGGCCGCGGAGAGCCTGCAGCCAGCGCTCGCCGGCGACCGCGTGTCCACGTCACTACTGGCCAACATCGAGACATCCGTGCGACGCAGCCGCGAACTCGACGACACCGAGGGCAGCAGGCCGGCGCTGCTGTGGGCCGGCGGCCTGTGGAGCCTGCTCAGCCAAATCGTCACCCAATGCTCGTACGGCGACGCCGAAGGACGACAGCTCCACCGCCTCTACATCGAAATGTCCGAGACGTACGGCTGGATGCTCTTCGACGCCGCCCAACACGCACGCGCCCAGCGGGTCTACCTGACCGGACTGCGGGTGGCCCGCGAAGCGGACCCCGATCCCGTCTTGCACCAGGCCACCGCGAACCTACTCGCCTCAACCGCCTACCAGGAATCCTGGCTGGGCCACCACACCGAAGCAGCCACACTGATCGCGATCGCTGCCACCCGCAACACCGACGCCCTACCGGGGCGGGTGCGCGCCGTGATCGCTCAGCGGGAGATCACCATCGCCGGGCGCCGGGGCGACATCGACGGAGTCCAACGAGCCAGCGCCCACGCCCACCAACAACTCGACGATGCCAGCCACGACGATCAGCCGTGGTGGACGCAGTGGCTAACCCGGACGGCCGTCGACGGGGCGACCGGTCGCGCATGGCTGGCCCTACGCAGGCCCGACCAGGCCGTTTCCTATCTGACACAGCGCGCGAATACCGCAACGAGCGCATACCCGAGGGACCGCCTGCTCGCCCTCTGCGACCTGGCCAACGCCCGGCTTCGGGCAGGCGACCCCGTCACCGCCTGCGAACCGCTCGACCACGCGCTGGACGTAGCCAGAACAGTCGACTCACCCCGGGTATCCACATACCTGCAGAATGTGGTCCGGCAGCTCCGCGATGCGCGATGCACTCACCCACAGGCGCGTGACGTGCTACTGAAAGCGGCAGGCTGACCACCTCGTGCGCGGTTGAGGGCGCGCCGTGACGCGAATGAACCTGCCCACCTGCCGCTTCACCTCGGCATAGCAGTCGAACGTGTGTACGATCCGGATGTGGTGGAGGAGGTTGTCCGGCGGTGGTGGAACGGCAGCTGGGGGCGCTTGGCCCGGCGCGACGTGTGGCTGATCCGCCAGACACGGTGGCAGGTCGTCGCGCGAGCAGGAGACACCGAGAGCGGGAGGGTGCTGCGGTGGACGTACGACTCCCACGACGAGGCCGAAGCGATGGTCAATCGACTCCTGGGCGCTGAGACCGCAGGGCGATGGCGCGAGCAGCAAAGCGGATCTCCGCCCCATCAGGGCCATTCCGCTGGCGGCGACTCGCCATGAAGCGCCGCCGTCGCGCCATCGCCCCTACAGGCGCGACATCGCCCGACGCAGGATTGATGCGCAGGCGGGATGCCGGTATGCCGTGGGACGCTGATCAACGCCCCGCGCTCTGGTGATACTCATCCACCACGTCCTGCGGGATCCGTCCCCGGTCCGAAATGCTCCTGCCAGCCCTCTTTGCCCAGTCCCGGATCGCCTTGTTCTGCTCCCGATTGACGGCGGCACCGCTGCCGACACGACGCGAACCGGCAGGAGTCGCAGAAGTCCGGGCTACTCGAACGCCGACGGCGACGCCACCACGGCCAACCTTCGACCCATGACTGGTGTAGGGCTTCAAGACGTTCCGAAGCTTTTCGGCATTGGAGGCCGACAGGTCGATCTCGTACTGGACACCGTCGAGAGCGAACTTGACGGTTTCGTCAGCGTCGCCTCCGTCCAGGTCGTCGATGAGCTTATGAATGGTCTGCTTAGCCACCTCGTCGTCCTTCCAGCCTGAAAAGCGTGACCTGGATGATAGCCTCCCGCACCGAATAACGGAATTCGAAGGTTCACTTTCAGGTGCCGACCCAAGAACAAGCAGCGACTTGCGCGCATCAGGCAGCCGCCTGAGCTTCACCGCGGTAGTCCCTTCATCACAGAATCATGAGTTTTCCGCGTGGATCGCTGGCGTCAGGCACTTGCTGAGCCTGGCAGATGCATTGACCACATGGCACTAGCCAGGCACATCGGGCAGAATTTTTCGCTAGGCGCTAAGTAGCCAACGGAGCCATTGTTGCGGGCCGGTCATCGCGTCGGCCGGGATGCCGAGAGCTCCTGGATAGATCCGTTCGTAAGCCGCGCTGACGGCGGCGGCGGAGCGCGGGTTGCCGAGGAGCCAGGGAGCAGCGGCGCGGTGAGGCTCTAGTTTGGCGTGCGGGCCGCTGCCGGAGATCGTTCCGTCGAGTAGGCCGCGGTCGCGCAGGGCGCGCCACATCCGGTCAGCTGGGCCGTTGTAGCTGTCGCCCCAGTTGCCCTCGCCCCAGGTGCTCATGGCGTCGATGCGCAGAGGCAGTGCCTCGATTGCTACTTCGGCGGCCATGATCGGTAGCCCGAGAATGCGGAGAGCGTGTGTGCGGTGGGTGCCGTTCCGGCCGATGCGGTGCAGGGGACCTGCGGGACCGTCGTAGCGCAGCATGCAGGCGTGTCCAAGGTCGGTGAGGATCTCAGTGAGGGCGATGCCGGGGTCGTTGGCTGTCAGCAGTTTCTCGATGATCAGGCCGACGACCTGCGGCCGGTGAGACGCGAAGTCGTTCCACGACGAGGCGTTACCGCCGATGACCGTGTCGAGGTTGATCCAGTCGTTGAAGACGATGCTGCCGAGGTAGACGTCGTCGTCGGAGTCGGGCATGCAGTCGACGACATCGCGGGTCAGTGGTGCGGTGTGGTTGAGCAGTTCGGCACGGGTGGCGATCTGTTCGTCGAGGTTGAGATCGCTCCAGCGGCTCCTGATCTGGGTGAGTGCGGCAGTGACGGTCGAGAGCGAGTCGACGCTGTCGCGTACGAAGTCGGCGATCGACGGAGGTCCGTCATAGCCCTCGTCGGAGAGCCGGCGGCGGCGGGGGGTCTGGGGTGGGTTTGTCGTCCACTGAACGATGGTGCTGGCGCCTACAGGCGTGGACAGTTGCCTCAGCAGATCCTCGGCGGCGAGTCCGTTGATGACCATGCCGCTGACGTGGCGGTCGCCTCCGAGGGCGGCGAAGGACGTCGGGCCGGTAGCCACAGCCGTCCAGGAGACCGTGACGTCGGCGGGTGGGGCGTGATCGGCTCTGCGGACCAGCCTCTCGTAGAGGACTGCGGTCCACGCCGCGTAGTCATTCGGAGCCGAATCTCCGTCTTCCGCACTCTCGGCATCGGCCTCTGCCTGCACCAGCGCGCCCGTAGCCACCGAGGCGGTCGCCGAGCTCACCTGGACCGGCGGCTGCGGGATCGCTGCGCGGGTGGGCGACGCGGGCAGCACCAGCACCGGTGAGGACCGGGGCCTGCCGAACGCGGGAATTGAGAGCAACACCCACCAGGCACCACTGATAGCCGCCGCGATCCAGCGTCCCTGCCCGGGTGTCGCGGATGTCACCATCGCCGTGGTTGCCGTTCCGTACAGGACCCATCCGATGCGTGCGGCGGTGACGCGCAGCACGCACCAGGCCAGCAGCAGCACGCCGGTGATGCACCATGTCCACCATAGGGTGGTCGCGGGTATCGGCAGACCTTCGGCGTGGTTCTCCAGGTATCGGCGTACCGGCGCGAGCACGACCTGTGCGTACGCCTGGTCGTGGGTCCAGCCGGCCAGGGCCGCGAGCGCGTCACCTGCGGCGAACAGCAATCCGCGCACGACCGGGACGATCAGCATCAGCACGACGCCGACCCCGGTACCGGCCGCCGCGAGAATCAGCCAGGGCGGTGGCCAGTTGTCGCCACGAGTGTCTCGCGCCTCATCCCACAGGTGCCTACCGAGCTTGAGCAGCACCTCCCGTGGGTCGAGGGTCGGTTCGCCAATCGATTCGGCTTCGTCTTCGCGGTCCTTTGCCGCGCTGCCGTGACTCATACCACTCTCCCCATCTACAGTTACTGATCGACTACAGGATGCTACGGAAGGGGCGCGCTGCCGGCCTGCCAGCGACGTCTCCTGCCCCAAGGGCGCATACCACCGCCCATTCGCTCAGCTCCCCCGCTGTGGCTCGCGCAGCGCCGCACGTGCGGCTGCCGCGCTGACTGCTGGTAGCGCGGCCATGGTGGCAAGGGCGGCGGGCAGTCCCCACGGCTGCCACAACGCCGAGCACGTCGCGGCGCCCAGCGCGCCCCCGATGAAGAACATGAGATTCAGCGGGCCGAGTGCCCCGCCTCGTTGGCGAGGGGCGATGTGAGCCGTGATGGCGGCGGTCAGGGTCGTCTGGGCGATGGCGAAGGCGGCGAACCCGGCAGTTGTCGCGCAGATCAGCGTTACCGGCTGCTGGTCCCAGGCGGCGAGCAGCAGGCTGGCGCTGAACAGCGCGCTCGTGGCAGCCAGCACCCGGCGTCGTGTCACATCAGCCGTGGCGTGGCCGGCAAGGCGGGCAGCCGCCGCCGCCACGATCGCGCCCGGCACGAGCAGCAACCCGATGCTCTGGGCGGTGTACCCGAGGTGGGTGAGCATCTGCGGGACGGCGAACACGCAGCCGAACAGCCCGCCGTAGATGCCGGCGCCGGCCAGGCCGGCGAGAACGAACGGTCGCTGGCTGGTCACGGCGGGGAGGAAGCCCTCGGGGTGCCGACGGCGGTGCTGGTTCAGCAGGATCGCGAGCGCGCAGGTGCCCGTGAACAGACCGAGGACGGGTAGCGGTGGGAAGTGCAGTGTGGCGGACTGAATTGTCAGCAGCAGCCCGGCCGCGGTGACGACCAACAGGCCGGCGCCCGCCCAGTCGACTCGTGCCGGCAGTGCTCGGCGGGATTGGGCGAGCGGCCAGCACAGGGGTATAGCGGTCAGCGACAGGGCGGGCAGGACGAGCGCCGTCTTCCAGGACGTGGCGACGGCGAGGGCCCCGGCGAGCGGTGCGGTGGCAGAGAACAGCGCCATTGCGGCGCCGAGTCGGGCCAGCACCGCCGGCCGCTGCGATGACGGCTGACCAGCGGCCAGGGTGAGAGCGGTCGCGGTCATCGCTCCCGATCCGGTGGCGAGCAGAGCGCGGCCCGCGACAGCTACGACGAGAGCGGTCGCCACCGCGCAGAGCATCGTCCCAGCCGCGAGCAGCACCGCCCCGAGGGTGAGGACACTCCGTGGCCCCCAGACGTCGGTGGCGCGGCCGGCGACGGCGGCACCGACTCCGAGGCCCAGAGCGTGAATGGTCAAGATCCATACGGCCGTTGCCGGCGCGGTGTGTAGGCCGTCAGCGACAGCGGGCACAGCGACGGATGCGGCGCTGACGCCGTAGACCGCCGGGCCGTAGAGGGCGCCGAGGCGCCAGCCCACGCTAGCTGCCGAGGCTGCGGTAGGTGCGAAAGTGGATGTCACCAGAGGCTCCTTTACCGGGTCAGGGACAGGAGGCGCTGGTGGTCGCCGGCCAGGGAAGTGCCGACGACCACCAGCGAACGTCACCGCTATGGGCTGCGATGAGTTCGGCCGGATGCGCCGGTCCTGGCTGCCGGATTGACGAGGTCGTACGAGCGGCGGGGTTGAACGTCCACCTCCGCGATGCGTCGCGACGTCGTGCCCCCGGCGGGTTTCGGCCCCGGCCTGACGGCCGGTAGGTCGCGCTGCGCTGGGCGGTGTCGCCGCCACGTCAGGGCAGCGACGGCGACCGCCGCCGGAAGGATCAGCAGGGGGCCGCCGCACACGGCGACCCCGCCGACGACGACCGCGCCCACGGCCGCACCACCTCGGATCAGCGGTGAGCTGAGGAGCCGCACTGCCGCGGCGAGCCCCAGTAGGGTGACCGATGCCAGCAGGACCGAGAACGCGCGCATCAGCAGGTCCACGTCGACCACAGTCGGTGCGGCCAACGCGGCGACGGCGACCACGGCCGCGCCGCCGGCTTGCACGGCGAGGCTGCGCCACGGCACCCCACCCGCGCCGGTGGCGGCGAACCAGCCGGGGAACGCTCCGTCACGGCCCAGGGCCGCGCCGGCGCGGGCCGCGGCGGCGATGAAGGTGAAGCACGCGCTGAAGGTCAGCAGCAGCGCGCACAGCGCCGTCACCACCGAAGCGACGCCGCCCTGCGGTCCGAGTAGGCGCAGCAGTGGCACCTCGCTGCGCCCACCGGACGCGCCGAGCACGCCGACGGTGCAGATCGCCAGGCCGGCGTAGAGGATCGCGATGATGCCCAGACTTGCCCCGGCCACGATCGGCAGCTGCCGGCGAGGGCGCGTGAACTCGCCCGCCAGGTGCGCGGCGGCTTCCCACCCGCAGATCGCGACGAAGAGCACCGCGGCGGCGCTTCCGACACCCGCAGGGCCCTCAGGAACGAACGGCGTGAACCGGCTGGCCTTGATGTGTGGCGCCGACACGACGATCACCGTGATCAGCAGCGCGCAGAGGCCACCGGTGAGCGCCAGATGCAGGCGGCCGGACAGGTGCAGCCCGACCAGGTTCAGCGCGTATGCCGCCGCGAGCATGCCGGTGGCGATCACCGCCGCCGCGCCCGGCCCGGTGCTCAGCGCGGTGGTGGCGTACCGGGCGCCGGCCATCGCCCCGGCGACCATGCCCATCGGCACGGCCGCGTAGAACCACCAGCCGACAACGGTTCCGACCCCAGGTCCGAACGCCTGTCGGGTGAAGGTAGCCACCCCGCCTGAGTCGGGGTAGCGGATGCCGAGCGCGGCGAACGCCGCCGCGATCGGCACCGAGACCGCCAGCATCAGGGCCCAGGCCAGCAGCGACGCCGGCCCGGCGGCCTGCACGGCGAGCGCGGGCAGCACCAGTACGCCGGGCCCGAGCACCGCCCCGACGTACAGGGCGGTGCCGCGGGCGACCCCGATGCGCCCGGTCACCGGGTTTCGTCCGGCTCGTCGGTGGTGCTGTCCTGCTGCGAGCGGGTGGCGAGGGACCGCAGGACGCGGGCAAGGCTGTCTTCCGAGGGCATGCCCGGCTCGCTGAACAGCCGGGCTTGTGCGGCTTCGACAGGGCCTTGGACACGGCGGGCTAGTTCCATGCCGGCCTGGGTCGGGCGCAGGACCACCCGCCGCCGGTCCTCCTCGTGAAGGTCCCGGCGGACCAGTCCCCGGTCGACGAGCGACACGAGGGCGTGGGTCAGGGTGGCTTTGGCGATGCCGACCTCGACGGCCGCCGTGCGGGTTTCTACCGCCCGGCGGGCGCAGACCAGCACGAGCACGTCGTAGGTGGTCCAGGTCAACCCTTCGTCGCGCAGCACGTCGCGTTCGAGTTGGGCGCGCAGGGTGTTGGCGGTGCGCACCAGTTGCGCCAGCGGGCCCGGCCGGGGCGGCGGCATCCGCGCCGCGTTGACCGGCGGCCGGTAGACGCCCGCGACGCGACGTGGCCGGCGGTCGGTGGCGGCGTTCATCGCATCCACCTGTGCCGTGGCGGGCGCCGGTGGGGCTTGCGGTTGCGGCGCTGGCCGATCTGCCCGCCGCGGTCGGTCGGCGGCGGCGGTTGCGGTGCCGGTCGGCGCGGACGCTCGGTGTCCTCATCCTCGTCGTACATACCTGTCTCCCCCGTGCTGTGGCTGATGACCTACCTGCCAACTCCTGCTTGACGCCTCACCCCCTTTCGCCGAGTGCCACACCGCGTCGCCGCATGAACGGGACCGGGTCGACCGAGTTGGAGTTGTCCAGGTCGCAGCGCGATCCCGCGCACGCGCCCTCATGGGTTTGGAAGTGCAGGTGCGGGCCGGAGGAGTGGCCGCTGGTGCCGACCAGGCCGATCTGCTGTCCGGCCTGCACGGTGTCGCCCTCGGTGACATCGGGGCGGCGGACCATGTGGCAGTAGCGGGTGCCGTAGCCGCCGGCGTGCACGAGGTCGACGTACCAGCCGCACCCGCGGGTGCTCGGGCTACCGTCGACGTCGCAGTTGCCGGTGCTCGGGTCGCAGCCCGACCACACCACCTGACCGGCGCTGGCCGCACGGATGACGGTGTTGCGGGGCACGCTGAGATCCACGCCGGCGTGCAGCCGGCCGGCGCGGGGCCCGTAGCCGCTGCCCACCGCGGCGCGCAACGGCACCGTCCACCCCGACGCCGCCACCGTCACCGGACCGCCCGGGCACGTGGCGAGGCTGGCCCCGGGTAGTTCGGCGACCGTGGTGACACCGGTGACCGCGGCGACGACCTGCTCGGCGTCGTGCTCGTACTGGCCGTAGCGGTCGGGGAACGCCGAGACCTGCACCCGCTGCGCGGCCACGGTCACCGGCAGGCGCTCCCACCCGGTGATGCGCAGCAGCTTGTCGTAGAACTTCCCACTGGCGTAGACCGGGTCGAGGATCTGCGCGGGAGTCCCCCATCCCTGGCTGGGACGCTGCTGGAACAGGCCGAGAGAGTCGCGGTCACCGCCGCGCAGGTTGCGCAGGCTCGACTCGACCATCGCCGTGGCCACCGCGATGACCCACCCCCGGGCCGGCACACCACGCTGCCGTCCCACGGCGACGATCTGCGCGGCGTTGCCGACCTGTTCGGCGTTCCACCGCCCCACCGCCCCTACCTCGCTCGTGGGTGCGCGAGAGGGTCCGGTGGCAGTGCATGCCGCAGCCGGTGTCGCGTCGGTGAGCACCACCGTCATCGGCAGCGCGCACATCAGCAGGACGGCGATGAGCGCCACACCGAGCCCAATCCGTGCGCGGTTCACCGCTCCACCGCCTCCTGCCGGATGCCCACCGTGGCGACCAGCCACCGGGCGCCGTCGCGCACGCACCGCACTCGCAGCACCCCGGCGTCGGTGCGGACGTCGATGTCGACCCGCTCCGCCGTGGCCGCCACCACCTGACCCCGGCCGGTGACCTGGGTGGCGGGAATGTTGGCCGGCTCCACCGTGGCCAGCAGGTCGGCGTAGGCGGAAACGGCGTACGGGCGCACGCCTGATAGCCACCGGTCGGCGGGCAGGTCGGGTCGGGCCCAGGCGCGCACGAAACGCATCGCGGCGTCCACCGCCGCCGCATCGGCGGCGGACGGCGTGGCGGGTAGGACGCCGTCAGGGTCGGCGGGCAGCGTCCCGGCTGGCACCGCAGGTTCGACGGTGGGGCCGATGGCAGGTGCGCTGCCGGCCGGAGCCGGGGCGGTCCCGGCGCAGGCGGTGAGTAGCAGGGTGGCCACCCCCGCGATGGCCGCCCTGACGGGGTGTCGTGTCACTGGTGCTCCTCGGGCGGGACGGGCTCGGTGGGCGTCCCGAGGGCGGTGTTTAGGTGCTGTCCCAGCAGCCGCACCTGGTGGTGGATCTCCACGAGCTGTGGGCGCGCGTGCGGGTGACGGGCCACGACGTCGACCAGGGCGTCGATGTCGTGGCGTAGCTGCTCCAAGCCGACGCCGATGCGGGCCAGCGGAGCCTTGGCGCTGCGCACGGTGCCGCTCATTCGTCGACGTCGGGGGTGTAGTTCCCGTCGAGGTATCCGTCGCTGGCGAAGTCCAGCTCCGTCTCCCGCCGCGTCATCTCGTCGAGTTCGGTCCATCGCTGCTTGTCCTCCTGTTGGTCGTCGCGCCGGTCGTGACGTGCGTCGTGAATCTCGGCGATGTATTCCTGGAGCGTGTCGATGCCTTCGCGCAGCCCGAGCAGCGCGGCTTCGAAGCGTTGCCAGTCCCAGACGCTGGTGACCTCGGCTGGCTGTGTCATGTCGTCCCCCCTCGTGGTGCTGTCGCCGCCGCGCGTCGGCGGGCGTCGATGTCGTCGGTGACGGCCCGCTCGGCGGCCTCGGGCCACGGCTGCGACCAGAGCGTTTCGCCGCTGCGGGGTGTGTGGTGGCCGTGCCGGCAGCGGGTGGTGTCCCATGCCTGCCAGCGGTGCCGGGCGCGGTGCAGCGCTTCGTGCCAGCGCAGGGGCGCGTCCGGGTCGGCTTTGCCGGAGTAGGCGTGGTGCCAGGACACGCTCAGCGCGGTCAGCTCCTCCACCAGCGCGGGGTGCGCCGGCCAGCACGCCCCGAGGTCCTGGGCCAGGCCGTAGCGCTCGACGAGCCACCGCGTCCACGCAGCCAGCCACGCCCAGAGCTGGCGTGCGGCGTCGGCGTCCAGGTCGCGCCAGCAGTAACCCGCCGGCGCCCACCCGGCCGGGGCGTCGAGGGTGTCCACGCGTTCGGTGAGGGCGACGTGCGCCTCGGCGAGCTGCTCGACGGTGCCGCGCAGGGTGTCGATGAGTTCGGCGAGCTCCGCGAGGGCCTGCTGTTCCTCGGATGCCTGCTGCGGCAGCTCGAACTGGAAGGTGCGCTGTGCCATCAGGGACGCCGCCCTTCGAGGCGGGCCGTGAACGCGGCCTGCGCGGTGTGGAACCGGTCAGCGTCTGGGCGTTCCCACCACGCCGGCTGCACCACCTCGACCGGAGGCATGTTCCCGAGCAGCACCAAGGCGTGCCCGGCCGGCAGGGTGCGCAGCTCGGCGAGGTCGAGCAGGTTCTCCCGGCGGCTGTTCTCTTGCACGCTGGCGCGCCCGCCGCCCCAGGACGCCGCCGACGTCACCTCCTGCACCTGCCCAAATAGCGATTGGGCGTCCTTGAGCGCCGACACGTCCTGCATGCCGCCCATCACGAAGCGGGCGTTCACGCCGTCACGCAGGGCCTGGCCGCCGTCGCGTCCCCACCGCTGCTGCAACTGGTGGGTGTTCTGGCAGCACAGCGACAGGGCGATCCCGCTGCCGCCGCCCTCGGACACCAGCTCAGGCAACGACGGCAGCGGCGCGATGTTGGTGATCTCGTCGCCGACCAGGTACAGGCACGGCTCCACCCGGCCGCCCACGGCGACCAGCGCCCGTTGCAGGGTGCGGTAGATGATGTCTTCGGCGATCGCGGCGAACAGCGGCGCGACCAGCGACTGCCCGCTGCGGGTACCGACCAGGTAGAGGGTGCCGGAGGCGTCCAGCCACGGCTCCGGACGGAACTGCTGCCCGCGCGGCGGGGAGCAGGCGTGCAGGATCCGCGGGTTGCTGAACGCGTCCAGCGCGCCGAAGACGACGGATTGGATGGCGTCGCGGCTGCGGCCGGTGGACTCGCGGTGAAACGCCAACCGGTCGGCCCATACCGTCTGCTGGTGGTGGCGCAGGATCCGTTCCGCTCGTGCGTCGCTGGGGTTGGCCGCCCAGCTGGCCACATCGGTCAACGTGGTCGTCTCGTCCAGGGCGGCGGCGTGGAGCAGGCCGCGGATGATGGACGCGGCCTGGTCCTGGAAGTATTGGCCGTTCTCGGCGTCGGCCTTGAGGCCGGCGCCGGCGGCGAACCCCTTCGCCCGCAGCGCCGCGATGTCGGGATCTTCGGCGCCCTCGATCGGTGACCACCGCAGCCGGGGCACCCCGGGAAGTTGCCCCTGCGGTTCGAAAATCCAGGTCGGGCCGATCTGCGCGCGCAGGTCGTAGGTGACGGCGGCGACGTCGAGGCGGGTGGAGGTGGTGAGGACCGCGCCGCGGGCGTCCGCGACCCGGGGCACCACGTAACGGCTGGTCTTACCCGCGAAGCGCGCCGCGCCGGCGAGCAGCTCGGTGTATTCATTGGCCAGGTACAACGGCTCACCGGTGAGCGCGTGCTCGCCCAGGCGCCGCGCCACCTCCAGCGGATCAGCGCGACGGCGCACCTTGGCTTGCACGACCTCGGGCCGGTCGCTCACCTGCACGATCAGGCCGGGGCGGAGCACGTCGACGCGGCGCAGCACCGCCGCCGCCGTGACGACCTGGTCGAGGTCCTTGCGGCGGGCGAATCCGTGCCGCTGCACCCGCCGCTGCGCGACGCGGACCGCCGGCACCGTGAGGCCCACGACGGCCGCGCTGAACAGCACGAGCCACAGCGCGTACAGCAGGCCGTTCGGCGGCAGGTCCGCGCGGGCTTCGGCGGGCCACGCCGCACCGGGATCACCGCCGTTGAAGATCATCCGTGCGGCGATGCCGGGTGCGTCCGCTGGCGTGCTGTGCGGCCATGACAGGTGGGTGAGGATCCCACCGAGTTGCCCGGCCAGCCACAGCGTCACGGTGCCCAGCAGCGCGGCCGTCGCGGCGATGCCCAGCAGCGCCAGCCGCGCCAGGACGTCAGCCCGGGGCATGCCGCGCTTGGGTAGCCGGTGTCCGGGGGACATGAGGGAGCCGGCCATCACGGCACCTGCCCCACCGCGTCGGACTCCCGCGCCTCGTACTCCGCGTCGGTCAGCTCCCGCCCCGGCCGGTCAGGGTCAACGCGCATGCGGCTGTCGGTGTCAACCATGTCCTGCTCCAACGTGGAGAGCTGGTGCTTGACGACGTAGGAGCGCATCCCGACCTTCCACAGCCCCACGCCGCGACGTAGGTGCAGCAGCAGGTTGGTCTCCACGTCGGTGGTGCCCAAGAACTCGCGGGCGGCGTCCAGCGAGCCGGCAGCCTGGCGGTAGGACACCCGCACACCGGTGTCCTCGATCAGCCCGCGGGCGATACGGACCTGCTCGGAATCGGCGCTGCCGCTGGCCGCCAAATCCGAGAATCGGTGAAACGCCAGAATGTTCTCCGTGCCCAACGCACGGGCGAGTTTCAGCTGCTCACGCATCCGCCGCACCAGGCCGAGGTGGCGGGTGATCAACGCGAACTCGTCATACAGGCACACCCGAGGTGGGGCGTCGGGCCGGGTCAGCTCCGCCTCCAGCCACGACTGGGCGCAGGTCATCGCCATCGCCATCATCTGGTCCGAGGTCCGTACCGCCCGCAGGTCCAGGATCGCGCCGGGCTGGTCGAAGTCCACCGTCAACGTCGACGCCACCGGGGCGTCGAAGATCCCGCCGAGAGCGCCGGTGATCAGCCGCTCCAGCGCGAGGCGGACCCGGCGGCTGTCGGCGGTGAACTGGTCGACGTCGTAGTGCACTCCGGCGAGGCGATGCGCCCACGCCTGCGGATCGCCCATCGCCCGCAGCACCAACGACAGGGTGGGCGTGGCCAACCGGTCGACGCTGGTGCCGTCATCGCCCCGGGTCACCGCGTCGAGGGCGTATTCGATCAGCGACCGTTCGGCCTCACCGAGCGGCCCACCGAGTTGGATCTCCAGGAGTCCTTCCAGCAGCAGCAGGCGGCGGGCCCGCTGGATCTGTAGCCACTGTGCCTCCCCCTGCCCCGGCTGGCGGCGGATCCCGGCGAGGGGGTTCATCACGACCCCGGCACCGGGGCCGACGCGTACCGGTCGTATCCCGGAGGCCTGGGCGAGGGCGTCGTACTCGCCCTTGACGTCGACGATGTAGAAGCGGGTGCCGAACGGGATCCCCCGGAACGCGATCGTCTTGAGCAGCGACGACTTCGCCGATCCGATCTCCCCGGTGACCACCATGTTCGGGGCGCTGAGCACCCCGGCCCGGTACAGCTCCCGCATCGAGAACACGAACCCGGTCCGGGAGTACACCTCCTGCCCGATCAGCGGCCCGTCCACCCCGAGGCCCGGGTCAGCGACGAACGGGTACACGCTGCACAGCTGAGCGCTGGTGGTGACCAGCGGCGGCAACCGCAGCCGCCAGAACACCCGCCCCGCCGCCCGCCCCAGCGCGCCGCGCCCGTCGACCGGCGGCGCGCCCAGCAGCCGCTGCGACGTCCGACGCAGGGCGCGCTGCTCCCGTTCTAGGTCGGCCTGCGCCGCCGCCAGGTCCCGCCGCTGCGCCGCCTGCTCGATGCGCTGCCCAAGGGATCCTTCCCGCCGCACCCGTGCCCGACTCACGCCCACCACCCCCGCATCGGCTTGAGCCCCCGCGCCAAGGGCAACGCCCCAGCGATGAAGCCCTGGTCCTGCTCTCCGTAGAGCACGACGGCTTGGCAGCCGGTGCGGCCCAGGACGCGTTTGATAGCGCGCACGTCGTGGCGCAGCTGCTCTTCGCTGCCGGCGGTGACGGTGACGACGATCGCGTAGCGGTAGCGCACGTGCCCGACCGCCTGCTCCCGGTCGACCTGCTCCACCGAGCGGGCCTCCTCGTCCTCGCGCGCGGTGCGCACCAGCCGCATCTTGCGTTTGGTGATCTCGTCGCCGGCGCGGGCGACCTTGTCGCGCCGCGTCGCCAACTGGGCGAGCTGCGCGGGCACCGGCTCCGCGACGAGCGTCACCGCGCGCCGGCCGGTGGTGCGGGTGAACAGGGCCGTCATCCACGTCATCGCCACCGGCTGACGCGGCATCTCATACACCCACAAGGTCTGGGAGAACCCGGAGTCGTGACGGTAGGACGACCAGCCGATGTTCTCCGCAGCAACAGGTCCGGCCATGTGCGGCGCCACCCCGCCCGCGTCTGCGGTCCGCATGTCCACGTGCGGCTGATCCTCGGGGTCGAACTGGGTACGCAACACGGCGGCGAACTCGCGAGGCGTCAACCAGCCCCCCGTGTCGATGCCCGCCTCCCCGACCGCGGCCCGCACACCGGTGAGCTTGTCCAGCACGACGGCGGCGATGGCCGCGTCGGTGCCACCCGCATCGGCGATCTCCGCCGACAACTTCTTCGTGTCGAACACGACGCTCAGGTACACCTCGTGGCGTTGCGTCGATGGGGCCGCCCCGGCGGTCAGCTCCGCCAGCGACCGGTATGCGGGTGTGTCGGTGTCGACCGCCGCCTGCACCAGGTGGCGCTGCGCCCGGTTGCCGGCATCGGGCACGGCGCGGGCCGTGAGTGCCCACCGGTTCAGGCCGGCGTCGGCGTACTCGGTGCCGAGTAGGTTCAGCACCTCCGCCCACGATGCCAGGCGCTGTTGCTGCACCGACGTGTCGGTCAGGACCAGGTTGCTGCCCGCGCACAGCAGGGCCGCGGTGACGGTGTTCTCGCGGCGGTGGTGCAGCAACCCCACCTCGGTCAGCCCGTCAGCGGCGACCGCCGGCAGCCAGCGGTACCCGGCGGCCGGACCCGGAAGGTGCAGGTGCGTGCTGCCCGGATTGGCCCCGAACACACCACCGCGGTACCGGTCCTGCCGGGCGACGCGCTGGGCGAGCGCCCCGGCGACGATGGGGGCCCACTCGGTGACACGTCGGCCCCGCAGCCGAAGCAGACCCACCGTGAGCAGTAGCAGCGCTGCCATCAGCATTCCCCCGGCGGTGCCCTGCCGGCCGGCCGTCAGGAGATTCGCGGCAACGACCAGGCAGATCACGCCGGCCACGGCCATGCCGATCTGTCCCCACGAGAAGCCCATGATCGAGCCGCGCGTGGACCGCGGTGGAAACTGGAACTGGGTCACCTGGTCTCCTCACCTAGACCGGAACGATGGGTAGCTCGGCGGCACCGCCGGCGGCGGCGCCCCCCGCACGACCGGCGCCCGCGCCGGCAGCGGCGTCGCCCTGCGCCGGCGGATTCCCGCTGGACGCTCCGCCGGCGGCCTCCGACGAGCCGTGCCCGGTCGCACCAGGCGACGGCGACGTGGTGTTGGCAGGTGGCGTGCTGGCAGGCTGCGTCGGGTCGGGCGTCGGCGACGGGAGCGGCGAGCTGGCAGGCGACGTCACACCGGGCGAGGGCACCGGGGACGGCGAGCTGGTAGGCGGTGTCGCGCCGGGGGAAGTGGCTGCGCCGGTGCCGCTGTGTGGCTGCGGGCCGTCCTGACCAGCTGGGCTGCCGGATGCCGGGGTATCCGCGCCGGTGGCCTTCTGCGTGACAGCGTTCGGCGTGACCGGCAGCGCCGCCTGATCGGCCGCGTCGCCGGGCGCGGACAGCTGTCCCTTCGCCATATCGTCTTGGGCGGTGCGGGAGTCGCGCTCGACCCCCTCGGCCTCCTGCGCGTTCTCCCCGCTTTCGTGGCCGGTTTCCGGTTCGCCGCTGGGCTGCCCGACCTGTTCTGCGTCACCGCGACCGTGCAGTGCCTCCACCGCCTCGGGGACCTTGTCAGGACGCGGGCCGGCATCGCTGGTGGGATTCGTCGGGATGGCATCGGCGTTGCCCTGCATCAACGATGCGGCATCCGGACCCTCGCTGCTGTCGTCACCGCCGCTGAGGGCGCCACTGAGGCGTCGGGCAGCGGCGTCCATACCGACCGCGCTGGCTGCGGAGGTCAGAAAGCCTCGCGCGTCGATGTCGGCCAGGTAGCCGTCCCACATGCTCGTCAGCCGCAGCAGGATCCACGGCGCGAGCACCATCAGGATGATCATGAACATGCCGCGCAGCACGTTGATGACGTTGTCGCTCTCGTAGGTGGTGCGCGTGCCGTAGATCCACAACGCGGCGATGAAGAACTTGCTGCTGGCCAGGGCGTTGCAGGTCCAGAACCATTTGCGGCCCCAGGAGCGGGTCTCGGCCATCACCTGACCGGTCATCGCCATCGCCCCGAACAGCGCCGCTCCAGCGGCCAGCAGTGAACGGAACAGCAGCATCACGAACACCAGCACCAGCCCGATCACGCTGATCACCGCGATGACAAAGGCCAGCAGAATCGTGCCGGTGTCCGCGGTCAGCGCGTTCAATGCGTCGACCCACATGCTCGGCTGCCAGTCGCGTTGCTGGTTGCGGGCGATCAGCGCCACGGTCGCCTCGTCCCAGGCGGCCATGAGGATGTAGGCGATACCGCCGGCGAACGCGATCCCGAACAGGGCACGCACCAACCCACCCAGGGTGGACAAGGGACCGGGGCCGTTGAGTCGTAGCCCGTTGATGGCGGTGGAGATGAGGAAGACGAGCAGCACCATCACGATCAGGACGCCGGAGATGTCGTTGTAGACGCCGTAGAACGGCTCGTCCGGCACCGCGGAGGACTGCTCGAACACCACCTCGGCCAACTTGCCCAACGCCCAGGCGAAGCCCGCGACGGCGATGTCGGTCAACCCTTCGAACCCCGACCTCGCGGCCTGCTTGACCTGCTCGCCGACCTTGCAGCTCACATCGAGGGTCTTGCAAGTTGGTGGCTTGAGAGAGGAAAAGGGCAGCAGCGACGCGCGTAGGGCCTCGCAGCGGTGCTGCTTGGCCGTCCACCGCTCGGCGTTGCCCTGATCTTCCTTCGCGCGGTCGGCGAATCGTTCGCACCTCACCGGCGGGGCTCCGCCCGTTGGCAGCCGCTCGTCGAGCACCGATCGCGTGCCCTCCGGCGGCGGTGACTGCACCGTGAGCGACACCGCGTCGCACCGCTCCTGCTCGACCGCGCCAGCGGCCTTCGCGCAGTAGGTGACCCAACCGTCGCCTGCCTCCCAGCGCGCCCACGGCAGACACCAGTTCACCTGCGGAGTTGCCTGCTCCCCGCCCGGCGGAACAGGTACGTCGGCAGGTGGCGGCGCGGGACAGGGCTCACCCGGGGTCGACGCAGCGGGGCTCGGGGTCGGCGCCGCTACGGCCGGACCGGCGAGGACGGTCACCGAGCCCACCAGGACCAGCACGGCGACGGCCACGCCGACTCCACGCCGCAGCGAGTGCAACCTCGTCATGGGCTCAGACCGTTCCCGGTACCCACGAGCGTGCGCTGAGCACGTCGAGCAGTGGTTGGGTGTCCCGCGGGCCGCCGTCACGGCGGGCGCCCCGCTGGTCCGGCGGCGGCACCGGCACCGGCCGCTGCACGGCCACCACCCGCCAACGGCCCTGGATCCACCGCACCGTCACCGACTGCACGTACCAGCCACCCGCCAGGCCCGTCTCCGGGCCCGCGACGACACCATCGGTCATCGACCCGATGAGCGCGCACACCAGCAGCCGCGCCGTCACCTCGGCGCCGGCCGGCACCTGGGCGTTGAGGTCCACGTCGGCGACCCACACCCGCGCGGCCACCGTCTGGGAGATCCCCGCATTGCCGGCTGGTGGCGTGCCCGCGCCCATCATCTCGACCACCGCCGGGCCCGAACCGTCCACAGCGATGATGTCGATCAGCCCCTGCCGCTCGGCCTCCGGACGGCCCACCGCAGCGGACACCGCCACCACGTACGCCGCCGCCGCGTCACCCGCCCCGCGAGGCGTCCCAGCGAAACCGACCGGCACTCCCCTGACCAGCCGATCGCTGTAGCCAACCGGCGCAGCCCGCTCCGGTGCGCTGGCGCGCCCCGCGACGAAGACCGCAGTCCCCGCGACCACAACGGCCACGAGGAGCAGAAACACCGTCACCCCGCCACGCCGACCGTCGGTCGTCTTGTAACCCGTTTCCCGCACGCGGGACACCTCCTAAATCTCGCTGAGCAGGAACGCGATGATCGACGTCGCCGACCCCACGACGATCGCCACCAGACCGGCCTTCCACATCATCGACTTGCCTCGATCGCTGATGATGTGCGCGCCGAAAATCGGTCCGATGCCGAACGCGATCGCACCAGCCGCCAGGCCCGCCACCGCAGAGATCACGCCGAGAAACAGCGCCGCGTTGGCGAGCTTGTAGAACAGATCCGAACGCGGCACCGCCGCCGGGTCCGGACTGATCCGGCCGAAGTCGAACCCCCCGCCGGACGGCGTCGGCGTCGGATCAGGCGCCAGCACTGCCACTACCGCAGGCGCCCGCGCCGTCAACACAGCCGCTACCCAATTCACGATCACAACCAGTTCCTCCCCGTAGAAGTCGCCGTCCTCAGGCGACAGGAGCCCCCTCGCGCGGGTCAGGGGCAGCAGGACAGCGGTCGACAACCGCTGCAGCGACCTCGGTCAACGCGGTTCGCGTGGCCTTGCTCAGCGACCGAGGATCGAGCGGGTCGGGACGCGCGAGCACCGGGTCGAAGGGCACCCGGACCAGATGCGTCGCCGCCTGCCGCGCGAGGTGCTCGACCGCGCGAACCTCCCGCGCGGTGGAATGGGTAGTCGTCATGACCACAACCACGGCAGACTCCGCCACCCGGTCCAGTCCCGCTGCCTTCAGATGCGCCAGTAGCCGCATGGCGTGTTGCAGGGCATCGACGGTGGCACGGGTTACCAGTACCGGCACGGTTGCCCATCCCAACGCCCGCCACGTCGGGGTGTTGTCCGCCGCAGGAAGATCCAGCAACGCCATCGCGTACACCGACCGCAGATGGCCGATCACACCGAACATCTCCGACCAGGTGGGAGGACGCCGCCGCACCGTCATCCGGCTCTCACCGACCAACACACGCAGGCCAGTCGGCCCTCGGTACATCAGCTCCTCGGCGATCAGCGGATCGGCCAACTGCTGCTGGGCGACGCTGGCGTCCCACGCCGACGCCGAGCCACCTCGGACTACACGGTGACCCAAACCGCCCCACGCACGTCCGGTCGCATCCACCGCCACGATCGGAGCGGGACTCGCCAGCGCCAACACCCCACCGAGCGCCGCCGTCAGCGTCGAGCGCCCCACACCGCCATCGGCTGACGACACGCTCACCAAGGGGCAGCCGGCGCGCAGCGACGACATACGCAGCCACAGCGACTCGACTCGGCTGCCACCGCCGAACTCGCGCGGAATCTCCCGCGGTCCCTGTGTCACGCCCGGCGCCCACCAGGGCGCAACGCCCTCCGGACTCGCGCGGTGCGCCGTGGACTGGCGGGGTTCGGTTGGCGGAGCGGGTGTTGCCCGCTCCGCCAACCTCCCCCGTTCGCCGTCCGACACCTCCGAAGAGGTCGCGGTGCTGGCGAGGTGGCCTGCTCGGCCAGTCGTTGGATCCGACACGTCCGCCTCCCCCGAGGGCTCGCCGTACAGCACAAGCCAGCGGCGACGCGATGTCGTCGCCGCGGGCCGGTCCCCCGTTACTGTCACGACCTGGACGTCGACCACACGAGCAGGCCCGTCGGAGACCGTGTCACCGCAAGGCTTCGCGGTCTTCCAACGAAGCGAATCGGAGCCCCACAAGCCCCTCCAGTGAGGCCGGCCGATGCGCTACCCTCAACCCACCAAGTTGGCACCTGTCCAACTTGGTGTGGCTCGGGCACTGAGAGTTAAGCACAGCCGGCGTGGAACTTCCACATAAAGTTGGGTTACGACCAACTCCAGTCGCAGTTTGGGGCGTCATGGCGGCACCGCACGAGGACCCACCAGGTGGCTCCGGCCCGGCACTCATCAGAGACCGGCTTCGATACCTGTACGCCTACCACCACCCCAAGGGCCGAGGTCCCTACACGGACGCCGAGGTATCTGAGGCACTCAAAGCCCGAGGTCATCGCATCTCTCCGGAAACCCTGCGCAGACTGCGCACCGACGAGCACAACAACCCCACAGCCGCGACACTGACGGCCCTGGCCGAGTTCTTCGGCGTCTCGCCAGCCTTCTTCCTCGACTCATCACAGAGCAGCGCCGATGTCCAGGTGCTCACACGCTCCATCGAAAAGCTGTCGCCCGGAGCACGTGAAGGCATCGCCGCGATCATCAAGAACATCCTGACCATGGAGCAGGCCGCCCAGACGCCACCCGACTCGCCTACCAGCAAGCACGGGCACACGAGCGAGTAACCAAGGCAGTCCGCAGCCCAGCAGCCAGACAGCCCTACCCCGGTCGACAAGCCTGGCATCGACAGCCGACCCAACAAGGTCGCTCTCCCACCGCCAACGGCGGTCGAGCACGTCCACGCCTGCCTGCCACTGCCCTCCCAGTTAGCAGCCGGCCCCCGTTCACCCGCCGATGCGGCCAATCGTGGCCGCATCCCCGCAAAAACGGAAACCGCAGGTCATCGCCGCCGCCGAGCGACCAAGCCCGCGCGACAAGCAGCTCCGCGCCTGGCCAGAACAGGATCGCACCACTACGGTCACGAGGCTCGGGTGCCAGACGGAATCAGGGAGCCACGGCCGCAAGCGGCGACGGGAAGGACGTATCGCATGGTAGAGCGATGGGCCGTAGAGCGCGCAGTTCGAGACGCTGACTGCCGCCTCAGCCCTTCAGGACGCCACCTTATCCTCACACTCTTAACGTGGACAGACACCTCAACCGCAGTAATCCCGACGCAGTTCTCACCGAGCCTGACAGACCTCGAACTGGCAACAGGAATGGCTCGCTCCACAATCACCGTCTGGCTCAACCGGCTAGAGGTGCTGGGCTGGGTCACACGGTTCAGACCAAAGGTTGACGACGCCCGCCGCAAAAAAGCAAGGACCGCCTATCGCCTTCGAATACCCCCACAGACGCTAGTTGGTTCGACCACAGAACTAGCGCTAGTCCGACAGCCGGACAAACCTGGTCCGACCACCGGACCGGATTCAAACACCAAACATCGCCCCACCGCGCGAGGCTCGACGAACACCAGCCAGAACCACCCATACGTCCAGGGAGCCAATGGCTACTGCTCCTTTCCCAACTGCGGCAGGTCCGCACCGCTCCATTGAGAAAACGAACCGTTTACCCGGCACCTCGATACAGAACTTCTGACGACTGAGTATTGATGATCACTGCCTGTCGCATGGGGAGCTTTGCAATCATCGAGCAACTTTAGGTGAAACATCGGTCATCGTTCAACTCAGGCGCTCCACCCCATAGTCCAACCCCATTACCGCAGCCCGAGAAGGCTGCGAACCGATGTCCGTACGGGAGGGGGCAACGGACCTGCCACGGATAGGACCCCCCAGAAACTTCTACTCACCTGCGGGCTCGCCACCCTCCAACGGCACGGACCAAGCGGGGCGATAGCGGTTGGCAAGAACGTCGTCGACGAGCAGCGCCACGATCCCCGCCACGGCCATGTCGGGGCGAAGCTCCTCAAGCCTGGCCACTTCCGTCGCGGTGAGTCTGATTTTCACCTGCCGATCACGCTTCTCCCAATTCTGTGGCAGCGGCGGCAGAGCGGGGTCCGCGGCGCGACGTCTTGGCATCAGGGCTCCCAGCCAGGGGACAACGGATCGTGTCGACCATGCCACAGCGACACCGAGCGGTCGGCACCTACCCGCGGATTCCACTTCCGCGTATGCTGTACCACAATGGGTACCTATTTAGGTACCAGACTAGGAGGAGAGTCATGGCTGGTTCGCTCTTCAAGAGATGCCGATGTCGAGACGGCGATGGACGGGAGCTCGGATCAACCTGTCCGGCGCTACGCCGACGCGACGGTGCATGGAACCCGCGACACGGCCAGTGGTACTTCAAGCGCGAGCTTCCGGTGCCTGCGGGCAGCCCGCGACGCAGCCTCAAGCACGGCGGCTGGGCCCAGCAGTCCGAGGCCGAGAACGCTCTGCAGCAGGTCGACCTGCTGCTCTCGATCCCGGACCCCGGAGTCGGGGGCGAGCAATCGAGGCAGGACATCCTGGCCGCGATCAAACGAGCCCTCAAGAACAACGAGCCGCTGCCGAACTACGACGAGACGAGACGGCGCCACCAGACGGGACAGGTAATCGATGCGACCACGACGGTCGGCCAGTGGCTGGAGCGGTGGATCGCTGGCCGCAAGATCAAGAAGGGGACGATTCGGTCGTACGAGTCGCACATCCGGCTCTACCTGAAGCCACACCTCGGGCACCTGCCACTTGACCGCCCGCGCGGCGTGAACATCTCGGAGATGTTCGACCAGATCGACTCCGCCAACGAGTTCATCCGCGCCGCACGCAAGTCTGGGGATCCGGTGCAACGCGCCCAGGTGAAGGGCCGACGGGTCGTGGGGCCGGCAACCAAGCAGCGGATCAGGGCGACCCTCCGCGTCGCCCTGAACACGGCCATCAAGGCCGAGCAGCTGATCACAGTGAATCCAGCGACCTTCGTCGAACTGGAGTCGGGCAAGCGACCGAAGGCTCGGATGTGGACGGACGCCAACGTCGCCGCTTGGCGCGAGAACCGGGCCCGCCGCGTCCTGGTGGTGGCAGAGCTGCACGCGGCCAAGGAACGCCATGACACCTCCGCCATGGCCAGGCTGGTGGTCGAACTCGACCGGCTTGACGAGACGGAGCGTCCCTCCCCGGTCATGGTCTGGACCACGGATCAGACCGGCGCGTTCCTGGATTTCGTCTACCGGGATCGCCTGTACCCGCTTTACCACCTCATCGCCTATCGCGGCCTGCGCCGCGGAGAAGCATGTGGCGCCAGGTGGATCGACCTGGACTCGAAGTCCCACGCGCTGATCATCTCCGAGCAGCTCGTACAACTGGGATGGGCGGTCGAGGCGGACACCCCCAAGAGCGACGCGGGCGGGCGCATCGTCACGGTCGACTCCGCAACGAACGCGGTGATCGAGGCGTGGCGGAAGCGGCAGATCGCGGAGCGGCTGCAGTGGGGTAGCGCCTGGGTCCACTCGGGGCGCGTCTTCACCAATCCCGATGGCAGCGCCTTGCACCCCGCCGAGGTCACCAAGACCTTCAACGAACGGGTTGCCGCCATCGGGCTGCCGCCCATCCGCCTGCATGACCTGCGCCACGGTGCCGCGACGCACGCTCTGGAAGCGGGTGTCGACATCAAAGTCGTGCAGGAGGAACTCGGGCACGCGTCGAGCGTGCTGACCCGGGACACCTACTCCAGCGTGTCTCCCCGGCTGGCCCGAGCGGAGGCCGAGAGGGTCGCCCAGACCATCCCGCGCGCCGTTCAAGTGGTGCCGGAGGCGGCCACCGGGACGGGCGGTCCCCCTTCGGTCCCCCACGGGCCGAAAACGACGCTGCGCGCCCTTCCCTCAGGGAAGAACGCGCAGGTCAAACATGGTGCGCCGCCAGGGACTCGAACCCCGAACCCGCGGATTAAGAGTCCGCTGCTCTGCCAGTTGAGCTAGCGGCGCTCGTTGGCAACGGGGAGAACCTTAGCATGCCCTCTGGAGCGCGCTCCAACCCGATACCCGGCTCCCCCCTTCGGGCAGGCTTACCGGACATACACTCTCGAATCATCGCCTCAGGTTGCAGGCAGGCGATACTTCCTGGCCCTCATGCGGCACGATGTCCGCCAGGACGCGAGAACAGGGGTGGAAATGGGCAGGTTCGCGCGGGTCGGGGCCAGGGTGGGGGCCCTGAGCCTGATGGCGTCGCTGGCACTGACCGGGTGCGGAGACGACCAGAAGAAGGCGGAGTTCGTCGACGCTGCCCCCTCCGTCGGCAGCAGCGTCGCCGCAGAATCAGGGACGGCCCCGGCCGAGCCGGCCACCAGTGCCGGCCCGCCGCTCACGGTCAGCCCGGCGGACGGTGCCAAGAACAGGCCGGTCAGCGCCGAGATCTCCGCGAAGATTCCCAAGGGCGGCAAGGTGACCGATGTGGCCCTCACCGCCGCCAACGGCGGCAAGGTCGAGGGCCGCTGGCGCGCCGACGGCTCGTCGTGGGTTCCGAACAGCGCCTTGAAGTACGGCACCCGCTACACGGCCGTCGTCACGGCCGCCGGCGAGGGTGGCGAGACCCGGCAGGGCACCAGCACCTTCACCACGATGGCCAAGCCGAAGTCGACGATCGCCTCCGGGCTCTACCTGTTCAGCGACAAGACGTACGGCGTCGGAATGCCGGTGGTCGCCGAGTTCCACCCGGGCATCCCCGCCAAGGACCGGAAGGCGGTGCAGAAGCGGATGTTCGTCCGCACCGACCCGCCGCAGCCGGGTGCCTGGCACTGGGTCTCCAACGGTACGCAGGCGTACTACCGGGCACCCGAGTACTGGAAAGCCGGCACCACAATCACCGTACGGATCGCGCTGGCCGGCATCCCGCTGGGCAACGGCAAGTACGGCAACGTCGACCGGAGCGCCACCGCCAAGATCGGCCGGTCGTTCGTCATGAAGGTCGACAACGCCACCAAGAAGATGACCGTCTACGAGGACGGCCAGGTCGTTCGCACGATCCCGGTCAGCCTGGGCAAGAAGAGCACCCCGTCCTCCAGCGGCACCATGGTCGTCATGGAGAAGAAGGAGTCGACGACCTTCGACACCCGGGACGATCCGAACCCGGCCAACCGCTACGTCACGGAGATCGACTTCGCCCAGCGGCTCACCTGGGGCGGCGAGTACATCCACGCCGCGCCGTGGTCCGAGCACGTGCAGGGGCGACAGAACGTGTCGCACGGTTGCGTGAACGTCTCGACGGTGCATGCGAAGTGGCTCTTCTCGCAGACTAAGGTCGGCGACCCGATCACCATCAAGGGCACCGAGCGCAAGCTCGCCGCCGGCAACGGCTGGACGGCCTGGAGCCTTAGCTGGGCCGAGTTCGTCAAGGGCAGCGCCCTGCCGGTGCCGGAGGGTGGCTCCGGCCCGGATCTGGCCTGACGCGACGACCGCCCAAGGGAGGGCGGGGCACCCGACAAGTCGGGTGCCCCGCCCTCCCTGCCGTTTAGGAACGGCGCTCGCAAAGGTCGATATTTTATCAGCATTCGGACATGATGGTCCGCGTGTTTCTCTTCACCCCCCGCAACGGGTACGCGTTCCCGTGCGTCAGTGAGAGACGATGGCAACCGGGGCACCACGACAGTGAGGGAATCATGCGCGCGACGCAGGACCAGCTGAGCCGGCGGGACGGCCGCCGCCGGATGTTCGCGGCGGGGCTGCTCGCCGCCGTACTGGCGGTCACCTCCGCCTGCACGAACGAGGGCGGCGGGGGCGAGTCGCCGGCCTGGCAGGGCGGCGGCGAGAGCGCACCGAAGGCCACCGCCACCATCACCGGGCCCGCGGCCGACGCCAAGGACGTGCCGGCGTCCACCGGCGTCGCCTTCACCACCAAGGACGCGAAGGACACCACCGTCGAGCTGAAGGACTCCGCTGGCGGGGCCGTCGAGGGCAACGTGGCCGCCGATGGCGGGAGTTGGCTACCGAAGGGCACCCTGAAGTACGGCGAGACCTACACCGCCACCGTCACCGCCACCGGTGACGACGGCAAGCCGGCGCAGGCGACCAGCACCTTCACCACGATGGCGAAGCCGAGCAAGCAGGTCCGGATCAGCAGCTTCCTCGGGGACGGCCAGGTCGTCGGCGTCGGCATGCCGCTCATCGTCAAGTTCAGCCGGGCCGTCCCGGAGGACTACCGCGACGACGTCCAGCTCCGGATGACGGTGACCTCCACGCCCGCCCAGGAGGGGATCTGGCACTGGGTCAGCCCCACCGAGATCCGGTTTCGGCCGAAGAATTTCTGGAAGGCCGGCACTGCCGTCTCGTACCGGATCCAGGCCGGCGGCCTGCCCCTCGGTGACGGCTGGTACGGCCGGGCCGACCTGTCGGTCGACGTCAAGACCGGCCCGGCGGTGATCATGACGGTCGACAACAAGACCAAGCGGATGACCGTCACCAAGGACGGCAAGGCAATCAAGACCATCCCCGTCAGCCTCGGCAAGAAGAGCACCCCGTCCTCCAGCGGCACCATGGTCGTCATCGAGAAGCTGCGCAAGACGGTCTTCGACACCATGGAGGAACTGGGCCCCGAGGAGGGCTACCGCACGAAGATCGACTATGCCCAGCGGCTCACCTGGGGTGGCGAGTTCATCCACGCCGCCCCCTGGTCGGAGGGGCAGCAGGGCAGCGTCAACGTTTCGCACGGCTGCGTGAACGTCTCGATGAAGAACGGCGCCTGGCTGTTCGCCAACACCCGGATCGGCGACCCGATCACCGTCAAGGGCACCGAGCGCAAGCTTGCCAACGGCAACGGCTGGACCGACTGGAACATGAGCTGGGACGAGTACGTCAAGGGCAGTGCCCTTCCGTACGACCCGGACGCCGCCGCCTCCCCGAGCGCCGAGGCCACCCCGGGCGACACCGCCGAGACCCCCAGCGCCGAGCCGACCACCTGACCGGCCGCCCCGGATACGACGAAGGCCCCCTCCGTGCGGAGGGGGCCTTCGTGCAACGGGTGACTGATGGGAATTGAACCCACGACAACCGGGACCACAACCCGGTGCTCTGCCAACTGAGCTACAGCCACCATGCTCCCCGCGCCGGCTGGACCGGGCGGCGTGCGGACTAATAATAGCCACACCCCCGCCATCCGCGTCCACCGGGTTCCCCGCCCCGCTCTCTTCCGGGGGCACCCCTCAAGCACCGTTAGTGGATCTTGGTGGGCGCGGACTCGGGGAGGGGCCAACTTCCGCGGCCAGAACGACTGATCGAGAGATCCCCCGCCGGATAGTTCCGGACTAGGGAGCGGCGATGGTTGGGTCTGCCCCAGGATCACCTCCCTGCTGCAACTGCTCCTCGAACAAGACGAAGGTCTTCCGCCTGATGCCGCGCACCAGCGCCTGCTCTCGCTCCGTGAGGCGGCGGCCCTCTCGCGCCTCCGCGCCGATGATTGCATCGACTGTCTCGTAGAGCGCGAAAATCGGCCCCTTCCCTGACAGATGCCGTCCTCGATACGCTTCCACCTCCTGCACGAACCGGTCAGGTGAAAGCGTGAAGATTTCACCACCGACGGCAAAGGCTATCTCTTCGAAAATCTCGTTTTCCTGCCGCCAGCCGCCTGTGTCGATGGAGACCCGCCATACCCGGATACCACCATCGGATGAAGCAACAATCTTCACCGGCGAGGCGTAATAGCGATAATAGGAGGGAAGAATCAGGCCGGGCACAGGTCTCATTTGGCTTCCTATAGAGACGAAATTAGCGCGTTCCAGAAAAGTTGCTGCTGGCGTTCAAGGATACCGTCAACTATCGCCCGCTCTCGCAAGTTCAACTTCCGGCCATCCTGACGGGCCAGAGCCTCAAGGTCTCGCTTAACCTCATAGAGAGAGTGCTCCCAGGCAGCCACCTCGTCCATGCTTGCCAAGTGCAGCCGAAACTCCGCAAGATGCCCATTGGACATCCTCAGCACCAACTGAACGTCCCGATAGCCACTATTCTGTGGAGCCTGGAACCGGTCGTCGCAAGCGACGATCTGAACTCTGGGATTGTCACGCAGCCGCTCGAGGGCCTTGTAGACATCACCCAGCGAGTTGAACTCGACCTTCGCCGCAGCGAGATCGAGCAACCGTGATACGTCACCCTGGTATTTTCTTATCTTATCCTCCGCGCGTTGCCTACCCTTGGGCCTCGGGCGCCAGCCCGCCGCACCGACCACCCGGTCCCCATCATGGGCAAGGCCCTGGGCCAGCGTCACCAACTCTTCCTGCGCGGGCACCGAAGCCTGGTAGAGGCGTTCGAGAAACTCGGCTTGGTATTCGACATCTGCGCGCCGCGTCTGGTCGAAACCTGGCTGCGCCGGATCACTGGACCCCAGATCAACACTCGCGCTGATTTCTCGCTGTTCGGCGCTCAGTGGCGTGGGCCGTGGCTTTGGCGGACTCGCATCGGCCATCGAATTTAGATCGCGCCCGTTGACCTCGACCGCTACGGATTCCAGTACGCCGATCGCACGCTCATAGCTCGCAAGATGATGCAGCGTCTCTGGACGCGCGGTCAGGGACACGACCAACTCCGGCGTCTCCAACATCATCCGCGCGAGGTTCGGTTGCTGCACCATGTGCCCTACCAGCATCTCGGCGAGTAACGGCTCGCCGATTGATGAAACTCGCCAGGTGTCGTCCAGCATCTGACGTACCCGATGGTCCGCGAGGAGCCTGGCAACATCCTGAGCTGCCGCCTCGTCCAGCTGCGGCACGAGCCGTCGCAAGGTGGCCCCGTCCAGTTCGGACGCGAGCTCCGCCGGTGTGACACCGGCGGCGAATACCTGATCGAGATCAGAGCTGGCAGCGACAACACGCTTCGGCGAGATCCCACTCGCCAACCTGTGATCCCGGGCCTCGTTACGGGCTTGGCGGAGCCTGTCGCCTTCAGAATCCGCCTCGCCCTCGCCAGACGTGGGAGGGAAGTCCTTCGGACGCCCCGATTTCTCGGGTCTCCGGGGCCCCGGATCAACCGCTGCTGGGCCTTCGAGCAGGTGCATCCGGTTGATGTACAGATCGTCGTCTGACGGGTCGTCGGGGCCAGGCTGCCGCTCCCGCACGGGTGCGGGAGGCTCATCGGACACCTCGGCCCGCTGGCTGAACGTCCCCGGCCCTGCGCCGGCCAGCGGCATGGGACGGCCGTCCGGGCCGAGGATCAGGGCGTCCAGGCCCGTCACGTTGTGCGGGGCCGGCCTGCTGCTGTGCGTGTAGAGCGGCATGTCCGAGACGGCACCGCTCTGCGGGTCCAGGTAGAGCACGCTCCCGTTCTGGTTGAGCGCCACCCAGGCGTGCGATCCGCCGCCCTCGTACGTGGTGATGAGAAACGCGTAGCTGCCGTGACCGCCGGCCCGCAACCGGCCCTCCAGGCTGCCGAACCCTCGGCTCACCGCCCTCCACGTATCACCCGGGAGGCCTTCCTCATCGGGGCCTACAACCTTCTGGAAGCGCCCGCCGGTGGCGTCCTCCACCCGCCCCGGGCCATCGATCTCACCGCCGAGGGGCCGGGTGATGTCCCCGACGGCGTACCCGTCGAAGGTGCGGGGTGCGGAGACCCGAGGACGCCCGTGCATCCACGTCTCGTAGAAGGATAGGGTGCAGTCCAGGCAGTTGATGCCCCGGGTGGGGTCGGCGGCCGGACCGCCGTCGTTGGCCAGCCGGAACCAGCGGCCCCGCCGGGGGTCGGCGGTCCGCATGACCCGCCCACCGGCGTCCCGGGGCACAGCCTGTTCGAGGTCCGACTGATGCAGCGCCAGCGGCGGGCGCAGCCCGCCCCACTGCCCGTAGCGGCGGGACCGGTCGATCGGCGGCGGATTGTCGTCGCCGGTCAGCGCCGAAGGGCCGTCGCCCTCCACGACGCCGACGATGAGGGAGGGGTCGTCGCTGTTGATGCGCTCGAAGTCCTCACGGTTGTCGACCTCGACGACCTTGGGGGCGGCCCTTCCGGCGAGCACCTCCTCTGCGAGGGTCATCTGCCGGTGGTGCTGGCGCTCCGCCTGCCGGCCGTCCCGGACGAACTGGTCGGCGAGGTCACTGCGGCCTGCGCGGTGCAGGCCGTACGCCTCGCGAATCAGCCAGCGCGCCTGCTCGTAGTGCTGCTCAGCCCCCTCACGAAGCTCGGCCGCGCGATCGCGTCGCCGCTTGTCCTCGTACCAGGCACGCTGCCGCTGGAAGTAGTCCCGGTACCGACGCCGGTCGAACGCCTCGCGCTCAGCAGCCCACTGCGCCGCATACCACTCGGGTGACCTCGGCACGGGAACGGTGGGGTCTGCGGGATCGGGGGGCTCCGGCGCGGACTGCGGGGTCGGTTGCGGAGCCGGACGCGGATGCGGGTGCCCGGTCTCCAGCGGGGGCAACCGGGGCGGCGGAGTCGGATCGTGTCCCGTGACCGAGCTGTTCTGCCCGGTCGCGCCGAACGGACTGGCGGTGCCGTACGGCGACGCCGACACCACCGGTGGGAGGGTGGTCGGGTTCACGCCGGACGCCGCCGAGATCGGCGATGAGTGCGGAGTCGACGTCGCGCCCGTCAGTGGAACGGGGCTCGATCCACTGGCGGTCGATGGGGTGCCGCCTGCGGCTGCCGGCGGGCCTGTCTCCACGCCCCGGTTCCCGGGTTGTGCGGCGTCGGCCGGGATCGACGACAGCACCGGGTGGGCGGGCCCTGCTGCGTCCACCGCACCGGGGCCGCTCTGCGGTGAGGCCGGCAGGCCGACCGTGGGATCTACCGTGATGGCGGACATGACCGGCGCCGCCGGGAGCCCGGGGGTGTCAACCGGGGGAACGAAGGGCGCCTGCGCCTGCGCGGGCGTCGTGGCGGTGGCCGGTGACTGAGCGGCAGCGACCACGCGCTCGGACGGAACGCCACCGTCCACAGGCTGAGGCTGGTCACCCTCCCTGCTCGTCATTCCGACGGTCATCCCGGCGGCGGGGAGCTGTGCACCGTCCGGCGTCGTCGGCACCGACACGGCTCCGAGGTCAGTCGGGGCGAAGGACGCCCCGGCGAGGGCCGCCATCCGGCCGTCCAGCCGATGGTGCAGCGCCGCGTCGGTCTGGCCGGTGGCCGATCCGGTGGCACCCGACGCCGCCGCCCGCGCCGCGTCCTCCAGGGACATCGGGCCCTGGCCGGTGGCCAGGCGGGCCGCCTGCTCGGCGATCATCTCACCGGTCATCTCGCGGCCGAGGTGCTCGCCGACGCGCGCCGCCCGCCCGGTCGCGTGTCGGCCGAGACCGGCCAGCGGCGCCACCGCCCCGCCCGCCAGGCCGCCGAGCGCGGACATTCCCGCGTCCGCCAGGTCCAGGCCGTTCCGGCGGCCGGTCGTGTTCTGGTACGCCTGCGTGGCGAGCGTGACCCCGGCCTCCTCGGCCGCCTCCGCCAGCCCGCCGAGCGCCGCCTTGCGGGCCAGCCCCCGCACGCCGCCCTCGGCCACCCGCTTGGCGGCGCGTTCACCGGCCTCCTTCAGGCCCTGCTTGAGGGTCTTGCGGGCCAGTTGGGCCATCAGCCGCTTGAAGATCTGCTGCACGACGAACCGGCTCGCGGTGATCGCGGCTCCGGCAGCGGGCGAGGCGGCGCCTGCGGTGAGCACCGCCGCCACGGCCAACGAGAGCAGCTCGACGACGAGGATGCCCAGCTCGATCCAGACCTCGAGCTTCGCCCCCTCGATGTCGCACCCGCACTCCTCGACCAGCCGGCCGAGGTCGCCACTGACGGCCAGCAGGACCGGCAGCGGGGCCTCGTCGCCGTCGGCCACCCGCCGCCAGGCGGCGTCGAACGCCTCCGCGACCGCCCCGATGCCGCCGTAACCGCTCCGCACCTCACCGGCGGCGGCGACCGCGTCGTCGCGCGGCCCCGTCAGTGCCTCGGCCACGCCGTACCACTGGTCGGCGAGGTCCCAGACCGCTCGCTCGTCACCCTCCGGCCACTCCACGCCGATCACCCAGTCGAGGGCCTCGTAGACCCAGCCGGGCAGCTCCCACGGCGAGTAGTCGAGGGGGTGCGGGATCGGGCTCGGCAGCAGGCTCACAGCGGTCCTCGGGGGTCGTCAGCGCCCGGCGGGCCGCTGGTCGGAGATCCGGTCGAGCCGTCCAGCGCTCCGGGCGTCCGTCGTCACCTCGTTGTCCACGGACCGCACGACGTCCTCGCCCAGGTCCTCCAGGGCACGCCCGACGCCCGTCCAGGCCCGCAGCAGGGTCTCCTCGAATCCGCGGTACTGCTTCTCGAAGGCCGCACCGATGTCGTCGCGGCCCCAGGGGCGGGCCGCGCTGGCCGCCGCAATCCGGCCGCCCACCTGCGCGCGCCGGGCGGTCACCGCCTCGCCGGCCGAGACCAGGTCGGCGCCGCCGCGCCGCGCGCGGCCCGGGTCCAGCCAGAGCTGCCCAGCGGCCATGCCGCTCACTCCCCGCGCCGCATGACGGCGTCGACCCGGCCCAGCAGGGCCCCGAAGTCGCCGGTCCGGAGGAACTCCACCGAGCCCGATCCGGCCGGCAGGTAGCCGGCGACCAACTCCTGTGTGGCGGCGACCGCGGCGGCGGTGGCCCGGTGCACCGTCGTGGTGATCTTCCGGCTCAGTGCCTTGGCATCCCGGTCCTGGAACACGGCGGGGTGGACGTCCACCGAGACGAGTTCGCCCCGGGCGCCGGCGACGACGGTCACCTGCCCGTCGTCGGAGCGTTCGGTGACCCGGAGGTGCGCGAGTCGGGTCTGGAGTTCGTCCAGTCCCGAACGGAGCTGTCGGTACTGGCCGTGCACCTCGTCGAACCGGGCCCGCAGCGCCCGGTTGGCGTCCCGGTCCACGATCTCGGCCAACTTTCCGCTCCTCGTCACCGTAGGTAGGCCAGAACATACCGGGTGCCACGGAATCCGTGGGGTCCGGTAACTTCAATCGGGTGATCGACCATCAGCAGGCCGAACAACTCGCCGCCGTCTGGGCCCACCGGGACTCCCAGCGCCTCGGGCACGAGTGCGCCCCACTGGTCGAGGAGTTCGACCTCGGTTTCCTGATCACGTCCACTGTGGCCCAGGCCGCCGCCGTGCCTCCCGGCGACCTGCCGACCGTGGTGGTGGACAAGGAGACCGGCGAGGTCTCGACCTGGCCCCGCCTGCCCTTCCCCGCCGTGCGGGAGATGTATCGGCGCAGCCGGCCGGAGCGGCCGGCGCCGCGCACGGTCGACCCGGCGACCCAACTCCTCCGCGAGGTACGCCGTTTGTCGACGCCCGGTGCCGTCGCGCACCTGACCGTCGAGGGTCGTCTATACACGGCGCAGGGTGCCAAGGGCGACGTCGCCCTTCGGCACCACCCACTGGTCCGGGCCTACCTCGACGAGTTGCCTCCGGGCCACCTGGCGCGGGGCGGAGACCGACACGCGGAAGTGATCGTCGTGTCCGACCTGCTGCACGCGTACGACCACCGCCGCGCCGCCGAGGGCGGGAGACCTATGACCATGGACGACGCCCGCGCCCTTCTCGAGACCTGCCGAATCGAGGTGCACCGGGTGCGCGAGCCCGGGGATCCGGCGGGGGGCGCGGCCGAGCGGCCCTGCGACTCGTGCGTGAACTTCCTGGTGCACTTCCACGCGCTCGACTGGTCCGACCTCGCCTACACCCGGGAGCGGCGGCCGGAGTCGCAGGCGCCGACTCACCCTGGCCGCTTCCCTGCCGAGGTCGCCGACTCGCTGATGGACGGCGGGTGGAAGGACACGATGTTCAACCCGGCCCTCGCGGCCGGGGCCATCGAGGACACGTGCGAGGTGGCCGGTCAGCTGCACCGGCACGAACCCTTCCCGGCGGCGAGGGCCGCCCTCACCGCCTTCCCGGCCGTTTACTCCCACCGTCGTGGCCCCGGGCAGGAGGTGTGGATCAGCTGGTTCAACACCAATCCGACGCGAGCGGCGCACTCGGCGGACACCCTCGCCGACTTCGGCGCGGTCCTCGGCACGCGCCTGTTTCCGATCGGCGCGGAGGGCCAGGACAGCATCATCGCCATCGACGAGCGGGGCCGGGTGTTCGTGCTGGACCAGGCCGGCGAGTGGTTCCTCGGCGACGACATCGACGCCGCCCTCACCACCCTGCTGCTCGGCCGCGCCCCCGCCCGGGTACGCGACGACGGCACCTGGTAGCGCTACAACTGCACGCCGGTCAGCACCATGACGCGAGCGTCGGTGTAGTCGTCCATCGCGCTGCGCAGGCCCTCGCGGCCGACGCCGCTGCCCTTCACTCCCCCGTACGGCATCTGGTCGGCCCGGTACGACGGCACGTCGCCGACGATCACCCCGCCCACGTCCAGCGCCCGGTGGGCGGCGAACGCGACGTCGAGGCGGTGGGTGAACACGCCCGCCTGGAGGCCGTACGCCGAGTCGTTGACGGCGGCGAACGCGGCGGCGTCGTTCTCCACCCGGGCGACCACCAGGACCGGTCCGAACACCTCCTCGGCGTGCACCTTCGCGTCGGCCGGCACCCCGGACAGCACGGTCGGCGGGTAGGTCGCGCCGTCGCGCCGGCCGCCCACCTCGATGGTCGCCCCGGCCACCACCGCCTCGTCGACCCACGCCTCGACCCGTTCGGCCGCCGCGACGGAGACCAGCGGCCCGACGTCGGTCAGCTCGTCGGACGGGTCTCCCGTCCGCAGCGCCTGCACCGACGCGACCAGCCTGGGCAGGAAGGCGTCGTAGAGCCACTCGTGCACGTACACCCGCTGTACGGCGATACACGACTGCCCGGCCTGGTAGTTGGAGAACGTGGCGATCCGGTGCGCGGCGAAGGTCAGGTCCTCGTCGGTGTTCCAGTCCTCGCAGATGACGGCCGCCGCGTTGCCGCCCAGCTCAAGGGTGACGTGCTTGTCGGGCACGGACCGGCGGACGGCCGCGCCCACGGGCCCGGAGCCGGTGAACGACACCACCGGCAGCCTCGGGTCGGCGACCAGCTCGGCGGCCCGCTCGTTGGGCAGCGGCAGCACCGAGAACATCCCCTCGGGCAGGTCCGTCTCGGCGAGGATCTCGCCGAGCAGCAGCGCCGACAGCGGGGTGGCCGGGGCGGGCTTCACCACGATGGGCGCGCCGACCGCGATGGCCGGGGCGACCTTGTGCGCGACCAGGTTGAGCGGGAAGTTGAACGGCGCGATGCCGAGCACCGGCCCCTTCGGCACCCGCCGGACCAGGGCGATCCGCCCGGTGGCCGTCGGGTCCGTGTCGAGGCGTTGCAGCTCGCCGGAGAACCGCCGGGCCTCCTCGGCCGCCCAGCGGAACGTCGACACCGCGCGTCCCACCTCGGCCCGCGCCCACCTGACCGGCTTGCCGTTCTCGGCGGTGATCAGCGCGGCGACCTCCTCGGCCCGCTCGGCGAGCCGGCGCGACACGTGGTCCAGGGCCGCCGCGCGGGCGTGCGCGGGCAGGGCCGCGGCCTCCGCCGCCACCCCGGCCGCCGCCGCGACGGCGGCCTCGACCTGGTCGGGCGTGGCGAGGGTGGTACGCCCCACCGCGCGCCCGTCGTACGGGTGGGTGACGGTCAGCTCGCCCTCGCCGTGTGCGGGGCGGCCGGCGACGAAGAAGGCTCTCGGCTCCACACCTCGGCAGCCTAGACCACCCGCACTCGCACGGAAACAGTCGCTCAAAACCTTGTCTGCCGCGAATTCGGTAGCCAAGATGGCAGTCAGATTCCGATAACCTCCGCTGTCCGCACCCCCGGCCATCCTTCGGAGACACCTGATGAGCGACCAGCAGAAGCTGCGCAACTTCGTCAACGGCGCGTACGTCGACCCGGTGGACGGCGGGTACGCCGACCTGATCGACCCGTGCACGGGCGAGGTCTTCGCCCAGTCGCCGGTCTCCGGCGTGGCGGACGTGGACGCGGCCATGGGGGCGGCCTCCGCCGCGTTCGAGACGTGGCGGGACACCACCCCGGGGGAACGGCAGAGGGCGCTGCTCAGGCTCGCCGACGCGGTGGAGGCGCGGGCCGCCGAACTGGTCGACGCGGAGGTCCGCAACACCGGCAAGCCCCGCCGGCTCACCGCCGAGGAGGAGCTGCCGCCGGCGGTGGACCAGTTCCGCTTCTTCGCCGGCGCGGCCCGGCTGCTGGAGGGCCGCTCCGCCGGGGAGTACCTGGCCGGGCACACCTCCTACGTGCGGCGCGAGCCGATCGGCGTGTGCGCCCAGGTGACCCCGTGGAACTACCCGCTGATGATGGCGGTCTGGAAGATCGCCCCGGCGCTCGCGGCGGGCAACACGGTGGTGCTGAAGCCGTCGGACACCACGCCGGTGTCGACGCTGCTGCTGGCCGAGATCGCCGCCGAGTTCTTCCCGCCCGGGGTGTTCAACGTGGTCTGCGGCGACCGGGACACCGGTCGTGCCCTCGTGTCGCACCCGACCCCGCAACTCGTGTCGATCACGGGCTCGACCCGGGCAGGCATGGAGGTCGCCGCCGCCGCCGCGCCGGACCTGAAGCGGACCCACCTGGAGCTGGGCGGCAAGGCCCCGGTGGTGCTCTTCGACGACGCGGACGTGGCCGCGGCGGCCGAGGCGATCGCGACGGGCGGCTACTTCAACGCCGGCCAGGACTGCACGGCGGCGACCCGGGTGCTCGCCGGCCCCGGCATCCACGACGACTTCGTGGCCGCGCTCACCGAGCAGGCCCGCAACACGAGGACCGGCGCCCCGGACGACGCCGACGTGCTGTACGGCCCGCTGAACAACGCCAACCAGCTCGCCCGGGTGAGCGGCTTCGTCGACCGGCTCCCGGACCACGCGGCGATCCGGACCGGCGGCTCCCGGCAGGGCGACTGCGGCTACTTCTACGCGCCGACCGTGGTCTCCGGGCTGCGCCAGGCCGACGAGATCATCCAGGACGAGGTGTTCGGGCCGGTCATCACCGTGCAGCGTTTCTCCGACGAGGACGAGGCGGTGCGCTGGGCCAACGGCGTCGACTACGGCCTGTCGGCGTCGGTCTGGACGCGCGACCACGGCCGGGCGATGCGGATGACCCGCCGGCTCGACTTCGGCTGCGTCTGGGTGAACACCCACATCCCGTTCGTCTCGGAGATGCCGCACGGCGGCTTCAAGCACTCCGGGCACGGCAAGGACCTCTCGGTGTACAGCCTGGAGGACTACACCCGGATCAAGCACGTCATGCACAACATCGAGGGCTGACCGGTGGCGTCGAGCGAGGAGTTGCACAAGCGGCGCGGCGCGGCGGTGGCCCGGGGCGTCGGCAGCGTCGTCGGCGCGTACGTGGACCGGGCGGGCGGCGGCACGATCACCGACGTCGACGGGCGGGAGTGGATCGACTTCGCCGCCGGCATCGCGGTCACCAACGTCGGCAACTCCGCGCCCCGGGTGGTCGAGGCGGTCAAGGCCCAGGTCGAGCGGTTCACCCACACCTGCTTCATGGTCGCGCCGTACGAGTCGTACGTGGCCGTCTGCGAGCGGCTCAACGCGCTCACCCCCGGCACGTTCGAGAAGCGCTCGGCGCTGTTCAACTCGGGCGCCGAGGCGGTGGAGAACGCGGTGAAGGTCGCCCGGCACGCCACCGGGCGGCCGGCGGTGGTGGTGTTCGACCACGCGTACCACGGCCGGACCAACCTGACCATGGCGCTGACCGCGAAGAACATGCCGTACAAGCACCGGTTCGGGCCGTTCGCCGGCGAGGTCTACCGGGTGCCAATGTCGTACCCGCTGCGGGACGGGGGGCTGTCCGGGACGGAGGCCGCCGCCCGGGCGATCGAGACGGTGGAGAAGCAGGTCGGCGCGGAGAACGTCGCCGCGCTGCTGATCGAGCCGATCCAGGGCGAGGGCGGCTTCGTCGTACCGGCGCCGGGGTTCCTGCCGGCGCTGCGCGGGTGGGCGACGGCGGCCGGGGTGGTCTTCGTGGCCGACGAGATCCAGACCGGATTCTGCCGCACCGGGGACTGGTTCGCCTGCGACCACGAGGACGTCGTCCCGGACCTGCTCACCCTGGCCAAGGGCATCGCCGGCGGCCTGCCGCTCGCGGCGGTGACCGGCCGGGCCGAGCTGATGGACGCGGTGCACGTGGGCGGCCTGGGCGGCACGTACGGCGGCAACCCGATCGCCTGCGCGGCGGCGCTGGCGACGATCGAGACCATGCACGAGCTGGACCTGGCCGCCGCCGCCCGCCGGGTCGGGGCGACGATGGACGAGCGGCTGTGCGCCATCGCCGCCGGCGATCCGCGGATCGCCGAGGTGCGCGGCCGGGGCGCGATGCTCGCCGTGGAGCTGGTCCGGCCCGGCACCCTGGTCCCGGACCCGGCTGCCGCGTCGGCGGTCGCGGCGGCCTGCCACGCCGCCGGCCTGCTGGTGCTGACCTGCGGCACGTACGGCAACGTGCTGCGCCTGCTGCCCCCGCTGGTCATCTCCGACGCGGAGCTGGCCCGGGGCCTGGACCTCCTCGGCGGCGCCTTCGGCTGACGGGCCCGCGGCCCGGACGACGCCGTCCATGGGCCCGCGTCCGGCCGCCACCGGGGCTACGGGCGCGACGCCCGGACGAAACCCGGCCGGCAACCGGTATTGGCGATCGGTGGTGAGCTGCGTCACGATGGTCGCGAGGAGGTCGCCGATGGCTGACCCGTGGCTCGCCCTGGAGTTCGGCGCCGATCCGGCGGAGCGGATCGCGCAGGTCGGCGCCGCCCACGAGGCGTTCCTCGCGGGAACCGAGCCGGGCCGGGTGCGGGAGGTGGTCCGCCGGTCCTGGCAGCGCTCGGCGCTGGTCGATCCCGAGGTCGCCCCGCCGGTCGAGCTGACCGACGACGCGCTGGAGGGCTACCGGGCCACCCACCCGCTGGCCCGGGTGCTGCCACTGTTCCGGGACCTGCTCGGCGGCATCGCCCTGGACGGCGCGCACCTGATGGCGGTCTGCGACGCGCACGGGCGGCTGCTCTGGGTGGAGGGGCATCCCGGGGTGCTCCGGCACGCCGAGCGGATGAACTTCGTGCCCGGCGCCCGCTGGGACGAGGCCCACGCCGGCACCAACGCCCCTGGCACCGCCCTGGCCTGCGACCACAGCGTGCAGATCTTCGCCACCGAGCATTTCAGCCGGCGCGTGCAGCGCTGGACCTGCGCCGCAGCCCCGATCCACGACCCGGTCACCGGGCGGCTGCTCGGCGCGGTCGACATCACCGGCGGCGACCACCTCGCCCACCCGCAGAGCCTCGCCCTGGTCCGGGCCACCGCCCGGGCGGCCGAGGCCCAGCTCGCCGCCGCCCGCCCGGCCGAGCCGGACGCGGTCACCGTGCGCGCGCTGGGCCGCGACGAGGCGGAGGTGCGGGTCGGCGGGCGGACCGTCCGACTCGGCCGCCGACACAGCGAGCTGCTGGTGCTGCTGCTCGACCATCCGGAGGGTCGCACCGGCGAGCAGCTCGGCCTCGACCTGTACGGCGACGACCGGCTGCACCCGGTCACCCTGCGCGCCGAGCTGTCCCGGCTGCGCCGGGCGCTGGGGGCGGAGCTGCTCGACTCCCGCCCGTACCGGCTGCGCGCCCAGGTGTGGGCGGACTTCCGGACCGTCACCGAGCTGCTGGAACGCGGTGAGGTGGCGGGGGCGCTCGACGCGTACCCAGGGTCGTTGCTGCCCGCCTCCGACGCGCCGGGGGTCGCGCGGCTGCGCCGGCTGGTCGACGGGCAGTTGCGCGCCGCCGTGCTGGCCGGCGGCGACCCGGCGGCGCTCGCGGCCTGGACCGCGACGCCCGCCGGCACCGACGACCTGGCCGCCTGGCAGGCCCTGGCGCGGGCACTACCGCCGGGCGCGCCCCGCCGGCCCCTCGCGCTGGCCCGCGCCCACCAGCTCGGCATCGAGTACGACCTCCCGCGCGCAACGTCGCTGCAACGTCGGTGTAACTAGCGTCGCCGCCGTCACCCCGAGCACCGACGGCGGAGGTACCGATGACGCGCTACGACGCGCCCACCCACTGGCAGTCCCGCTACGACCACTTCATCGGCGGCGAGTACGTCAAGCCGCACGGCGGCCGGTACTTCGAGAATCCCACCCCGATCACGGGCCAGACGTTCTGCGAGGTGGCCCGCGGCACCGCCGAGGACGTCGAACGCGCCCTCGACGCCGCCCACGGGGCGGCCGACGCCTGGGGCCGCACCCCGGTCGCCGAGCGGGCGCTGATCCTCAACCGGATCGCCGACCGGATGCAGGAGAACCTGGAGTCCCTCGCGGTCGCCGAGACCTGGGAGAACGGCAAGCCGGTACGGGAGACCCTGGCCGCCGACATCCCCCTGGCCATCGACCACTTCCGGTACTTCGCCGGGGCGATCCGGGCCCAGGAGGGCGGCCTCGGCGAGCTGGACGACGACACCGTGGCGTACCACTTCCACGAGCCGCTCGGCGTGGTCGGGCAGATCATCCCGTGGAACTTCCCGATCCTGATGGCCGTCTGGAAGCTCGCCCCGGCCCTGGCGGCCGGCAACGCGGTGGTGCTCAAGCCCGCCGAGCAGACCCCGGCATCCATCCACCACCTGATCTCGCTGATCGCCGACCTGCTCCCACCCGGCGTGGTCAACGTCGTCAACGGCTTCGGCGTCGAGGCGGGCAAGCCGCTGGCCTCCTCGCCCCGGGTGGCGAAGGTGGCGTTCACCGGCGAGACCACCACCGGGCGGCTGATCATGCAGTACGCCAGCGAGAACATCAAGCCGGTCACCCTGGAGCTGGGCGGCAAGAGCCCGAACATCTTCTTCGACGACGTGAGCGCGGCGTCCGACGACTTCCTGGACAAGGCCCTCGAAGGGTTCACCATGTTCGCCCTCAACTCCGGCGAGGTCTGCACCTGCCCGTCGAGGGCGCTGATCCAGCAGGGCCACTACGCCGACTTCCTCGCCGCGGCGGTGGACCGGACCCGGGCGGTACGCCAGGGTCACCCGCTGGACACCGACACGATGATCGGCGCGCAGGCGTCCAACGACCAGTTGGAGAAGATTCTGTCCTACCTGGACATCGGCCGCCAGGAGGGCGCTCGTGTGCTCACCGGCGGGGAACGCGCCGACCTCGGTGGTGAGCTGGCCGGCGGCTACTACGTGCAGCCGACCATCTTCGAGGGCGACAACGCGATGCGGATCTTCCAGGAGGAGATCTTCGGCCCGGTCGTCTCGGTGACCTCCTTCGCCGACCTGGACGACGCCGTGAAGATCGCCAACGACACCCTGTACGGGCTCGGGGCCGGCGTCTGGACCCGGGACATGAACACCGCGTACCGGGCCGGACGTGCGATCCAGGCCGGTCGGGTCTGGACGAACTGCTACCACGCGTACCCGGCGCACGCCGCGTTCGGCGGGTACAAGCAGTCCGGCATCGGCCGGGAGAACCACAAGATGATGCTGGAGCACTACCAGCAGACGAAGAACCTCCTGGTCAGCTACTCCCCCAAGAAGCTCGGCTTCTTCTGATGGCCGATCCGGTCGGTGCCGGCGTGCATTTCTCGCCCGACCCGGGCAGCACGTCGTCACCCGTCTCCATCACCCCCGCGGCGGCCGAGCTGATCCGGTCGCTGCGGGGGCGGCACGGGCCGCTGATGTTCCACCAGTCCGGCGGCTGCTGCGACGGGAGCGCCCCGATGTGTTTTCCGGCGGGCGAGTTCCGCACCGGCGGCTCCGACGTGCTGCTGGCGTCGCTGGCGGTCGACGGCGTCCCCGAGCCGGTCGAGTTCTGGATGTCGAAATCCCAGTGGCAGCTCTGGCAACACACCAGGCTGACGGTCGACGTGGTCCCGGGCCGGGGCAGCGGCTTCAGCCTGGAGGCCCCCGACGGCGTCCGCTTCCTGATCCGCTCCCACCTCATACCAGCCCCCACCCCCTGACCGCCCGGACGCACCCACCCACCCACCCCTCTCCCGAGATCTTGCAGTTACGGCCCACGAAATGCCCGTTTCACGAGAATCGTCGGGGCCGCTGGTGCAAGATCGCGGGAGAGGGGTGGGATGGGTCAGCAGGCTAAGGCTGCGCGGACTGTCGCGACGATGTGGGCAGGGCGGCGATAGAGGTCACGATCCGTGAAGTGGCGCATCGTCCAGCCCTCGGCATCCAGCCAGTTGGCACGGTCCCGGTCATGTCGCAGTCGATCACGATCAAGGTGGGACAGACCGTCGTACTCGATGCCGACCCGCCGTTCGCGATACCCCAGGTCGAGCCGGTATCGCGCCACCCCGCCCCCGTCCAGCACCCAGATCTGCGGCTCCGGCGCCGGCAGGCCACCGTCGATCAGCACCAGCCGCAGCTGGCTCTCCTGTCGACACTCGGAGCGCCCATCAGCCAACAACGCCAGTGAGCGCGCCTGGCGCACACCCCGTAGCCCTCGATGGACCAAGGCTTTCACGACCAACTCATCCCGGCTCACCGTGCCGGACCGAACCGCAGCGTCGAGCACCGGGAGAACGTCCAGTCGCCGAACCGTCCTCGCCAGGTCCACCGCGCATCTGGCAGCCGGCACGCAGGGCAGCCCGCTCACCATGACCGGCTCCGCCGGCAGAGCCGAGTGGTGGACCGACAGACCAGGAAGGCGGGGCTTGGGGACTTCGGGCGGCAACTGCACATGAACGGCGCCTTCGGGCAGGACACCGAAACCATGCATTCGGGCGGCAGTCTGCCGGGCCAGCATCGCCTCGGGCGGCAGGCACATCAACAGGGCTCGTAGCGCGTCCCGATCATCGACAGGGCGATTCGCGTACACCCCTCGCCGGACCCGGACAACCCGCCCCTTCGTTACACCGATCCGGAGCCGCTTCCGCGGGGTGGATTGGAGCAGCGACACGGTACCCCGAACCTCGAACGCGAGGACGTGCTCGCGGCACTGAAGTTCGCTGCGCCGGCCGTCCCGGAACGGGAACGGTGATGTCCGATTGATCGCACGGTAGGGCGACCATGCTGGGTCAGCGTTCCTGGAGCCCCCAGGGCGAGCCGTAGTCGGTGAGCAGGTCGAGGAACGGGATCGGGGGCAGTGCCTCCGGGCCGAGCACGCCGGTGCCGGACCACGCGCCGGTGGCGAGCAGTTCCAGGGCGACGACCGGGTTGACGGCGGTCTGCCAGACGACGGCCTGGTGGCCGTACTCGCGCATGGACCACTCGTTGTCGACGACGTGGTAGAGGTAGACCTCGCGGGGCCCGCCCGACTTCGACAGGCCCCGGACCCAGGTACCGGCGCAGGTCTTGCCGCGCATCTTCGCCCCGAGGGTGGCCGGGTCTGGCAGGCAGGCGGCCACCACGTCGCGCGGGGACATCGGCACGCCGCGCACGGTGACCGGTTCGGTGGAGTCCAGGCCGAGCTTGTGCAGGGTGCGCAGGATCTCGATGAACTCCTCGCCGAGGCCGTACTTGAAGGTGACCCGCCGCGCGTCGACCCAGCGCGGGATGAGCAGCACCTCCTCGTGCTCGACGTTGACGCACTCCACCGGGCCGATCCCCTCCGGGAAGTGGAACACCTCGGGCTCGCTGAACGGCTCGGTGGTGTACCAGCCCCGGTCCTTCTCCCAGATCACCGGCGGGTTGAGGCACTCCTCGATCGTCGTCCAGATGGAGAAGGACGGGGCGAAGGCGTGGCCCTCCACGGTCAGGTTCGCGCCGTCGCGTACCCCGATCTCGTCGATCTCGCCGAACAACTCGTCGGCGGCGTACCGGGCGAAGATGTCGGACAGGCCCGGCTCGACGCCGATGCCGCACAGCGCGAGCCGGCCCGCCCCGGCCCACCGGTCGGCGGCGGCGAACTGGTCGTCGCCGAGCTTCACACCGGTCTCGGCGTGCGGGCGCTTCGGGTGCGGGTGGGACAGGGACATCGCCATGTCGAGGTAGTCGGCGCCGGCCGCGTACGCGCCGTCGAAGATCGGCATGACGAAGCGCGGGTCGACGGCGTTGAGCACGTGGGTGATCCGGTGCTCGCGGCACAGCGCGGCCACCGCGTCGGCGCGGGAGGCGTCGACGGTCGCGGCGACGAAGCGGTCCCCGTGGCCGTCGACCGCGCGGGCGGCGCGGGCGGGGTCGGCGTCGGCGACGACCATGGTGTCGAAGAATGTTCGGCGGGCGGCGATGGCGACGGCGGCGGAGCCGACACCGCCGGCGCCGACGAGCAGGATGCGCATCAGGTATCGAACCCCAAACCAAGACGATCGAGCGTACGGAGCCAGAGGTTGCGCCGGCCGTCGCGCGCGTCGGCGCGGGCCAGCGACCAGCGGGTGAGGTGGATGCCGGCGGCCCGGACGGGCTCCGGCGGGAACGGCAGCGGCTTGCCCCGGACCATGTCGAGCCGGGTCAGCGGGGTGTCCCCGCCGGCCAGCAGGTCGAGCATCACCCGCGCGCCGAACCGGGTGGCCCCGACGCCGAGGCCGGTGTAGCCGGCGGCGTACGCCAGCCGCCCGTCGTACGCGGTGCCGAAGAACGGGCAGAACCGGGTGCAGGTGTCGATGACGCCGCCCCAGCGGTGGCTGAAGCGCACGTCGGCGAGCTGTGGGAACGTGGTGAAGAAGTGCTCGGCGAGGGCGGTGAAGGTGGCCGGCCGCTGCTCCAGTTCGGGGGCGACCCGGTTGCCGTGGTGGTAGACCGCGTCGTAGCCGCCGAACAGGATCCGCCCGTCGCCGGTGATCCGGTAGTAGTGGAACTGGTTGCCGGTGTCGGCGAGCCCCTGCCGGTTGCGCCAGCCGACGGCGTCCCGCTGGGCCGGGGTCAGCGGCTCGGTCATCAGGGAGTAGTCGTAGACGGGGACGATCCAGGCGCGCAGCCGGCGCAGCAGCGGCGGGAACGCGTTGGTGGCGAGGACGACCCGCCGGGTGCGGACGACGCCGGGGGCCCGCCCGGCTCCGCCGAGGGTGGCGGCGCGCAGGGCGGGGCCGTCGCCGCGCAGGCCGGTGACCCGGGTGTGCTCGTGGATGCGCACGCCGAGGTCGAGGCAGGCGCGGCGCAGCCCCCACGCCAGCCGCGCCGGGTCGAGCATCGCCACCCGGTCGCGGTCCCACATCCCGCCGAGGTACGTCGGCGAGTCGACCTCGGCGCGCACCTCGTCGCGGTCGAGCAGCCGCGCGTCGTGGCCGTACCGGCGGGCCAGCGCCGCGTCCTCGGCGAGCCCGGCGAGCTGGTACGGCTCGACGGCCACCGCCAGTTCGCCGGTGCGCTCGAAGTCGCAGTCGATGCCGTATGCGTCGACGGTGGCGGCGATGTCGGCCAGGTTCTCCCGGCCGAGGCGTTCCAGCTCGGCGATCTCGCCGGGGAACCGGCCCGCCCCGTTGGCCAGCCCATGGGTGAGCGAGGCGGCGCAGAACCCACCGTTGCGCCCGGACGCCGCCCAGCCGCAGGTGCCGGCCTCGACGAGCAGCACGTCGGCGTCGGGGTCGGCCTGCTTGGCCAGCAGGGCCGCCCACAGCCCGCTGTACCCGCCGCCGATCACCAGCAGGTCGGCGGCGTGGGCGCCGGTCAGCGGCGGCAGCGGGTCGGGGCGTTCCGGACGGTCGAGCCAGTACGGCACGGGCGCCGCGTCGGCGAGCGCCCGGCCGGTATGCGGGAGGATCATGACGGGTTCTTCGTCCGGCGGTCGGCTGCCGGGGCGACCGGGAGGCCGGCGCGGCGGGACCGCCGCCCACGCAGCGAGGTGAGCCCGACGAGCAGCAGCGCGATCACGAACATCGCCGTGCCGATGACGTTGACCTGCGGCGGGATGCCCCGCTGGGCGGCGCCCCAGACGTACATCGGGAACGTGACGGTGGTGCCCGCGTTGAAGTTCGTAATGATGAAGTCGTCGAAGCTGAGCGAGAACGCCAGCAGCGCGGCGGCCACGATTCCGGGGAGCACCAGCGGCAGCGTGACCAGGCGGAACGCCTGCCACGGGCTGGCGTACAGGTCCGCCGCGGCCTCCTCCAGCCGCCGGTCCATCCCGGCGAGCCGCGCCTTGACCGTCACCACCACGAACGACACGCAGAACATGACGTGTGCGATGACGACAGTCCAGAAGCCCTGCGGCACGCCGGCGGAGACGAACAGGGCCAGCAGCGAGGTGCCCATCACCAGCTCGGGGGTGGCCATCGGCAGGAAGATCAGCAGGTTGATCCCGGACCGGCCGGTGAACCGGTGCCGCACCAGCGCGAACGCCATCAGCGTGCCGAGTACGGTGGCGACGACGGTGGAGATGAAGCCGATCTGCACGCTGCGCAGCACGGCGTCGCACATGTCGGAGGTGGCACAGGGCTGCCGCCAGTTGTCGAGCGTGAACTCGTTGAAGTCGTACGACAGGCGGCTGGACGGGCGGTTGAACGACAGGGCGGCGACCACGGCGATCGGCAGGGACAGGTAGCCGAGCACCAGCAGGGCCACGCCCATCACCCAGCGGTCGGCGAGCCAACGGAAGAACCGGTGCATCACAGCGCCTGCCCTTCATTCGCGACTGCGGGGCTCCGCTGCGCTGCACTCCTCGCGCTCACAGCGCCTGCCCTTCATTCGCGACTGCGGGGCTCCGCTGCGCTGCACTCCTCGCGCTCATCAGAGCACCTCCTCCGTGCCGGCCCGGCGCAGGTAGCCGAAGACCACCGCGAGGATCGCCGCCATCAGCAGGAACGACAGCGCCGCGCCCTGCGGGTAGTCCAGCCGGACCAGGAACGCCGAGTCGATGACGTTGCCGATCATGTACTCGTTGGGGGTGCCGAGCAGCTCCGCGTTGATGTAGTCGCCGGTGGCCGGGATGAAGAACAGCAGCGTGCCGGCGATCAGGCCGGGCATCGACAGCGGCAGGGTCACCCGGCGGAACGTCTGCACCGGGCTCGCGTACAGGTCGCCGGCCGCCTCCAGCAGCCGGTGGTCGAGCCGCTCCAGGCTCGCGTACAGCGGCAGCACCAGGAACGGCAGGAAGTTGTACGTCAGCCCGAGGATCACCGCGATCGGCGTGGCCAGCAGCCGGCCGTCGGGGCCGAGCAGGTGCACGTCGCGCAGCAGCCCGACCAGAGCGCCGTTGTCGGACAGGATCGTCTTCCAGGCCAGGGTGCGCACCAGGAAGCTGGTGAACATCGGGGCGACCACGCAGACCAGCAGCAGGTTCTTCCACCGGCCGGCCTTCTGCGCGATCGCGTACGCCAGCGGGTAGCCCATCAGCAGGGCCAGCACCAGGGCGATCCCGGCGTACCCGAAGGAGCGGGCGAACTGCGGCCAGTACGCCTGCAACACGTCCGGGTAGTTGCCGAACGCCCAGGTCAGCGCATACCCGGTGGAGAGCGAGCCGCTGGGGTCGTACAGGCTCGCGGCGGCGAGCTGGAACAGCGGCACGGCGAAGAACAGCAGCAGCCAGGCCGCGCCGGGCAGGAGCAGCAGGTACGGCAGCAGCCGGTGCCGCCCGCGCCGGGCCGGCGGCGGGGGCCCCGCCGGCCGCCCCGTCGACGTGGGTACGTGGGCCAGCGCCGTCACGAGGACGCACCCACCGACTCGTCGACCAGGCCGGCGGTGCGGTCGTCCTGACCCGGCTCCCGGGGCAGCAGGAACGCGTGCCGGGGGTCCCAGTGCGCCACCACGGACGCGCCGACCGGCAGCCGGCCGCCGAGCCCGCTGTTCGCCGCGAACGCGGACAACTCGCCGCCCCAGCCGGTGCGCACCAGGTACTGGGTGCTGACCCCGACGTACGAGGCGTCGGTGACCACGCCGGTGACGTGCTGGTGGCCGGCGGGAACCTGGTCGGCGGAGTCCGCCAGGTGCAGCTTCTCGGGGCGTACCCCCAGGTAGACCGCGCCCCGGTCGGCGCGGGCGCGGTCGGCGGGCACGGAGAAGCCGGCACCGTGGGCGCTGACGGGCACCTCGGGCCCGGCGGGACCGGCTGCCTCGGCGGCGAGCAGGTTGGACTGGCCGAGGAAGTTCGCCACGAACGCGGTGCCCGGGTACTCGTAGATGTCGGCCGGGGCGCCGAGTTGCTCGATCCGCCCCGCGTTCATCACCGCGACGGTGTCGGCCATGGTCATGGCCTCCTCCTGGTCGTGGGTGACGTGCACGAAGGTGATCCCTACCTCGGTCTGGATGCGCTTCAGCTCGATCTGCATCTGCCGGCGCAGCTTCAGGTCGAGCGCGCCGAGCGGCTCGTCGAGGAGCAGCACCTGGGGCCGGTTGATCAGCGCGCGGGCCAGCGCTACCCGCTGTTGCTGCCCGCCCGAGAGCTGGGCCGGGTGGCGGTGGCCGAAGTCGTCGAGTTGCACCAGCGCGAGCATCCGCATGACCTCGTCGTCGACGGAGCGGATGCCGCGCCGGCGCAGCCCGAACGCCACGTTCTCGAAGATGTTGAGGTGCGGGAAGAGCGCGTAGCTCTGGAACACGGTGTTGACCGGCCGCTTGTGCGGGCGTAGCCGCGCGATGTCCCGGTCACCGAGCAGCACCTGACCGCTCGTCGGCTGTTCCAGGCCGGCAATCATGCGCAGGGTGGTGGTCTTGCCGCAGCCGGACGCCCCGAGCAGGGCGAAGAACGAGCCCTGCGGGACGGTGAGACCGAGGTCGTCGACCGCGGTGAAGATGCCGAACCTCTTGGTCAGGTTGACCAGCCGCAGGTCGCCGGCCGGCTCGTCTCGTCGCGTCGTCTTCGCGCTCATCCCCGTCACGCGCCGATGACCTGCTGGAACTTGCCCTCGTACTCCTTCTCCTGCTTCTCGTCCAGCGCCATGAACACCTTGGACTTGGACAGCAGGGCGTCGTCGGGGAAGACCAGCGGGTTGGCGGCCAGCTCCGGGTCGATCTTCTCCATCTCGGCCTGCGCGCCCTTGACCGGGCAGATGTAGTTGACGTACGCGGCCAGCTTCGCGGCGACCGCCGGCTGGTAGTAGTAGTTGATCAGCTCTTCGGCGTTCGCCCGGTGGGTGGCCTTGTTCGGCACCATCATGTTGTCGCTGAACAGCATCACGCCGGAATCCGGCGCCACAAACTTGATCTTTTCGTTCTCGCCGGAGAGCTGGATGATGTCGCCGGACCAGCCGACGCACGCGGCGATGTCGCCCTTGGCCAGGTCGGGGGCGTAGTCGTTGCCGGTGAACTTGCGGATCTGCCCGGAGTCGACGGCCTTCTTGAGCTTGTTCAGCGCGTCGTCGAACTGGGCGGAGGTGAAGTTCGCCGCGTCGTGGCCGTTCGACTGGAGCAGCAGGCCCATCGTGTCGCGCATCTCGGACAGCGCGGTGACCTTCCCCTTGAGGTCGGGGCGGGTCAGCAGCTCGTCGACCGTACGGATCTCCTTGGTGACGCCGCCGTTGTAGGCGAGGCCGGCGAGGCCGGACTGCCACGGGATGGAGATCCGGTTCTCCGGGTCGAAGGAGCGGTTGAGCAGCGACGGCAGCAGGTTGGCCGTCACGTTGGGAATCCTGGCCGGGTCGAGCTTCTGGATCCAGCCGAGCCGGATCATCCGGGCGGCCATCCAGTCGGTCAGCACGATGATGTCCCGCCCGGTGCCCTGACAGGCGGCGAGCTGGTTCTGCACCTTGCCGAAGAACTCGTTGTTGTCGTTGATGTCCTCGGTGTAGGTCACCTGGACGCCGCTGGAGGCGACGAACGCGTCCAGGCTGGGCCGCTTCGACTCGTTCTTGTCGTCGACGTCCATGTACTGCGGCCAGTTCGAGAACGCCAGCTTCTTCTCCGCGCCGGAAAGGTCTTCGCTGACGCAGCCGGCCTCGGTCTGCTGGGCGCCCTTGGTGCCGCAGCCGGCGAGCGCGCCCGCCGTGGCGAGCATCGCGGCGGATCCGAGGGTGCCGGTGAGCAGACCACGCCGGGTGAGGGGCCGGAGGGGAGTTCGCATGTGACGACTCCTAGGGGGGTCATCGCCGGCGGGCGGGACGGGGGAGGCCCGACGGCGGGAGGGTCTTCAGGCGATGGACGACTGATCCTGACATGAGCTGACCTGCCTCACAAGGGATTCCGTTGCCGTGATAGCAATCCACCACGAATTACGCCAGACTGCGCCGGGGCACTACGATTCCGTGGAAGAAGCGGACATGGGGAGCGGACGATGGCCATCCGGCAGCAGGAGAGCGGCAACGGCGGGCGACGCGTCGCCGTCCGCGGGGGTGCCAGTCACGCTCTGTTGGACGACGTCGCCAAGCAGATCATCGAGCAGCTCCAGGAGGACGGCCGCCGGCCGTACGCGACGATCGGCAAGGCGGTCGGCCTGTCCGAGGCGGCGGTGCGCCAGCGGGTGCAGCGACTGCTCGACGCCGGGGTGATGCAGATCGTCGCGGTCACCGACCCGCTCCAGCTCGGCTTCCCCCGGCAGGCCATGATCGGCCTGCGCACCGACGGCGACCTTGAGGCGGTGGCCGACCGGCTCGCCGAGTTCGAGGAGGTCGACTACGTGGTGATCACCGCCGGGTCGTTCGACCTGCTCGCCGAGGTGGTCTGCCGCAACGACGCCCACCTGCTGGAAATCCTGCAACGGCTGCGCGCCGTCGAGGGCGTGCTAGCCACCGAGGCCTTCGTCTACCTCAAGCTCCGCAAGCAGACCTACAGCTGGGGTACAGCCTGAGCCACCCGGCCCGGCCGCCTGGTCAGGCGGTCGGCGGCTGGTCAGACGGTGGCTGCGCCGGTCAGGCGGGCGGTGGCTGGTCAGACGGTGGCTGCGCCGGTCAGGCGGCCGGCGGGCGGTGGCTGCTGGTCAGGCGGTCGGCGGGCGGCGGGCGAGGTCCACAAAGGCCCGCCAGGTGGCCGGGGCGAAGCTGAGGGTGCCGCCGTCGCGGTCCTTGCTGTCGCGCACCAGCACCCGCCCGGGCAGGTTGTCGGCCACCTCGACGCAGTCCCCGCCGTTGTTGCTGCTCCGGGTCGCGGTGCGCCAACGGGCAGCCGTCGGCGCGTCGGTCAGCTCCATGTCGTCGCCACCTCCCTGATCAGCTCGATCGACCGGCGGCACGGCAGCGCCTCGCCGGTGACGCTCTCCCACCTGCGCCCCAGGCTAGCAACGTCGACCGGATCGCTCACGACCTGACCGCGAAGCTGGTTGTCGATATACGCCAATTCCGTCCCGTCGGGCAAACGGGCGAGAACGAACGGACCGGCCAGCCCCGTGTGCCACGGGTTCTCGGCGGGGATCACCCGGACCTGCACGTGCTCCCGACCGGCCATCGCCGCGAGGTGGGCGAGCTGGTCGGCCATCACCGCCCGATCGCCGACCATCCGGCGCAGCACCACCTCGTCGATCACCGCGACGAGCTGCGGCGGGGCCTCGGCGGACAGGATCACCTGCCGGTCGAGCCGGCCGGCCACGATCCGCTCCACCTCGGCCGACGGCAGCAGCCCGCCGGTGCTCAGCACGGCCCGGGCGTACCCTCGGTCTGGAGCAACCCCGGCACCAGCAACGGCTGGTACGACCGGAGCGAGGTGGCGTCCTGCTCCAGCTCGGCCCACTTACGGAACCAGGGCACGTCCCGCCGGCGGAACGGCTCCGGCCACAGCTCGGCGGCCTCCTTGCCGAGCAGGCCGGCGACCGCGAACCGGGTCCGGGGGTGGGGAATTCGCCCGTCCGCCAGCCACCGGGCGGCCGTCTTCGGGTCGACACGGACCTTCTCCGCCAACGACTCGGCCGTCTCCCCCACGGCGGCCATCGCCACCCGCAGCACCTCGTTGCCCATCAGACCTCCCACCACCGATTACGCATGGTGGGCACCATAGCGACGCCCCGTGCCCATGTCGGCCCCGAAACGGCTGGTGGCGGCGGGACCTATTTCGTGCATCTGACATGCCCACCAGCCGTCCGCCAAAGGCCCTGACAATGTCCACCCCAGCCCAACTCAGCCCAGCCAGCCAGCCCAGCCGAGCCAAGCCAGCTGAGCCAAGCCAGCCAGGCAGCTGAGCCCTTCGGCTCAGCCCTCCCACGTTCCACCCGCCCGGCGTCCACAGCGACGGCGGCGGGTTGACGAAGGCCCGTTTGGCGAGCATCGGGAGTCCCCGACGGGCCCCTTTGGAGCTGCCCCGTCTGCGCTACCGGCGGTGCGGCGCGGAAAGCCCTCCGCCCTGATCGCGCATCGAACTCGTCGGCCCGGCGGCCCGCTCTAGCCAGCCACGCTTGCACCGGGCACCGGGCACCGGGCACCGGGCACCGGGCACCGGGCACCGGTGCAGGATGCCATTGCGCAGAGGCCGGTAGCGCCAACGGGGCAGCTCCACAGGGCCACCGACCGCACCCTGCCCGCCGTGGCAACACCGCAGCAGCGGTAGCACCAACGGGGCAGCTCCGTAGGAGGCACCGACGACCTCGCGCGCACCAAGGACCCGCCCGCCGGAGTGTCGATCAGAGGCGATAGCGCCAACCAGGAACAGCAGCGCCGACGAGGCAGCTCCGCAGGGCCCCATCGACCGCGCCCGCCCCCGCCCCCGCAAGGGACCCAGCCATTCGAGGCAGGCCCCAGCATGGCGTCGCGGAAGGCTCAGCTCCCGAAGGGCCGCGGGACCCCCCGTCAGCCCCGACGGAACCGGTGGAACGGACGGAACCGGTGGAGCCGGCGATGGGAGCGCAGGCGCCCGAGAGCTGGGGCGGCGGGTGACAGGACAGGGCGAGGGCGGGGCGAGGGCGAGGGCGGGGCGAGGGCGGGGGCGGGGCGAGGGCGGGGGCGGGGCGGAATCCGAGCGCTAGCGCATGATGCGGATTCCGTTGCACATGGCGCAACCGTTCGCTGATTCCGTTGCTGTAGGCGTGCAGAGCCACCGATCCCACTTGCTTTACCGGTCAGGGCTGTGGGATAACCGTGGGCAGAGCGGCCGGTATCACCCCCCTGACCGGCCCCGAGACCCGATGGGGCTGACATGGCCAACGCGACCGACCACCTCTGGATGCACTTCACCCGGATGGCCAGCTACTCCGCCGGCGAGGTGCCGACGATCGTGCGCGGCGAGGGCGCGTACGTGTGGGATTCCCAGGGCCGCCGCTACCTCGACGGGCTCGCCGGGCTCTTCGTCGTCCAGGCCGGGCACGGCCGCACCGAGCTGGCCGAGGCCGCCGCCAAGCAGGCCGGCGAGCTGGCCTACTTCCCGCTCTGGTCGTACGCCCACCCGAAGGCCGTCGAGCTGGCCGAGAAGATCGCCTCGCTGACCCCCGGCGATCTGAACCGGGTCTTCTTCACCACCGGCGGCTCCGAGGCCGTCGAGACGGCGTGGAAGCTGGCCCGGTCGTTCTTCAAGCGCACCGGCAAGCCGAACAAGCACAAGGTGGTCAGCCGGCACCTGGCGTACCACGGCACGTCGATGGGTGCGCTGTCGATCACCGGACTGCCCGGCATCAAGAGCGACTTCGAGCCGCTGGTGCCCGGCGGGATCAAGGTGCCGAACACGAACTTCTACCGGGCGCCGGAGCACGGCGACTCGCCGGAGGCGTTCGGCCGCTGGGCCGCCGAGGAGATCCGCCGAGCGATCGAGCGTGAGGGGCCGGACACGGTCGCGGCGGTCTTCCTGGAACCGGTGCAGAACTCCGGCGGCTGTTTCCCCCCACCGCCCGGGTACTTCGAGCGGGTCCGTCAGATCTGCGACGAGTACGACGTGCTGCTCGTCTCCGACGAGGTGATCTGCTCGTGGGGCCGACTCGGCGAGTACTTCGGCGCCGTCCGCTACGGCTTCCAGCCGGACATCATCACCACCGCCAAGGGCCTCACCTCCGGGTACGCCCCGCTCGGCGCGATGATCGCCAGCGACCGGTTGATGGAGCCGTTCCTCACCGAGACCGGCATGTTCGCCCACGGGGTGACCTTCGGCGGCCACCCGGTCTCCTGCGCGGTGGCCCTGGCCAACCTGGAGGTGTTCGCCCGGGAGGACCTGCTCGGGCACGTCCGGGCCAACGAGGACGCCTTGCGGGCCACCCTGGAGAAGCTGCACGACCTGCCGATCGTCGGCGACGTGCGGGGGGACGGGTACTTCTACGGCATCGAGCTGGTCAAGGACAAGGCGACCCGGGAGACGTTCGACGAGGCCGAGTCGGAGCGGCTGCTGCGCGGCTTCCTGTCCACCGCGCTGTTCCAGGCCGGGCTGTACTGCCGGGCCGACGACCGGGGCGACCCCGTGGTGCAGCTCGCCCCGCCGCTGATCGCCGAGCAGCAGCAGTTCGACGAGATGGAGCAGATCCTGCGCGCGGTGCTCACCGAGGCGTGGGCACGGCTGTAGCGGTCGGCCGGCGATGCGTTATCAGGAGCTGTCGTACTGGCTGTCCACCATGGACGATCCGCTGACGCCCCGCCCGCCGCTGGGCGGGGACGCCGACGCGGACGTGGTGATCGTCGGGGCCGGGTACACCGGGCTGTGGACGGCGTACTATCTCGCGGTCGCCGACCCGGCGCTGCGGATCACGGTGCTGGAACGGGAGATCGCCGGCTTCGGGGCGTCGGGGCGCAACGGGGGCTGGTGCTCGGCCCTGTTCCCCACCTCGCTGCCGGCACTCGCCCGCCGGCACGGCCGGGACGCGGCGCTGCGGATGCAGCGGGCCATGCAGGAGACCGTCCGCGAGGTGGGCCGGGCGGTCGCCGCCGAGGGGATCGACTGCGACTGGCAGCTCGGCGGGACGGTGGTGCTGGCCCGCAGCGAGGCCCAGCTCGGCCGGGCCCGGGCCGAGGTGGCCGAGGCCCGCGCGCACGGCCTGGACCCCGCCGACCTGGTGCTGCTCGACGCCGCCGAGGCCGCCGCCAGGTGCACCGCCGAGGGGGTACGCGGCGGGACGTACACCCCGCACTGCGCGGTGCTGCACCCGGCCCGGCTGGTCCGCGGGCTGGCCCGGGCGGTCGAACGACGCGGGGTGCGGATCCACGAGCGGACGCCGGTGACCGCGATCCGGGCCGGGGCGGCGGTGACCCCGGCCGGGACGGTGCGGGCGCCGGTGGTGGTGCGGGCGACGGAGGGATACACGCCGGGGCTGCCCGGGCAGCGGCGGGCGGTCGCGCCGGTCTACTCACTGATGGTGGCCACCGAGCCGCTGCCCGAGGAGATCTGGGCGCGGATCGGGCTGGCGCAGCGGGAGACGTTCTCCGACCACCGGCACGTGATCATCTATGGCCAGCGCACCGCCGACGGGCGGCTGGCGTTCGGCGGGCGGGGCGCCCCGTACCACTTCGGGTCGCGGGTCGAGCCCGGCTACGACCGGGAGCCCCGGGTCTTCGCCGCGCTGCGCCGGACGCTGGGCGAACTGTTCCCGGTGCTCGGTCCGGAGGTGCCGGTCAGTCACACCTGGGGCGGGCCGCTCGGGGTGGCCCGGGACTGGTCGGCCTCCGTGGGGTTGGACACCTCGACGGGGCTGGCCTGGGCGGGCGGGTACGTCGGCGACGGGGTGGGCACCGCGAACCTCGCCGGGCGTACCCTCGCCGACCTGATCCGGGGCGCGGAGAGCGACCTGACGTCGCTCCCCTGGGTCGGCCACCGGTCGCCGCGCTGGGAGCCGGAGCCGGTGCGCTGGCTGGCCGTCAACGCGGGCCTGAAGGTGATGTTCTCCGCCGACCGGGCGGAGCTGCGGACGGGCCGGCCGTCCCGCCGGGCGGCCCTGTGCAACCGCTTCCTGGGCCACTGACCCCGGCGCGGTCAGTGGTTGGGTGGGATCACCCGGAGGTGGCCACGGCGGCCGGTCTGCGGGTGCTGGGGGTACTGCTGCTGGTGGTGCTGGTCGTCCGGAGGGCGGGGCGGCGCGGGCCTGGCCGCCTCGCGGACCGCCTCGGCGAGGGCGACCAGGTCGTCGGCGCTGGGCGGCGGGGGCTCGAACTCGCCCTCGTGGCGGACCACGTTCCAGCCCCGGGGGGCGGTCAGACTGCGGGCGTGCTGCTCACAGAGGTCGTACGTGTGCGGTTCGGCGAAGGCCGCGAGGGGCCCGACCACGGCCGTCGACTCGTTGTAGACATAGGTCAATGTGGCGACCGCTTGCCGGGGGCAGCCGTTTCGGGAGCAGCGCCGTGGTGACCTCACGGCGGGAGGGTATCTCCATTACCGGGTCCGACGCACTGGTTCGCGTTGCGACACGCCCGTCATCGAGATCACAATTCGCAACATCCGACGAGCAGGACAGTGGCCGGGCGGGGACGGCGCGCCGCAGGAGCGACACAGCCGGGGGCCGGGCCGCGCGCCGGGCTACCCTGTAGCGCATGACCAGTCCGGAACACCGCCGCCCCGGCTCCGGCCGGCGCGCCCACCGTGACCGGCACGGGCGGGGCCTGCGTGGGCGGCTGGTGCCGGCGACGGTGCCGCTGGCCCGGACCAAGGCCGAGGTCTTCGACGATCTCGTGCTGGACACCGTGGAGACCCTGGAACGACGGTTCGCGAAGGAGCTGGCCGGCGTCGAGTTCGCGGTGGAGGACGTGCCGCCGGACCTCAACGTGTACGACTCCGACGTGCTGGAGGACGGCGAGGTGCCGCTCGCCCGGCTGCTGCCCGGCCGCCCCGGCCAGCAGGAGGTGCCGCCGCGGATCGTGCTCTACCGCCGTCCGCTGGAGTTCCGGGCCATGGACCGGGAGGACCTGGCCGACCTGGTGCACGACGTGATCATCGAGCAGGTGGCGAACCTGCTCGGGGTCGACCCGGACGAGCTGGCCTGAGCCCACCCGTCGCCGGGCCACGGGCCTCGCGGGGTGACCCCCACCATTCCGGGCCGACTGCCTGAGCCGGGCGGCCCCCACCGCCCCGGCCCGGCAACGCTCAGGCGGCCCGCCGCTTGAGCTTGCGCCGCTCTCGTTCCGAGAGCCCACCCCAGATTCCGAACCTCTCGTCGTGGCCAAGAGCGTATTCCAGGCATTCGGTCTTGACCTCGCACCGCGAGCAGATCCGCTTCGCCTCGCGGGTCGAGCCGCCCTTCTCGGGGAAGAACGCCTCCGGATCGGTCTGGGAGCAGAGTGCCTGCTCCTGCCACTCCGGTGCGTTCCCGAGCAGGTCGGCCACCTCGAGCTGGCCGTCCATCTAAGATGCCTCCTTGTCGCGCACCGGCTCGTCGCCGCTGCAACCCCCCACGCAAAGGCGTGCTTGTCCGTACGGTTCCGATTTGTTGCGTTCCGTGCGAACAACCCCATTCAAATTACACGCGTGTAATACGTGCGCCGTCAAGCCGGACTTGATAATGGAGTCGTCCTCCCGACACGCCACGGGCGACCGCTCCGGCCGCCCGACCTCGCAACCTGCCCTATCGATTCAGACCCCGGACGAGTAACGCCCTCCTCGGCGAGTTGCCCGAGTTTTCTGCCGTGGCGGCCCACCGACCGACACCACCGGATACGCCGACGGCGGCCCCGACGGGGTGCCCCACCACGATGCTGATCTTGGTGGGGGACAGGTTAACGCGCCTCGGCCGTGATCGCCCGTCGAGCCGGGACCGCCGACCCTGCCCCGTCCACATCGTGGACGGAGCGCGGCGGTCGACCCTGATCGGAGGATCAGTGCAGGGCCCCTGATTCCCTGCTCGTTCGGGCAAATCAGCCACCGAGCCACCGACGAAGGCCATCGTGTCGATGGTGTGCCCATGTCCCATCAGACGGTATAGACGCCCACTGGCAGGACGTGGTGAACGGCACTGTGGAGAGCGTCGTCCCTCGACGCTACGGCCGGGGGTGGCCGTACGCGGTCGTCCGCTTGCGGGCCGGCCGCCCGGCCGCCGTGGCAATGCCCCGCAACTGCTCCTCGCTCCGTGCGGAGCCGTTGCCCGAACCGGCCATCCGGGAGATCGTCTCCTCCATCAGGGTGCCGCCCAGGTCGTTGCAGCCCCCGTTGAGCATCGCCACCGTGCCCTCGTCGCCGAGCTTCACCCAGGAGCACTGGATGTTGGCGATCCGGCCGTGCAGCAGCAGCCGGGACATCGCGTGCACCACCCGGTTCTCCCGCCAGGTCGGGCCGGGACGAGCGATCCCCGCAAGGTAGATCGGGGCGTTGGTATGGATGAACGGCAGCGCGACGAACTCGGTGAAACCGCCGGTGCGGTCCTGCACCCCGGCCAACACCCGGAAGTGGGCCAGCCACTGCCCGGGATGGTCGACGTGGCCGTACATCATCGTGGAACTGGACCGGATGCCCAGCTCGTGGGCCGTGCTGACCACGTCGACCCAGGCGGCGGCCGGCAACTTGCCCTTGGTGAGCACCCAGCGCACCTCGTCGTCGAGGATCTCGGCAGCGGTGCCCGGGATGGTGTCCAGGCCGGCCTCGCGCAGCCCGGTGAGCCACTCCCGTACCGGCACGCCGGCCTTCGCCGCCGCCGTGACGATCTCCATCGGGGAGAAGGCGTGCACGTGCATCCCCGGCACCCGGGCCTTGATCGCCCGGATCAGGTCCGCGTACCCGGTGACCGGCAGCTTGGGGTCGATGCCGCCCTGGAGGCAGACCTCGGTGGCCCCGACGGCCCACGCCTCCTCGGCCCGGTCGGCGACCTGGTCGACGGAGAGCCGGTACGCGTCGGCGTCGCGTTCGCGCTGGGCGAAGGCGCAGAACCGGCAGCCCACGTAGCAGACGTTGCTGAAGTTGATGTTGCGGTTTACGACGTAGGTGACGTCGTCGCCGACGGTGTCCCGGCGCACGTCGTCGGCGAGCCGGCAGAGCCGGTCCAGCGCCGGGCCGTCTGCGGCGAACAGCGCCAGGGCCGCGTCGGTGTGCCGGGGGTCGAGCAGCGCCGCCGGGTCGTCGGCGGCCAGCCGCAGCCCGGCACGCAGGTCGGCGTCGCCCGAGCCGGCGGTCGCCCCCAGGGCAGCGCCGCCCCCGGCCGGGCCCGGCGCACCGGGGCCCGCGTCGGCCTGGGCCGCCCCGGCGGGGGCGGGCCGGGGCCGGGGCGCCCCCGCGAGGCTGGCGTCGGCCTGGAGGGCCACCTCCGACCAGTCGCCGTAGACGCTGTCGAAGTCGCCGCGCCGGTCGTCGGCGCGGCCGGTGGTGTCGATGGTGGCGTGCAGGTCGGTCCGGCCGCCGCCGAAGACCTCCTCCGGCTCCTGCCAGGGACGGCCCACCGGGCGGGCCTCCTCGACCGCGAGCCCGGTGGCCGGATCAGCCAACGCCGACACGTGCGGCAGCAGGCGCGGGTCCAGCCACGGGTCGCCGGCCCGGACGTACTCGGGGTAGATCGTCAGCCGCTCGCGCAGCGTGAAGCCGGCCTGCGCGGTGCGCCGGGCCAGCTCGTCGAGCTGCGGCCAGGGGCGCTCCGGGTTGACGTGGTCCGGGGTGACCGGCGAGACCCCGCCCCAGTCGTCGATGCCGGCGCGCAGCAGCAGGTCGTACTCCCCCGCGATGAGATTCGGCGGGGCCTGGATGCGGGCCTTCGGCCCGAGCAGCACCCGGGCCACCGCGACCGTGGCGGCCAGGTCGTGCAGCTCGGCGTCGGGCATGCCGCGCATCGCCGTGTCCGGCTTGGCCCGGAAGTTCTGCACGATCACCTCCTGGAGGTGGCCGTACCCGCGCTGCGCGCGGCGGATCGCGAAGATCGCGTCCACCCGCTCCGCCGGGGTCTCGCCGATGCCGATCAGGATGCCGGTGGTGAACGGCACGCCGACCCGGCCGGCGTCGTCGAGCACCCTCAGCCGGACCGCCGGCTCCTTGTCGGGTGAGCCGTAGTGCGGACCGCCCGGCTCCGACCAGAGCCGGGTGGCCGTGGTCTCCAGCATCATCCCCATGCTCGGCGCGACCGGCTTGAGCCGCTGCAACTCCGACCAGGAGAGCACGCCCGGGTTGAGGTGCGGCAGCAGCCCGGTCTCCTCCAGCACCGCCACCGCGCAGGCGCGCAGGTAGTCGAGAGTGGAGTCGTAGCCCCGCTCGTCCAGCCACTCCCGGGCCGCCGGCCAGCGCTCCTCGGGCCGGTCGCCCAGGGTGAACAGCGCCTCCTTGCAGCCCTGGGCGGCGCCCTCGCGGGCGATGGCCAGCACCTCGTCCCGGTCGAGGAACGCGGCCGGCAGGCGGTGCGGGACCGTGGCGAAGGTGCAGTAGTGGCAGCGGTCCCGGCACAGCCGGGTCAACGGGATGAAGACCTTCTTGGAAAAGGTGACCACGCCGGGGCGGCCGGCCTCGCGCAGGCCGGCGTCGCGGATGTCACCGGCGACGCGGAGCAGTTCGTCCAGGGCCGGGCCCCGGGCGGCGAGCAGCGCGGTGGCCTCGTCGACGTCCAGCGCCCGCCCGGACCCGACTCGGCGCAGCGCCCGTTCGATGCTCATCGCGGTGGGCCCCGACTCCGTGCGATCAACCATCCGTCCAGCCTATGCGCTGGTTCACGAACGCCGCTACCGTCCGCGTGCCCACCCTTACCCGGCGGAGCAACCGGGCCGCCGGCACGGGAGCTCCTCGCAGCCCGGGTCCTGGGGGCGGGTTCACCCGGGCCTCCGGGTGCATCTGTTGTCATTCCCACACAACAGATGCACCCGGAGGGCTGCGGCGGTTCAGTCCTCGCGGTGGAAGCGCTGGGTGCGGTCGCTGTCGGAGTCCTGCTGCCCGTCGGGCGCACCCGCCTCGGTGGACTGACGCGGGATGGCCTGGGTCGGGTCGGCCGACGGCGGCTGGCCGAACGGCGGCGGCGGGGTGAACGACGGCGCCGACTGGGGCGGGGTGAACGGCGGTGCCGAGTACGGCGGCGCCGACTGCGGCGGGGTGAACGGCGGCGCCGACTGCGGCGGCGCCGAGTACGGCGGGGTGAACGGCGGCGCCGACTGCGGGGCCGGGGCGAACGACGTGGTCTGCTGGCCGGGCTGGCCATACTGGCCGGCGGCCGGACCGGGCTGGCCCGGCTGACCGTACTGGCCGAACTGTCCGCCGGGCTGGTTGGGCTGGTTGGGGGCCGGGTAGCCGGCCTGCTGCCCCTGGGGGGCCCAGCCGCCCTGCGGGCCGGGCTGACCCGGATGCTGCGGCCAGCCGGGCTGCGGCTGCCCGTACACGCCCGGGGCCGGCTTGGGCTTCGGGCTGAAGTAGAGGGCACGCCAGACCCGGACCACCACGAACGCGACGGTCGCGAAGATCGCCAGCCAGGCGATCCGGGTGAGCAGGCCGAGGAACGCGTCGAGCACCTCCGCCTTGGCCAGCCGGTCCACCGTCCAGATCAGCAGGGTGAGCGCGCCGAGCAGGGCGCCGAAGGCGTACTGGCCCAACGCCACCTGGGTGATGAGCTTGGCTCGGGACGCCACCGGGGCGACGTGCGTGGCGAGCAGCACGGCCAGCACCGGCAGCACGGTCGCCTCCAGCCCGGCGAACGAGAAGAAGCTGCTGCCCGCCCGGCTGTAGAAGGTGCTGTAGTCGGTCGGGGCGATCAGCCGGACGAGGCCGACGAAAAGCAGCACGGCGTTTGCGCCGAGCAGGACGAACGCGATCAGCTCGCGTAGCGGATTGGTGAGTTGGCGGGCCGGGGTGACGGGGTGGGGCGCGGGCGCCGTGTCACCGGACGCGGGCTCGGCGGGGCTGGTCACGAACTCCCCCTAGGAGGCGGTAACGGACAGTTGCCGACGTGAGCCTAGTCTCCCCTGGCACCCGCGCCCTCGGGGCGGGGCGTGCGGAAGGATGGACGCCATGCGAATCGTCGTTCTGACCGGCGGCATCGGGGGCGCCCGATTCCTGCTCGGCGTCCGGGCGTACGCCCGCGAGGTGGGGGCCGAGGTGACCGCCGTGGTCAATGTCGGCGACGACCTCTACCTGCACGGGCTGAAGGTCTGCCCCGACCTGGACAGCGTCATGTACACGCTCGGCGGCGGCGCCGACCCCGAGCGGGGCTGGGGGCGGGTCGGCGAGACCTGGACAGTGAAGTCGGAGCTGGCCGCGTACGGGGCCGAGCCGACCTGGTTCGGGCTGGGCGACAAGGACATCGCCACCCACCTCGTCCGCACCACCATGCTGACCGGCGGGTATCCGCTGTCGGCGGTCACCGAGGCGCTGGCCACCCGCTGGCAGCCCGGCGTACGTCTGCTGCCGGCGACCGACGACCGGCTGGAGACGCACGTCGTGGTGGACGATCCCGACGGCGGTGGCCAGCGGGCGATCCACTTCCAGGAGTGGTGGGTGCGGCACCGGGCGGACGTACCGACCCACCGGTTCGTCTTCGTCGGCGCGGAGACCGCGAAGCCCGCGCCCGGCGTGGTGGACGCGATCGCCTCGGCCGACGTGGTGCTGGTCGCACCGAGCAACCCGGTGGTGAGCGTCGCCCCGGTGCTGGCCGTGCCGGGGCTGCGGGAGGCGGTCACGGACGGGCCGGCCCCGGTGGTCGGCTTCTCCCCGATCATCGGCGGCGCGGCGGTGCGCGGGATGGCCGACCGTTGCCTGGCCGTGGTCGGCGTCGAGTGCAGCGCCGCCGGCGTGGGTGGGCTGTACGGGAGCCGGTCCTCCGGTGGCCTGCTGGACGGCTGGCTCGTGGCACCCGAGGACGCCGACACCGTGGTGCCGGACGTGACGGTCCGGGCGGTGCCGTTGCTCATGACGGACGAGGCGTCGACGGCGGCGATGGTCCGGGCCGCATTGGAGCTGGTGTGAGGCTAGAGATTCTGCCGGTGCTGGGCATCGGCGACGTGACCGAGGGCGACGACCTGGCGGCGCTGATCGCGACCGCCGCGCCCTGGCTGCACGACGGCGACGTGCTGGTGGTCACCAGCAAGATCGTCTCCAAGGCCGAGGGAAGGCTGGTGGACGTGCCGGCCGACGGGCCGGAGCGGCTGGCCGCCCGGGACGAGGTGCTGGCGGCGGAGACCGCCCGGGTGGTGGCCACCCGGGGGGCGACCCGGATCGTGCAGACCCACCACGGCTTCGTGATGGCCTCCGCCGGGATCGACGCCTCGAACGTCGACAAGACCCGGCTGGTGCTGCTCCCGGAGGATCCGGACGCCTCGGCGCGGGCCCTGCGGGCGGCCCTGCGCGAGCGCTACGACCTGGACGTCGCGGTGATCGTCAGCGACACGATGGGCCGGCCCTGGCGCAACGGGCTCACCGACGTGGCGCTCGGGGTGGCCGGCATGCCGGCGATCCGCGACCACCGGGGCGAGGTCGACCCGTACGGCAACGAGCTCCAGCTCACCGAGATGGCCGTGGTGGACGAGCTGGCCGGTGCCGGGGAGCTGATCAAGGGCAAATGCGACCAGGTGCCGGTCGCGGTGGTCCGCGGCTACCTCACGGCCACCCGGGACGACGACGTCGGCGCCCGGGAGCTGGTCCGCGACGCCGAGCTGGACCTCTTCTCGCTCGGCACCACCGAGGCGATGGCGGCCGGGCTCGCCGCCGCCGCGGTGCTGCCGGACGGCCCGGGCGAGGCCAGGGCCGACCCGGCCGCCGTGCGGCGGGCGATCGCCGCGGTGGCTGGCATGGTCGCACCCGGCACGATGTTCACCCACGTCACCGACGACGAGGTACGCGCCGTACTGGTCGCCGCCGTGCCCCGCTGGCCGGAGCAGGCCACCGACCTGGTGCTCGGCGAGTTGCCCGCCCCGGTCGACCCCGCAGACCTGGTGCGTCTCGGCACGGACCTGCAACGACTGCGCACCGCGCTGGCCGCCGAGGGGGTCCCGTCGGCGCTGCTGCCGCCGCCGACCGGCAGCACGGCCAGCGCCGCGCTCGCCCTCTGACACCCGGCCAGCACCGCGCTGACGCGTGGTCCTTGCCGCTGGCGGGTGGCGGTCCGCTCAGGCGTCGAGGATGGCGCGGCCCAGCGGGGTGAGGGTGTGCAGCACCGTGTTGCGGTCCCGGTGGCTGACCAGCAGGCCGGCGTTGCGCAGCACGGTGGCGTGCTGACTCGCCGCGGCCGGGGAGATGCGCAGGCGGCGGGCCACCTCGCCGGTGGTGCGCCCCTCGCCGGTGGCCTCCAGCACCGCAGCCCGGGTCCGGCCGAGCAGGGCGGCCAGCGCCTCCCGGCCGCTGCCGGTCGCGCCGCCCTCGCCGGGAGCGGGGGCCAGCCCGCCCAGCCGGTCCACCGGGTAGACCAGCACCGGCGGCAGCGCCGGGTCGAGCAGCGCCACCGGAACACCGGCGCAGAAGAACGACGGCACCAGCAGCAGGCCCCGGCCGTCCAGGTGCAGCTCCCGGCTGTTCGGGTAGCCGTGGATCTCCAGCACCCCCGACTCCCACCGGGCCATCGGGCGGAGGCTGGCCAGCAGCCCCTCGACGCCCCGGTCCAGCAGGGACCGGGCCCGCCGCTTCCGGTCCGCCTCCACCGCGGCCTGGATGCGCGACCAGTACGGGCTGAGCGCCAGCGCCCGGTACTGCTCCATCGACTCGGTGAGGTGGCGCAGCATCTCGGGCTCGCCCCGGGCCAGCGCCGCCGCCGAGGGGGGCAGGGGATTCTCCGCGACCACCCGGGTGAGGTCCCGGTGCAACTGCGGGGCGGGCGTGCTCCGCACCGCGTCCAGCCCCGCCTCCAGGCCCTGCACGCTGTCGTGCGGGGTGAGGAAGTCGGGGAAGTAGCCCCAGCCCGGGTTCAGCGCGAACAGCAGCCGGAGGTGCTCCTTGCCGGCGTGCCGGCGCAGCTCCCGGGAGACGCCGCGACGCCAGCCTGAGGTCAGCGGGTCCTGGCGGCCCACCTGGAGCACGTGCATGCTGAGGATCAGTTCCCAGAGCGGGTCTGCACCCGGGGCGACCCGGGTACGGAGGATGTCCTCGGCGGAAAAGTGGATCTTCAGCATTGGAGCGCTCCCCGTGCCTGTGGACAGCGGGCGGGCCCGCTGACCGTTCGCACTGTACCCGGACGGCACTTATCTCCATTTTTAAGCGTGGACTGAAAAACCTCGACGGCCCGGGCCCGACTTCGGCATGCTCTGCTTGCCCCGCAACGGGCCGGTCCGTCGTTCGGCGTCGGCCCGGGGCACCGGGGCCGGGGAGGATCCGGCGGCCGGGCGGCACCACGAGGGTCTGCGGCCCTTGTTCCGCAGGGGTGCCACCCGGCCGCTCACCCGGCGAGGGCGGTCAGCCGATCCAGAGCGCGATCCGGTGGTTCTCGTCCGTGACGTACCAGCAGTGGCCGTGCTCCTCGGCCAGCCCTTCCACGTGGTGGAACGGGGCCAGGTCGGCCACCAGCTCGGCCGGCAGCAGATGCCCCACGGCCTTCTCCAGGCGGAACCGCACGTGCCGCGAGGTGACGTGCCCACCCTGCGGGTGGTCGTCCAGCAGCACCGAGCCCTTGCCCAGCGCGTCGATCGAGCCGACGATCGCGGCGTAGCCGCCGTCGGGCCGGGGGGTCACCGCCCGGAAGCCGGTCAACGCCCCCGGCGGGGTCACCCCCGTCAGCGCGTACGCCCCGAGGGCGCGCGGCCAGGCACCCGCCTCGAACATCTCGGGCACCCCCGCCACCTCGACCAGGATCGGGTCCCCGTCGACGGTGACCGGGAAGCGCAGCCCGAGCAGCGCGGTGCCGTCCGGGGTGAACGCGGCGGCCTCCACGTTGAGCGGCAGGTCCCCCTCGGCGAGCCGGGTCACCCAGCCCTTGGCCCGGGCGGTGCCCCGGGCGACGGTCTCGACGATGAACCGGTCCCGCACCCGATCCCCCGGCGGCAGGGTGGCCAACTCGGCCCCGGCCAGCGCGTCGTTGACCGCGCGGTGCAGCCGGAACCGGTTCCGCACCACCCGGACCGGCAGGCGACCGCCGGCGGCGTCGTCCTCGCGGAACCGGGCCACGAATGCCCGGCGCGGGCGCAGCGGGCCGCCCTTCGACCCGAAGTGGGAGCCGAAGACGTACACCCAGCCGTCGTGGTGGGCCAGCGCCTCACCGTCCTCGGTGCGGCCGTTCTCCGGGCCGGCGTCGGCGTCCACGTGCCGGGCGGACCACCCGCCGTCCTCGTGTTCGAGCAGCAGGGCCAGGCAGCGCTCGACCGGCCCCTCGTCGAGGACGGTCCAGAAGCCGCGCCGGGCACGGTGGGCGGCGAGCAGGGCCGGGGAGCGCACCGGCAGCAGGTCGCTGGCCTCGTTGCCGGCGACGACGAACTCGACGAGTCGCAGGGGCACGGGGCAAGGGTAGGCAGCGGACGCACGCGCCTAGAGTGTGACCGTGTCAGATGTGACGAATAGTCCCCTGGTGACCCCTCGTGACAGCTCCCCGGGCGTCGGGGCGTACGCGGCCCTGCACGCCGACGCGACGGCCCTGCTGGCCGGATGGACGCCGACCGGCGCGGCGGCCGGGCGGGCCCGGGACCGCACCCTCGACCTGCTGGCCGGCGGGCCGGCGGCGCTGGGCCGGGAGCACCGGGCCGGCCACGTCACCGCGAGCGCGCTGGTTTTCGACGCCACCGGCGAGCGGATCCTGCTCTGCCTGCACGGCAAGTTCCACCGGTGGGTGCAGCTCGGCGGGCACTGCGAACCCGGCGACCGGACGCTGGCCGGGGCCGCGCTGCGCGAGGCGGGCGAGGAGTCCGGCATTCCCGGCCTGGTCGTCGACCCGGTCCCGATCGACGTGGACATCCACCCCGTGTCCTGCCGGGGCGCTTCGTTCCACTACGACGTGCGGTTCGCAATCTTCGCCCCGCCGGGCGCGACGGAGCGCGTCAGCGACGAGTCCGACGCGCTCGGCTGGTTCCCCCCGGACCGGCTGCCCGAGCCGCTGGCCGGCGGCACCGCCCAGCTCGTCGCCCCCGCCCTCGCCGCCCTGCGCCGCCGAACCAGCTGACCCGGGCTGGCCCCGGGTCCGGGCGGCGGGCCGGCCGCCGCCCGGGTCGGAAAGGTCAGATGTAGCTCTCCTCGCCCCGGTCCTTCAGCTCGTCGACGAGAGCCTTCACGTCCTGGGCGCGGTCGCGGGGGCAGACCAGCACCGCGTCCGGGGTGTCGACCACGATCAGGTCGTGCACGCCGAGCACAGCCACCAGCCGACCGGACTGCGGGACCACGACCAGGCCTGTGCTGTCGCGCAGCAGCACGCCCGGTCCGGCGTCCGCGCCGAGCACCACGTTGCCCGCCGGGTCGGCCGGGAGCACGTCGCCGAGGGTGTGGAAGTCGCCGACATCGTTCCAGCCGAAGTCGCCGGGGACCGTCGCCACCCGGCCGGCGGTCGCCGCGCCCTCCATCACCGCGTAGTCGACGGAGATCTTCGGCAGGGTCGGCCAGACCGTGCCGAGGATGTCGTCCTGCTCCGGGGTGCCCCAGGCGGTGGCGATCGCGGTGATCCCGGCGTGCAGCGCCGGCTGCTGCCGGGCCAGCTCGGCCAGGAACACGTCGACCCGCCAGACGAACATGCTGGCGTTCCACAGGTGGTGCCCCGAACGCAGGTACGCCTCCGCCACCTCGGCGGCCGGCTTCTCCTTGAACTCCCGCACCGGCCGCAGCGGCCCGTCCCCGACCGGGTCTCCGGTGTGCAGGTAGCCGTACCCGGTCTCGGCCCGGGTGGGGGTGATCCCCACCGTCATCAGCAGGCCCTGCTCGGCACCACGTACCGCCTCGCGGACCGTGGCCACCCATGCGTCGGCGTCCCGGATCAGGTGGTCGGCGGCGAAGGAGCCCATCACCGCGTCCGGCTCGCGCAGCGCGATCACCGCCGCGGCGAGGGCGATCGCCGCACAGGAGTCCCGGGGTGAGGGCTCGACGAGGATGTTCTCCTCGGGTAGGCCGGCAAGCTGTCGCGCCACCGCCGCGACGTGCGCGGCTCCGGTGACCACCAGGGTGCGTTCCGGGGTGGCCAGCGGGGCCAACCGGTCCACGGTCGCCTGGAGCAGGGAGGCGGGGGTGCCGGTAAGCGGGTGGAGGAACTTGGGATGGCCCGCACGGGACAACGGCCACAACCTCGTGCCGCTGCCGCCCGCCGGGATGACGGCGTAAAGCATCAGCACATCATGCCCGAACCGCCACGCTACGGACGAACCGTCGGGTCGAAGCCTCAGACGCGGGCCCGGCTCCACGCCGCGATGTGCACCTCGGCGCTGGACTTCCAGGTGAACTCCTTGGCCCGGTCGAAACCGGCCTTGGCCAGCGACAATCGGCGTTGCTCGTCGTCCAGCAGGGCGACCAGGTCGGTGGCGATCTGGGCCGGGTCCTCGCTGGTGTAGGCGACGGCGTCGCCGCCGACCTCCGGCAGCGACAGCCGCGGGGTGGTCAGCACCGGGGCGGCGCAGGCCATCGCCTCCAGGATCGGCAGGCCGAAGCCCTCACCGTACGACGGGTAGGCGGCGACCAGCGCCCCGCCGAGGAAGCCCGGCAGGTCGCCGTAGCGCAGGTAACCCGGGCGGAGCAGCCGCAGGTGTGACGGCACCTCGGCTACCGCCCGGTCGATGTCGTCGTCGTGCCCCTGGCCGCCCGCGATCACCAGCGCCGGCGGGTCGGCCCGGTCGGCCACCGCCCGGACCCAGCCGCGGATCAGGTTGGGGACGTTCTTGCGCGGCTCCTTCGCCCCGAGGAAGGCGATGTAGCTGCTGTCGCCGAGCCCCAGCCGGGCCCGGACCCTGGCCTTCTCCTCCTCGCCCGGGGCGTGGAAGGCTGCGTGGTCGACCCCGTGGTAGGCGACGTCGATCCGGGTCGGGTCGGCGTCGAGCAGGCGGATCAGCTCGTCCCGGGTGGCCTTGCTCGGCACGATCACCCGGCTGGCCCGGCGCAGCGAGGTCTTGATCGCGCTGCGGAAGAACGTCCGGCGGGACTTGTCGTAGTGCTCCGGCTCGGTGAAGAACGTCGCGTCGTGCACGGTCACCGTCACCGGGCAACCCGCCCGCAGTGGACACGTGTAGAACGGCGAGTGCAGCACCTGCGCGCCGACCTGCTGGGCCAGCAGGGGCAGGCCGGTCTGCTCCCAGGCGAGCCGGGCCGGCCGGTGCGCCACCGCGGCCGGGGCGGCGACGATCTCCGCGCCGGGCAGCATCCGGCTGTACCGCTCAAGGTCGGTGCGGAGGCTGACCACGGCCAGGTCGACCCCCTGGCCGCACACCTTGCCGAGGGCGCCGAGCAGGCCGTCGACGTATCGACCGACGCCACCGCGGTCGACGGGGACACTCGTGGCGTCGATGAGTACGCGGGGCGGGCGGCCGGCGGTCACGAGGCAACTCCTTGCAGTGGCGAATTTGTGGGGAACAACACTCCGGGCAAGCCTACGCCGGAGCCAGGTCCGGGCGCTGACTGCGACCCGACGGTACGCCGACTTGTCCATGTCAACGAGCACGGGCGCGGGGGGCGTATCGTTCGCGCCGATGGCCGACAACATTGCCCTGGTGTTCACCGACGCGATCGCGCCCGACCCCGCCCGCCCTCTGCTGACCTGGTACGACGACGCCACCGGCGAGCGCGCCGAACTGTCCGGCGCGACGCTGGCCAACTGGGTGGCCAAGACGGCCAACCTGCTCGTCGACGAGATCGGCACCGGGCCGGGCGAGTCCGCCGCGGTGCTGCTGCCCCCGCACTGGCAGACCGCCGCCGTGCTGCTCGGCTGCTGGTCGGTGGGGCTGACCGTGGCCGGCGGCCCGGGCCCCGCCGAGGTGCTCTTCGCCGCCGTCGACCGGGTCGCCGAGGCGGATGCCTGGCCGGCCGGCGAGCGGTACGTGCTCGCGCTCGCCCCGTTCGCCCAGCCGCTGCGCCAGGTGCCCGCCGGCTTCGCCGACTACGTGCTCGCCGTCCGGGCGCACGGCGACCACTTCACCCCGTACCCGAAGGGCGGGCCGCAGGACGCGGAGCTGCTGGCCCGCGCGGCCACCCGCGCGACGGAGCTGGGCATCGCCCGGGGCGACCGGGTCCTGCTGGACGCCGCCGTCCACCCCGACCCGGTCGACTGGCTGCTGGCCCCGCTGATGGCCGGCGCCACCGTCGTCCTCTGCGCCGACCTCGACCCGGCCCGCGTCCAGTCCCGCACGGACATGGAGAAGGTCACCCTGACCCTGACCTGAGCCGATCCGTGGCGTGCGCCGGTCCCCGGGGCCTGGAATGATCTACGGGGTCAGGCGGGGCTCGGGGAGCCCGACTCCGAGCGGCGCTGGGCGAAGGCGGCGAAGGCCGTCAGGGACTCCGGGTTGGCCAGTGCGCCCCTGGCCGCCGCGTTGTCGACCGGGGTGCCGGTGAGGATCTTCTTCACCGGGACCTCCAGCTTCTTCGCCGACAGGGTGCGCGGGACGGCCCGCACCTGGTGGATCTCGTCGGGGACGTGCCGGGGCGAGAGCGCGGTGCGCAGCTCGCGGCAGATCTTCTTGCGCAGGTCGTCGTCCAGCTCCAGGCCCCCGGCGAGCACCACGAACAGCAGCAGCTCCCCCGCGCCGCCCTCGTCGTCCTCCAGGTGCACCACCACCGAGTCGACGACCTCGTCCAGGCCCTCGACGACGGAGTAGAACTCGGCGGTGCCGAGCCGGACGCCGCCCCGGTTGAGGGTGGCGTCGGAGCGGCCGGTGATCACGCAGCCGCCCCGGTCGTTGATGGTGATCCAGTCGCCGTGCCGCCACACCCCCGGGTAGACGTCGAAGTACGCCTCCCGGTAGCGGGCGCCGTCCGGGTCGTTCCAGAACCCGACCGGCATGCTCGGCATCGGCGCGGTGATCACCAGCTCGCCCAGCTCGCCGACGACCGGGGTGCCGTCGGCGGAGCGGGCCTCCACCTTTGCCCCGAGGGCCCGGCAGGTGATCTCCCCGGCGTACACCGGCAGCAGGGGCACCCCGCCGACGAAGCCGGTGCACACGTCCGTGCCGCCGGAGAGGGACTGGAGCTGGAGGGCGTCGCCGACGTTGGCGTACACCCAGGTGAAGCCCTCGGCGGGCAGCGGCGCGCCGGTCGAGCCGACCCCCCGCAGCGCGGAGAGGTCGGCGATCTCCCTCGGCACCAGCCCGGCCTTGCGGCAGGCCAGTAGGTACGGCGCGGAGGTGCCGAAGTACGTGGTGCCGGTCTCCTCGGCCAGTCGCCACAGCCCGCCCAGGTCGGGGTGGGCCGGGTTGCCGTCGAACAGCACGATCGCCGCGCCCACCGCCGGCCCGGAGACCAGGAAATTCCACATCATCCAGCCGGTGGTGGTGAACCAGAGGAACCGGTCCGACGGGCCCAGGTCGTGGTGCAGGGCCAGCATCTTCAGGTGCTCCAGCAGGATGCCGCCGTGGCCGTGCACGATCGGCTTGGGCAGCCCGGTGGTGCCGGAGGAGTAGAGCACGTACAGCGGGTGGTCGAACGGCACCGGGACGAAGGCCAGCGGCTCGTCGGTCGGCGCGGCCAGCTCGGCCCAGGAGACCGCGCCCTCGGGCACGGCCTTCATTCGGTCCGGAGCGCCGCCGAGAGGCGCGGGGGCCGAATCGTGGCCGCCGGCCCCGGCCGGGTCGAGGTATGTGACGCCGACGGTGTGCCGGAGCGACGGCAGGGCGGCCCGGATCTCGGCCACCTCGGCACGCCGGTCGACGGGCTTGTCGCCGTACCGGTAGCCGTCGACGGCGACGAGGACCTTCGGCTCGATCTGCCGCCACCGGTCGGTGACGCTGCGGGTGCCGAACTCGGGGGCGCAGGACGAGAAGACCGCGCCGAGGCTGGCGGTGGCGAGCAGCAGCACGTACGTCTCGGGGATGTTGGGCGCGTAGGCGGCTACCCGGTCACCGGCGGTGACGCCCAGCCGGCGCAGCCCGGCGGCCACCCGGCGGACCTGCTCGCGCAGCTCGGCGGCGGTCAGGGTCACCGGCGCCCGGGTCTGACCGTGCGCGATCACCACGGCGTCGTCGTCGGCCCGGCCCGGCATCCGCAGCACGTTCTCGGCGTAGTTGAGCGTGGCGCCGGGGAACCACCGCGCGCCGGGCATGCCCCGGTCGGCCAGGGTCGCGGTCGGCGGGGTGTGCGCGACGACCGCGAAGTGATCCCAGACCGACCGCCAGAACGCGTCCAGGTCCGTGACCGACCAGCGCCACAGCTCGTCGTAGTCGGCGAAGTCCAGCCCTCGGTGCTCACGCAGCCAGCGCAGGTAGCTCCCGATCCGGGACCGCTCGCGTACGTCCGCCGGCGGCGTCCACAGCACGTCACCCACTGTTCCACTCTCCCCTGGCCCCGCACGACACTGTGAAGTGGGCCGTGCGCCATCTTGCCCTACCTCAGAACGCCATTCTCCGCGCCCGACCCCCGTCGGCGCACGTGCCGACCCCACATGCCCCACCCCCGCCAGGCGTGGGCCAGCGCCCCTTACCTGACGTCTCCGGCGCAGGAAGGGGCACTCCGCACACCTGTCAGCCGGCTCGGTGGGCCTGGATGGCGCGGCGGCGGGCGAGCCGGTGGGCGCGGCGGATCTCCGCCTCCCGGAACCGGCGTTCGTCCTCCGGGCTCTCCGGCAGCACCGGCCGGACCGTCCGCGGTGCCCCGCCGAGGTCGACGCCCACGAAGACGAGGTATGCGGTGGCCACCCGGACCGGCTCGTTCTCGGCCGAGTCCCACCGCTCGGCCACCACCCGCACCCCGACCTCCATCGAGGTCTGCCCGGTCCAGTTCACCTGGGCGTGCGCGTGCAGCAGGTCCCCGACCCGGACCGCCTCGGTGAAGACGATCTCGTCGATGGCCGCGGTGACCGCCGTACCGCCGCTGTGCCGGGCCGCGGCGGCCCCCGCCACGTCGTCGATGAACTTCATCAGCACTCCGCCGTGCACCGTGCCGTAGAGGTTGACGTCGACGGCGGTCATGATCCGGCTCAGGGTGACCCGGGAGTAGGAGGTCGGCTTGCCGGCTGGCGCGGTGGAGAGGTGCTCGGTCATGTCGAAAACGGTACGGTGCGCGGATGCGACATCTCTGGAGCTTCCTCGCGGGGTTGGTGGTGGCGCCCGTCACGTGGGTGCTGGTCACCCTCGGGCAGGACGGGTCGGGGCGCACCGTCGACCGTTGGGTCGAGATCGGCACGTCCAACTCGGCCAATCTCATCGAGCCCGCCGCATACCTCGCCGTCGGCGGGGTCCTGCTCGGCCTGCTCGGCACGCTGCGCACCTCACCGCTCGGCCCGCTCGTGGCCGGACTGCTGCTGGCCGCCCCGTACGTGGGGATGTTCGTCTCACCCTTCCAGGTGCGCGACCGCATCCCGGACGGCTGGAAGGTCTTCGGCGACCCCCTGCCGCTGCACGTTCCGGTGGCGAACGGGACGCTGTTCCTGATCGGCCTGCTGCTGGTCGTGGCCACCTTCAGCGGGCAGCGCTGGCGGCGGTGGCCCCGACCGGTGGCCGAGCCGACGCCGACGCCCGCCGAGGGGCCGGACCGCAACGAATTCACGCTGACCGACTGGCCGCCGGCCGGCGCGGCCGACCGGGACACGACCCCGCCGAGCCTCGGCTACCCGGACCCGACGCCGACCGAGCCGCTGCCGCGCCGCACCGGCGGGGAGTCACCGTGGTCGGCGCCGCCGCGCGGCGCCACCCGGTCGGAGGAGGACACGACCGAGATCCGGTGACGATCCGGCCGTACGCGCGCCGCGCGGCGGCCGACGACGGGATCGGGTGACGATGCGGGCGGGCCGGACTACCGGCCCGCCCGCCGACCGTAGAGGGACGAAGGGCCGTGACCCCGGGCGAGGACGACGCCGGGGCCGGGCAGAGGCTGCCGAACCTGCCCGGCAGGGCGCTGACCTGCGGGCACGGGCTCGCGGGGACGGGGGCGGCACGGGCTCGTGGCGACGGGGGCGACCCGAAGTGAACACAGCACCGTTAAAACGCCGCTCTAAATGAGCTTCAGAACGAATCGCATATTGACCGGCGGCGGTTGACAGGCGACATGCCCGTTTTTAGACTTCGCCCTCATGCGGAAGGCAATTCTGGCTCTTTCCGCTCCCCGGTCCTGCGATGAACGACCGGGTGTACCGCGTCAGTTCACATGGAATGTCGTCGCGACGGGAATCGGTGCCTGACATGAGCGTGACCGAATATCTGGAGTTCATCGGCGATCCGGCCAACGACGACGTGCAGGGCTGGCTGTATCCGACGGACGCCCAACTCCTCTGCGTGATCAACGACGTCCAGGCGAGCCGGGGTCATGCTGGCGACATTCTCGAAATAGGCGTCTACAAAGGGAAGAGCGCAATTCTGCTGGGATTCTTCCCACGCCCCGGAGAGACGCTGATCGCCTGCGACCTGTTTGATTCCGACGCCTCGGTCAGCGAGGAGAACCACCGCGAGAACGCCGCATTCTATCCCGGCCTTCAGCGGGGGGACTTCGAAAAGAACTACCTGCGTTTCCATGATCAACTGCCGACCGTGCACGCCCGACCCTCGGCCGACCTGAGCGATGTCGTGCCGGCCGGATCCTGCCGCCTCGTGCACATCGACGGGGCGCACACGTACGAGGCGACGCGCACCGACATCGAGACCGCGAGGCGACTACTCGGCCCCGGCGGCGTCGTGGTGGTGGACGACTGGTCGAGCGCACACATCCCGGGTGTCGCCATGGCGCTCTGGGAGCAGTACCTGACCGGCGACCTCATTCCCCTGGCCCTCAGCAAGGGCAAGTTCTACGCCACCTGGGATCCCTCGGGCCTGACCGGCGAGGAGGTCACGGCTGCGGTCACCGACCGCCCCGACCTCGACGTCAAGGGCTCCGTCCTGCTCGGCCGACACGCGGCCAGCAGCGTCACGATGACCGCGGATGCCTGGCAGAGATACTCGGCCAGCCTGCGGGCGGTGTACTCGAAGGTCTACTCCGGCGGCGGTGCCGGCGCGGCGCCGATGGTGGGTTTCTGACGTGCGCGTCGCAATGACGAGTCACCCGAACCCCAGCCACCTGGTGGGCGTCCTGTCGGCGGCGCGCGTCGCCCGACTCGCCGGACACGAGGTCGCCGTGGTGTCGGGCCCCAGCGTGGTCGACCGCATCGAGCAGGCGGGTTTCGCTGCCCTGCCCGTGGCCAGCCTGATGTCCATGGACGAGATGGTGGCCGCCCGAGCGGCCGCGGGCGGTACGGTCGCGACGACCGTACGCCCGGGGCCCCTGCCCTCCGGCGGGCCACCGGCGCCACGGGCGCATCCCTTCATCACCCCCGCAACGGCCCGGCAGGCGGCGGACATCGTGGACGCCCTCCGGGCGTGGGGCCCCGACTGCGTACTGCGCGACTCCACCGAACTCGGCGGATACGTGGCGGCCGAAGTCGTCGACGTTCCCTGCGGAACCGTCGACATCGCCCCGTTGTCACCATGCGCCCGGCCCGGAGCGCTACAGGAACTCAACCGGCTGCGGGCCGAGTTCGACCTGCCTGCGGTGGACGATCCCTGGCATGCCGTACGCCCCTTCCGGATAGGCCTGATCCCCGAGATCTTCTACCCCGAGGAACTGCGGTGGAGCGGCGCGCACTACTACCGCCCGTCCTCGCTGGACGTACGCGCGGACCGCGAGCTCACCGCCGGCCTCTCCGAGTACGCAGGCGACCGCCCCCTCGTCCTGGCGAGTCTGGGGATGAACGCTCCACGCTTCGACCCCCGGGCCACCACCGTGTTGAACGCGGTCATCGAAGCCCTGGGTGAACTGCCGGTGACGGGTGTGGTGGCGATCGGGTCGGACTACGACCCGGACCAGTGGGCAGGAGCGCGGGCGGCCAACGTCCACCTGCGGTCGTTCGTACCGCAACGGGCTCTGCTGCCGCTCTGCGACGTGTTCATCACCCATGCCGGGTTCAACGGGGTACGGGAGGCGTTCAGCGAGGGTGTGCCCATGATCGCCCTGCCCCTGTTCGGGGATCACCCGGCCAGCGCCGCCCGCCTCGCGCGCCTGGGGGTGGCGGTCGAGCTGGACGTCGCCTCGGTCACCGCGGCGGCGGTGCGGACGGCCGTCTCCACCGTCCTGCGCGACCCCGGCTACCGCAGTCGCGCCCAGGACATGCGATGCCGCATGGACGCCCTGCCGCCCCTGGACCGGATGGCGGACGACCTGCTGGCCTTCGTCACCAGCCCTGGCCATTCAGCCAGGGTCGGACCGAGCATCGTCAGCCGTCGAGTGCGGGAGGGACTTTCATGAAGGTCGGCGTAACCGGAGGAAGCGGCTTCATCGGCACCTACGTGTGCGAGGAACTTGCACAGCGGGGGCACGAGCCGGTCACCTTCGACCGTCAGCGGCGGGCACAGGCACCCCCGTGGGAGGTGATGCTCGGCGACGTCCGCGACGCGACCGCGATGGTCGAGCTCGCCGCGCACTGCGACGCCGTCATCCACCTGGCGGCCGTCCTCGGTACCCAGGAGACGATCCACAATCCGAGGCCGGCGGCGGAGACCAACACGTTCGGCGGGCTGAACTTTCTCGAGGCGATCGCGCAGTACAACCTGCCTGGCGTCTATATCTGCGTGGGCAACCACACGATGAACAACTGCTACTCGATCACCAAGACCACGGTCGAGCGGTTCGTGCGGATGTACAACTCCGAGCGCGGTACGCGGGTCAACTGCGTGCGGGTGGTCAACGCCTACGGTCCGCGCCAGCTCGCCGCGGCGCCGTTCGGGCCGAGCAAGGTCCGCAAGATCACGCCGGCGGCGGTGTGCCGGGCGTTGTCGGGCATGCCGGTGGAGCTGTACGGCGGCGGATACCAGGTCTCGGACATGGTCTGGGTCGGGGACGTGGCACGGAGCCTGGTCTCGGCCCTGGAAGCCGCCGCGGCCGGCCGGATCGTCGACGTGCTCGAGGTGGGCCCCACCGAGTCGAACAACATCCGGCACGCGGCGGAGACAGTCATCGACCTCGTGGCCGAACGGGGCTTCGGCAGGGTGCCCATCGTCGACCTGCCCATGCGTCCCGGCGAGGACCCGGCGACGCCGGTCCGGGCCGACGCGGGGACCCTGCGCTCCATAGGCATCGAGCCCGCCTCCCTGCGTGGGCTGGCCGACGGCCTCGCCGAGACCGTCGACTGGTTCATCAAGACCGAGGGCGAGCACTGGACCGCGCCGAACGGTCTGCGTCGAGGCGTCTGACAAACCGATCCGGGCCACCAGGAAAGGCACAACGAACGTGACAGGACTGAGAGCACCAGACGGGCCGGACAGCGGCGCCAGGCAGCTATACCTGGACCTGCTCAAGCGTTGCGTGACCAACACGATCTACCAGGACCCGCCGATCTCACCGCCGTGGGTACCGCAGGCCGAGTTCGACGCCGAGGCCCGGGCCGCCGGTCTCGACTGCCCCAGCGAGGCCCACACCATGGTCGGGTTCGCGCGACTGGACAACCTCCGGGAGCTGACCGAAACGGTGCTCCGCGACCGGGTCCCCGGCGACTTCCTGGAGGCCGGGGTGGGTCGCGGTGGCGCGATGATCTTCCTGCGAGGCGTGCTCAAGGCGTACGGGGTCACCGACCGCTCGGTGTGGCTGGCTGACTCGTTCCAGGGATTCCCGCCACCCCCCGCCGAGGCGCGGTACCAGATGAGTGACGTCTATCCGGAGTTGGCCGGCGAGCAGCGCGAGGAGCAGCGGCAGGCGGCGGAGGCGATGAAGGCGCGGTTCCTCAAGGGCGGCTCCGAGGAGGAGGTACGGGAGAACTTCCGCCGCTACGGACTGCTCGACGAGCAGGTGCGGTTACTGCCCGGCTGGCTCGCCGAGACCCTGCCCACCGCCCCGGTGCGACAACTGGCGGTCCTGCGGGTCGACAACGACCTCTACGCGTCCACGTACGCGACCCTGGAGCACCTGTACCCCAGGGTCTCGCCCGGCGGTTACGTCATCGTGGACGACTACCACTTCCTTGAGGAGTGCCGGCTGGCCGTGCACGACTACCTGAAGGCCTCCGGTGAGCAGACCCCGGACCTGGTCACCATCGACCGGTGTGGGGTGTACTGGCGCAAGGGCTTCTGACTCCGTCGCCGTACCGCGGCACCCAGGACATTTGGTCTCCCTGGACCGACCGGGGCCACCGACCGCGGCCCCGGTCGGTCCAGGTCACCAGGTCACCAGAAGCTCGGCGGGCAGCCGGTTGAACCGGTTGCTGACGATGGGGACGTCCGCCGCGGCCGGGACCAGCCTCAGGCCCGGGAACCGGGCCATCAGCCGGGCGAGAGCCTCCTGCAACTCGACGCGGGCCAACGGCGCACCCAGACAGAAGTGCGCCCCCGCGCCGAACGCGAGGTGGTGGCTCGCCGCGCCCCGGGACAGATCGAACCGCTCCGGGTCGGGCAGCCGCAGCTCGTCCCGGCCGGCCGCGTCGGGCGATATGAACACCGCCGCGCCGGCCGGGACCACGACGTCATCGAGCGTCACATCGCACGTGGTGTAGAGGAGACCGGCGAATCCGGTGCCGGACTGGGCGTACCGGAGGATCTCCTCGACGGCGAGGTCGACGGCGACGCCGCCCGAGCGCAGCCGGTCGAGCTCAGCGGGGTGCTGGAACAGGGCCAGTAGCCCGTTGCCGAGCTGCGTCGCCACGGTCTCGTAGCCGGCGACGGTCAGCAGCATCACCGTCGAGACCAGTTCCTCGTCGGACAGGTCACCGGACTGCCCGATCATCTGGGACAGCGGGTCCTCGCCCAGCTGGCCTCGCCTGTGGCGGACCAGCTCGACCGCGGCCCCGTGCAGACCGGCCATCGCCGCGCCGAAGGCGGCCATGGACGCTCCACCGGCCCGCATCGCCAGAGCCCACGCCTCGAACGCCGGGCGAAGCTGGTCCGGCACGTCGAAGAGCGCGAAGAGCACCCGCAGCGGCAGCCGGAAGGCGAACCGGTCCATCAGGTCGACCGGACGGGGCGCCGCCTCGCACCCGTCGAGCAGCTCCTCGACGAGCTCGCCGACCCGGATCCGCATGGCCTCGGCCTGCCGGACGTTGAACGCCTGGTTGGTGCGGCTACGCCAGCGGGCGTGGTCCGCCTGGTCGGCGATGAACAGTCCGAAGTCGAACACCGGAGCCGGCGCGGAGGAGGGTGCCCCGTTGGTGCTCCCGCCCGTCGGACGACCACCGGATGGGGCGACTGCCCGAGCCCGCACCGGACGCCGGCTGAACCGCTCGTCGCTCAGCACCATCCGGACGTGCCGATAGCTGGTGACCAGGTACGCGGGTGCGCCGCTGGCGAGCTGGACCCGGGCGACCGGTTCAGTACGGCGCAGGCGCGCCATCTCCGGAGGAAGCCGGAAGGGGCACTCCGGGGGAAACGGGTATACGGGTGCCGCAGCAACCGCGAGCGCGGGGGCGGCGGTGGATCCGGCCGACGCTGAGTCCGGGCCGTCAACGGGGCTTACGCTCTCGGCGGCGACCTCGTGACCGGGATGGTCCGGCGATGTCATGCGCGCTCCCTGTCTACGTGGTGAACGGGTCAAGTCGCCGGCCATCGGCTCGGCGCCTGACGGTATTCGACGATGAAGAGGTACGGATTCCTGCGTGAAGAATCGCGGTCCGGCTCGGAAAATATCCCGGACGACCGGAGGCAGACAAGGGAAGTTGACGGGGGTGAATTACCATGATAGGCGGTGACGATATGCGCCGGCATGATGTTCCACCTGCGGACTCGTCGACGATCTCGCTGACGCTGAGCCCCGATTGTGGTGGCAGGTAGATACAGATAATGCCGTTCTTTAGCCATCCTTGTCCGGCTCTTGAGCGACCACACTCGCCGCTGATTTGGCAGTGACCAGGCCGTCGGCCCGTCAACGACCACCCGCCCGGCACGCCGCGTCCCGAACCCATTTCGGACTCCGTAGTCTCCCGATAGACTCGTCGGCAGGTTATCGGCCTGATATTGGAGGAAGTCGTGCAGGACAACGGCCTTTACTGCTCCATAATCCTGTGGGACCTGTCCCACTCCGAGCAGACGGTGGCCTCGCTGCGGGCCTACCTGCGCGACTACGCCGTCGACGCCTATTCACAGGTGCCCGGGCTACGGCAGAAGGTGTGGATCTCGTCGACCGGACCGGACGGCGAGACCTGGGGGGCGGTATACCTGTGGGACAACAGGGAAGCCGCCTACGGCGCTCCGCCGGTCGCCTCCCGGGTGGGTGAGCTGATCGGCTATCTCCCCACCAGCCGACAGTATTTCGGGGTGGAGGCCGCTGCCGAAGGGCTCAGCGACGTCGGCAAGCTCGTGGCCGGCGTCGGGATGGCCTACGAGGCGCCGGAGGCGGAGCCCTTCGTCCGCCCCGTGGAGCACAACCGGGGCACCGCTTCGATCATCCCCGTCCACCCCCGGCGCGGCTGAGGCGCCGAGCCCACGTCACGCGACCGACCGGCGGCCCGACCGGCGTCGCGCCGCGGGTCGGTCGCCTCAGGAGAGGTCGTCGAGGATCGACAGGGCATCGGCGCCGCTCAACGATTCGCAGGCTCGACCGATGACGTGGCAGAGGAAGTACCGCTCGGCCAGCGTCAGACCGGCGGTGTGCAGACCGAGGTAGAGCAGGCTGGTGCAGAGACGTACAGCGAGGAACGCCGGATCACCCTGGATGTACGTCTGCAGCGTCGTCGACGCGCCCGCCTTGCGATGGAACCGGCTGTGGGCCAGGTCGTTGCCGTGCCGGGTCGGGTCCGGCGGCGCCGAGATCGTCAACTCCCCCGCCCGGAACGCGGACATGAACTCCGCCTTCGCCGCACAGGCTGTCGCGTACCAGAGCCCGGCGGGGCCGTCTCGCAGCGAGCCGGTCTCGGCCGCCTCGAAGACTGCGGCGACCGTCCGGTCGATACCGGCCCGAGCGCCGTGGTATCGGCCGTCCATCGCCGCGCGTGCGGCTGCCGGATCCCGGCAGGTCGCGAAGAACGCCTCGGCGTGGGACCGGAAGCTCAGGAAGCCCAGCGGTACGCCGTTGAGGGCGAGATTCTCGGCGCCCGGAGCGGCCGATGGACCCTGCGCCTTGAGCTGCGCCGCCATCACGGGCAGGGCGGCCTCCAGCATCGACCGGCGCTGGCCCCGGCCCTCCTGCGCCAGTTGCACCAGCGCCGGGCCGACCCGGTGCAGGAAGGTGCGGGTGAGCGCGGGCAGGGCGGCGCCACCGAAGACCGGCCCGGCGAGCGGAACCAGTCGGGCGGGCCGCACCACGGCGGTGTCGAGGGACGCCACCGGGGAGTCGGGCGGGCCGGCGGGCCCGCCCGGGAGCCGGGAATCAACCGTGACGGCCCCGGCGACCGCCGGCTCGGGCGACGCCCGCAGCACCGTCCGGTAGGCGTCCGCCAGCTCCGAACCGCTCGCCGCCAGCGCCTGCACGTAGATCGCCGGCACCCCCTGAGCGGTGACGTCGCGGACCAGCAGCGCGCCACCGATCCCGGAACCGGTGCTCGCGCAGGTGTCCAGCAACGGCCCTGCCACGTCGGCGACGAAGGCGCACCACCGATCGGCGGGAACGACGATCTCCAACTCCCACCAGCGGCGAGTGGTACCAGTCATTCAAGTTCCGGCTGGGACATCGCCATCTCGAACGCCAGCTCGATGAGGGTCACCCCGACGTTGCGTACCGGCAGTCGGATGCCCCGCTCGTCGGAGACGAGCCCTCGTCCCCGAAGGAACTCGGCCAGCGGCGCGATGGTCGGACGGGTGAGCACCTCGTCGAGCTCGGTGCCGGTGGCGATGCGCCACTCGTCGCGCAGGACTCCGTCGAACATCGCGAGACCGGCCTGGAGGAACGAGACCAGCACCCGGTCCTGGCTGGCGGGTACGGCGATGTCGAAGCTGGTCGGCGCCTGGACGTAGCTGTGCAGCAGGCCCTTGCGGTGGGACTGGAACTGCTGGTTCACCAGCGAGATCGCCCCGGAACCGAAGCCGACAGTGTCGGCGCGCAGTTGGAAGTACATCGCGGCGAACGGCGAGACCTTGCCGAAGTAGCCGGAGGCGTACTCGTGCATTCCGGCCGCGTTGATCAGTCGGCGCGCTTCGGTGAACAGGTGTTTCTGGTTGCGCACGTAGCCGCGCTTCTCGTCGGGATCCATCTTGCGGCGCATGAACGTGCCGGGCGTGGGCCGGAACGAGTAGAGCGACAGGTGGTTGATCGGCAGCTCCAACGCCCTGTCCACCGTGTGCCGTAGCTCGTCCAGGCTCTGGTCCGGGAAGCCGGACATGATGTCGATCGACACGTCCTCGAACCCCACGGCGCGGGCCGCGTGGGTGAGCCGGCTGGCCTGGGTGGCGTTGTGCCGACGACCTAGCCGCTTGAGCCGCTCGTCGTCGAAGGACTGGACGCCGCTGGAGACCCGGTTGAAGCCGAGGTCACGGAAGAAGGCGAGCTTCTCCTCGTCCACGGTGTCCGGGCTGCATTCGATGGTGGCCTCGGCGACGGTGCTCAGGTCGAACGAGTTCCGCAGGGCGGCCATGACCTGTGTGGCCTCGTCGTTGTCGAGGCTGCTCGCCGTGCCGCCGCCCCAGTAGACGACGTACGGCAGGGTGTCGAGACCGGCCAGCTCGGCGCCGCGGTGCTCGATCTCCTGGCACAACGCCCGGATGTAGTTCATTCGGACTGAATCGCCGGGCTTGCGCAGCAGGTCCCTGTTGGGGATCGCCTGGACCCAGTCGCAGAAGGTGCAGCGGGAGTGACAGAAAGGCACATGCACGTACAGCATGAGGACGCGTTGTTCCGCGCTGCTGCTCGGCAGGTGGAGCTCGGTGTCGGCGATGGGTGCGGTAGTCATGAGCTGTTCCTTTCGGGCGCCGCCGCGTTGCTGCACATCCGGAACGTGCCCCGCGGCGGCGGGGGCCCTTGGCCGCGGGGCACGTTCCGGCGTGATGGGCTATCTCGATGTCGGGCTATCGGCGGTCGCCGAGCGGACCCGCGGGATCGAGCGCCAGCGTCGTCAGGAGGAGCAGCTGCAGCTGCACTCGCACGTGGTGCAGGACGCCGACATGACCTTCGCGACGACGTCGCTGTCCTCGAGCCGGCTCTCGTCCAGGAACTCCGAGATCTCCAGGTCGTCGATGTCGAGCGTAAGCAGCTCGTTCTCCATAATCGCCACCCTCTTTCTGATTCGGTACCTCGTGGCCCCCGACACCGACGAAGTTATGGAGCATCCAGTGGTGTTGTCAAGGCTATCCGAGCAATCTTCGATGGAATAAATGTTCGCTATAAAACCCCTACAGGCAAGCTATTCTCGGACCACAGAAACGAAATCGTCGCACTGTAGAAACAGCACGGATAAGACACATTCTTCCAGCTCGGCGGGGGCGTTCGCAGACTCGCCGACGGCTTCTAGCATCGCAATTGTAAACTGTCAAGGGCACCTTTCGGCATTGATCGGAGTGCGGTAGCGTCGCCGCAGACACGACGGGGGTGCGACCGTGATCGCACTCCTGACAGCAAGCGTTAACGGCGATTCAGTCGCCCAACTGCTGGAAGGGAATGTCGTGGGGGAAGAGGCCATCACCGCTTCGACGGATTTCGTCAAGCCGGACTTCGCAACGGTTCAAAAGGAGGCCGAAACGGTCGACACGAGGGCGGTCCTGACGCTGCCCGTCGACCAGGAGCCGACCGCCAGTCGGCCCGCAGTCGCGCTCGCGCTGTGGCAGGACAGGACCGTCTCGACGGCGGAGCTGATCACCGCGGCCGAGGCGCGCTGCGCGGTCCGGCAGCCCCGCCTGCACACGTTCGTGCCGCTCTACACCACCAACCACTGCGACTCCGAGTGCAAGATGTGCTCGATGCGCAAGGGCAACAGCCGCATGGAACGCAAGTTCTCCGGCCGGAACGAGCTCCTTGAGCAGCTCAACATCCTCTTCACTCACGAAGGCGTCCGGGGCGTCGGTTTTCTGACGGGCGAGTACCAGGACAAGTACACGAGGTTGAGCACGGCTTTCCGCATCGGCTGGGCCATGCGGGCCGCCCTGGACATGGGCTTCGAACGGATCTACTTCAACATCGGCAGCATGGAGCCGGACGAGATCGACGTCCTCGCCGAATGGATCCGGCCCACCGAGCCGGTGACCATGTGCGTATTCCAGGAATCCTACGACCGGGAGACCTACCGGCGCTTCATGGGTAAGACGCCACTGGAGGTGCCCAAGGCCAACTTCGACCGCCGCGTCGTCTCCTTCGACCGTTGGCTCGACGCCGGATTCCGGTATGTTAACCCGGGCGTCCTCGTGGGGCTGCACGACGACGTCTCCGCAGAACTCGTCGATCTGGTCGCCCACGGCACTCACCTGCGCGACCGCGGGGCGATCGTGGATCTGTCGTTGCCCCGGATGCGCCCGGCCAACGCCTCGCGTGACACCACCCGCATCAACGACGACGACTACCTGCGGATGATGGCGGCAATCGCGTTCACCTGCCCCGAACAGCGGCTCGTACTCACCACCCGGGAACCGCAGGAGTTCCAGGACCGGGCGGTCGGCCTCGCCGGCGTGTTCAGCCCCGGCAGCCCCGACGTGGCCCCCTACCGGTCGGACAGGCAGGCGCAGAACGACGCGAACACCTCCCAGTTCCTCGTTGCCGACCTGCGCCGGCCCCGTCACATCCTGAGCCGGCTGGAAGCCAGCGGACTACAGGTCGACCACTTCGTCGATCCCGCCGGCGTTGCGACCGTCGCGATCGGTTGAGCAGGCAGGACGACCAGCAGCCCGTGTACCTGCTACACGGGCTGCTGGGTACCGCGTACGGACACTTCAGCGGCCAGATCCGCGCCTGGAGCGGCCGATACCAGGTCATCCCCATCGACCTGCCCGGGCACGGCCGCTGCCGCCTCGACGCGGGGCCCGACTACCTCGACACCGCGCTGCACTACGTGGTCGCGCTCGTTGAACGCTTCGGGCCCGGACGGCTCGTCGCCGCCTCCTACCTGGGTGGACCGCTCGCCACCCGCGCCGCCGCCGCCCGACCCGACCTGGTGCGGTCGCTGGTCCTCACCGGCTTCGCGCCGGGACTGGACCGCGACGTCTTCCTCACCCTGCTGGCCGGCTTCGGCACGCTCGTCGACGCGGACGCCGCCCTGATGGCGGAGTACGACCGGCTGCACGGCGCGCGCTGGCGCGCCACCCTGGCCGCCTTCACTCAGCACGTCGAGCGTGCCTTCGAGACGACGGCGCTGGTGCGCCCGCAGGACCTGGCCACGCTCGACGTCGACACGCTGCTGGTCAACGGCACGCTCAAGTCGGTCGAGCGGGTCGCCGCAACCGACGCGCGCCGGTACGGCCCCCGCGTGTGGGGGCACGTCCTCGACGGCGCGGGACACATCGCCAGCCACGACGCTCCGGAACAGTTCAACGAGGCCGTCGAGGCCTTCTGGCGAAAGGAGACAGCACGGTGAGCAGTGACCTGCGGGCGCAGCTTTCCCACCTGGTCCAGGAGGAAGACCCGCACCGCACGCTCGACTCGCTGGAGGCGGTGGTCGTGCGGACGTACCTCACCAACCAGGGCTACGGCGCGCCCGCCGAGGACGGGCCCCGGACGATCGAGGGGTGGGTGGCATGGGTCGGCCAGCATTCCAGCGCTTCCTGAGCACACCGGCGACCACTACCGGAGCTCGCTGGGGCGGGCAGTACGCCACCTGGGCCGAGCTGTCCGCCTCCCGCTGTGACCAGGTGCGCCCCGGCGGCGCGTACGTGGTCGACCCGACCTCCGGGCTGGCCTCCCTCGCCGCGCTGTTCGCGGTGGCCAGCGTGCCGGACACCACGCTGCTGTGGGCCACCGTCGACGCCGTCGCTGGTGGCCGCCGCGAACTCATGCCGGGTCTGCACGAGATCGACCCACCCCTCGTCGGCACCACCGACCGGCCCCTGTGGGGGGTGGCCACCTCCGGCAGCACCGGCCTGGCGAAGCTCGCCATCGGCCACGCGGACTCCTGGGAACTGGTCGCCCTGCACTACGAACAGGCGATGCTGCGACCGGCGTTCTCCGGGCGCACCCCGACGACACTCGCCACCTGCCTGCCACCGCAGTTCTCGGCCGCGTTCTTCATGACCGTGCTGCCCAGCCTCTTCCTCCAACGGGATCTGGTGGTCTTCCCGCCACACGACTGGTCGGCGGTGGCGCAGGCGCGCGGAGACACGTTCGTACTCAGCGTCCCGGCAGTCGCCGCCGCCGCCTGCGTCGGCACCCCGACGCCGCTGGAGATGGGGCACGTCGCTCTGTTCCTCGGCGGCGGGCACGTCACCAAGACCCGGGTCGACCTGATCCGGGACCGGTTCCGAGGTGTGGCACCGGCCAACCTGTACGGCACCGCCGAGACCGGGGCCATCGCCGTGGACCCCGACCCGGGCCACAACCAGCACGTCGGAGCGCCGATCCCGGGCAAGGCCGTGTGGATCCGGAACCCGGACGCCCGGGGGATCGGCCGGGTCGCGGTCTCCGGGGTGGACTGCTGTCACCACCTGTGGTGCCCCGGCGAGCCGCCCCGCCCGACGGGTGACCACGTCGCCAGCACCGACTACGGGCGATTCGACGCGGCCGGAAACCTGTGCCTGGAGGGCCGGGTGGACGGCGGCGAGAAGCTGCGCGGCGTCCTCGTCTACCCCCGGGCGATCGAACGGCACCTGCTGCTCCTGCCCGGCGTGGCGGATGCGCGGGTCCTCATCGAGCGCACCGACTCCGGGTTGGAGCGCCTCGTCGCCCGGATCGTCGGCGAGGTCGACCCGGCCGCCGTCCACGAGCACTGCCAGGACCTGGCGGAGAACGAACGGCCCGGGATCGTCGACGTCGTCTCCGAGCTGGCTGCCGGTGCCGTCTACAACGCCAACGGAAAGCTGCGATGACCATGCCCGACACCCGACGGTTCACGGTCCGGCCGGACGCGTTCTACGTCCGTCGTGCCGACGGCGTACGGCTCAGCAACAACGCCGGGTCGTTCACGATCCGGGGCGCCGGCGCGTACCAACTGGTCGCCGCCGTCTTCGGCAACCTGGACGGCGAGCGCACCCTCGACGACCTGGTGTCGGGGCTGTCCGAGACGGCCCGGCGCTCGGTACTGGAGCTCATCGCCACGCTGGCCCGCAACGGCTTGGTCGCCGAGGCACGGCACCCGGCTGAGCCGGTGCCGGACTGGCTGCGGCAGCTCTACCCGGCCCAGCTCGACTTCCTCGATCTGCACGCCGACCGACCCGTCACGCGGTTCCACCGGGCCCGGTCGGCGCCCCTGCTGGTCGCCGGCGGTGGTGTCGCGCTGACCGCGTTGCTCGGCGCGCTGACCGACTTCGGACTGGCCCGCCTCCACGTCCTGACCACGAAGGCGGCCGACGAGCAGGTGACCGCGGTACTCGCCGCAGCCGTCCGACGGGACAGCCAGCTGCGCTACGAGGTCCACCACGTCGACGAGATCCACCCGACGGATCTGGTCGACCGGGCGGGCCAGCTGGACGTCCCGATGGCGCTGCTCGCCGACGAGACACTCGGCGACGACCCGGACGCGCCGGCCCGCGTCGGCGCGGCCCAGCGCCGGCTCCGCGACTCCGGTCGCGGACTGGGGGTCCTCGGCCGGTGCGGCGACTTCACCGTGGCCCTGCCGGGCGGGCCCGACAGCTGCTGGGGTTGCCTCCACCGATGGCTGGCGGCCCGCGCCGTCGCGGTCACCGGCCAGCCGCTGCCGCTGGCGGCGGCTCCGGCCGCGGTCGCGGCTCTGCACCTGGCCCAGCACGCCTTCACCACCCTGGCCGGTGTGCCGCGCGCCGGCTTCGGGCGCATCGCCACCGTGGAACCGATCGCTCCGATCGTGCGCACCCACAAGCCGCGCCGCCACCCGAGCTGCCCCCTGCACGAGTCGAGCTCGCCACCGGCCCCGCACGGATCCTCACCGGCCCCGCCGAGCCACGAGGACGACCTGGTCCGCCCGGACATCCCCGCGGCCGAGGACAGCGCGGCCCTGGTGGCTGTCGCGGACCGCATCGTCACCGTGACCTCGGGCTGGACCGACCACCTCGTCGGGCCGATCCACCACCTTGCCGAGGGCGACGCCGACCAGCTGCCGCTGGCGGTGAGCATCTGCCGGGTCGCCGAGCCCGACAGCACCGCCGCCGCGCAGCGGACCACCAGAATCGCCTGCCGCTCGGTGTCGCCGCGTGAGGCCCGCAACCAGGTGGTCCTGGTGACGCTGGAGCACCTGGCCCGGCAGTTGGCCGTCGCCGCCGGGGTGCTCCCACCCGGCTGGTTCGTCGGCGCCGGCTGGTCCCGCGCGGAGGCCGGCTACCGGGCCCGCCTGGCAGCCTCCGCCGCCGTGGCATCCGACGCCACGGCGCCCGCCCGTTCGGAGACCGACTCCGCCACGGACGCGGTGCCGAGCCCGATCGGCGCGTTCCTCGTCGACGAGCTCGCCGCCGGCGGTCGGGAATGGCATCTCGACAGTGTGCGGACGATGCCCACCGGGTTCGTCCGCGTCATGCTGAGCACCGGCGGCGGTACCGTCGCCGGCTTCGGCGTGGACACCGCGCACGCCCTCGACAACGCCCTGCTCCGCGCCGTCGCGGACGGTCTGGCCGACGAGGCCGGGACAAACGCCGACCGGTACGTGCTCGGGCACCTGGCACCGCCGGTCCGGACCTGGTCCGACGCCCTCGCCCGGCTCGGCGGGCAGGCCCGACGGGACCCCGGCCGGGACCTCGGTCACCTGCTCGGCTTCCTCGACGGCGAGGCGTACGTGGTCGCCGCGCCGAGGGAGCTCTCGTGACCGCGGCGCTCACGTCGGCGGTGGACGTGGTCGGAGTGGGCTTCCTGGCGAGGCAGCTCGCCGCGCGGCTGGTGCGGCCCGCCGGGAGCGACCCCGGAGGTGTCTGCGTCCTGGTCGCCGAGCTCACCGAGGTGGACGCCTACCACGACACCATGGTGGAGTGCGTCGGGCTCGGGCGCTCACTGCTCTTCGTCGGCACGTGGCGGGGCCTGGTGTACATCGGCCCGGTGTGGGCGCCCGGCCGGGCAGGATGTGTCCGCTGCCTGGTCACCCGGGTCGCGAACACACCGTTCGGTCCCGATCTCGACGGCGACGCGGCACCGGACTCCTCGCACCGCGACGTCGACGTGTGGACCCTTCGCCCGGCCGCGCTGGCCATGGTGGAGCGGTACACGCAGGCATCCCTCGCCGGGGCCCTGGTGCCGCCCGGCTCGGTCCTGGTCGTGGACGCGGAAGCCGGTACGGCTGAGCCGCAGGTCCTGCTGCCGGACTCCACCTGCGTCGGCTGCGGCCGGCCGGGAGCCGATACCGTGCCGACGTTCACCCCCGTGGACGTCGCCCTGCAGAAGCTGGCCCCGGCGACGCTGCGCACCGCCCAGTTGGACGCCAGGACCGTCACCGCCGACTACCTGTTCCCCGGGTTGGGCCTGTTCAAGGAGCTCAAGCAGGACCTGCAGAACCCCTACGGCGCCTGCTCGGTGGAGCTCTCCACCCGGTGGGGCCGGCGGGAGCCGGCCATCGGTCGGGCGCGCAGCTACGCCGACAGCCGTACCATCGCGGTCCTGGAGGGCCTGGAGCGCTACGCCGGCATGCACCGGGGCGGCCGGCGGGCGCCGGTCCGGGCCGCGTACGCCGATATCGCCGACCACGCCCTGTACCCGCCCCGGCTGGGCACGCACCCGACCAGCTCGTACGCCATGGACGGCTTTCGTTACCGGGCCTTCGACCCCGAGACCGTCGTCGACTGGGTGTGGGGGTACTCGTTCCGCGACGGTGAGCGGGTGCTGATCCCCGAGCGGGCCGCGTTCTGGGGCCCTCGGCACGACGACGAGGTGTCGTTCTGCTACGACACCTCGAACGGGTGCGCCCTCGGCAACTCGGTGGAGGAGGCGATCCTGCACGGCCTGCGCGAGGTGGCCGAGCGGGACTCGTTCCTGCTCACCTGGTATCGCCGCCTGGCCCTGCCGGAGGTGGAGCTGCCCGACGACGGCGAGCTCGGCACCCTGCTGCGGAAGGCACGCCTGTTCACCGGATTCGACTTCCGGTGTTTCCGGTCCACCATGGAGTACCACCTGCCGACGTTCTGGCTCGTCGCGGAGGGCGGGGGCGGGCGGGGACGGGCGGTCGACGCTCCGGCGGTCTTCGCCGGGTCCGGCGCGCACCCCGACCCGAGGCAGGCGGTCCTCGGCGGGCTGCACGAGCTGATCGGCAGCATCCTGGCCACCCGGCACAGCTATCCGAGCCGTCGAGCCGACGGGCTGCGGATGCTCGCCGATCCGACCCTCATCCGGCGGATGGAGGATCACTCACTGGTCGGCGCCCTACCGGAGGCCCGGGGCCGCTACGCCTTCCTCCTCGACGGGCGGCGTCCGACCGTCCCGCTGGCCGAGATCCCGGGGACGGTCGTCGAGCACGACCTGGACATCCGCGCCGATCTGCGCCGGGCGGTCGGCGATCTGCTCGCCGCCGGCCTCGACGTACTGGTCGTGGACCAGAGCATGCCGGAGCTGACCCGCAACGGGCTGCACTGCGTCCGGGTCATCGTGCCCGGCCTGGTGCCGATGACGTTCGGGCATGTCAACCGGCGTACCGAGGGGCTGCCGCGACTCACGGACGGAACCGGGATCCCGTACGGCAGCCAACTGCTCCCCGGCGAGGAGGTGGGCAGTGTCCCGCACCCCTTCCCCTGATCGGGTCGCCGAGCACCTACGACTGCTCCGCGAGGATCCGCAGTCGGCGAACCCGCCCGGCTGGCGGGCTGATTTCAGCGACGGCCCCTGGCCGGTGAAGGTGCACCAGGGCGGTGAGCGGGCCCCGGCGACCGGTGCGCTGGCCCGGGTGCTGCGGGGCACGGTGGCGGTGACCGCGGTGCGCGGGCCGACCGCGACGCTGCGGCGGGCCGTTCCGTCGGGGGGCGCGATGCATCCCACCGAGGCGTACGTCGTGCTCACCGGGAGCGATCGGCTCTGCCACGTCGACCCGTACCGGTTGGAGTTGCTGGCGCTGCCCGGTGACAGCCCGACCCGGCGCCTGCGGGAGGGCCTGCGCCTGGCCGCGGACGCGCCGCTCCCGGCCGTCGTGCTCCTGCTGACCAGCCGGTTCTGGAAGAACTTCTACAAGTACGGCGACTTCTCCTACCGCCTGGGGGCGGTCGATGCCGGAGTCGTGCTCGGGCGGCTGCTGCGCCTCGCCGGGAGCGAGTTCGGCGCCACGTGGGTGCGGACCGACTTCGCCGACGACGCGTTGAACGACTGCCTGGGCGTGGACGGCCGCGACGAGAGCGTGTACGCCGTCGTCGGCTGCGGCCCGAACGTGGCGACCGGCGGTGCCGACGTGACCGGCCGGGCCGCCTCGCCGCCCGTCGCGGCGCCCCGCCTGGTGGAGCGGTCACGCCGGGTCAAGCGATCACCGGTCTTCGACATGGTGCACGCGTCCGCCCGCTCGGCCCCGTCAGCTCGGGCGGTGGCCGCCGGGGCACCCCCCGCCGCACCGCTCGCGGCGTCCGGTGCCGTCGGGGCGGGGACGGTGGAGTTGCCCCCGCCCCTCGCGGTCGATCTCACCGACGAGGACGTGATCGTCCGCCGGCGGTCCGGGGGTCGACAGTTCACGGGCCGGCCGGCCGGCCCGGCACAGCTGGCCACCGTGCTGCGGCAGGCGACCACAGCGATCACCACCCTGCGTCGCCACGGTGGCCCGAGGCTGCCGGAGATCACCTTCTGCGTGGCCGTGCACCGGGTGCCGGGCGTCCCGGCGGGCTGGTACGCCCACCACGACGGCCGGCTCATCCCGGTCGGTCGCGGCCCGGACCCCGACCTCGGCCCGTACCTACAGGGCGCGCTCTTCGGCAGTTCGGTCAACGCCGAACTCGCCGCCTTCACCGTGCACGCCGTCGCCTCGCCCCGGCAGGCGGGCCGGTCGGCCCGCAACTACCGCACGCAGCAACTGGCCGTGGGCGTGGCGATGGAGGCGGTGGTCCTGGCGGCGACGGCGGTCGGGCTGGGCAACCACCCGTTCCTCGGTTTCGACGCGCCGGCCGTCGACGCCGCGTACGGCCTGGACGGCCAGGGCTCCGGCGCGCAAGCGCAGATCTGTGTCGGTGTCGTGCGCGCCGGCTCCGAGTGGGAGGTGACGGTGAGGCCCCGATGACCGGAGAATTCAGTCCGTACGCGCTCTTCCGGCGCGGCACGATCGGCCTGGCCGCCCTGGACGACCTGGTCCCCCGGCGGTTCTGGGCGTTGCTGGACGAGGTCGACGCCACGGCGCGGCGACGGCGGCCGCTGGCGGAGAAGCTGGGTGACGCGCTGCACGCCCTGGTGCCGCAGGCGTCACCCGAGGACCGTCGTGACCTGTTGGCGCTCCGCCGCGTCGTGCACAACGACCGGGTGGCCCGACCGCCGTACCGGCGGGACCTGCTGCCCGAGCCGGTGCGGCACCTGCTGGACGAGTGGTGCCGGGAACGCGACGCGGCCGACGCCCTGGCCGCGCGGGTCCAGGAGGTGCTGTCCGCGGAGTTGACCGCCGGGCGTCGGACGCTGGCGGCCGTGGCCCAGGGTGAGGAGTTCCAGCGTGGGGTGCAGCTCTCCGGCGAGGACGTCTACCGCGAGGTGATGGCGTACGCGGCGGACCCGTTCGACCAGGGCCGCAAACCGAGCCGGGCCCGGCGGGCCGAGAGCACGATCACGAGCTTCGCCTACCGGGTGGCGCTCAAGCCCTCCCCGTTCGGTGCCTTCACCGAGATCGGTGCCGGGCCGTGGGAGTGGCGGGGGACGCCGGGAAACCGTCGCACCCAGGTCCGGCTCAGCGTCGGCCTGCTCATGTGGATGGTGCACCAGCTTCACCGCATCGACGGCGCGGACGACCTGCTGCGGATACGACTGAACAACTCGCTCGCGGTGCGGGACGGTCGCGCGGTCTTCGTCCGCCGCCCCATCGAGGGCGCCGACGACGGGTTCGATCCGGACCGGGTCGTCGTCGCGCGCCACACCGACCTGGTCCGCGTCCTGACGACCGCGCTGGGCGAGGGCGATCTGACGGTACGACAGCTCCGCGAGCGGCTCGTGGCAGCGGGGCTGGCGCCCACCGCGGTCGGAGAGACCATCGACAAGCTGGTCAAGGTCGGCCTGTGCCACCGGGGTATCGGCCTACCGGACCAGACCACCGACCTGGCCGGCCGGACCGCGGTGCTGCTGCGGAAGGTCGACACTCCGGCGGCGGCGAGCTGCGCGGAGATCTTCGAACGGCTCAGCGCCATCGAACGCTCCTACGGGTTCGCCAGCGCCCGGCGGCGCACCGGTCTGCTGGCCGAGTTGCGGAAGCTGGTGCACCGGTTCGCCGAGGTGTGCGGCGGGCCGCCCCCGGCGCGGGAGGCGATGCGCGCGGCCATGTACGAGGACGTCGGCACCCACGCCCGGCCGAGCTCGTGGCGGCCGGAGCTGCTGACCGCGAACCGCGAGTCCTTCGACCTGTTGCAGCGGCTGGTGCCGGTGCTCGACGACGCGACCATCGAGAAGCTGGGGCTGTACCGCTTCTTCACCCGACGCTTCGGCGCGACCGCCGAGGTGCCGCTCGTGGAGCTGTACCGGCAGTTCTCCGAGCTGCCGCCGGCGGAGGCGAGCGCGGTGATGTGTGGCGTGGACGATCCGGCCAGCGAGGGCGTCCGGGCGATGCGTGGCGAGTTCTTCGACCTGCTGCGGGCGCGCCTGGGCGCCGCCCCGGAGGCGGAGCAGCTCACGCTGGACCCCGGCGACCTACGTGCCGTCACCGACCGGCTCCCCGCGTCGGTGCAGCCGTGGCGGTCGGCGGCGTACCGGGTGCAGTTCGACCAGGCGGGCAGCAGAGCGGTGATCAACGGAATGACCACCGGGCACGGGGTGTTCTTCTCCCGGTTCTGCGATCTGCTGGCGCCGGAGGACGGCGACGGCTGGGATCTCGCCACGGCACTGCGCCGGCACGTCGCCCGCACCGGTCCCCGGCAGACCGACCTCACGCTGGTGCTGGGGCTGAATTTCAACCTGCATCCCCGGCTGAGCCCGCTGGAGCTGGTGTACCCGGGCTCGGTGGCCGCGCCCGGCGGCCGGGCGGCGATGACGCTCGCCGACCTCACGGTGCGGGCCGATCCGGAGCGGCACCGGCTCGTGCTGGTCTCCGGCCGCGACGGCGAGCCCATCGACCTGGTGCCGCTGAACTTCCTCTATCCCGCAGCAGCGCCCATGTTGTACCGGTTCCTGTGCGTTTTCGCGCCCACCCGCACCTATCGGGGTGGCCTGTGGGACCAGTTGGACCGCGCCGACGGCCCGCGGACCGGCCCCCGTCCCCGGCTGGTCCTCGGCGACCTGGTGCTGGATCGGCGGTCCTGGCGCTTCGGCGTCGACCAGCTCCCCGGGTTGGCTGAGCTGGAGCGCTACGAGGGCAGCGGGCTGGCCGCCTTCGACAGTTGGCGCCGCTCCGTCGGCCTACCACGGGAGCTGTTCTTCCGGATGATGGCGCCGCCGGTGGTGCCCACCGGCAAGCGGGACCTGCTGGCCGAAACCCGCCAGTGGGCGCTGGAGGCGCGCAGCGCCCGGCTGCACAAACCGCACTACCTGGACGTACGCAACCCCTTCCTGTGTCACGTCTTCGCCAAGCAGGCGCGGGCGATGACGGGTGGATCGGTGCTGCTCCACGAGTGCCTGCCGATACCCGAGCGCCAGAACGAGCCCGCTGCGGCCGAGGAGTTCTTCGTGGAGTTCAACCGGGCGGTGACCGATGTCGGATGACGTCTGGCGCAGTCTGCACGTACACCGTTTCGGCCGTCAGGACGCGTTCCTCGTCGAGGGGCTGGCACCTGCGCTGGCCCGGCTACGCGCCGAGGGCGCGGTGCGGCGCTCGTTCTTCCTGCGCTACTGGGAGGGTGGACACCACATCCGGGTGCGGGTGCGCACCGACCCGGCCGCCGCGGACGTCGTCGTGGCGCGGCTGGCGGAGGCGGCCACCCGGTACCTGCGCGGGAACCCGGACGACGTCGAGTTCGACCAGGACGAGTTCATGCGGGAAGCGCAGCCCACGATGGCCGCGTTGGAGGCCGTGTCACCCGGGCGGATGTACCCACCGGACACCGTCCGGGAGGCGACCTACACCCCCGAGTACGACAAGTACGGCGGCCCGGGCGGGGTGGCCATCGCCGAGGATTTCTTCGACCGCAGCTCCAGGCTCGTGCTGGCCGCCCTGCCACGGCTGGCCGCGCAGCCGGATCGCCGGCTCGGTCTGGGCTTCACGATGATGCTGCGCGGGCTCTGCGCGGCCGGGCTCTCCCCCGCCGAGGTGGCGGTCTTCTTCCGCGACTACTGCCTGCTGTGGTCGCCGTGGGTGTTCGACGAGTTCCTGGAGACCTGGCCGACGCTGCTGGCGGACTGCGGCGGCCCGGTGACCGACCAGGCCCGCCGGACGCTCGTCACGCTCCCACTGGCCGACGGCTACAGCACCGCGGTACGGGCGGCCGTCACCGCAGAGCACGCCGATCCGACGGTGCTGCCCGCAGTGGCGTTGGCCGGGGCGGACGCGGACGACGCGCGTCGTCGGCGGGTGCTGCTGGTCGGCTATCTGCACACCCACAACAACCGGCTCGGTCTGACCCCCGAGCGGGAGGCTTTCCTGGGCTTCCTCGGCCACCACGTGCTCAGCGGGTGCGCCGACGTGGCCCCGGACCCCGACCTGATCGACCGCGTCCGCGCCTACCGGGCGCACCGTCTCGGCACCCTGACCACGACCGCACCGTAACCGGAGGACACAGATGGATGTGACCGCTCGAACCTATCCTTTCACCCGGAACCGGCCGTTCGAGGAGCCGCCGGAGTGGGGCTGGCTGCGCGAGCACGCCCCCGTATCCACGGTCAAGCTGGCCAGCGGCGACCAGGCCTGGGTGGTCACCCGCTACGAGGACGTCCGCGCCGCGATGACGGAACAGAGCTTCAGCCGCACCATCAACCGGGACGGCGCCGCGCGGGTCTCCACCGGATACCAGGCGGACCGGTCGAGCCCCGTCTTCAACTTCGGTGGTTCCATCTCCGAACCGCCCGGCCACACCCGCTGGCGCCGCATCGTCGCCAAGGCGTTCACCCAGCGCCAGGCGGACGTGATGCGGCCCCGGATCGCCGCACACACCGAAGACATCCTCGACGAGATCATGGCGAGGGGCGATCGCTTCGACCTGATGACCGACTTCGCCTACCAGCTGCCGATCCGGGTGATCTGCGACCTGCTCGGCATCGAGATCGAGAACCGCCCCGAGTTCACCGAGCTGGCCGCCAAGCTCACCCGCCGGGACATGCAGTCGTCGTTCGCCGAGTTCGGCGAGGCGCTCGGCGGCATCGGCCGGTACGCCGCCATGCTGATCGCCCGCAAGCGGCGTGCCCTCGGCGACGACCTGCTCAGCAAGCTGATCGCGTTGAAGGACGAAGACGAGTCGCAGCTCTCCAACGAGGAACTCGTCTCGACCGTGATCCTCCTGCTCATGGCCGGCTACGAGAGCACCGCCGTCCAGCTGGGCAACGCGTTTTTCGCGCTGTTCCTCAACCCGTCGCAACTGACCGTGCTGCGTGAGCGCCCCGAGCTGATCGGCAACGCGGTGGAGGAGCTGATGCGCTGGGGGCAGATGGGCACCGGCTTCGCCGTCGCGAAGTCCGCCACCGCCGACATCGAGCTGGGCGGCGTCACGATTCCGGCCGGCGCGACGGTGTTCATCTCGCTCGGCTCGGGCAACCGGGACACGTCCGTCTTCGGGGTGGACGCCGATGTACTTGACCTGACCCGCCCGTCGGCCACCAGCCAGATCGCGTTCAGCTACGGGCCGCACTACTGCCTGGGGGCGGCGCTGGCGCGGGCCGAGATGCAGGAGGCGATCTCCCGCATCCTGGCCCGCTTCCCCGACCTGCGCCCCGACGGCGAACTGTCCGACGTGGTCCTGTCGAGCAACCTGTTCACGTACTACCCACGCGAGCTGCCGGTCACGACCGCCGGGAGGGCGCGATGACCACGTCACCGCTCGCCACCGCGGACCTTCCCGCCGGGCTGCGGTGGGACGCCGACCGCAGCCGGTTGAAGGTCCGCGACCCGCGCCTGGCGGAGATCGTCCTGCGCGACCCGCACATCATCACCGGGGTCGACCACGGCAAGTCGGACCGGGCGGGTGCCCTGCCGTCACCCGGTCAGGCGCCCACGATCACCCAGTTCTTCGAGCTCTGGTACACCGTCGGCGAGCAGTACCACGTCTTCAACACCGAGCTGCGCCGGGCGTTCACGGTCCGGACGGTCAGCGGCTTCGAAGCGGCCTTCCTCGATCAGGCCGAGCGGTGTGTGACGGCCATGCCGCCCCGGGGCGACCTGGCCCGCGACTACCTCTCGCCGTACTTCATGCACAGCACCTTCCTCCTCATCGGAGTGCCCGAGGCGGAGTGGCCCCGGCTGACCAAGGTCGCCCGGTTGGTGATCCACCTGTTCAAGCAGCAACTGCTGGGGGTCACCAAGTACGGCCCGCGGGAGGCTGCCGCCTTCGCGACGTCGATGCGCTACCTGAAGCAACTAACCGACCAGCTGCTCGCCGGTCCGGGCGAGGAGCCGTTCCTGCTGGCCGCCCGTCAACTGGCGCGGATCGACCCCAGCACCTGGCCGATCGCCGCCCTGGTCGGGCAACTGCTCATGGCCGGCATCGAACCGATGATCGTAGGGTCGAGCATCGCCTGCCGGGACATCTGGTCCGTGCCGCACCTGCGCGACGCGATCCTGCGCGAGACCGTCGACGTGACCGACCTGGCCGAGGAGGTGCTGCGCCAGAACCCGCCGTTCGGCAACATCTTCCGCTTCGTCAGCGAACCGTGCGACTGCCTGGGGCTGCCGCTGCCCGCCGGCACGATCGTGGCGATCGACGTGGCGGCGGTGAACCTGCAGCGGACCGCCGCCGCCGACCCGGCCCACGGCTGCCCCGTCCGCCCGAGCGAGGTGCTCACCTTCGGCAGGGGCACGCACTACTGCCTGGGTGCGCACAGCGCACGGATCCAGGTCGCGGCGGGGGTACGCCAGCTGGTCCACGGCCGACCCGAGCTGCGGATCGACGTCGCCGGCACACGGATCGACACCCACAACAACCTCAAAGAGGTACGCAGTATCCCGTACCGGATCGGGGACGAGGATGTCGACTGAGCCGGGCACGGTCACCGCCCTTCCCGGCGAACCGCTGGTGACCGCCGGACGGGGGCCGACCGGCGAGCCGCTCCCGCCGGGTCTGCACTGGCGCCCCGACACCCGCCAGTGGGTGGTGCGCAGCCATGACCTCGCCGACACCGTCCTGCGCGACCCGCACATCGGCACGGCGCTGGAACCCGATCGGGAGGGGATCCCGCTGCCCGGGGTGGCCGACGTCCCGTCCGTGGCCCAGTTCTTCGAGCTGTGGTATCACCGCGGCGCCAACCACCCCACGTTCAGTCGGGCGCTGCGTCGAGCGTACGCACCGTCCTCGGTAGGCGAGTTCGTCGACGCGTTCGCCGACCTGGCCACCGCCCGAGCGGCGGCCCTGCCGCCGGCGGGTGACCTGGTCGCGGAGTTCATCGAGCCGTTCTGCCTGGACGGCACGTTCCGACTGATGGGCTTCCCGCCGACCCGGTGGCCGGCGCTGGCCAAGATCTACAAGATCGTCATGTACGTCATCCGCGCCCGCTTCGGCGGCGTGCTCGACCTGCCGGAGCGGTCCACAGCGGCGTTCGCCGCCGCGATGCGCTACCTGCGGCAAGCCGTGGAGGAGTTGACCGCCGGGCCGGCGGCCACCCCGCTGGCGGCCTGCCTGCGGGCGTACGCCGAGGCGGAGGGCCCGGACCCGTGGGCGGACGTGGCGACGGTCGCCCAACTGCTGGCGGCCGGAGTCCCCCAGGTCTCCACCGGGATCGGCGTGGCCTGTCACGCGCTCTACGGCGACCGGGCGCTGCTGGCCTCGGCCAGGGCAGGCGGGGTCGAGCTGACGGATGTCGCCGAGGAGGCCATGCGGTTGTCGCCGCCGTTCCTCGGCGTCTATGGCTGGGTGACGACGGACTGCGACTGCCTGGGCGTACGGCTGCGACCACGCGACGCGGTCGTCGTCGACATAGCCGCGGTCAATCTCGATTCCGATCGGGTGACGGAGCCGACCAGCTTCTGCCCCGGTCGCAGCCGAAGCGTCAACATCACCTTCGGCAAGGGCGCGCACTACTGTCTCGGCGCCGCCAGCGCACGCATGCAGGTCGTGGCTGGCCTGGCCGGGCTGGTCGGCCGCTGGGACGTGCACCCGGACGTCTCCGGCTTCCGGGTGACCGACGACGGCTTCGCCCGGACGGTGCACGCCCTGCCCTACCGGCTGGACGTGACCGGCCTGGCCGCCCGCTGAGTGGGGTAGCGGGCGGCTAGGTCGGTAGCGACGCCGACCACGGCATCGCCGCCACGTCAGCGGGGATCCTCTGCTGCGGCGCTGCCCGCCGCAGCACCGCGTGCGTCGCCTGCCACGTCTCGGTCAGGTCCGTCGTCGCCTCGTCGGAGCTGAGCATGGAGCGGTGCAGGCGACGTAGCGCCGGCGCCGGTTCGAGACCGCGCTTCTCGGTGAGTCCCGTCCGGAGCCGTTGGTACGCCTCCAGTGCCTCACACCGTCGTCCCGACCGATAGAGCGCGAGCATGAGATGAGCCACCAGGCCCTCGTGGGTGGGATGCTGCGCGGTCACCGCGGAGAGCTCACCGAGCAGCTCGTGGTGGCGACCGAGGCGCAGGTCGGCCTCGATCCGACAGTCGAGGGCGTTGAGCCGGACCTCGCCGAGGCGCTGGGCGTATATCCGCAGTCGTCGGCCCGCCTGAACGTCCACCAGGGCCGGGCCCCGCCACCAGCTCAGCGCCTCGGCGAACGCGCGGGCCGCCGCGGCGTAGTCCTGCCGCTCCCGGGCACGGTGTCCCACGTTGGCGAGTCGCTCGAAGTGGCTGGCGTCGACGGAGTCAGCCGGCACCCGCAGCTGGTAGCCGGCGGACGTGGTCACCAGGACCTTCTTGGCATCGTCCGCCACGCCCGTCTGCCGAGCGGCGGCATCGATCAGCTTGCGGAGGCTGAGGATGTAGGTCTGGGTCGTGGTGCGGGCGTTGCGGGGCGGCGATTCCTGCCATAACTCGGAGATGAGCACATTTATGGGGACCACATCATTGGTGTGCGCGGCCAATACGGCGAGCACGGTGCGGGGTTTGGCCGCTGTCGGAGCGATGGGTCGGTTGTGATGAGTGGCGGCGAGCGGGCCAAGGATGGCGATACGCAACGTTCGTCCCCTCCATTAATTGCACGGCCGATCAGCGCGTTCTGCACGGCACTGAAACTGGCAGCCCGCAGCCCGACCAGCCCTGAGCATAACGGATCTTCATGCTCCGCATTGCCTCGCAGATTGACGGCAGCCGTCACCGTCCGCAATGTCCGCGCGGTCCGGGGGCATGTCGGCGGCCCGTCGGCAGCCGACCCGGAGAAGTACGCCCAGGCCCCGGACCGGGACTCTTCCCTGGCCGCACCCCGTCCGGTGAGGACCGGCACGAGCCGCCCGTGGCGCACCAGCCAGCCTGGTCGGCCGAGCGCCCCCGCCCCGTGCATCGCGAAGCCCTGTCCCGTCCACAGGACGGGGAGCCGCCGCATCGAGGTGTCTGGCAATTGACTCTTTCGTGCTCCTCCCGGTCCACGCGACCGCGGCCGAGCGTGCTCGGGCGGCAGCGGAGGGTAACCCCACGGGCGGCCGTCGCGGCCCGCCCACCGGCGGGCGGACGCCGGGCGCCGACACGGAGGCCCCGCCCCTTCGACCGCGCTGAGTCGTTGTTCCCCCGTGCTAAAGTCTGCGCGTGCTCGACATAATCACCACGAGGTCCGATCCCGCCGTTCAGCGAATCATCGACGTCACGAAGCACTCGAGGTCCATTGTTCGGACGGCGCTGATTGAGGACGCGGAGCCTCTCGTTCAGTGCATTCGCGCGGGCGTGGAGTTTGTCGAGGTCTACGGGATCGACACCAATCCCGTGCCGGATGCGCTTCTCACCGCCTGTCGGCAGCGGAACATTCCGGTCCGGCTGATCGAATCGTCGATCGTGAAGCAGATTTTCAAGACCGACAAGGTGCCGAAGACATTCGGCATCGCCCGGGTGCCGAGGCCGTGGGGCTTGAACGATCTGGCCCGCTCGACCGGCGACGTCATCGTCCTCGACGGCGTGAAGATCGTCGGCAACATCGGGGCCATCGTGCGGACGTCGTTCGCGCTTGGCTCCGCGGGCATCGTGCTCGTGGACAGTGATCTTGTCAGCATCGCGGATCGCCGCCTGGTCAGGGCGAGCCGGGGATACGTCTTCTCACTGCCCGTCATTCTCGCGTCGCGGACGGAGGCTGTCGACTACTTCCGAGGCACGGACATGCGACTGATGGCCTTCGACGCTGACGGGGAGTTCGCCGTCAGCGATCTCCGCAACGTCGACGAGCGGTTGGCGCTCCTGTTCGGCAGCGAGAAGACCGGCACGTCGAGCGACTTCGAGGGAATCTCGGCCGGGTCGGTCTCGATTCCCATCAATCCCGCCGCCGAGTCGCTCAACGTCTCCGTCTCCGCCGGTATCGCGCTGTACGAGAGGGTCGCCCGCAACCTCTCCCGGTGAGCCGAGCGGTAGCCGACCGCGCTACCGCGACGACACCGGCGGCCCGGCCGCTACGCGAGGCCCTTGAGTAGCTGACGGGCCATCACGATCCGTTGCACCTGGTTCGTGCCCTCGTAGATCTGGGTGATCTTGGCGTCCCGCATCATCCGCTCGACCGGGTAGTCCCGGGTGTAGCCGTAGCCGCCGAGCAACTGCACCGCGTCGGTGGTGATCTCCATGGCCGCGTCCGAGGCGAAGCACTTGGCCGCCGCGCCGAAGTAGGTCAGGTCGGCGTCGCCCCGCTCGGACTTGCCGGCGGCCGTGTACGTGAGCTGCCGGGCCGCCTCCAGCTTCATGCCCATGTCGGCGAGCATGAACTGGATGCCCTGGAACTCGGCGACCGGCTTGCCGAACTGCTTGCGCTCGAGCACGTACCCCTTGGCGTAGTCGAGCGCGCCCTGGGCGATGCCGACGGCCTGCGCGGCGATGGTGACCCGGGTGTGGTCCAGGGTCCTCATCGCGGTGCCGAAGCCGGTGCCCTCGGCGCCGATCATCCGGTCGGCCGGGATGCGGACGTTGTCGAGGTAGACCTCGCGGGTCGGCGAGCCCTTGATGCCGAGCTTCTTCTCCGGGGCGCCGAAGCCGACCCCCGGGTCGGACTTCTCGACGACGAACGCCGAGATGCCTTTCGACCGGGCTGTGGGATCCGTCACGGCGAATACCGTGTAGTACTCCGAGACGCCCGCGTTGGTGATCCACCGCTTCACGCCGTTGAGCACCCAGTGGTCGCCGTCGCGGACCGCCCTGGTGGTCATCGAGGCCGCGTCGCTGCCGGCCTCCGGCTCGGAGAGGCAGTACGAGAACATCGCGTCCCCGGCGGCGACCGGGGTGAGGTACCTGCGTTTGAGCTCCTCGGAGCCGGCCAGGATCAGCGGCAGGGTGCCCAGCTTGTTCACCGCCGGGATCAGCGAGGACGAGGCGCAGGCCCGGGCCACCTCCTCGATCACGATGGCCGTGGCCAGGGCGTCCGCGCCGGCCCCGCCGTACTCGACGGGGATGTGCGGGGCGTGGAAGTCGGCCGAGCGGAGCGCGTCGTAGGACGCCTTCGGGAACTCGCCCGTCTCGTCCGCCTCGGCGGCGTGCGGCGCCACCTTCGCGGCACAGACCTCACGCACCGCCTCGCGGATCGCCCCGTGCTCCTCGGGCAACCGGTAGACGTCAAACGACTGCTCTGCGGCCATGTCGGCCCCTCCCCTTCACCGCTATCATGCGCAGTCTGTAGCGTTTCGGAACCGCCGGCCGCGCAGACTGAAGGATAGCCACCAGCGCTCGGGTGATCCTTACCGCCGCGTAGGCTCGGGCCTGACGGAGGCGTCGATACGGCACGGCGCGCACAAAACAACACAATTCCCTTCGGTGCCCGGCCAGGCGCCTCAGCCGAACGCGACGCGAGAAAGCGCCGCCAGCGCGAGCGGAGAAGACAGGCGTGACGATCCCGTACCCGAACCAACCGATGCCGGCCATCGCCGCGGTGACGCCGCCGTCGGGCGCGGCCCGTCCCCGGGTCACCTTCCTCGGCACCGGGTACCTCGGTGCGACGTACGCCATCTGCTACGCCGAACTCGGCTACGAGGTGCTCGGCTACGACGTCGACGCGGAAAAGATCGCCAAGCTGAACGCCGGCGAGGTGCCGATCCACGAGCCCGGCCTCGACGAACTGCTGCGGCGCAACCTGGCCGCCGGCCGGCTACGGTTCAGCACCGACATCGCCGAGACCGCCGAGTTCGGCGACGTGCACTTCATCTGCGTCGGGACCCCGCAGCGGGCCGACGGGATGGGCGCGGACCTGTCGTACGTCGAGGCGTCGGTGACCAGCCTGGCCCAGCACCTCACCCGCAAGGCGCTGATCGTCGGCAAGTCCACCGTCCCGGTGGGCACCGCCGAGTGGGTGGAGCAGCTCGTCGGCAAGCACACCCCGGCCGACCTCGGGGTCGAGGTGGCGTGGAGCCCGGAGTTCCTCCAGGAGGGCTTCGCCGTCGACGACGTACTACGCCCCAACCGGATCGTGGTGGGCGTCAAGAGCGAGTGGGCCAACGGCATGCTCTACGCCGCCCACAAGGGCGTCTTCGACCTGGCCGCCACGGAGGACCGGGAGGTCCCGCTGGTGGCCACCGACTTCGCCACCGCCGAGTTGGTCAAGGTCGCCGCGAACGCCTTCCTGGCCACCAAGATCTCGTTCATCAACGCGATGGCCGAGGTCTGCGAGGCCTCCGGCGGCGACGTCACCCAGCTCGCCCGCGCCATCGGGTACGACCCCCGGATCGGCAACCGGTTCCTCCAGGCCGGCCTCGGCTTCGGCGGGGCCTGCCTGCCCAAGGACATCCGCGCCTTCCAGGCCCGTGCCCAGGAGCTGGGTGCCGGCGAGGCGCTGCGCTTCCTGCACGAGGTCGACCTGATCAACCTGCGTCGCCGTACCCGGGTCGTCGGGCTCGCCGCCGAGCTGCTCGGCCGCCGCGCCGGGCCGGCCGGCCCGGACCTGTCCGGCACCCGGGTCGCCGTGCTCGGCGCGACCTTCAAGCCCAACACCGACGACGTACGCGACGCCCCGGCGCTCGCCGTCGCCGGGTTGCTCGGCAAGGCCGGGGCGGACGTGCACGTCTACGACCCGCAGGGCACCGAGAACGCCCGCCGGGTGGCCCCCGAGCTGACGTACGAGTCCAGCATGGCCGACGCGGTGACCGGGGCGGACCTGGTCTGCGTGCTCACCGAGTGGGCCGACTTCCGCAACGCCGACCCGGTGGCCCTCGGCGAGCTGGTCGCCGGCCGTCGGGTGGTCGACGGCCGCAACTGCCTCGACTCGACACTGTGGACGCAGGCCGGCTGGGAGTACCGGGGCATGGGCCGCCCCTGATCCACCCCGACACCGGCGACGGCCGGCCGTGGCCCCCCGCCGCGGCCGGCCGTCCGCTGTTCGTCACCGTCAACCCGCCGACAGGTGTCGAAATCCGCGCCGGCTCAGGGCATGCTGCGACAGTGGGAGTCCACAGTGCGGGCCAGCGGGTGGAGGGGTGTCGTGCAGACCTTTCAGTGCTCCTCGTGCGGCCGGGAGATCAAGCCGGCCGCCAAGTGCCCGCACTGCGGCGCGCACCAGCCCCAGTGGGCCGGGCACCTGGCGGACGTCGAGCGCTCGATCGCGGAGATGAAGGCCCGCGAGGCCGCCATCGCCGCCGAGCAGCGGCAGATCGCCGCGAAGATGCAGGCCGCGCTCTTCCAGCGGGACATCCTCGCGCACGCCGGTGAGGAGCGGACCAGGCAGACCGCCCGCCCCCGGCGGGTGCTGCGCCGCCGGCCGGGTCGTCGCCCGCCCACCGCCGCCACCGCGCCGCCCCGGGTGCCCCGGCAGGGCGCCGCGCCGCCCCGGCCGGAGGACCCGCCCCCGCCGTCGGCGGCCCGCTGGCTGGACGCCGACAACCCCGAGCACCCGCCGGAGGCGTCCTCGCGGGAGGTGCAGAACATCCCCCTCGGGCTGGGCGCGCTGCTGCTCGCCGTGGCCGCGGTGGTCTTCGCCGCGGTGGCCACCAGCTCGATGGACGCCCTGTCCCGGCTGGGCATCCTGCTCGTCGCGACGGTGCTGCTGCTGCTGACCCCGCCGGTGCTGGCCCGGCGCGGGCTCACCTCGACCGCCGAGACGATCGCCGCCGTCGGCCTGCTGCTGGTGCCGCTGGCCGGGTACGCGCTGTGGGCGGTGGACCGGATCGGCGGCGGGGGCGCGTCCGGGGCGGTCTTCGCCGCGGTGATCTTCGCCGTCACCGCCGCCGTCGGGTTCGGCTACGCGCTCTGGACGGGACTGCGCGCCCCCCGCTTCGCCGCCGTGCTGGCCGCGCAGCCGGTGCTGCCGCTGCTGGCCTACGAGTGGGTCACCGGGCCGGCCGGCTGGGCGCTGGCGCTGACCATGGTCGCCGTCGTGGACCTGGTGCTGGCCCGCTCCCCGGTCACCGTCGAGCGACCGGTGCGCGAGGACCTGCCGACGCCGCCGGCCGCGCCGGCCGCCTCCGCCGCCCCACCGCCCCGCCGCCCCGCCGAGGACGGCCGGCCGGAGGGCGCACCGGAGGAGTCCGGCGAGGTGCTCGACGGCACCGGTGGCGCGCCCGTCGCCGCCACGCCGGCCCGCCCGGTCCCGGCGCTGGGCGCGCTGACCTGGCTGTTGCACGCCGCAGCGGTGGCGCTGGCCCTCGCGTACGCGGTGACCGCGCTGCTGCGCGCCGGAACGGTGCCGGCGGCGGCCGGGGCGGGCGCGGTGCTGCTGCTGGCCGCGCTGGTGGGGCTGGGCGGGGCGCTGGTGCTGCGCCGCCCGCCGCTGCCCGACGTGGCCGCCGGCATCCTCACCCTCGCGGTGATCGGCGCGCTGGGCCGGGTCGCCTCGGTGGCCTTCCCCGGCCGGGCCCTGCTGCTGATCGCCGCCGTCATCACCCTCACCGGGCTGGCCGTGCGGGCCGTACCCGAAGCCGCCCGGCGTGGGCCGCAGCTCGCCTCGGCCGCGGCGCTCACGGTCAGCGGCCTGGTGGTGGCCGGCGGCGCGCTGCGCGCCGGGCTGGCCCCGGCGCGGGCCGCCCTCCCGGCCTGGGCAGCGGACCTCGCCCGCTACCCGGCCGAGCTGGCCGCCTCGGTCGGGCCTGCGGCCTGGCAGCTCGCCGCCAGCGCCTTCCTGCTCACCGTCGCCGCGGTGCTGGCCCTGCCGCCGGAGATCCGCCGCGAGTTCGCGGTGGTCGGGGCGGCGCTGACCGCGCTCGCCGTGCCGGCGTCGTTCGGCCTGGGCTGGGTTGCCGCGCCGTGGCCGATGGTGCTGGTCGCGATCGGCATCGGCGCGGCCGGGCTCACCGCCGGCACGACGCGGGCCGCCACGGTGCACGCGGTCGCCGCGGCCGTGGTGGGCCTGCTCGGCGCGGGCGCCGGGCTGGCCCGGCCGGCGCTGACCGCCGCCGTGCTGCTCGCCCTCTTCCTGGCCGGCGCGCTGGTCGCGGTGGCGCCCCGGATTCGGATCACCCCCGCCACGGCAGGCGTCGTCTCCGCCTGGGCCGCCGGCGGCGCCGCGTTCGCCCTGCCCGGGACGGTCGCCGCGTTCGTCGCCGCGACCATGCCGACCGATCCGACGCCGACCCCGGCGAGCCTGCGCGAGGCCACCGTGCCGGTGCTGGCGGCGAGCTTCCTGGCGGTCTGCGTCACCCTCGGGTACGCCGCCATGGTGCAGGTGTCCGAGCGGCACATCCCGGCGCCGCTGGCCATGGGCACCGGCCTCGGGGCGCTGGCGGTGACCGCCGCCGCGTTCGGCGCGCCCGGGGCCACCGTCGCGGACGCCTGGGTGGGCGGGCTGCTGTTCGTGGCCGGGGTGCTGGTCTTCCTGGCCCCGTCGATCGACGCGGGCCGCCGATCCGACCTGGCCATGGACGGCTCCGACCTGGCCGCCGCCGCGGTCACCGCGGCGCTGATCGCCACCCTGGTACGGATCGGGGCGGTGCTCACCCCCGGCGGGCAGCTCGTGGTCGCCGCCGCGCTGGTGGCGGTGGTCGCCGTCGCGGCCCGGGCGATGCCCGAACAGTGGCGGCGCGGGCCGATCCTCGGGCTCGCCGTCGGCGGCACCCTGATCGGGCTGCTCGCCGGCTGGAGCGCGCTGCGCGGCGGGTGGGGCGTGCTGGCCACCCCGGGCCCGATCTGGGCCGGCGACCTGTCCGGCTGGCCGGCCGCGCCGGTCGGCGGGTCCACCTGGCAGGCGCCCGTCGCGCTGGCGCTGCTCGGCGTCGCGGCCGGGGTGCTGCTGCCGGCCCCCTGGAAGTACGACGTCTCGGGCGTCGCCGCCGTCCTGGCCACCATCGGGGCGTCGGCCGCCTTCGACCTGCCCTGGTGGTCGCCGGTGCTGGTCGGCCTGGCCGTCGCCACGGCCTTCGGCACGGCTGCGGCGGCCTCGATCGACCCGCGCGCCGGGCTGTCCCGGGCCACCGTGGCCGGGGCCGTCGCCCTGCACGCGGCCGGTGCCGGTCTGGTCCGGCCGTGGACGACCGCGCTGGCGCTGGGCGGCATCGCGCTGATCGGCGTCGTGGTGGCCACCCTGGCCCGGGTGTTCGCCGCCCCGCTGGTCGAGGACGTCGAGACCGAGGGGATGCCGCCGCACCTGGTGCAGGTCGGTGGGGCCGCCGCCGGGGCCGCGCTGCTCGCGTTGCCCGGCGCGGTGGCCGCCCTGGCCGCCGAGTTCGGCCGGTCGCCCGAGGTGGTGCTGACCGCCGCGCTGGCCGCGTCCAGCCTGGGTCTGGCCGCGATCGCCGCGGTCCGCCGGCAGGTGCCGCAGTATCTCCCGTACGCCAGTGCGGCCGTGGTGGGCGGCGCGACGGTCAGCGCGGTCGCCGCGATCGTGACCGGCCTGCCCGCCGGCGTGTACGCGGCGGCGGGCGCGCTGCTCGGGGTGCTCGCCGAGCTGGTCCGGGCCGCCACCGTCCCCCCGGCCGGCTCGGCCCGGCCGGTCCGGCGCTGGTCGGTGCTGCTCGACGGCGCCCTGCGCCGGGCGCCCGACGACGATCCGGCGGTGGCGCGCTGGCGGGTCAGCCCGGCTGCCGGGGCGCTGGCCGCCGCCGCGCTGCCGACCGCGCTGGCCGTGGCCTCGCTCGCCCCCACGCTGTTGGTGGCGCTGGTCGAGCCGTACCGGTCGCTGGGCCGGGTGTGGCAGGGGCCGCCGCCGGAGCTGATCATCCCGCCCGCCAACGCGGTCGACCCGGCGCACGTGCTGACGGCGCTGTTGCTGACCGTGACCGCGGCGCTGGCCGCCGTCGGGTTCAGCGGCGGGCGACGGTCCCGGGCCGTGCCGGTGGTGCTGCCCGGCGCGGCGATGACCCTGCTGATCACACCGATCGCCCTGGGGCACGGCTGGCCGGTGAGCACGCTTGCGGCGCTGTCGGTGTTCACCATCTCGATGCTGGGGCTGGCGCTCACCCCGCCTCCGCCGCTGGCGGAGCGGGCCCGGTCGCTGCGCACCGCCCGGGTGCTGGTCTTCGTCATCGGGCTGGCCGGCGGCGGGGCGGGACTGCTCGGCAGCCTGGCCACCCGGGAGCTGACCCTGTTCACCCTGGGCGGGGCGATGGGCGTCGGCACGGTCGCCGCCCTGTACGGCGCCACCCAGCGGGCCCGCATCCTGGGCTGGTTGTTCGCCTCGCTGATGGCGCAGTTGTTCGTCCTCGTCGCCGGCCTGGTGGCCGGGCTGGCCGCGGTGTGGTCCGCGTTCGGGGTGCTGGCGGTCGGGGCGGCCCTACAGGTGTTCGCCGCGACCCTGCCCCGGCTGCGCCGCCCCGAGGCGCAGCGCGAGGCGGCAACGGTGGAGTGGAGCGGGTACGCCGCCGCGCTGATCGCCCTGGCGCTGGCCTTCGACTCGCCCCGGCACATCGCCGCGTTGCTTGCCGCCTGGGGCGCCGTGCTCGGGGTGGCCGCCGCCCGGCCGGGTCGTCGGCCGGTGGAGCGGCAGATCCTGTTCTGGGCGGTGGTGTTCTGCGAGATCGTCGCCTGGTGGATCCTGATGCGGGTCGCCGACGTGGCGCTGCCGGAGGCGTACACGCTGCCGTTCGCGGCGCTGGCTCTGCTGGTCGGGGTGCTGGAGCTGCGGCACCGGCCGGACCTGTCGAGCTGGGTGGCGTACGGGCCGGCGCTGGTCGCCGCGTTCGTGCCGACTTTGGCGATCGTGCTGGCCACCGAGTCCAGCATGCTGCGCCAGGTGCTGCTGCTGCTCGGCGCGGTGGCGGTGCTGATCTTCGGCACCACCAGCCAGCAGCAGGCCCCGGTGATCGTCGGGGCGGCCGTCACCGCGATCGCGGCGATACACGCGCTGTTCAGCCTCGGCCCGTGGCTGGTGCTGATTCCGGCCGGGCTGGTCCTGCTGGTCCTCGGCGCGAGCAACGAGCGCAGACGCCGTGCCCAGGAGCGCCTCCAGACGGCGCTGCGCGGCATGCGATGAAGCGGAGGGGCCCTGGGGCGTGGCTGCCGTGTCGCGCCGAGTGGGCCGGCCACGAACGTGAGCGCCGGCCGCCGGTGGAGCAGCCGGCGACCGGTGGGGACAGCCCGTGGCCGGTGGGGACAGCCCGTGGCCGGCGGGGTCAGCCGAGGGAGGCGTGCAGGGCGGCCTCCTTCTCGGCGACCAACTCCTCCAGGCTCTCCTGGTAGGCGACCATGCGCGCCCGCAGCTCCTCGTCGGCGGCGGCCAGGATGCGGACGGCGAGCAGCCCGGCATTGCGGGCGTTGCCGATCGACACGGCGGCCACCGGCACGCCGGCCGGCATCTGGACGATGGACAGCAGCGAGTCCATCCCGTCGAGGTACTTCAGCGGCACCGGCACGCCGATCACCGGCAGCGGGGTGACCGAGGCGACCATGCCGGGCAGGTGGGCGGCCCCACCAGCCCCCGCGATGATCACCTTGAGCCCCCGGTCGGCGGCGGTGCGGCCGTACTCGATCATCTTGCCGGGGGTGCGGTGGGCGGAGACCACGCCGACCTCGTAGCCGACCCCGAACTCGGCCAGGGTCTCGGCGGCGGCCTTCATGGTCGGCCAGTCCGAGTCGCTGCCCATGATCAACCCGACGGTGCTCATGCTGGTCTGCCTCTCGTTGACGACTGCGGGGGTCGCAGGCTCACTGGTGGCCCTCGCGGAGCCAGCGGGCGGCCCGGGCCGCCCGCGCCCGTACGTCGTCCAGGTCGGCACCGAGCACCGTGACGTGGCCGATCTTGCGACCGGGGCGCACCTGCTTGCCGTACAGGTGGACCTTCGCGCCCGGCTCGGCGGCGAAGAGGTGGTGCAGCCGCTCGTCGATCGACATCCCGCCCGGCTCGCCGCCGAGCACGTTCGCCATCGCCACCGCCGGGGCGGTCAGCGCGGTGTCCCCCATCGGGTAGTCCAGCACGGCCCGCAGGTGCTGCTCGAACTGCGAGGTCCGGGCCCCCTCGATCGTCCAGTGGCCCGAGTTGTGCGGGCGCATGGCCAGCTCGTTGACCACCAGCCCGGCCGGCGTCTCGAACAGCTCCACGGCGAGCAGGCCGACCACGCCGAGCGCGGTGGCCAGGTCGATGGCGAGCTGCTGGGCGGCGACGGCCCGCTCCTCGTCCAGGCCCGGCGCCGGGGCCAGCACCTCGACGCAGATCCCGTCGACCTGCACCGTCTCCACCACCGGGTACGCGGCGACCTGCCCGAACGGCGAGCGGGCCACCTGCACGGCCAGCTCCCGGCGCAGCGCCACCCGCTCCTCGACGATCAGGCTGGTCCCCCCGGCGAGCAGGGTGGCGGCCAGCTCGGCGGCCTGCGCGGCGTCGTCGACCAGCCAGACGCCCCGGCCGTCGTACCCACCCCGAGCGGCCTTCAGCACCACCGGCCAACCCTGGGCCTCGCCGAAGGCGACCAGGTCGGCGGGCTCGGCGACCGGTCGCCACACCGGGTTCGGTGCGCCCAGCGCGGCGAGCCGCTCCCGCATGATCCGCTTGTCCTGCGCGTGCAGCAGCGCGTCGGCCGGCGGGAAGAGGCTCACCCCCTCGGCCGCGAGGGCACGGATGTGCTCCGTCGGCACGTGCTCGTGGTCGAAGGTGACCACGTCACAGCCCTCGGCGAAGGCGCGCAGGGCGGCGAGGTCGGTGTGGTCGCCGTATCGGACGTCGGCGGCGACCAGGGCCGCGCCGTCGTCCGGGGCCTGCGCGAGCACGCGCAGCGACTGACCGAGGGCGATCGAGGCCTGGTGGGTCATCCGGGCCAGTTGGCCGCCCCCCACCATGCCGACAACAGGCAGACCGGTTCGGGTATCCATCTCGCCCGCCAGCCTAGCGGCGTGCCCCGACCGCCCCGGGCCGAGGTCCGGGGCGGTCGGGGCGGCACCCTCACAACTGGGCGCGCAGGTCCTCGACGGTGGTGACCGGGCGCTGGCAGACGAAGCCCCGACAGACGTACGCGGCAGGTCGGCCGTCGACCAGCGGCCGGTCGGCCAGCAGCGGCACCCCGGGCTGGTCCGGGCGGCCCGCGACGACCACCGCGCCGGGCGGGGCGTGCCGGTACGCGGCGGCGACGAGGGGATCGCCGGCCAGGTCGTCGGTCACCACCGCGATCTCGTACGGGCCGGAGAGCAGCGCCTCCCCGACGGTGGCCGCGTACCCGGTGAACCGGGCGTGCCGGGCGACGATCGGGGCGACCGTGGCGAGGGCGGCCTCGGCGGCCTCCCGGTACCGGTTCTCCCCGGTCAGCGCCGCGTACGCGACCAGGGCGGCGACGATCGCCGACCGGCCGGACGGGGTGGCGTTGTCGGTCGGATCGGCTGGACGGGTGACGAGCTGCTCGGCGTCGTCGGCGGTGTCGTAGAACCCGCCGCCCGGGGCGACGAACCGGGCCAGCGCGGTGTCCAGGAGCCCGCCGGCCAGTTCCAGCCAACGCCCCTCGCCGGTGACCTGGTGCATCGCGCAGAACGCCTCGGCCACGCAGCCGTAGTCCTCCAGCACCCCGGCCGGCGCGCCGACCACCCCGTCCCGGGAGACCCGGCGCAGCCGGCCGTCGACCAGGTGCACGGTGGCCAGGTGCTCGGCGGCGTCCCGCATCGCGCCGTCGGCGACGATGGCGACGCCCTCCAACAGGTTGGCGGCGGCCTCGTCCCCGCCGGCCGCCCCCTGCGCCTCGACGAGGCGGACGAACTCGGCGATCGCGGTGATCGCCAGGCCGTTCCAGGCGGCCACCACCTTGTCGTCGCGGGCGGGCTGGGGGCGGTTGTCCCGGGCGGCCAGCAGCCGCCGGACGACGTCCTGCCACCGGCCGCGCACCGCCGGGTCGGCGTCGTCGACGTCCCGGGCCAGCCGCAGCACGCTCATCCCGTGTTCAAAGGTGCCGGACTCGGTGACCCCGAAGAGGTCGGCGGCCCAGCGGCCGTCCTCGGGGCCGAGCACCTCGACGAGCTGGGCCGGGGTCCAGGCGTAGGTGAGCCCCTCGACGCCCTCGGTGTCGGCGTCGAGCGCGGAGGCGAAGCCCTCGCCCGGGCGGTGCAGCTCGTCGGCGAGGAACCGGGCGACGTCCCGGGCCACCCGGGCGGCCAGCGGGTCGCCGGTGAGCCGCCAGAGCTGGGTGTAGACCCGCAGCAGCAGGGCGTTGTCGTAGAGCATCTTCTCGAAGTGCGGCACGGTCCAGTGCCCGTCGACCGAGTACCGGGCGAAGCCGCCGGCGAGCTGGTCGTTGATGCCGCCCCGGGCCATCGCCTCGGCGGTGTGCCGGGCGATCTCCAGGCTCTCGGCGGAGCCGGTGCGCTGGTGGTGGCGCAGCAGGAAGAGCAGGTTCATGTGCGGCGGGAACTTCGGGGCCCCGCCGAAGCCGCCGTTGCTCCGGTCGTACTCCCTGGCGAGCTGGGCGGCGGCGTCGTCGAGCAGCTCGGCGGTGAGCGGGGCGGTGGGCCCGCCGACGGCCTGCGCCCCGCCGATCGCCTCGACCACGGCGGAGCCCTGCCGGAGCACGGCCTCGCGCTGCTCCCGCCAGGCGGTGCCGACCGACTCCAGCAGCCGGACGAAGTTCGGCTTCGGGAAGTACGTGCCGCAGAAGAACGGGGTGCCGTCCGGGGTGGCGAAGACCGTCATCGGCCAGCCGCCCTGCCCGGTCATCGCCTGGGTAGCGGTCATGTAGACGGCGTCGACGTCGGGCCGCTCCTCGCGGTCCACCTTGATCGCCACGAAGCCGTCGTTGAGCAGCTTCCCGACGGCGGCGTCCTCGAACGACTCGTGGGCCATCACGTGGCACCAGTGGCAGGCCGCGTAGCCGACCGAGATCAACACCGGCACGTCGCGCCGTTTTGCCTCGGCGAACGCCTCGTCGCACCACGGCCACCAGTCCACCGGGTTGTCGGCGTGCTGGAGGAGGTACGGGCTGGTGGCGCTGGCGAGTCGGTTCACCGGACGACCATATCCAGCCCGCGGTGCGGCGGCACCCCGGTCATCCGAGGACGACCGACGCGTCTCCGAAAAGACCGGGCCACACGGCCGGGCGCTGCACCTGGAGCAGGTCCGCGCGTACGCCGCGCCGGGCCGGGATCCGCGCGGCGCGGTCGCCTCGGTCGCGTACCTGGCCATCGCCCCGGATCTGCCGGTGCCGGAGGCCGGCACCGACTCGGCACGGGCCCGGTGGGAGCCGATCGACCACGAGCGGCTGGGCGACGGCTGGCTCGCCTTCGACCACGACACCATCCTGCGGAACGCGCTCGAACGGGCCCGGGCCAAGCTGGAGTACTCGCCCCTGGCCACGGCGTTCTGCGGCGAGACGTTCACCATCGGCGAGTTGCGCGCGGTCTACGAGGCCGTCTGGCAGGTGGACCTCGACCCGCGCGACTTCCACCGCAAGGTCACCGGGCTGAGCGGGTTCGTGGTGCCCACCGGGGAGCGACGCAACCCGCCCACCGGCCGTCCGGCGGCGCTGTGCCGGCGCGGCGACGCGACCATGCTCCACCCGGCGATGCTGCGCCCCGGCACCGGTCGACAGTAGATTCCTGCGGGCCTTCCGCCATTGACCTTCATGTATTTATATGAGTGCATGCCCGGCGACCGTCGCCGGCCCCTCCGAGGAGGCACGCATGCGCGGAACCCGTCCCCTGTCAGCGTTCGCGTCGGTCGCGCTGGTCGCGTCCGTGCTCGCCGCCGGCCCGGCGGAGGCAGCCGTCGACCCGGGCGCCCGGGTCTCGGCGACCACCACCGTGGGCACCCACAACGCGTACGAGCAGGGCACGTACGCCTACCTGGCCCAGGCGCTCGACGCCCGGCCCGGGATGATCGAGCTGGACGTCTGGCCCGACATCATCACCAGGCAGTGGCGGGTCAGCCACTCCAACCCGCTCGGCAGCGCCAACAACTGCGTCGCCGCGACCAGCGCCGCCCAGCTATACACCGGCACCCGCAACAGGAACCTCGAACACTGCCTCGACGACATCCGGCTCTGGCTCGCCGCCCACCCCGACGCCGGCCCGCTGCACCTCAAGCTGGAGCTGAAGACCGGCTTCAGCGGCCGTACCGGGCAGGGGCCCGCACAGCTCGACGCGCTGCTGGCCGCCCGGCTCGGCGCGGCGGTGTTCCGGCCCGTCGACCTGAGGGGCGGGTACGCCACCCTGGACGCCGCCGCCCGCGCCGACAACTGGCCGACCCGACCGCAACTCGCCGGTCGGGTGATCGTGCACCTGATCCCCGGCACCGTCGAGGAGGGCAACCCCACCGACACCCTCTGGACCGACGTCGAGTACGCCCGCCACCTCGCCGCGCTCGCCACCGCCGGGACGCTGGGCTCGGCGCAGGCGTTCCCGGCCGTGCACCGGGCCCAGGCCGGCGACCCCCGCACCCGGTACGCCGACGCAAGCCTGCGCCCCTGGTTCGTGGTCTTCGACGGCGACGCGTCGGCATACGTCACCGGCGGCATCGACACCGCCTGGTACGACGCCAACCACTACCTGCTGGTGATGACCGACGCGCAGAACGTGCCCCCGGCGGTGGGCAACACCGACCCCGACGCGGCGGCGGCCCGGGTGGCCCAGTTGGCGCGGGCGCACGCCAGCGTCGCCTCGGCCGACTGGGCGGCCCTGCCGAGCGTGGTGGACGATGTGCTTCCCCGGGGGTGAGCTAGAGGGCCTCGGACACGGGTGAAACTGATGGGACGGCCTGTTGCAGGCGGGACACGGCAGCCGCCGCGTGTGGTTCTACTTCTCGTTGAGTTGGTCGAGGGTCTTCGCGGCGGCGTCGCGCAGCGGAACGAAGGCATCAGGCTCAGTGGCGGAGAGTTCGGTGTAGATGCGTACCGCCTCGGTGACCGCCTCGACCGCACGTGGCGCATGCTCCCAAGCCTCAAGCACAATCGTGACCCATCCCATGCCACAGAGCGACCGAGCTAGGTTCGGTAGGTAGGCGTCGCGGTTGAGGGCGACCAACTCCCGGCGTATGTCGACGGCCTCGGCGCTGGCGTTCAGGGCTTCGACCCGCCGGCCCGCCTCCGCCAACTGGATGGCGTGGTTGTTCACCGATCCGGCCAGGTCCGGTAGGTGGGCGTCGCGGTTGAGGGCGACCAACTCCCGGCGTATGTCGACGGCTTCGGTGCTGGCGTTCAGGGCTTCGACCCGCCGCCCCGCCTCCGCCAACTGGTTGGCGTGGTTGTGCACCGACATCGCCAGGTCCGGTAGGTGGGCGTCACGGTTGAGGGCGACCAACTCCCGGTACAGGTCGATAGCTTCGGTGCTGGCGTTCAAGGCTTCGACCCGCCGACCCGCCTCCGCCAACCAGACGGCGTGGTTGTTCACTGATATCGCCAGGTTCGGTAGGTGGGCGTCGCGGTTGAGGGCGACCAGCTCCCGGTACAGGTCGACGGCCTCGGTGCTGGCGTTCAAGGCTTCAGCCCGGCGCCCCGCCTCCGCCAACCGGTTGGCGTGGTTGTCCACCGACATCGCCAGGTTCGGTAGGTAGGCGTCGCGGTTGAGGGCGACCAGCTCCCGGCGTATGTCGACGGCTTCGGTGCTGGCGTTCAAGGCTTCGACCCGCCGCCCCGCCTCCGCCAACTGGTTGGCGTGGTTGTGCACCGACATCGCCAGGTCCGGTAGGTGGGCGTCACGGTTGAGAGCGACCAACTCCCGGTACAGGTCGACAGCTTCGGTGCTGGTGGTCATGGCTTCAGCCCGCCGCCCCGCCTCCGCCAACCGGACGGCGTGGTTGTCCACCGACATCGCCAGGTCCGGTAGGTAGGCATCGCGGTTGAGAGCGACCAACTCCCGGTACAGGTCGACGGCCTCGGTGCTGGCGTTCAGGGCTTCAGCCCGCCGGCCTGCCTCCGCCAGCCGGATGGCGTGGTTGTTCACCGATCCGGCCAGGCCCGGTAGGTGGGCGTCGCGGTTGAGGGCGACCAGCTCCCGGCACAGTTTGACGGCTTCGTCGCTGGTGGTCAGGGCTTCAGCCCACCGGCCCGCCTCCGCCAGCCGGGTGGCGTGGTTGTGCACCGACATCGCCAGGTCCGGTAGGTGGACATCGCGGTTGAGAGCGACCAGCTCCCGGCGTAGGTCGACGGCCTCGGTGCTGGCGTTCAAGGCTTCAGCCCGCCGGCCCGCCTCCGCCAACCGGCTGGCATGCAACGTGCGCCATCTCGCACGGTCGGCAGTTGGTTCGGCCATGTCGTTGTCGGTGATCGCGGTGGTCAGTGCCACTGCTAACCGGTTCAACTCCAATGATGGGTACGGCACCCGGTGTACGAGGCTCCGCAACAACCGCAGCTCCTGCGGCGGCTGCTCGGCCAACACCGTTGCCATCCGCGAGGCGAAGCGGCCGGGGAACTGGACAGCCACCTGGATCACAGCCTCGGTCATCGTCGGTATGTCTGCGGCTAGCGCCTCACCGATGAACCCGTCCAAGTCGGCATGCTCAACCGAGGCATGGTCAAGGGCGGCCCGGCCCAGCACGGTCAACGCCTGCACCGCTTGCCCGACCACGAGCCCACGGAACAGCTCCCCCCGCTCTTCAGCGGTGCATCCGCCCAGCACCCCTACCGCTAGATGCTCAGCGAGCAGGTCCGGCTGTAGCGTGCCCAATCGACCCGCCGGCACAGGGTTGTCGTCGACAGGGTAGAGGCCGGACAGCCAGCGCACCCACTCGACCAGCCGAACCGGGACCTGCGCGCTGGTCACCTCTCCACTCGGCAGCGAGGGCAGGGCACGCCGTACCAGTTCGGTGACCCCACGCTCGTCTTCGGCCCCGAACAACGCCGCTACCCCGACCACCCGGGCCAGCAGCGCATCCGCCTCAACCTCATCGGCCGGTAGTTCGACCCGCTGCCGGTTGGCCTTGGCGCGCCAATACCGACGCTCATGCCCCAGCACTTCTGCGATCACATCACCCCGGCCGTAGCCGTCGGCCGGGCCACCCAGCACCGCCACCAGGGCCGACGCGTGCAACCGCAGCACCGGAGCGTCCTCGGGATATGCGCGGCGCTCCAGCTCCGCCGGAACCGGCCGCCGAAGCCTGCGCGCGAACACTTCCGCTGCCTGCGCCACCACCTCCCCCGGGGCCCGCGCGTCGATCCGCGCACGCAGCGCCACCACGTTGCGTCGATCCCCGGTCAGCGCGTCCAACAGGGCCGCATGTTCGTGAACCGAGGCGGACAACGACGTCCACCAGGAACCAGCCGTACGGGCCAGCAGCAACACCCGAACCCGGTCACCACGCCGCCGCGACGCCGCCACGAGCAGTTCCGCCAGCCCGCCTGGTACACGTGCGTCCGCATAATCCACGACCAGAAGCAGGCGACCCGGCGCACCATCGGCGGTCGCCTCCTCCGCCGCCTGCCCCTCACAACCGGGCCGAACAGGCACCCACTGCCAACCCCGGCCCAACTCATCCATCAGCCGCAACGCCAGCCTGGTCTTGCCGTAGCCGCCAGGGGCGAACACCAGTCGGACCACCGACCCCCCACGGTCCTCACACCACGCCGACAACTGCCGGATCTCAGCGTCCCTGCCCCGGAACGGGACTACCTGCTGCCACGGATACAGCAACCACACCACTGACGGCGGCTCCACCGTTGCCACGGCACCGAAATCCACCCGCCGCACCGACCGCGAAGCCCACTCGTACGCGGCCGGAGCGAACGCCCCCACTGACGCAGCCGCCCCACCGATCAACACCGCGGATATCGACTTGTTCTCCGCCACCGCAGTCCACGACGCGAACGCCGCCGGGGCGCCTGCCGCCAGAGCGCACAGCCCACGGACCAACCATCTCGCCACCCGGGCACCGTATCGACCGTGAACAACCGGCTACAACCGGCGGAAGGTCCGCGCGGCTCAGGCTTTCCGGCTTCGCTGCCGACCGCCGATCCCCGCGATGTAGAGGACAAACGCGGGTCAGGAGGCGCCGTCGGCGCGCAGCGGGAAGACGTTGCCCTGGGCGGTGTTCAGCAGCGACCCGAGCACCGCACCGATCTTGTCGGCCGGCATCGGCTTGAAGAAGTGGTACCCCTGGGCCGCCGTGCAGCCCAGCTCGGCCAGCGCCAGCCGCTGTTCGGCGGTCTCCACTCCCTCGGCGACCACCCGCAGGCCCAGCTCGTGGGCGAGCCCGACGGTCGCCCGGACGATCGCCGCCGCCTCCGGCGAGTCCGCCATCCGGATCACGAACGACCGGTCGACCTTCAGCTCGTCCACGGCGATCCGGGTCACGAACGACAACGACGAGAACCCGGTGCCGAAGTCGTCCACCGCGAGCTGCACGCCCATCGACCGGAGCGTGGCGAGCACCTCGTCGATGATCTCCAGCTCGCTCATCACCACGGTCTCGGTGATCTCCAGGACCAGCCGGCGCGGCGGGACCTGGTGTCGGCGCAGCGCCTCGCCGATCTCGGCCGGCAGCCGGGGGTCGAGCAGGCTGCGGGCCGACAGGTTCACCGAGATCGGCACGTCCAGGCCCTGGCGGGCCCAGTCGGCGGCCACCGCGAGCGCCTTGTCCAGCACGTACCGGGTGAAGGTGCCGAGCTGCTCGCTGTTCTCCACCGGGCGGATGAAGTCGGTCGGGCCGAGCCAGCCCCGGCGGGGGTGCCGCCAGCGGATCAGCGCCTCCACCCCGGTCGGCGCGCCGGTGGCCAGGTCCACCGCCGGCTGAAGGGCCAGCACGAGCTGGTCGTCGGTGGCCAGCGCCTCCCGCAGCTCCGCGAGCAGCGCGAGCTGGTCGGTGCTCGCGGCGTCCCGGGAACTGTCGTACGCGGCGACACTGCCGCCGCCCTCCTTGGCCTGGTACATCGCGATGTCGGCCCGGCGCAGCAGCTCGGTCAGGTCGGCGGTGCCGGCGTCGGCGACCACCACCCCGACGGAGACCTCGACGGACATCCGCACCCCGGCCACCTCGGTGGGGGCGGCCAGCCGCTCGGCGATCTCCCGGGCCTGGCGCAGCGCGTACGCCATCAGGGCGGTCCGGCCGCCGAGCACCGGGACGTTGGTCAGCAGCAGGGCGAACTCGTCGCCACCGAGCCGGCCCAGCAGGTCGCCCGAGCGGGTCAGCGCGCCGAGCCGGTTGGCGCTCAGCCGCAGCAGCTGGTCGCCGGCGGCGTGCCCGAGAGTGTCGTTGACCTCTTTGAACTGGTCGATGTCGAGCAGCAGCAACGCCACCGGGTGGTCGTGGGCGCGCTGCCGCAGCGCCTGGTCGCCCTTGCCGAGCATGGCGGCCCGGTTGAGCAGCCCGGTGAGCGGGTCGTGCACCGCCTCGTACGACGATCGGGCGGTGACCAGCCGCAGCTCCCGGTGGGTCGCGGCGTCGTGCAGGGCGGCGGCGAGGGCGTCGGAGAACGCGGCGACGGCGTCCTGCTCGCGGGCGCTGGGCGGCGCGGTACGGGGGAAGCGGACCCGCAGCTCGCCGACCCGGGTGGCACCGACGGTCAGCGGCCGGACCAGCTCGTGCGCGTCGGGGCCGGATCGGGCGGGCGGGCCGATCTCCCGGTCGATCACCTGGCCGCCGGTTTCGCCCCGGTAGCGCCGCCACCGGCCGTCGCCGCGGGCCACGTCCACGTCGACCAGCTCGGCACCGAACAGGGTCAGCGCGCCCGTCACGGCAGCGGTGGCGACGCCCCGCTCGTCGAGCTGGTTGAGCGCGGCGGTGGCCTCGGCGAAGGCCCGCCAACTGCGCCGCTCCTGGTCGGCGCCGAGCCGGTGCCGGTAGGTCTGCTGGAGCAGCCAGAGCACGGGCGGGAGCAGCAGCAGCCAGCGGGCGTCGATCTCCAACAGCGCCACCACGCCCAGTCCGACGGCCACGTTCCCGACGAACATCAGCAGCTTGCCGCGCAGCGCGGCGAGCAACGGCGGGCCCAGCGGCACGCCGTGCCGCAGCGCCACGGTGACCCCGCCCAGCCAGGCGCTGACGAGCAGGTACGTCATCGAGCCGGCCACCAGGGCCGGTGCCAGCTCCGGCGTGGGGGCCGCCAGCAGGGGCGTGCCGAGGGCGGTGGCGACGGTGACGGCGAGGGCGGTCGCGGCGGTCAGCGAGGTCGCGATGCGGACGGTCTCCAGCGGCGGCCGGCGGTCGGCGGCCAGGGACAGCCCAGTCCAGGCCGCCCCCGCACCGAGCAGCGTGGCGGCCGGGAGCCAGCCGGCGGGCACCAGGTAGAGGCAGACGATGAGCGCGGCCTCGCCCCAGGTGATGCTGACCATCCCGGAACCGGCGCGGAACCGCAGGCGGGCGAGCTGGGCCACGGCGAACGCCGCGACGCCGATGCCGAACCGGGCGGGCCCCGGGAGCGGGTCGTCGGCCGGCAGGCCCGTCGGAAGGGTGAGGCCGACCACCGCTGCCGCCAGGGCGGTCAGGGCAACGGCGGCCGTCAGCAGCAGGACCCGGCCCGGGGTGCCGCGCAGGCCGAGCCGGTCGAGTTGACCGCCGGCCCTGCCGGAGGTCACCGATCTCTCCCGTCCGCAGGTCGTCGCACGGCACGGCGGGCAGCCGTCGCTGACCCGGTCATCGGTGCCCCCTCCCGCGCGCGGCTCGGGGACTTTTGGTCCCCCGGCGGAAGGCTAAGCCAAAGCCGGTGGCCGCAACAGGGGGCGACAGCCGGGTTCGGCGTGAATCACGCGCGGATCATACGTTTCAGCCCTGCTGGGGCCGCTTGGGAGCGTTCGGGCGTGACTCCTGCCCCACAGTCCCGTCTGTCGGATCGACGACTCCCGCTTCGACCCGGCCCGCGTCGACGCCGTCCTGCCCCGGGAACCGGTCGGGCAGCCGGCGCAACCGGGCGTTCATGTTGCGGATCAGCAACACGGTGGCGGCGGCCAGCACCAGAATAAGGAAGAGGCCCATCGGACCGGCGAGGCCACCCGTGCGGGTGTCACCGAAGTTGTTCTCCGCGAGCACCTGGGCAGCGGTCAGCATGGCGTTCCTCCGTTGGGCGGCTGGTGACCAGGGTAACCCGCCGCCGGATCAGCGGGCATGGGCCGTCTCGCGCACCCCGGCGAAAAGGTCGGACTCGGGCAGCGGGCTGTCGACCAGCGAGCGGGCGAGCTCGAAGTCCTCCGTCGGCCAGGCGCGCTGCTGGAGCTCCATCGGCACCTGGAACCAGAAGCCGTCCGGGTCGATCTGGGTGGCGTGGGCCCGCAACGCGTCGTCGCGGACCGTGAAGTACTCCGCGCACTCGACCCGGGTGGTGATCCGAGGGCCCTTGTCGGGGCGGTCATCCCACCGCTTGAGCCACTCCTCGTACGGCGAGGGGATCCCTGCGGCGAGGATGCCCTCGTGCAGCGCCAGGATCTTGCCCTTGGAGAACCCCACGTCGTAGTAGAGCTTGAGCGGCTGCCAGGGCTCACCGAGCTCCGGGTGGCGCGCCGGGTCGCCGGCGGCCTCGAAGGCGGCGACGCTCACCTTGTGGGTCATGACGTGGTCGGGGTGCGGGTAGCCACCCTCCTCGTCGTACGTGGTGACCACGTGCGGCCGGAACTGACGCATCAGCCGCACCAGCGGCCCGGCGGCGACCTCGACGTCCTGGAGGGCGAAACACCCCTCGGGCAGCGGCGGCAGCGGGTCGCCCTCGGGCAGCCCCGAGTCGACGAAGCCGAGCCACGCCTGCTCGACGCCGAGGACCGCGCGGGCCGCGTCCATCTCGGCGCGGCGGATCTCGCCGATGTTGGCCCAGACGTCCGGCCGGTCCATTTTCGGGTTGAGAACGCTCCCGCGCTCGCCGCCGGTGCACGTCACGACCAGGACGTCCACCCCCTCGGCCACGTACTTCGCCATGGTCGCGGCACCCTTGCTCGACTCGTCGTCGGGGTGCGCATGGACGGCCATGAGACGCAGCTGCTCTGCCACTTGCGGCGCTCCTCGTTCGTGCCCACCGGCGCTGACCTGTCGACGACGCGGGCCGACCTGTCATCCTTGACTCATCATCGCTGACTCATCATGGTGACTCAGCGCTCGTCCGGTGAGTCAGCGCCGGGCTGGGAAGATGGACTCTGCCATTCTTGCCGATGCCGCCGACAACAACGCCAGGAGATACCCGCCGGTGACCGAGACGCACGCCACAATCACCTCCGGCGCGCCGGTGTTCCCACCGGGCCGCTACGGCCGCCGCCGCGAGCCCGCCCGCCGCCGCCCGGCGCTGGTCGCCCTGCTCGCCGTCGCCCTGGCGGCGGTGCTCGGCGTGGCCACGTTCACCATGTACGGCAAATACGGCGACCCCGACTACGACGCTCAGGTGATCACTTACACCGACATCACCGACTCCCAGGTGGTGGTCGACTTCCGGGTGACCGTCCCGGCGGGTGGCTCGGCGACCTGCGCGCTGCGGGCCCGCTCGCACGACGGCGCCGAACTGGCCCGCGAGGAGGTGACGGTGACCGCGCCCGCAGGCGAGTCGCAGGTGACCGCCCGGCACCGGCTGACCACCAGCGCCCGGCCCTTCATCGGTGAGGTGGTGCGCTGCCGACCGGCCGGCTGAACTGCCGGAACACCCGCGCCACGCATACTGCGAGTCCCGTCGTCGGCACCCGCGGTGATCGTCGGCACCCCGACGGGCGGCGCACTGGTAACTTGGTAGCTCACCTGTCAGCCAGTCCGCACAACCGAGGAGACCGCCTGTGTCCAACACTGACAACGAGGCGCCCGCCACCTGGCTGTCCCAGGACGCGCACGACCGCCTCCAGGGCGAGCTCGACGAGCTGATCGCCAACCGGACGGTCATCGCCGCCGAGATCAACGCCCGGCGCGAAGAGGGCGACCTGCGGGAGAACGGCGGCTACCACGCCGCCCGCGAGGAGCAGGGCAAGGCAGAGGGACGGATCCTCTACCTGAAGGAGCTGCTGCGCACCGCCAAGGTGGGCGAGGCGCCGACCGCCGATTCGGTGTCCCCCGGCATGGTCGTCACGATCTACTTCGACGACGACACCGACGACACCGAGACGTTCCTGCTCGGATCGCGGGAGATCTCGGCGACGACCGAGCTGACCGTCTACAGCCCGGAGTCGGCGCTGGGCAAGTCGATCCTCCGCACGCGGCCCGGGCAAACCGTCACCTACACCGCCCCCAGCGGCGCGGACATCAAGGTGACCATCGTCAAGTTCGAGCCGTTCGCGGGCTGAGAGCCACCCCGAAGATGACCCCCGGGGCCGGTAGCCCGGCCCCGGGGCCACGGGTCAGGACTCTGCGGCGAAGACCACCTGGTAGCCGCTGGCCCGCAGGGCGCTGATCAGCGTGTCGGAGTGCTCGACGCCCCGGGTCTCCACCGACAGCGCCACCTCCACCTCGCCGATCCCCAGGTGCGGGTTGGCCCGCTGGTGCTCCACGTCGACGACGTTCGCCCGGTGCTCGGCGATCTCGCTGAGCAGCGAGGCGAGCTGCCCCGGCCGGTCCGAGCAGCGGACGGTGACGCGCAGGTACCGGCCGGCCGCCGCCAGTCCGTGCTCGATCACCCGTAGCAGCAGCAGCGGGTCGATGTTGCCGCCGGAGAGCACCGCCACCACCGGCGTCTCGACCTGCACCACGCCGGCCAGCAGGGCGGCCACGCCCACCGCGCCGGCCGGTTCCACCACCTGTTTACCCCGCTCCAGCAGCATCAGCAGCGCCCGGGAGATGTCCTCCTCGGAGACGGTGACGATCTCGTCGACGAGCTCACGGACGTGGCTGAAGGTAATCTCCCCCGGGCGGCCCACCGCGATGCCGTCGGCGATCGTGCTGAACGCGGGCAGGCGGACCGGCTCACCGGCGACCAGCGAGGGCGGGTACGCCGCCGCCCCGGCCGCCTGCACGCCGATCAGCCGCACGTCCGGCCGCAGCGCCTTGGCAGCAACCGCCATCCCGGAGATCAGGCCGCCCCCGCCGACCCCGGTGATGATCGTCTTCACGTCCGGGCACTGTTCGAGGATCTCCAGCGCCACGGTGCCCTGCCCGGCGATCACGTCCCGGTGGTCGAACGGGTGGATGAGGATCGCCCCGGTCCGCTCGGCGAAGGTCTGAGCCGCGACCAGCGACTCGTCGACCGTGTGGCCGGCCAACTCGACCTGGGCGCCGTACCCCTTGGTGGCGGCGACCTTCGGCAGCGGCGCGTTCACCGGCATGAAGACGGTGGCGTGCGTGCCGACCAGCCCGGCGGCCAGCGCCACCCCCTGCGCGTGGTTGCCGGCGCTGGCGGCCACCACGCCCCGGTCGCGCTCCGCCGCGGACAGCCGGGAGATCCGCACGTACGCCCCCCGCACCTTGTACGACCCGGCGCGCTGCACATTTTCACACTTGAGCCAGACCGGCCCGCCGAGCGCCGCGCTCAGCGGGCGGGAGGGCTCCAGCGGGGTGGTGCGGGTGATGCCCGCGAGCAGCTCCCGCGCGGCACGCACGTCGGCGAGACCGACCAGTTCCGTCATGCCCCGATCGTGCCACCCGCCGCCCCGGCGCCCAGCAGCGCCACCACGCTCCCCACGCCCGCTACCTGCGGCGACGGGCCTGTGACGGAAGACCGATGAACGGCGCGACCGGACGCCCTCCCCCCACCGCCGCGGCACCCCGGCCCGGACGGCGGGCGGCCGGGGTGTGCGGCGGTCACCGCTTGACGATCATGGGGTGGACGGCAAGGCCATTCCGACGCGGGGGTAGCCGGGGGCGTGTCGGGTCCAGGGCGCCTGGAGCTCGAACTGGCCGGCGACGCCGAGCAGCAGCAGCTCCGAGCCGGGCGGGCCGACGAGTTGCACCGCCACCGGCAACCCGTCGGGGCGGCGGCCCACCGGCACCACGATCGCGGGCAGCCCGGCGATGTTCCACGGGGCGGCGTACGGGGCGTACCGGATGCTGGCCTTCATGTTCGCGCTCCAGGACCGGCCGGACCAGCCGGTGGCCTCCGGCGGCAGGCCGGCCAGCGCCGGGGTGAGCAGCAGGTCGACCGAGTGGTCGGCGAAGAAGCCGATCGAGCGCTCGCGCCAGGCGATCCGGTCGGCCTCCCGGACGTACCCCCGGCGGTGCGCCCACTCCCCCAGCGCGACGTGCCGGCGGCTGCGCCGCTGGAGGTCGCGCCGGTCGAGGCCGGCGGCCCGCACGTCGGCGGCGGCCGCCGCGAACCAGGTGGCGATGCCCTGGAGACCGAGCCGGGTCGGGTAGACCGGGTCGGCGGGAACGGTGTCGTGGCCGGCGGCGGCGAGCAGCCGGCCGGCGGCGGCCACCGCGTCCCGGTTGGGCGCGTCCGGCGAGATGCCGCGCACCGGGGACCGCAGCGAGACGCCGACCCGCAGCCGATGCGGCGGGACCAGCTTCGCCTGTGGCCAGCCGGCGAGCACCTGGAAGCCGACGGCCGCGTCGGCGACCGTGGAGGTCAGCATGCCGTGCTCGGTCAGGCCGAACCAGTCGTCGGCACCGAGCTGGCAGGGCACCACGCCCCGACCGGGCTTCAGCCCAACCAAACCGCAGCAGGCCGCCGGGATGCGGATCGAGCCGAGGCCGTCGTTGCCGTGCGCCATGGGCACCAGCCCGGCGGCGACCGCGGCGGCGGCCCCGCCGGAGGAGCCACCCGGGGTGCGCCCGGAGTCCCACGGGTTGCGGGTCACCGCGCTGCCGTCGTCGGTGAGCGCCCAGAGGCCGAGCTCCGGCATCCGGGTCACCCCCAGGATCACCGCGCCCGCGCCACGCAGCCGCCGAACCACCTCGTGGTCGGCCTCCGCCACCGCGCTGCGCACGGCGGCCGAGCCGTTCCAGGTGGGCAGGCCCGCGACCGGGGTGTTCTCCTTGACCGCGACCGGCACCCCGGCCAGCGGCAGGTTCGCCAGTTCCTCCTGCTCGTCGACCTTCTCCGCCTCGGTGATCGCCTCCCCGCCGCGTACCGTGCGGAACGCGGCGAGGTCGGCGTCGACCCGGGCGATGTGGTCGAGGTGGTCGGCCACGACCTGGGTGGCGGAGACGTCACCCCGCCGTACGCCGCGGGCGATCTGCTTCGCGGTCGCACCCACCCAGGTCGGCATGATGTCCTGCACGGCCACCCTCCCCAGCCAGCGGTCAGCCCAGCGCCTGCTCCAAGTCGGCGAGCAGGTCGTCGACCGTCTCGATGCCGACAGACAGTCGCACGAGATCGCCGGGAACTTCAAGCGGCGAGCCGGCAGCACTTGCGTGTGTCATCCGACCCGGGTGCTCGATCAGGGATTCCACCCCGCCGAGGGACTCGGCGAGCACGAACAACTTTGCCTGGTTGCAGATCTCCACGGCGTGCTCCTCGCCGCCGGCGGCGAGGAAGGAGATCATGCCGCCGAACCGGCGCATCTGCTTGGCGGCCACCTCGTGCCCGGGGTGCGACGGCAGGCCCGGGTAGATGACCTGACCAACCTTGGCGTGCCCGTCCAGGTACGCGGCGATCCGCTCGGCATTGTCGCAGTGCCGGTCCATCCGGACGCCCAGGGTCTTGATGCCGCGCAGGGTCAGCCAGGCGTCGAACGGGCCGTTGACCGCGCCCATCGCGTTCTGGTGGAAGCGCAGTTCCTCGCCCAGGCCGCGGTCGGCCGCCACCAGCGCACCGCCGACGACGTCCGAGTGCCCGCCCACGTACTTGGTGGTGGAGTGCACCACCACGTCCGCGCCGAGCGCGATCGGCTGCTGCAGGTACGGCGACGCGAAGGTGTTGTCCACCACCAGCAGCGCCCCGGCGTCGTGGGCGACGGCGGACAGCGCGGCGATGTCGGCAATGCCGAGCAGCGGGTTGGTCGGCGTCTCCACCCAGACGATCTTCGTGGTGCCGGGCCGGATCGCGGCCCGCACGGCATCGACGTCGGAGACCTTAGCCGGGGTGTACGCCAGCCCCCACCGCTCGGCGACCTTCGCGAACAGCCGGTACGTGCCGCCGTACGCGTCGTCCGGGATCACCACGTGGTCGCCCGGCTTGCAGGCGGCGCGCAGCAGGGTGTCCTCGGCGGCCAGGCCGCTGGCGAAGGCGAGCCCGACGGGGCCGCCCTCCAGCGCGGCGAGGCACTCCTGGAGCGCATCCCTGGTGGGGTTGCCGGAGCGGCTGTACTCGTAGCCCTGCCGGGGCGCGCCGACGGCGTCCTGGGCGTAGGTGCTGGTCTGGTAGATCGGTGGGATCACCGCGCCGGTGCGGGCCTCGGGGTCCTGTCCGGCGTGGATGGCGAGCGTGTCGAAGCCGTGACTCATGCCCGAGACGTTAGTCGGTGGGGCGGAAGGAACCCCGGTCAACACCTCCAGCAGAGAGACCTCCGCACGACCGGCGCGACGTCGGCCTCTGCCAGTGAGGTTAGCCTGGCCGGATGGGCGGGTGCGTGTTCTGCGGGATCGTGGCGGGCGACGTGCCGGCGTTCCGGGTGGTCGACGCCCCGGACGGGGTCGCCTTCCTCGACACCCGGCCGGTGTTCCCGGGGCACCTGCTGGTGGTGCCGCGCACCCACCTGGTCACCCTGGCCGACCTGCCGGCGGACGCCCTGGCCGGCTACTTCGGGTTGGTCCAGCGGCTCGCCGTGGCGGTGGAGTCCGGCCTGGGGGCCGGCGGCACGTTCGTGGCCATGAACAACCGGGTGTCCCAGTCCGTGCCGCACCTGCACACCCACGTCGTGCCGAGGACGAAGGGCGACGGCCTGCGCGGCTTCTTCTGGCCCCGCACCCGTTACGCCGACGACGCCGAAGCCGAGTCCTACGCCGTTCGCATCACGGCAGCCCTCTGACCCCGCGCACCGCCACCGCACCCGGTCACCGCGGATAGCAGGGGCGCCGCCCGCACGTCGGCGACGGTCTCGCGCAGCGGCGGGATGCGGTCGAGGCCGACGCCGATAACGCAAGGTAGTAACAGTGCGGCGCAACGCTAAGTGACGTCAACGGCTGGGGGTGGCGGCACCCCACTCTCGCTTTGCTCTGCTTCCCCACCAGCAACACCGCGCTGACCATTGCGAATGCGGGGGGCGGCCGCCGGACCCGCCGGAGCAATCGTCACTGAAGGTAACTGTTGCGGATGGGGACGCAGAGCAAAGCGGCGGGGGGCATACCCTCGGCGGCAGGCGCGGTGGCCGACAGTAGCGACGCCAACGGCTACGGCCCCCTCTCGCCTCCGCTCCGTGGCGGGATCCGCCTGGGTACGGGAGAAGTGGGTAAGGAAGGCGGGCCCGGCGGTGTTGCACGCGGGGAGAGGTAGGAGAGGAGTTCCATCGTGTTCCTGCGCCATACGAAGCCCGAGCTGCCCACCCCCGACCAGGCCCTGCCGGGTCGCCTCATCGCGATGCCGATCGCGGATCGGCACGAGGTGCTGGGCGGCCCGCTCAAGGGCCCCTTCCCGGCTGGCTCGCGGGTAGCCGTGTTCGCCATGGGCTGTTTCTGGGGCGCCGAGCGGCTGTTCTGGACGCTGCCGGGCGTGCTCACCACGTCCGCCGGCTACGCGGGCGGCACCACGCCGAACCCGACGTACGAGGAGGTGTGCTCGGGCCGGACCGGGCACGCCGAGGTGGTTCAGGTGGTCTACGACCCCACAGTGATCAGCTACGAGGACCTGCTCAAGGTCTTCTGGGAGAACCACGACCCGACCCAGGGCATGCGCCAGGGCAACGACGTGGGCACCCAGTACCGGTCGGCGATCTACGTCACCGGCGACGACCAGCTCGCCGCCGCGCAGGCGTCCCGGGACGCGTTCGCACCGATCGTGGCGCGGGCCGGCAAGGGCGAGATCACCACGGAGATCGACCGGCTCGGCGACTACTACTTCGCCGAGGACCACCACCAGCAGTACCTGGCACCCACGAAGAACCCGAACGGATACTGCAACCACGGGCCGAACGGACTGAGCTGCCCCGTCGGCGTGGCCCGCACGGCCGGCTGACGCCACTCACCACCCGGATCCTGAGCGCCGATCGCGGCGCGGACGGAACTTATTGGGATCGGTGCCTGCCCCGGTGACTCACCGGGGCAGGCACCGTCCTGTCGTACCCGCATGCCCGTCGTACGGCATTGCGTCACTCCGGCTTCAGGACGACGGTCCAGGTGGTCGTCGTGGTGCTGGCCGCCGCGCCTGTCGCGCTCAGGCCGCCGTACGCGCCGGTCGGCACCGAGGTCCCGGAGTCGGCGAGCAGCCCGGTGACCCGGCCGCCGCCGGTCTGCGAGCTGTTGCCGCGCACCTGGACGCCGGGCGGGGCGGTCAGCGCCGTGGACGTGGCGTCGCCGTGCAGCCAGTACGACACGGCCCAGCCCCGCTCGGCGGTGACCGGGGCGGTCGGGGTGATCCGGACGGCGGAGCTGGCCGGGTCGGTGGCCCGGGCGTGCCCGGCGACCGGACCGGCCGGGTCGGTCCCCCGGTACGCGGCGAGCACCAGGTTGCCCTTCGACCGCGTGCCGAGGGTGACCCGTACGGTCGACCCCGCGTCACCGGCACCGGCGACCTTCCACCAGGCGGTGGTGGTGGCGTAGCCGCCGTCGAGGCGGTCCAACCGGGTCCAGCCGGTTACCCCGGCGGGTTCGCCGGTGGTGGCGTGGGTGTTCTGGCTCAGGAACAGCAGCAGCGCGTCGCCCGCCTGGACACCCGAGGGCACCGCGACGGAGTGGGTCGTGACGTTCGCGTTGGCGGTGGCCTGCCCGACGTACGAGATCAGCTCCGGCAGCGGCGCGACCGTGACGTCCAGCGTGGCGGTGCCGGTGGCGCCCCGGTCGTCGGTGACGGTGAGCGTGACCGGGTAGGTGCCCGCCTCGGCGTACGTGTGGGTGGTGCTCGGAACGCTGTCCGTGTCGGCGGTCGATCCGTCGCCGAAGGCCCAGGCGTGGTCCTGGACCGCCCCGTCGGCGTCGGTGGAGCCGGCGGCCGAGAAGGTGCACGCCAGCCCGGCGCAGGACGGCGCGAGGTGGGCCACGGGCGGGGTGTTGGCCGCGCCGCCGGGGCCCTTGAGCAGCCTGATCCAGTCGATGTCGCCGGCGAAGTAGTCGCAGGTGACGTCCACCCCGTCGCAGGCGCTCTTGCCGCCGACGGAGAGCTGCCAGTTGTTGGCGATCGTCCCGGTGGGGCCGGTGAGCCGGCTGGTGCGCACGCCGTCGACGTACATCTCGACGTACGTCGAGGTGCGGTTGCAGGTCACCGTGTGCCACTGCCCGTCGGCGATGGACGTGCCCGTGTAGCCGGTGCGCGTCGCGCCGTCGCCGCCGCGGAACATGCACCGGGGCTTGCCGGCGGGCGCCTCGAACTTCCAGTAGCCGCCGGCCGTGTTGCCCTGCCCCTTCTGCAGGATGTTGCCGAAGGAGCGCGTGGTGCGGTACCGGATGGTGAACGAGAAGTCCCCGGCCTCGGGGTTGAACTCGTTGCTCGCCGGTACCAGGTCGACGTGTCCCGGCACGTACTCGTGGTCGGCGGGGTTGTGGTACGCGAACCGGTGGGCGGTCGCGCCCGCGTAGCGCACGCCGGCGGCCACCTCGGTGCCGACGGTCCCGTGCCGGCCGTTGCCGCTGCTGTCGGCGAGGACCGTGCCGCCCGCCGGCTCGTCCATGCTCCAGAAGGCCACCGTCCGGGTGGCGACCGCCTGCGCCGGGGACGCCCCGACCAGCACCCCGGCGGCGGCCAGCGTGGTGGCCACGGCGAGCCGGCCGACCGTCCGGACAACCCGTCGTCGCGTCGTCGCGCGCATCAGCATCGCCTCCTCGTGGCTCACCGGCGAGCGTGGCACGGGAACGAACTCGACTCCATGCCCCGTCGGGGTGGAAACCCGGCACCCGGTGCTGGTGGGGCGGGACCGTTCGGCGGGTACGGGCGACGGGCGGAGGGTGGCGTTCCACCGGTGCGGCGTTTGTCACATCCGGTCGGTCGGGCGAACCGGGCAGGTCGCCGGGGGTGGACCGGGAGGCCGCCGGGGGCGGGTGCGAACGCCCGCGCGGGAGCCACCTCGGGCGCGACGGCGCGCATTCTAGCAAACACGGAACGACGACGACATCATCTCAACAGGCGAACTACGCTCACCTCTGGCAGAGTTGTCTGGCATGTGCGGACTGGCTGGGGAATTTCGCCGCGACGGCTCGCGGGCCGATGTCGCGGCGGTGGAGCGCATGGCGGCCACGATGAGCGACCGGGGCCCCGACGACAGCGGGGTGTGGTCCCAGGGGCCGACCGCCCTCGGCCACCGGCGCCTGAAGATCATCGACCTGTCGGCCGCCAGCGGGCAGCCGCTGGTCGACCCGGCGTCCGGGCTGACCGGAGTCTTCAACGGCTGCGTCTACAACTACCGCGAGCTGCGCGAGGAACTCCAGGCCAAGGGCCACCGGTTCTTCTCCTCCGGCGACAGCGAGGTGGTCGTCAAGGCGTACGCCGAGTGGGGGCTGGACTTCGTCGACCACCTGGTCGGCATGTTCGCCGTGGCGATCAGCGAGCGGGACAGCGGCCGGCTGGTGCTGGCCCGGGACCGGCTCGGCATCAAGCCGCTCTACCTGGCCGAGACCCCGGGCGTGGTGCGCTTCGCCAGCACCCTGCCGGCCCTGCTGGCCGGCGGCGGCGTGGACACCACGATCGACCCGGTGGCACTCGCCCACTACCTGAGCTTCCACAGCATCGTGCCGCCACCGCGCACCATCCTGCGCGGCGTCACCAAGCTGCCCCCGGCCACCGTCCGGGTGTACGAGGCGGACGGCAGCACCCACGAGCGGGTCTACTGGGACCCGTCGTTCACCCGGCACGAGGAGCGGGCCGGGTGGTCCGCCCGCGACTGGGAGGACGCCCTTCTGGGGTCGCTGACCACGGCGGTGCGCCGCCGGATGGTCGCCGACGTCCCGGTCGGCGTGCTGCTCTCCGGCGGGCTCGACTCCAGCCTGGTGGTGGCCCTGCTGGCCGGCGAGGGCCAGCGCGGCCTGTCCACGTTCTCCATCGGCTTCGACGCCGTCGGCGGGCGGGAGGGCGACGAGTTCGTCTTCTCCGACCTGGTGGCGAAGAAGTTCGGCACCGACCACCACCAGATCCGGGTGGCCGCCCGCGACCTGCTGCCGCCCCTGGAGGCGGCCGTGGCGGCCATGAGCGAGCCGATGGTCAGCCACGACTGCGTGGCCTTCTACCTGCTCAGCCAGGAGGTGTCGAAGCACGTCAAGGTGGTCCAGTCCGGCCAGGGCGCGGACGAGATCCTCGGCGGCTACCACTGGTACCCGCCGCTGGCCGGGGTCGACCGGGAGCGGGCCGTCGAGACGTACGCGAAGGCGTTCTTCGACCGGGACGCCGCCGGGCTGGCCCGGGTCCTCGACCCGGCGTGGCTGGCCGACGGCGACCCGGCGCGGGAGTTCGTGGCCGCCCACCTGGCCCGGGCGGGCGCGCAGACGGCGGTCGACGCCGGCCTGCGGATCGACACCCAGATCATGCTGACCGACGACCCGGTGAAGCGGGTCGACAACATGACCATGGCGCACGGGCTGGAGGCCCGGGTGCCGTTCCTCGACCACGAGTTCGTGGAGCTGGCCGCGAGCTGCCCGCCGGAGCTGAAACTGGCCCAGGGCGGCAAGGGCGTGCTGAAGGAGATCGGCCGCCGGGTCCTGCCGCACGAGGTCATCGACCGGCCGAAGGGCTACTTCCCCGTGCCGGGCCTCACCCACCTGGAGGGCAGGCTCCTCGACCGGGTACGCGACGCGCTGCACGCGCCGCAGGCCCGCCGCCGCAACCTGTTCCGCACCGAGTACGTCGACGCGCTGTTGTCCGACCCGAACGCCGAACTGACCCCGTTGAACGGAAACAAGCTGTGGCAGCTGGGACTCCTGGAAATGTGGCTCCAGAGCCACGGAATCGACTGAAGGTGAGCGACACACTGGCGACCGGGACCGCATCCACCGACCCGGAACGGGTGCTCGGCCGGCGACGCGAGCGGGTCGGGCCGGGCGGGGATCCCGTGGCTCCCGCCCCGGCCGAGGCGGAACGGCCCACCGGGGGCGACGGCGTGGTGCTCGACTGCGGCTGGGGCCGGCTGGTCTTCGGCCAGACCTTCGCCGACCAGGCCGCCGTGGCCGCGGTGCTGCGCTCGGAGGCCGCCGGCGCCCGGGACATCTGCATCTACCTGCGCGACCCGCACGTGCTGGTGTCCCGGCTGCCCGACGAGCTGTTCATCGACCCGTCTCTGACGTACCGGCTGCGGTTGCCCGCCGGCCCGGCCGGCAGCCCGGCCACCGGCGAGGAGGACGCCCTGCCCGGGCTGCGGATCCGGACGCTGCGCGACGCCGACGACGCGGACGCGGTGAACCGGATCTATGCCCGCAACGGCATGGTCACCGCCCCGGTCGACGTGCTGGTCGACAACGCCCGCACCGACCGGTTCCTGCACCTGGTGGCCGAGGACGCCACCGGGGACGTGGTCGGCACGATCACCGGCGTGGACCACGTCGCGGTCTTCGCCGACCCGGGCAACGGCGCCAGCCTGTGGTGCCTCACCGTGGACTTCAACACCGCGCCGCCCGGCACCGGCCAGGCCCTGCTCACCGAGCTGGCCGACCGGCTCACCGAGCGCGGCCGGGCGTTCGTCGACCTGTCGGTGCTGGCCGAGAACACCGGGGCGATCCGGCTGTACGAGCGGCTCGGCTTCTACCGCACCGCCACGCTCTGCGTGAAGCGGAAGAACCCGATCAACGAGCGGCTCTTCCTGCCCGCCACCCCGCAGGGGTACGACCTGCTCAACCCGTACGCGAGGATCGTCGCGGACGAGGCGATGCGCCGGGGCATCCGGGTGGAGGTCACCGACCCCGAGTGGGGCGAGCTGCGGCTGAGCAGCGGCGGCCGGACGATCGTCACCCGCGAATCGCTGTCGGAGCTGACCTCGGCGGTGGCGATGAGTCGGTGCGACGACAAGCGGGTCACCCGGCGGATCCTCACCGAGGCGGGCCTGTCCGTGCCGCATGGCCGGACCGCGAACGGGGACGACGCCGACGCCGCGTTCCTGGCCGAGGTGGGCCGGGTGGTGGTGAAGCCGGCGCGCGGCGAGCAGGGCAACGGCATCACCGTCGGGGTGCGCACCCCGGAGGCCCTGGCCACCGCTGTCTCGCTGGCCCGGGGCTTCTGCCCGGACGTGCTCGTCGAGGAGATGCGCGACGGCGAGGATCTGCGGGTGATCGTCATCGACCACGAGGTGGTCGCCGCGGCTGTCCGCCGGCCCGCGCAGGTGACCGGCGACGGGGTGCACGACATCGCCGAGCTGATCGAGCGGCAGAGCCGCCGCCGGGCCACCGCCACCGGGGGTGAGTCCCGCATCCCGGTGGACGACATGACCCGGGACGTGGTCGCCGAGGCCGGGTACGAGCTGCGCGACGTGCTGCCCGAGGGCACGGTGCTGGCCGTCCGCCGGACCGCGAACCTGCACACCGGCGGCACGATCCACGACGTCACCGGCGAGCTGCACCCGGAGATCGCCGAGGCGTGCGTGGCGGCCAGCCGGGCGCTGGACATCCCGGTCACGGGGGTTGACCTGCTGGTTCCCGCCCCCGACCGGCCGGAGCACGTGTTCATCGAGGCGAACGAGCGGCCCGGCCTGGCCAACCACGAGCCGCAGCCGACGGCCGAGCGCTTCGTCGACCTGCTCTTCCCCGGCACGCGGGCACCGCAACGCCTCTGGTCACCGGCGGGTGCGGCAAGCTCTCAGGTATGAGAGCACGCAAGCCCGTCCCGCTGAAGATCGACCTGGACTATCTCCGCCAGGTGCTGCTGGAGCTGCTGGAGATCCCGAGCCCGTCCGGACGGACCGACCACGTGCAGCAGTACGTCGGCGAGCGCCTCTCCGCGTTCGGGATCTCCTCCACACTGACCCGGCGCGGCGCGCTGGGCGCCTGCCTGCCGGGGCCCCGGCAGACCGGCGCGGACCGGGCGATCGTGGTGCACACCGACACCATCGGCGGCATGGTGAAGCGGCTCAAGGAGAACGGCCGGCTGGAGCTGATGCAGATCGGCACGCACAGCGCCCGGTTCGCCGAGGGCGCGCACGTGCGGATCTTCACCGACGACCTGGACCGGGTGGTGACCGGCCAGGTGCTGCCCCTCAAGGCCAGCGGGCACCGCTACAACGAGGCCGTCGACCTTCAGGGGGTCGGCTGGGAGCAGGTCGAGGTCCGGGTCGACGAGCCGGTGACCGACGAGGCCGGGTTGCGTGCCCTCGGCATCGACGCCGGGGACTTCGTGGCGTTCCTGCCCAACCCGACGGTCACCCCCAGCGGGTACGTCAAGTCCCGGCACCTGGACGACAAGGCCGGGGTGGCGGCGGTGCTGACCGCGTTCAAGGCGATGGTCGACGCGGGTGTGACCCCGGCGGTGACCGCGCACCTGCTGGTCACGGTCACCGAGGAGATCGGGCACGGGGCCAGCCACGGCCTGGACCCGGACGTCGCGGAGATCGTCTCCGTGGACGCCGCGGTGGTCGCCCCCGGGCAGCAGTCCCGGGAGAACGCGGCCACCCTGGCGATGGGCGACGGCGTCGGCCCGTTCGACTACCACCTCACCCGCAACCTGGCGGCGATCGCCCGCGAGCACGGGGTGGACCTGGTCCGGGACGTCTTCGAGTACTACCGCTCGGACGTGGCGGCGGCGGTCGAGGCGGGCGCGCACGCCCGGGTGGCGCTGCTCGGCTTCGGGGTGGACGCCACCCACGGCCACGAACGCACCCACCTCGACGGGCTGAGCCACCTGACCCAGCTGCTCTGCCTCTACCTCCAGAGCGACCTGGTCTTCCCCGAGTGGGACGCCGAGCCGGAGGGTGACCTGGCCGATTTCCCGTCGCTGGCGGTGCAGCCGGCCAGCGAGGAGGGCCCCCGCGAGGGCCCGATCGGCATCGCCGACTGAGCCGGGCCGGGCCGCCACCGCCCGGCCCGCGTTTGTTCCCGCCGGCCCTGTGAGCGAAATTCCGTTGCCGCCATCCCGGGTAGTGGATAGCGTGGTCGTACACGTGAAGGGAGGTGGTCCAGAGTTGTATAGCAATCGGACTCGTGAGGTGGCTGTCCGCTAGCCGCTGTCCTCGACAGTGAGAACCCTGTCCGCCGCGAGGCGGGCATGCACCATCGTCGAGACCGTGTGGCAGCGGTGCGGCGAAACCACGACAGCCACCCGACCCCCGGGGTGCCGGCCCAGTCCAGCCGGCCCGTGCGCGAGCACGGACGCCCCGGGGGTCGCTCCATGTCCGGCCGAGCCGAGCCGGGCCGGTCAGCTCAGCCGGGGAGGCATCCTTGTCCATGCGCGAGCTGGTGGTGCTCGGGACGGCCAGCCAGGCGCCGACCCGGGCACGCAACCACAACGGGTACGTGCTGCGCTGGGACGACGAGGTGATCCTCTTCGACCCGGGCGAGGGCAGCCAGCGGCAGCTCCTGCACACCGGCGTCACCGCCACCGACCTGACCCGGATCTGCGTCACCCACTTCCACGGCGACCACTGCCTCGGCCTGCCCGGCACCATCCAGCGGCTCTCCCTGGACCGGGTGCCCCGCCCGGTGGCGGTGCACTTCCCGGCCGGCGGCGCCGAGTACTTCGCCCGGCTGCGGCACGCGTCGAGCTTCCACGAGACCGCCGAGCTGGTCGTCGAGCCGGTCACCGCCGACGGGCAGCGGTTCGCCCTGCGCTCCGGCACGCTGGAGGCCCGTCGGCTGCGGCATTCGATCGAGACGTACGGCTACCGGCTCGTCGAGCCGGACGGATGCCGGATGCTGCCGGAGAAGCTGGCCGCGTACGGCATCGCCGGGCCGGCCGTCGGGGAGCTGCTCCGCGTCGGCCACCTCGACGTCGGCGGTCGCCGCGTGACCCGGGACGAGGTGAGCGTGACCCGGCCGGGGCAGCGGTTCGCCTTCGTGATGGACACCGGGCTCTGCGACGGGGTGTACGCCCTCGCCGAGCACGCCGACCTGCTGGTCATCGAGTCGACGTTCCTGGAGTCCGAGGCCGCGCTCGCCGCCGAGGTCGGGCACCTCACGGCGGGCCAGGCCGCCCGGGTGGCGGCCGAGTCGGGGGTACGCACGCTGGTGCTCACCCACTTCTCCCAGCGGTACGCCGACGCCCGGCGCTTCGCCGACGAGGCCCGGGAGCACTTCGCCGGCGAGCTGGTGGTCGCCGAGGACCTGATGACCGTGCCGGTCCCGCCCCGGCGGGTAGCCTCGGGCGGGTGACGATCACCCTGCGCCACGCGGCCATCGACGACCTGCGCCCGGTGGGGGCGCTGCACCAGCGGTCCCGGGTGGCGGCGTACTCGTCGTTCCTGCCGGCGGAGGCCCTCGCGGACCCGACCCCTGAGGCGATGGGCGAGTACTGGGCCGAGCGGTGGACGTGGGAGCGGGACGAGCACCTGATGACCGTCGCCGAGCGGGACGGCCGGCTGGTCGGGTTCAGCTACCTCGGCCCGGACGACCAGGACGATCCGGCGACCGGCCTGCTCAACGCCATCCACCTCGACCCCGCCGAGCAGGGCCGGGGCACCGGCCGGGCGTTGATGGCCGACGCGCTGGCCACCATGCGCGGCCGGGGCCGGCACCGGGCGGTGCTGTGGGTGCTGGAGCCCAACGCCCACGCCCGCCGGTTCTACGAGCGCGGCGGCTGGCGGCCCACCGGTGAGCGCCGCGAGGAGCAGATCGGCACCGTCCGCACCCCCCAGCTCCGCTACGCCCGCGAGCTGGACTGATCCCCCGTCCGGGGCGTCAGGCCCCGTCGCGGTCGGAGTCCGCCGAGAAGTTGATCACGCCGAGGTAGCCGTCGCCGTCCTCGACGACCTTCATCAGCATGCTGTCGGCGTAGATGGTGTCCTTGTCGTTGAAGGTGTCCCGCCCGGTGTGCGTGGCGTACGGCGCCGCGGCGAAGACCTTCGTGTTGAGCGCCTCGTCGAACATCACCTGGGTGGTGAGCAGGCGGTTGTTGTTCACGTGCACCATGGCGTGGATGTGCACGGTGCGGCCCCGGTACCAGCCCGGCCAGACGGTGACGAACTCGACGATCCCGTCGGCGTTGGTGACCTGGGCTCCGCGCAGGTAACGCTTGTCGTCGGTCGGCGTCAGGTCGGCCGCCTGCCCCTCGGAGCCGCCACCCGGAGCCCCGCCGCCGGGGGCGCCGCTGGGCGGAGTCCCACCGGGAGCACCACTGGGCGGAGTACCGCCGGGGGCACCACTGGGCGGAGTACCGCCCGGTCCACCGCCGGGGGCACCACTGGGCGGAGCACCGCCGGGGGCGCCGCCGCCGGTCGACTGGACCTCCGCGCCCGAGTACAGCCCCGCCGCGTCGCAGTGCCAGATCTCCACGACGGCGTTCGCCAGCGGCGCGCACTTCTCGCTGTCCTGCACGCGGATGGCCACCCGCAGCCGGGTGCCCGGCCGGTCCTCCCTGATGTCGCGACGGATCTTGTCGGCGTCGAAGTAGTACGGGCCCTGGGTGGTGCTCGCGGTCAGCGTGCAGGTGTTCGCGTCGGCGAAGAGCGCGGCCAGGTCGCCCGACGTGCCGGCGGTGGCCTGCGGCGTCACGGTCTCACCGGTCGACGTGGTGACGGTGCCGTCGTCCCGTCCGCAGGCGGCCAGCAGGCCGGCCAGCCCGATCGATCCGACGCCGGCGATCAGCCGACGACGGCTGACCCGCTGCCCTTCGTGGTGGTCGAGGTCGTGGCGCATGGGTCCTCCCGGGTGGCTCGATGACGGATCAACCGATCCGGCACCGACGCTAGGCCGAGGGGTTGGGCGGCTCCTGTGCCGAACTTGTGCGCCCGCTGTGTAACGCGTCAGGGCCCCTTCCCGGTCGGGGAAGAGGCCCTGCGGCACGTCGCCGGACCAGGACGCGCCTGGGCCCGGCAGGTGTCAGTGGGCGCGGTCAGGTCAGTGGGCGCCGAGGTGGGCGAGCAGGTCCTGCCGGGTCAGCACGCCCTTGGGCTTGCCGTCCACCAGCACCAGCGCCGCGTCGGACTTCTCCAGCAGCGCGACCGCCTCGCTCACCGGCTGGCCGCCGCCGATCATCGGCAGCGGGTCGGTCATGTGCCGCTCGATCGTGTCGTGCAGGTGCGCCTGGCCGGTGAACAGGGCGTCGAGCAGGTCTCTCTCCGCGATCGAGCCGGCCACCTCGCCGGTCACCACGGGCGGCTCGGCCTTGAGCACCGGGAGCTGGGAGACGCCGTACTCGCGCATGTAGTCGATGGCGTCCCGGACCGTCTCGGTGGGGTGCACGTGGACCAGCTCGGGCAGCCCGCCCGGCTTGCCGGCGAGGGCATCGGCGACGGTCGGCTCGCTGCCCGAGTTGTCCAGGAAGCCGTACCGGGCCATCCAGGCGTCGTTGAAGATCTTCGACAGGTACCCCTTGCCGCTGTCCGGCAGCAGCACCACGACCACGTCGTCCGGGCCGGCGGCGCGGGCCACCTCCAGGGCGGCGACCACGGCCATCCCGCAGGAGCCGCCGACCAGCAGCCCCTCCTCGCGGGCCAGCCGCCGGGTCATCTCGAAGGACGCCTTGTCGGAGACCTCCACGATCTCGTCGGTGATGCCCCGGTCGTACGTCTCGGGCCAGAAGTCCTCGCCGACCCCCTCGACCAGGTACGGCCGGCCGGTGCCGCCGGAGTAGACCGAGCCCTCCGGGTCCGCGCCGACGATCCTCACCCGCCCGTCGGAGGCCTCCTTCAGGTACCGGCCGATGCCGGAGATGGTGCCGCCGGTGCCCACCCCGGCCACGAAGTGGGTCAGCCTGTCGCCGGTCTGCTTCCACAGCTCCGGCCCGGTGGTCTCGTAGTGCGAGCGCGGGTTGGCCGGGTTGCTGTACTGGTCGGGCTTCCACGCGCCGGGGATCTCCCGGGCCAGCCGGTCGGAGACGTTGTAGTAGGAGCGCGGGTCCTCCGGCGCGACGGCGGTCGGGCAGACCACCACCTCCGCGCCGTACGCCCGCAGCACGTCCTGCTTGTCCTGGCTGACCTTGTCCGGGCAGACGAACACGCACCGGTAGCCCTTGAGCTGGGCCACCAGGGCCAGCCCGACGCCGGTGTTGCCGCTGGTCGGCTCGACGATGGTGCCACCCGGCCCCAGGATCCCGGCGGCCTCGGCGTCCTCGACCATCCGTAGCGCGATCCGGTCCTTCACCGAACCGCCCGGGTTGAGGTACTCCACCTTCGCGAGCACGGTCGCCCGGATGCCCTCGGTGACGCTGCGCAGCCGTACCAGCGGGGTGTTGCCGATCAGCTCGACGACGTTGTCGTAGTACTGCACCTCGTTGTGCCCTCCGTTACGGCGCCGGCGACGGCGGCCGGGCAGACGTTGATTCGACGCCCAGGGTACGTGCCGTCAGGGGGTCACATGCCCCGGGATGACCGAGCTGCGGCGGGTCTCCCACTCAAGGAACCGCTCGGTCTCCGCCAGCACGGCCCCGGCCAGCCAGGTGACCATGACCGCGTCGTCGGCCAGCCCGAAGATCGCCAGCGGGATCTCCGGGAGCAGGTCGATCGGCGAGACGATGTACGCCGTCGCCGCGGTCATCAGGGCCAACCGGAGGCCGCCGTCGTACTCGCCCCGGGTGGTGGCCCGGATCATCCGGGGCAGCGCCCCCAGCCGGGCGCCCAGCGACGGGCCGCCCCTCGCCCCGGAGGACAGCGCCCTGGCCAACGCCGCGAACGCCGCGCCACGTTTCAGTGTCTTTCCCATCTCCACACCCCTCTCCGCCCGACATCGTGCGGTGTCGGTGCAAGGAATACCCGCAACCGTCGGATCCCAGGCATCGCAGAGGGCAGCACGACGACAGCGGCATGTCGTGCCGGCGCGATAATGTCGCTGTATGGGGGTCGCTGGTTCCGCCGTACCGGTTGGTCCGCGCTGGCGCCGCGCCCGGCGGGTCGCCCGCCTGGCGGCGCTCGGCACGGGCGCCACCGCCGCTGCCGCCGTCGCCACGGGCGGGGTGCTGATCGGCCAGGCCCGGCAGGCCCGGCGCACCATACCGATGGCCGAGGCGCCCCCGCCCCGCTGCGACGGCGTCTACGGCGCGAAGCTCCCCGGCCCGCCGCTGACCGTGGTGATCCTCGGCGACTCCACCGCCGCCGGGTACGGGGTGCACCGCCGCCGGGAGACCCCCGGGTCGCTGCTGGCCACCGGGCTGTCCCGCCGCCTGCACCGCCCGGTGCGGCTGCACCGGTTCGCCGTGGTGGGCGCCATCTCGTCGGGGCTCAAGCCGCAGGTGGAGTCCGCGCTGGAGCACCAGCCGGCCGTCGCGGTGATCCTGATCGGCGGCAACGACGTCACCAACCGTGCCCCGGCGAGCCTGGCCGTGCGCTACCTGTTCGACGCGGTCCACGCGCTGCGCGAGGGCGGGTGCGAGGTGGTGGTCGGCACCTGCCCCGACCTCGGGGCGATCCGGCCGATCCAGCCGCCGCTGCGCTGGCTGGCCCGGCGGTGGAGCCGGCAGCTCGCCGCCGCCCAGACGGTGGCGGTGGTCGAGGCGGGCGGCTGGACGGTCTCCCTCGGCGACCTGCTCGGTCCCCGGTTCGTCGCCGAGCCGACCCGGATGTTCGCCTGGGACCGGTTCCATCCCTCCGCCGAGGGGTACGCGATGGCCGCCGCCGCGCTGCTGCCGACCGTGCTCTCGGCGCTCGGCGCCGGGCAGGAGCGCCGCCCTGGCCTCGCGCGCGGGGAAGGCGTACGGTCGCTGCCTGAGGCCGCCCAGGAGGCGGCTCGGCACGCGGGCACAGAGGTCAGCGCCACCCAGGTCCACGGGCGCGACCGGGGGCCGGGCGGGCGATGGGCGCAGCTGCGCCGGCGGGCCTTCTTCGGCGTCGGCGCGGTGCCGCAACCCGGCCCGGCCGCCGACTCACCCACACTGGAGGGACGGCCATGACCGAGCACAGCGGTAGCCACGGCGCGGGGGACCGGGGTCTGGGCGCGGAACTCGCCCTCCGGCTGGGCCGGGCTGCGGCCCTGTCCCTGATCGCCGGGACGATCGGCGGCGCGGCCGTCCTCGCCGGCGAGGCGTTCGTCGCCCGCAACCGCCGGTACGCCCAGCCGGAGCTTGGGCTGGCCCTGCGTGCGACGGTGGGGCGGCCGGGCGCGCCGCCGCTGCGGCTGGTCCTGCTCGGCGACTCGTCCGCCCTCGGGGTCGGCGTGGGCCGGCTGGGCGACACCGTCGGCGGGCAGCTCGCCCACCTGCTCGCCGAGGGGCCGGCGGGCCGCCAGGTGCACCTGTCCAGCGTCGGGGTGTCCGGCTCCCGCTCCACCGACCTGGCCACCCAGGTGGCCCGGGCGCTGCTCGGCCCGCGCCCCGACGTGGCGGTGATCCTGATCGGCGCCAACGACGCCACCGCGCTGCGCCGGCCGGCCGAGGCCGGGGCGTACCTGGGGGCGGCCGTGCGGCGACTGCGCGAGGCGCACGTCGAGGTCGTCGTCGGCACCTGCCCCGACCTGGGGGCGGTCCACGCGATCGCCCCACCGCTGCGGCAGGTGGTCGGCTGGGCCGGCCGGCGGGTGGCCCGGGCACAGACCGTCGCCGTGCTCGACGCCGGGGGCACCGTGGTCGACCTGGGCTCCGAGACCGGCCCGGTGTTCCGGGCCGACGCCGGCACCTTCTGCCACGACGGGTTCCACCCCTCCGCCGACGGGTACCGGATCTGGGCGCACGCGCTGATCCCGGCGGTCGCCGCCGCCGCGAACGTCGCCTCCCGCCACTGACCGCTGCCGCCGGGCCCCGGCGGCACGGCCGGGCCGTGGCAGCACAGCCGGGCTCCGGGCTCCGGGTGACATTTCCCGCCGGGTGGGACGCTTCCCCGGCATGTTACCGGCGAGTTAACGTTGGTTCATGCCGACCGAGTCGTCCCGCGACGCCGTCATCGTCGCCACCGCCCGCTCCCCCATCGGCCGGGCGCACAAGGGTTCCCTGCGCGACGTCCGCCCCGACGACCTCGCCGCCACCATCGTCCGGGCCGCCCTGGACAAGGTCCCCCAGCTCGACCCCGCCGAGATCGACGACCTCTACCTGGGCTGCGGCCTGCCCGGCGGCGAGCAGGGCTTCAACATGGCCCGGGTGGTCGCCACCCTGATGGGCCTGGACGGCCTGCCGGGCGCCACCCTGACCCGGTACTGCGCCTCCTCGCTGCAGACCACCCGGATGGCGATGCACGCGATCCGGGCCGGCGAGGGCGACGTGTTCGTCTCCGCCGGGGTCGAGATGGTCTCCCGGTACGCCCGGGGCAACTCCGACGGGCTGCCGCCCGAGGCGCAGGCGCTGGTGGGTGGCGGTTGGGAGAACCCCCGCTTCGCGGCGGCGCGGGAGCGGTCGACGCAGCGCGCCCAGGGCGGCGCGAAGGTCTGGACGGACCCGCGAGAGTCCGGCGAGCTGCCCGACATCTACGTGGCCATGGGACAGACCGCCGAGAACCTGGCCCAGGTGCACGACGTGACCCGCGCCGACATGGACGCCTTCGGCGTGCGCAGCCAGAACCTGGCCGAGAAGGCGATCGCCGACGGCTTCTGGGCCCGCGAGATCACCCCGGTCACCACCGCCGACGGCACCGTGGTCGACGGCGACGACGGGCCCCGGGCCGGGGTCACCCTGGAGGGGGTCGCCGGGTTGAAGCCGGTGTTCCGCCCCGACGGCCGGATCACCGCCGGCAACTGCTGCCCGCTCAACGACGGCGCGGCAGCCGTGGTGATCATGAGCGCCCAGCGGGCCCGGGATCTGGGCATCACCCCGCTGGCCCGGATCGTCTCCACCGGAGTCACCGCCCTGTCCCCCGAGATCATGGGCCTCGGTCCGGTCGAGGCGTCGCGGCAGGCGCTCGCGCGGGCCGGGATGACCATCGACGACGTCGACCTGGTCGAGATCAACGAGGCGTTCGCCGCCCAGGTGATCCCCTCCTACCGGCAGCTCGGCATCCCCGAGGAGAAGCTGAACGTGATGGGCGGGGCGATCGCCATCGGCCACCCGTTCGGCATGACCGGCGCCCGGATCACCGGCACCCTGCTCAACGCCCTGGATTGGCACGACGGGTCGGTCGGCCTGGAGACCATGTGTGTCGGCGGCGGCCAGGGCATGGCCATGGTCCTCGAGCGCCTCGGCTGACAACGGCGGGCCGGGGCGGGTACCGGCCCGGCGCGGCGCGGCGCGGCGCGGTCAGAGCGTGGTACGGGTCGCCGTCACCTCGGCGGCGGCCCGGGCCAGCAGGTCGGCGGCCGGGGCTGCGGCCAGCAGGTCGGCGGTGACCACCCGCAGTTGGTCGGGCAGGGCGAGGTTGTTGCCGAGCCGGGGCACCGCCCGGCGGGGCTGCCCCTCGGCGTCGGCGGCGAGGTTCGCGAGCTCCTGCACCAGCCGGTGCACCAGGTCCGCCCGGGACACGTTGCCGCTCCCGGCGACCGCCGCCCAGCGCGGTTGCTGCCAGTGCCCGACCTGACGGACCAGCAGTCCCACCGCCCGGTCCAGTTCCGCTGCGCTCACCGCACCGAGTCTACGAAAGGCCGCCGGCCGGCCGGTCAGCGGCGCAGGTAGCTGAGCAGTCGCAGCAGCTGCCAGTAGAGGAAGACCAGGCCGGCGAGCAGCCCGAACGCGCAGTACCACGCGTACCGGCGGGGCAGGCCCGCGCGGACCGACCGTTCGACCAGGTCGAAGTCGAGGATGAAGCTGAACGCGCCGGCGATGATCGCCACCACCGAGAACAGGTACGCCAGCCAGCCGACGTCGGCGGTCAGGCTGTACACCTCCACCCCCTGCCGGCCGGTGATCAGGTACGCGACCAGATTGACCACGCTGATCGCGACGATCCCGAGCAGAGTGCCGGCCACCAGCCGGGCCAGCCGCGGGGTGGCCCGGACCACCCGGGCCCGGTACAGCAGCGCCATGCCGAGGAAGACGCCGGCCGTGCCCACCACGGCCTGCACCACGATCCCCGGGTAGACCAGCTCGAACGCCCGGCTGGCCACCCCGAGCAGCAGCCCCTGGAGCACCGCGTACCCGGCGATCAGCGCCGGGTTGGTGCTGCCGCGCAGCGAGATGACCAGCGCCAGCGCGATCGCCGCCAGCGCGGAGCCGGCCAGGGCGGCGGAGATCCACACTGCTTGCGGGACGACGAACCAGGCCACCCCCGCCGTGGCGACGGTGAGCAGCAGCAGCCCGACGGTGCGCGTCACCACGTCGTCGACGGTCATCGCCTCGGCGCCGCCGAGCCCGAGCACCTCGCGTTCCCGTCGGCGGGTGTCGTCCAGCCGGCCCAACACCGGGTTGGAACTGCGCACCGTCACCTCCTGACCGACGTACCCCTCGCAGTCACTCTGCCCCGGCGGGCTCGACGGCGGCGGGCAAACGCCGTGGCCCGCTCCCGGCGGGGCCGGTGGCGCCGTGGCCCGCTCCCGGCGGCGGCTGCCCCGCAGACGACGGCGCCCGCCGCCGCGGGTCGCGGGGGCGGGCGCCGGTCGGCGACACGGGTCAGTCGTCACCCTGGAAGAAGCTCAGCAGGCGCAGGATCTCGATGTAGAGCCAGACCAGGCTCACCAGGATGCCGAACGCGGCCGTCCAGGAGTAGCGCTGGGGCAGCCCCATCCGGACGCCCTCCTCCACCTCCGCGAAGCTGAGCACGAAGCTCAGCGACGCGACCACGATGCAGACCAGGCTGAAGCCGATCGCCAGCGGGCTGCCGTCACGCAGGCCCGTGTTGACGCCGAACAGCGACAGCACCAGGTTGATCATCATCACCGCGAAGAGGCCGACCATCGCCGCGAGCATGCCGCGGACGAACTTGGGCGTCGCCCGGATGACCCGTGCCTTGTACAGCATGGCCATCAGGAAGAACACGCCGAAGCTGGCCACCACGGCCTGGAGCACGATGCCGTCGTAGAGCGAGTTGAAGGCCTTGCTCACCATGCCGACGAAGACGCCCTCGACGACGGAGTACGCGACGACCAGCGCCGGGTTCGCCATCCGGGAGAACGAGATGATCAGGCCGAGCACCAGGCCGACCACCGCGGCGCCGATCCAGGCGACGCCGAGCAGCGAGTCAGGCACGAGCACCCAGGCCGCCGCGGCGGACACGCCAAGGATGCCGAGGAGCGTGACGGTCTTGACCACCACGTCGTCGATGGACATCGGCGTCACGGTGGGCGGCGCGGCCGGGTAGCCGGTCGCGCCCGGGTACTGCTGTGGGGGGTATCCGGGCTGCCCGTAGGGCCCGGTCGGGGCGTACCCGGTGGCGCGCTCCCGCTCGGCCGCTTGGCCGAGTCGGGCGAGCACCGGGTTCGAAGTCTTCACTGTCTGGCCTCCCTCAGGGGGTCGTCGCACGTGAACGTGCCCTTCCAGGGTAAACGCCGCGATCGACGCCGTGGAGATCACCGAGCGAGGCAGGAGCTGTGAAGAAGCTGAGAGGCGAGGTGCCCGGGGCGGGGGTCGAACCCGCACGCCTTGCGGCAGCCGCTTTTAAGGCGGCCGTGTCTGCCTTTCCACCACCCGGGCGGGGCCACGCCGACGCGCCGACGCATCGGTGCAGTGTCACCGTAGCGGGTCCGCGACGACCCGGCGTACCCCGTCACCACCGCCGCACTAGGGTCGAGGCGTGAGCAGCGCAGCCCCCACGGCCCCCGACGCCGCCCCCGCACAAGCACCCCGTTCCGATGCCCCTGCTCCGGCCGGTTCCCGGTGGGCCAGGCTCCGGGCCGCCGCCGCCCGGAACCGGGCCGACCTGCTCGTCGGTCTGCTCTTCGCGGCCCTCGCGGTCTGGCTCACCCACGGCCTGTGGCCGGACCCCGCCGGCCGGGTGCTGACGCTCAACCCGGAGGACCAGGCCCTGTACGAATGGTTCCTGGCCGTCGACTCGCGCGCCCTGCTCGGCGACTTCGGTCTGCTCACCGACCGGCTCAACGCCCCGGACGGGGTGAACCTGATGGCCAACACCACGGTTATCGCGCTCGGCGTGCTCTTCGCCCCTGTGACCCTGCTGTTCGGCGCGCCGGTCACCTTCGCCCTGCTCGCGGCACTCAACCTGGCCGGCACCGCGGTCGCCTGGCACCTGCTCTTCACCCGGGTCCTGGGGGCCCGCCGGTTGGCCGCCGCGCTTGGCGCCGGGCTGTGCGGCTTCGGCCCGGGGATGATCTCGCAGACCAACAGCCACCTGCACATGACCGCGCAGTGGCTGGTCCCGGTGATCGTCTGGCTGGTGGTCCGGCTGCTGCGCGCCGCCGACCCGCTGGGCCGGGCCGGCCGCCCCCGGGGCCGGGCAGGCGACGTGCGCGACGCGGGCGGGACGGGCGACGCGGGCGGAACGGGACCGGCCCGGGTCGGCCCGGACCGGCGCCGGATGCTCACCTCCGCCGTCGGCCTGGCCGCCGCGGTCAGCGTCCAGGTCTTCGTCGGCGAGGAGGTGCTCTTCCTCTGCGCGGTGACGCTGCTGGTGATGGCCGTCGCGTACGCCCTGGCCGACCGGGCACTGCTGCGCCGGGCGCTGCCCGGCTTCGCCGGCGGGACACTGCTCGCCGCCGGGCTGGCCCTGCTCGTGCTGGGGTACCCGCTGTGGTTCCAGTTCGCCGGCCCGCTGGGCGTCGCGGACGGGATGTTCAGCCCGCACTACTTCTCAGCCGACCTGAGCAGTTGGTGGACCGTCTCCCCGCTGTCGGTGATGGGCAGCGACGAGGCGGCCCGGCTCACGACCGGGCCGGCGGAGTACAACACCTTCCTCGGCTGGCCGCTGCTGGTGGTCACCGTCGGCTGCGCGGTCTGGCTGGGCCGCCGCCCGCTGGTGATCGCCTGCGCGGCGGGGGCGCTGGTGATGGGCGCGCTCTCGCTCGGCCCGGACGTGGTCCTCGGCGGCGACCGGACCACCGTCGCCGGCCCGTACGCCCTGCTCGGCGGCCTGCCGGTGGTCGACGGGGCGCTGCCGATGCGGTTCGCCCTGGGGGTGCTGCCGGTGATCGCGACACTGCTGGTGCTGGCCGTGGACCGGGCGCTGCGCGCCGCCGGGACGACCCGCCGGCTGGTCCCGGCGGCGGTCGGGATCGCGCTGCTGCCGGTCCTGCCGGCGCCGCTGCCCACCGCCGAGCGGCCGGCGCTTCCCGAGTTCGTCACCGGCGGCCACTGGCAGGAGTGCGTCCGGCCCGGCGGGGTGCTGGTGCCGGTGCCGCTGCCCACCCCGAAGGAGCCGTGGCCGATGCGCTGGGCGACCGCGGCGGACGCGGCCTTCGGCATGCCGGAGGGCTTTTTCATCGGCCCGTACGGCCGCGGCGACACCGCCGCCATGGGCACCTGGAAGCGACCGACGTCGGCCCTGCTCACGAACGTGGCGCAGCAGGGTGGCCGGCCCGTGATCGGCGACGCGGAGCGTCAGCAGGCCGCCTGGGACGCCGACCGCTGGGGCGCGTCCTGCTTCGCGCTGGCGGAGAGCACGCCGCGCGCCGACGACCTGCGGGCCGTCCTGGACCAGCTCTACGGCCCGTCCACCCGGATCGCCGACGCCTGGATCTGGCGGGTCTGAGGCCCCCACGAAGAATGGGCCCCCTCGTCGGCGAGGAGGCCCATTCTTCGTGCGACTCAGACGCGGGGGGCGACCGGCTGGGACGCCTCGACGAACTCCTCGCGCGGGTCGTGCAACTGGCCCAGGGCGACCACCTCGCGCTTGAGGAAGAACGCCAGCGACCAGTCGACCACGACCCGGACCTTGCGGTTGAACGACGGGATCCGGCTCATGTGGTACGTCCGGTGCATGAACCACGCCGGCAGGCCGGTCATCTTGATGCCGTAGACCTGGGCCACACCCTTGTACAGGCCGAGGCTCGCCACGCTGCCCGCATGCTTGTGCTTGTAGTCCACCGGCTCGCGCCCGCGGACCACGTTCACGATGTTGTCGGCCATCCGGGCGGCCTGGCGCACGGCGTGCTGGGCGCTCGGCGAGCAGAAGTTGCCCGGCTCCTTGGTCAGGTCCGGCACCGCCGCGCAGTCGCCGGCGCTCCACGCGCCCTCGACCACCCGGTCGCCGTCGACGACCTGGAGGGTCGGCAGGCAGGTGACCCGGCGGCGCTCGTCGCGCGGGAAGTCGGTCGCGTCGAGCATCGGCGACGGCTTGACGCCGGCCGTCCAGACGATGGTGTCGGAGCGGAAGCTGTCACCGTCGGAGAGCTTCACCACCCCGTCGACGCAGGACTCCAGGCGGGTGTCCAGCCGAATGTCCATGTTCCGCTTCAGCAGCTGCTGCACCGTGTAGGCGCCCATGTCCCGGTCGACCTCGGGCAGCACCCGCTGGGTCGCCTCGACCAGCACCCAGCGCATGTCCTCCGGCTTCAGCTCCGGGTAGTAACGCAGGGCGTCCCGGGCCATGTCCTCCATCTCGGCCAGCGCCTCGATGCCCGCGTACCCGCCGCCGACGAAGGTGAACGTCAGCGCGCTGCGCCGGACCTCCGGATCCGGCGTGGCGGCGGCCACGTCGAGCCGGTCCAGCACGTGGTTGCGCAGGTAGATGGCCTCGCCGATGGTCTTGAAGCCGATGCCGTGCTCGTGCAGGCCGGGAATCGGCAGCGTCCGGGAGACCGCGCCGGGGGCCACGATCACGTGGTCGTAGGCGATCTCCGTGGTCGGGCCGCTGATCGGCTGCACCGTGGCCACCTTGCGGTCGTGCTCGATCCGCGTGACCGTACCCGCCACCACCTTGCACCGGCGCAACTCCCGCCGCAGCGGCACCACGGAGTGCCGGGGGGAGATGTTGCCCGCCGCCGCCTCCGGGAGGAACGGCTGGTACGTCATGTGGGGCTGCGGGTCGACGACGACGACCTCCGCCTCACTTGAGGAGAGCTTCTTCGACAGACGCAGGGCGGCGTAGAGACCGACGTGCCCGGCACCGACGACAAGGATCCGCTTCGGGTTCACGTCATCCATCTTTCCCCGGGCGACCCGGGTAATCCCGTCCGAGACCCCCTTCTGTGACGGAGCACAACACGTGTGAACTGCGCGACGTCCTCCCGCCGTCCCGTTATCTGCGACTTATCTGCGACGCAACAGCCACCTCAGCAGCACGCTGAGCGCCACCGCGACCAGCAGCCCCACCACCGTCGCGGCGAGGAAGCCGCGGTCCCCACCGACGCCCGACACCTCGACCAGGAGCACCCCGAGCACCGCCGAGGCGAGCAGCACCCCGCCGGCCCGGGTGAGCCAGCGCACGACCAGTTCCGGGTCCACCACCGCGTCGTACGGCAGCAGGGCGGCCAGCGCGCACAGCGAGTGGGCCAGGTAGAGCGCCACCGCCACGGCGAGCAGCCGCCACAGCGCGACCGGCCGGCCGTACCCCTCGGTGGACAGCAGCCACCCACCCACCGTGACCAGGGCGGCGAAGGTCGGCCAGACGCGGCGCGGCCCGACCGCCGGCAGCAGCGCCACCATCGCGAGAGCGGCCAGCGGCCGCCCGTCGAGGACCTGCACCGGGTACGCCAGCAGCAGGCCGGCCAGCACCGTGCCGAAGATTCCGGCGCGGACCAGCAGTGGCGCCAGGCTCACCCGGATCACCGCCGAGCGCGCCACCCTGGCCCGTTCCGTCACCACCTCGACCGGGTTCACCGGTTCCGCCCCCTCGTCCGCGCGGCCGTCACCGGGCACCCACCCGGGGGGCGATGGCGAGCCGGGCCACGTCCCGCAGCACCTGGTCCAGGCTGCCCGCGCCGGCCCAGCGGACCACCGGCACGCCGTGCTCGCGGAGCTGGCCGATCATCGTGTCCCGGTCCAGCCGCCACAGCCGGAAGGCCACCTCGGCCCAGCCCTGCCCGCCCGGCGGTGCGAGGTCGGCCGGGAGCGTGTCCACGGCCACCACGAACCGCCCGGACCGGGCCAGCTGGGCCAACATCTGGGCGGACCGCTCGTCCAGCAGCGGGGTGAGCACCACCACCAGCGCGTCCGAGGAGAGCAGGTGCGGCCCGAAGACCTGGTCGTACGGCTCGTGCGGGGACGCCTCGGCGCGCACGTCGAGCAGCCACTCCAGCAGCGTCAGGTACTGTCGCCGGCCGGACGCGGCGCGCAGCCGGCGGGCAGCCGGCCCGTACTCCAGCATCGCCACCCGGTCGCCCCGGTGCAGGTAGTGCTCGCCGATCGCGGCGGCGGCCCGGACGGTCGTGTCCAACACCGAGGCGGCCCCGCCGACGCCACCCGAGCGGCCCGCCTCGGCGAGCACGTCCAGCAGGACCACCACCTCGGCGTCCCGGTCCGACAGGGTGGCCGCCACGTGCAACTGCCGGGCCCGCAGCGAGACCCGCCAGTCGATGCGGCGCAGCCGGTCGCCGGGGCCGAAGACCCGCACGCCGGCCAGCTCACCGCCCTCGCCCGGGCGGCGGGAGTGGTGCGCACCGACCAGGCCCGCGGCCCGGGGCATCGCCTCCACCGCCTCGAACGGCTCCGTCCTCGGGTAGACCCGCACCCGGACCGGCTCGGCGACCGCCGCCCGGGAGACCAGCAGCCCGCCCGCAGCGGCGACCCGGACGCCGGCCGGGCCGACGGGGTGCCGGCCCCAGCGCCGGGCCTTCCCGGTCAGCTCCAGGTCGACGGCGGTGCCGGTGTCCACGACGGTGACGAAGGGCCGGTCCACCCCGCTGCGGGACAGGTCGACCCGGGCCCCGCCGACCTGGGCGCGCTCGACCAGCAGCCAGGGCGAGACGCGGGTGCGGACCACGGCGAGGTCGTACCCGACGGTGTCCGGGTTGCCGACGGTGACCGTGCCGGTAAACTCGCCGCCCTCGACCAGGTGCCCCTCGTCGGCGGCGACCCACACCTGCGGCCCGGCGCTCGGCCGGCGGCGCAGCGCGTACGCGGTGCCGAGCGCGAACGGCGCGGCCAGCACGACCAGGTCGACCCGGCCGAGCAACACCCCGGCGATCAGCAGCAGGCCGGTGAGCAGCACCGCCCGGCCGAGCGCCCGGGTCGGCGCCCAGCCTGCCGCGGGCTGCTGCCCCTCGTCGGTGGGCACGGCCGTCAGCGCCCCGGCCGGCCGGCGGCGTAGCTCGGAAGCGCGCCGCTGGCCGGGGCCGGGGTCTGGTCGAGCACCTCACCGACCACGAAGGACGGGTCGACCCGGCGCAGCCACATCTCCGGGCGCAGCGTGATCCGGTGCGCCAGGGCAGGCGCGGCCACCTCCTTGACGTCCTCCGGCACCACGTAGTCCCGGCCGGCGAAGACCGCCCTGGCCCGGGCCAGCAGCAGCAGCGCCAGCGAGCCACGCGGAGAAGCCCCGACCAGCACCGACGGGTGCTCCCGGGTGGCCGCGGTCAACTGCACGATGTACCGGCCGATGGAGTCCTCCACCACCACGTCCTCCAGCGCGGCCTGCATGGCCCGCAGGGTGGCGGCGTCGACGACCGGCTTGATCTCGGCCTCCTCGTGGCGGCGGGCGATCCGCCGGCGCAGCACGTCCCACTCCTCCTCCCGGTCCGGGTAGCCGAACGACACCCGCAGCAGGAACCGGTCGAGCTGCGCCTCCGGCAGCGGGTACGTCCCCTCGTACTCGATCGGGTTGGCGGTGGCCAGGACGTGGAACGGCTCGTCCAGCCGGTAGGTGACGCCCTCCACGGAGACCTGCTTCTCCTGCATGGCCTCCAGCAGCGCCGACTGGGTCTTCGGCGGCGTCCGGTTGATCTCGTCGGCGAGCAGCAGGTTGGTGAAGACCGGGCCGGCCCGGAAGGAGAAGTCGCCGCTGCGCTGGTCGTACAGGAACGAGCCGGTGACGTCGGCGGGCAGCAGGTCGGGGGTGAACTGGAGACGGCGGAAGTCCAACCCGAGGGCCTGGGCGAAGCAGCGGGCGGTCAGCGTCTTGCCCAACCCGGGCAGGTCCTCCAGCAGCACGTGGCCGCCGGCCAGGATGCCGGCGAGGACCAGCTCCAGGGTTTCCCGCTTGCCGACCACGACCGAGCCGACCGCGTCCAGCACCGCCCGGGCCAGGCGGCCGACCTCGACGGTGGGCAGGGTGCGGTCCACGTCGTTCATCAGATCTTCTCCAGTTCGGCGACGATCGCCGCGAGGTCGCGCGGCGACGGGGTGCGGCGGGGTGGGGTGTCGAGGAACATCGAGAGCCGGTCCCCGAGCAGGGCGCGGGCGCGGGCCGGGTCGGAATCGCGGGTGACGCCGTGCCGCTGGCGCAGCCGCTCGTCGGCCAGCTCACCGAGGCGGGGCAGGAGCCGCTCGGCGAACCGCTCCGGTCGGCCCGACGACCAGTCCAGCGGCCGTTCCCAGCCGTTGATCGCGGTGCGCAGCGCGTCCCGGGCGGCCCAGTGGTAGTGGCCGTCCTCCTCGCCGGCGGGCGCGCGGGCCCCGCCCCGGGGCGGGGGCGGCGGGGCGAGCGCGGCGGTGACCCGGCGGACGGCGAGCAGCGCGACCACCCCGGCGACGACAACCGCCAGCGAGACCTGGAGGCCGATCGTGCGCAGCCCGACGACCGCGACCGCGGTGAGCGCCCCGGTGACCGCGAGGGTCCGCAGCACGCCCCGGAACCGGCCACCCCGGGTGACCCGGGCCTGCGGCGGGGGCTCCTCCTCGAAGGTGAGCAGGTCGTCGATACTGGCGCTCACGGCTCCACCCGACCGGTGGCGGCGACCGGTTCGCCGGCGGCCACGGCGGTCAGCTCGCCGCGCAGCCGGCGCAGCGCGGCTCGGGCCTGGTCGCGGGTGCGCTCGTCGACGGGGCGGGTGGCGTACCGGGCCTCGCGGTAGACGTGGGCGAACTCGGCCAGCACGTCGGCGCTGACGATCGCCGGGATCCCCGCCTCGGGGTCGCCGCGCAGCAGCCGGGTCACCAGGTCGGTGGAGGTGTCCCCGGTCCGCCGGACCACCCCGGCCGCGTCGGCGGCCTCCTCCAGGCGCACCCAGCAGGCGATCACGGCGGTACGCGGGTCGACGTCGGCGTCGTCCAGCTCGACCAGGCCGGCGTCGAGCGCGGCGACCACCTCGCGGGCCGTTCCCTCGGCAGTGCGCCGGGCGCGGCGCGACGGCAGCGCCCGGGTGGTGCGGCGGGCCATCCCCCGGACCAGGGTCCAGGTCAGGTAGCCGAGGGCGACGGCGATCGCCAGGCCGAGCAGCACCACCGCGACGGTGCCGAGCCACTCGGGGATGTGCGCGCGGGTGGCCTCCCCGGCGTCGCGCGGCTCGGCCGGGATCGAGGTCGGCGGCTGCGCCGACGGGTAGTCCGGCACGTACGGGATGTTGTCGGCGGGTGGGATGCGGCTGGCGCCGAGCGACGAGTGACCGGCGGCCAGCGCCGCGACGGCGAGCAGGCCGGCCACCGCGCCGACCGGCCACCACCTGCGCAGAACGCTGAGGTCCATCGCCACCGCCCCACGCCGTCAGTCCACCCCGGCCAACTGCCTCGCCCGGGCGAACACGTCGTCCAGCATCCCCGGGGTCAACCGCCCGGTAAAGGTGTTCTGCTGGCTGACGTGGTAACAACCGAGCAGCGCCGGTGCGGTCGTGCCGGACCAGTGTGCCCCATGGCCGAAAGCCGGTCGAGGGCTGGGCGGGCGGACGCCGTACACCTCGCGCAACACCGGCCACCACGCGGCCCAGGCGAACGCGCCGAGCGCGACCACGACGCGCAGGGTGGGCCTGATCAGCGCGACCTCGCGGTGCAGCCACGGCGCGCAGGTGTCCCGCTCCGCCGGGGTGGGCTTGTTGTCCGGCGGAGCGCAGCGCACGGCGGCGAAGATCCGGGTGTCGCGCAGCGCGAGCCCGTCGTCGGCGGCCACGCTGGTCGGCTGGTTGGCCAGGCCGGCGCGGTGCAGCGCGGCGAAGAGCACGTCGCCGGAGCGGTCGCCGGTGAAGATGCGCCCGGTGCGGTTGCCGCCGTGCGCGGCGGGGGCCAGGCCGAGGATGCCGATGCGCGCGTCGGGGGTGCCGAGGCCGGGCACCGGCCGCCCCCAGTACTCCTGGTCGCGGAAGGCCGCCCGCTTCGTCCGGGCGACCTCCTCCCGCCAGCCGACCAGGCGCGGGCAGGCGAAACAGTCGCTGACCGCGCCGTCGAGGTCGGCGAGGTCGGCCGCCCGCGCGGCACGCGCGACCACCTCACCCGGGGTACGGGGCTCAGCCAAGCTTCGCCCGGAACTGTTCGAGGGTGCGGGCCCAGGCGGTGGCGGCGGCCCGCTGGTCGAAGCTCTCCGGCCGGTCCTCGTTGAAGAAGGCGTGCGCGGTGCCCGGGTAGTCGTACGTCTGGCAGCTGCCTCCGGCCGTCTCCACGGCCCGGCGGGCGGTCTGCACGCCGTCGGCGGTGGAGGTGCCGTCCGCCTCCGAGCAGTGGATGACGGCGTCCTTGCCCGCGTACCCGCTCCACTGTGGGCTCATCCCGTCCCAAGGCAGTCGCGGGTAGAAGGCGGCGGTGGCCACGATCCGCTCGGACCGGGTGGCCGCCCAGAGCGCCAGGCTGGCGCCGGCGCAGAACCCGACGCAACCGGCCTTGCCGGCGACCTCGGGCCGGCCGGCCAGGTACTCCGCCGCGACGGCGACGTCCGCCGCCGCCTCGTCCATCTGCGCGCTGTTCAGCATGTGCCGGGGCTCACTCGGCCGGCTGGCCGGCTGGCCGCGCCGGAAGTCCGGGGCGAGGGCGACGAAGCCGGCCTCCGCGAACCGGTCCACGACCGACCGGATGTGGGGCACGAGGCCCCACCAGTCCTGGATGACGATGACCGCCGGGCTGGCCGCACCGGCGGAGGGTACCGCGAGATACCCCTCGCGCGTCCCTCCGCTGCTGGCGTAGCTCACCATCTCGCCCATCGGCTCCTCCAAGCGGTCAGTCAACGCTGGCTGGTCGCAGGGTGTTCCCACGTTCCGGTAGCCTGCCACGCCGCGACCGCCGTCGGGAAGACGCCGGAACAGTGGCATTCACCTCCTGTCCCCCCGCCGGTGACACCTGGTATGTCGACGGCTCTCGCCCGCTCGTTGCCTCCCGGTACACCGACGGCGGCGCGGTCCCCCGCACCGCCGTCAGCCGCCGGCACCGGGCCGTTCCGGTCCGGAACCGGCACGTCGTTCCCGGCCCGGTCAGGCCGCCTTCCTCGTCAGGCAGAGCAGGTAGCCGGTGCTGCCCGGCTTGATGTTGTAGAAGAAGTAGCCCTCCTGGCCCGGCTGGAGGAACGGCTCGCAGGCCTTCCCCGTCCGCGCCTGGGCCTCGGTCTGGCTGTTCACCCGACCCACCACCGTGTACGCCGCCTGGCTGGACGTGCAGGCGACCACCTCGGCGCCGCTGGCGTCCTTGCGCTCACCCTCGGCCACGTCCGGCAGTTCGGCGAGGCAGTCGCCCGTCTTCGCGTCGGCGGTGCCGTCCTTGTCGAACGCGGTGGCCACGGCGGAGCCGACGCCGAACTTGAGCGCCGCGACCACGCCGACGGCGAGCAGCACGCCGACCGCGCCGAGCACCTTGCGGCCGACGGACCGCTTCTTCTCCGGCTCCCCCTCCGGCTGCTTCGTCGGTTCGGCGGCCGGAGCGGCGTCGGCCGGCGGCCCGGCCGGGGCCGACGCGGAGTCTCCCGGCAGCCCGGCGGCGGTCTGCCCAGCGGCCGGCGGCCCGGCGGGCTGCCCGGCGGCGGTGGACTCGGCAGCGGGCGGCGGCCCGGCGGCCGGCGGGGCGGCCTCGGCGGCGGCCGGCGGGTCGGCGGGTCGCGGCGCGTCCTCGGACGGCGGGTTGGGGGGCGGTGCGACCTGCTCTGGCACTGAGGTTCCTTCCGAGGGGTGGACGAGCAGACGACACCGTAGCGATCAACATCGAGGGATGCTGTCCCGTCCGGATCGTCCGTTCAGCCAATTTCCACCCCCGGCTCGCTCCAGGACACGAACGAGCGCGTCGGGGCGTCCGGCGGCCCGGACACCCCGACGCGTGGCGGGTGGGTGCGAATCAGGAGGTGGGCGCGGGCGACGCGGTCGGAACCGGCACGCCGGTGCCGGGCAGCGGGCCGATGGTCGCCGCCGGCGGCGGGGTCGACCCGGCCGTCGGCGCGCCGGACGGCGTCGGGCCCTCGGTCGGCACGGCGGACGGGACCGGCCCCACGATCGGCGGAACGGGCGACGGGCGCGGCCCGCCCGGCCCGGTCCGGAACGGCGCGTGCTCCGGGCAGTACGGGTACGCGGGTGCTCCCTGTTTCGACTCGGGCAGCCCCTCGCGCACGCACTCCCGGTACCCGAGGCGGATCGGGTTGCCGTCCTGGTCGAACAGGCGGGCGTTCTCCACCAGCCGCCCCTCGCTGTCGTAGACGAAGACGTCGCGGACGTACGGCACCTGTTCCGAGGTGGGCTCGTAGCCGGACTCGTTCCAGCCGAGCCGGTCGTCCGCGTCCACGAACCCGGCGAACGCGAAGACGGCGAGGATGGCCGTGCCGGCGCGGAGCGCGATCCGGGGCCAGCGGCCCAGCGTGGGGGTGCGCCGGCCCAGCCACACCGAGACCAGCACGCAGACGGCGAGCAGCAGCAACGCGGCGAGCGTGCTGCCGCCCAGCCTCGGCAGCAGCCCGAACGGCGCACCCGTGGTGATGACGGTGATCAGCATCGCCGCGAGGTATCCGCGCAGGACCCACCAGGCGGGGCGGAGCAGCCGCAGGTACTCGCTCGCCGCGGCGTACCCGAGGATCGGGCCGAGCCGCAGGTCGGCCGCGCGCAGCCGGGCGCGGAACCAGGACACGACGGCGGTGGCCCGCTGGTCCAGGTTGCGGGGGGGGGGGGGGGGGCCCCCCCCCCCCCCCCCCCCCCCCCCCCCCCCCCGCCCCCCGCGGGGGCCCCCCCCCCCCCCCCGCCGCGCCGCCCCCCCCCCGCCCCCCCCCCCGCCCGGGGCGCCCCCCCCCCCCGGGCC
>NZ_JBIATC010000005.1:0-256254 GCF_042891255.1 Micromonospora sp. NPDC001898 | reverse complement strand
CCCCGGGCCGGGGGGGCGGCGCCCCCCCCCCCGGGGGGGGGGCCCGGGGGGCCGGGGGGGGGGGGGGGGGCGGCCCCCCCCCCCCGGCCCCCCCCCCGCAGCTCCGCCGCGTACGCCTCGGGCGCGCCCAGCCGGTCGGCCAGCGGCTCGTCGCCCTCGGCGGCCACCTCGGCCAGGTGCTCGGCCAGGTCCTCGGTCAGCTCGTCCCGGACCGTCGGCGGCAGGTCGGCCAGCGCCGCCCGGACCCGCGTCACGTAGTCCACGATCTCCTGCTCCATGACGGTCATGCCGTCACCCCCCGATCGTCGAGCAGTGTGTCCATGGTGGTGGCGAACGAGCGCCAGATCTTGCCGGAGCGGGTCAACTGGTCCCGGCCGGCCGCGTTCAGCGAGTAGTACTTGCGGTGCGGGCCGGACTCGCTCGGCACGACGTAGGTGGTCAGCAGGCCGGCGGCGAAGAGCCGCCGCAGCGTGCCGTAGACCGACGCGTCGCCGACCTCGTCCAGGCCGGCCTCCCGCAGGCGACGCATGATGTCGTAACCGTAACCGTCCTCCTCCCGGAGCACGGCCAGGACCGCGAGATCCAGCACGCCCTTCAACAGCTGCGTGGTATCCACGCACTGCACACTAGTGCGCATTGCGCGGTACTGTCAAAGAACCGCTCTGGCCGACGCGACCCCCGGGCGCTGGCTGGCCGTAAGCGACAATCGGTGCCATGCGTTTCTGCGTCCTGGGTCCGACTCAGGTGCTGCTGGCCGACGGGCGCGAGACCCCCGTGGGCGGTCCGCGGCTTCGCGCTCTGCTGGCGCTGCTCCTACTCGACGCGGGCCGGGTGGTGTCCGCGGATCGGCTGATCGACGGCCTGTACGGCGAGCATCCGCCCCGCGGCGCGGCCAACGCGCTCCAGTCCCAGGTGTCCCGGCTGCGTCAGGCCCTGCCCGCGGAGCACACGATCGAGTTCCACCCCGCCGGCTATCGCCTCGCCGTGGATCCCGCTGATGTCGATGCGTACCGGTTCGAGAGGCTCGCCGAGGCGGGGCACCGCGCTCTCGCCAGCGGCGACTGGCTGCGCGCCACGGTCGTGTTGCGCGACGCGCTGGACCTGTGGCGCGGTCCGGCCCTGGCCGACGTCATCGACGTGGCCGGTGTACCCGCGCAAGCGGCCCGGCTGGACGAGGTGCGGCTGGCCGCCATCGAGGATCGCATCGAGGCGGCGCTGGCGCTGGGCGGGCATGCCGCCCTGGTCGCGGAGTTGCGACAGTTGGTCGCCGCACATCCGTTGCGGGAGCGGGCGCGGGGCCAGCTCATGCGCGCCCTGTCCGTCTCAGGCAGGCCGGCCGAGGCGCTCGCCGAGTTCGAGGACGCCCGGCGCACGCTGGCCGAGGAGTTCGGCGCCGACCCGTCGGCCGCGCTGGCCGCGATCCACCTGGCCGTGCTGCGCGGCGAAGAACGCCCGGCCGCGCGCGAGGAACCCGAGCACGGACTACCAAGCCAGCTCACCACGTTCCTCGGGCGGGAGGAGGAGCTCAAACGCGTTGGCGAGTTACTCGGCGAGCGGAGGTTGATCACTCTCATCGGCCCCGGCGGAGCGGGCAAGACGCGGTTGTCTATCGAGGCCGCGAGCCGCCTCGACAGCCAGGTCCGTCTCGTCGAGCTGGCCGGACTGGCCCACGGCTCGGACGTACCGCAGGCGGTGCTGAGCGCGCTCGGCCTGCGCGATGCGGGTCTGCGAGCCCCGGCCGAGCCTGGCCGGGACGCCACCGACCGGCTGGTCGCGGCATTGGCCGAGCGGCGGCTGCTGCTCGTGCTCGACAACTGTGAGCACGTCATCGTCGATGCGGCCCGGTTGGTCGCCCGGTTGCTGAGCGCGTGTCCGGCGCTACGCGTCCTCGCCACGAGTCGCGAGCCGCTCGGACTGACCGGCGAGGCGTTGTGCCCGGTGTCCGGGCTTACCCTGCCGCCGCCCGGCACGTCGGTGCTGGAGGCTTACGGGTACGCCGCGGTCAGGCTGTTCGCCCAGCGGGCCGCTGACGTCACGCCCGACTTCACGGTCACGTCGGCCAACGTCGAGATGGTGCTGCGGATCTGCCGGACCCTCGACGGCCTGCCGCTGGCGATCGAACTGGCCGCCGCGCGGCTGCGGGCGCTGCCGGTCGCCGAGGTGGCCGCCCGTCTCGACGATCGGTTCCGGCTGCTGTCGATGGGCAGCCGGGCGGCGACGCCGCGGCACCGGACGCTCCGCGCGGTGGTCGAGTGGAGCTGGGACCTGCTCGATGATGCCGAACGGAAGCTGGCCCGACGACTGACTGTGTTCGCCGGTGGTACCACCGTGGAGGCGGCCGAGCGGGTCTGCGGCCTGCCTACGGTCGAGTTCGTCGACGCGCTGACCGGCCTGACCGACAAGTCCTTCGTGGAGTTGAGTGCCGGCCGGTACCGGATGCTCGAAACGGTGCGCGCGTTCTGCGCCGAACGGCTCACCGAGGCCGGCGAGGCCGACCAGCTGCACCGCGCGCACGCCGCGTACTTCTTGGAATTCGCCTGGACCGCCGATGGTCACCTTCGCCGGGCGGAGCAGTTGGATTGGCTGCGACGGCTCGACGCCGAGCGGGACAACCTGCATGTGGCGCTGCGTCGCGCCACCGGGTCCGGTGACGCGCCTGACGCCGCCGGGTTGGTCGCGGCCCTGTCGTTCTACTGGTGGCTGCGCGGCATGCGCGGCGAAGGGGCCAGACTGGCCGGCGACGTCCTCGACGTGCTCGGCGCCGAGGCGCCACCCGGTCTGCGCGAGGAGTTCGCCCTGTGCGTCTACAACGCCTCGCTCGGTGGTTCCGGCCGTCTGCCGCCCCGGGGATCGCAGGGCTCCCTGTTCCGCAGCCTCGACCGGCCACCCCGACAGCCCTTCCTGCTCTATCTGTCGGGGATCTCGATCGGACCGCCGACCGGGGTAGCGGAGGACGTCGACGACCTGACGCGGGAGCTGCGGCGGGTGGTCGGCTCGGACCCGTGGATCGATGCGCTCGGCGCGATGGGTATCGGCTCGGCGCGGATGTCCGGCGGTGAGTGGGACCGGGCGAAGACCGCGCTGGTCACCGCGCTCACCGGCTTCCAGAACATCGGCGACCGGTGGGGGTCGATGATCACGCTCGGTGCGATCGGCGAACTCGCGGCCGGGCAGGGTGATCCGGAAGCGGCGAGCGCGTTCCTGGACCAGGCCATGGAGTTGGCCGAGGAACTCGGGTCGGCCGTCGACGAGGCCGACATGCGGCGTACCCGGGGCGAGATAAGGCTGCGCGCCGGTGACCTCGCCGCGGCGCAGGACGACTTCGCCCGGGCACTGCTCCTCGCGCAGCGCGGCGGCGCGCCGGAGTTCGTATCCGGTGCCCGCCTCGGCCTCGCCCAGGTGGCGCGGTTGCGCGGAGATCTCGCCGAGGCAAGGGGGCTGTGCGAGGCGGCGCTGGCCGGCGGGCTCACCGGCTGGTACCTCGGCGAGACCACGCGTTCGGAGACCATCCTCGCCCTCCAGCAGATCACCGAGGCGGAGCAGGCCGCGGCCCGGGCCGCACCGGGCGGTGCGCCGCCGTCAGCCGACGGTGCGTGAGCCGTCAGCGCCCGCGCGCACCGTGGGGGCATGACGACATTCGAGGTGATGGCGGAGGGACTGGGCAAGCGGTACGGCCCGACCCGCGCGCTCGACAATTTCGACCTGGCCGTGCCGACCGGCACGGTGTACGGGCTGCTGGGACCGAACGGCGCAGGGAAGACCACGGCCGTACGGATCCTCGCCACGCTGCTGCGCTTCGACGCCGGCCGGGCCACCGTGGCCGGATTCGACGTGACGCGTCAGCCGGACGAGGTGCGTGCCCGGATCGGGCTGACCGGGCAGTACGCCGCGGTCGACGAGACTCTCAGCGGCCGGCAGAACCTGGAGCTGTTCGGCCGGCTGTTCAAACTCGGCCGCCGGGCGGCCCGCCAGCGCGCCAGCGAACTGCTGGAACGGTTCGGGCTCGATGAGGCGGCGAGCCGGTCCGCGGGTGAGTATTCGGGTGGGATGCGCCGCCGGCTGGACCTCGCCGCCAGCCTGATCCGCCCGCCGCGCGTGCTCTTCCTCGACGAGCCGACCACCGGCCTGGACCCGCGCAGCCGCAACCAGGTGTGGGACATCGTCCGCACCCTGGTAGCGGACGGGGCCACGGTACTGCTCACCACGCAGTACCTGGAGGAGGCCGATCAGCTCGCCAACCGGATCTCGGTGATCGACGCCGGTCGGGTGGTGGCCGAGGGCACACCGGACGAGCTGAAGTCGATGACCGGCGGCGACCGGATCGAGGTGGTCGTACGCGACGCGGCCGACCTGAACCGGGCCGGCGGGATCGTCGCGCGGATCTGTGCCGCGGAGCCTGAGCGCGACCCGGAGATCCGGCGACTCAGCTCGCCCCTGACCGACCGGGTCGCCGGGCTGGTCGACGTGGTGCGGGCACTGGACGACGCGGGGATCGCGGTCGAGGACATCGGCCTGCGCCGCGCGACGCTCGACGAGGCGTTCCTACACCTGACCGGACGCCGTCCCGACGAGGCCGGCGAGCCCGTCGGCGCCGGACGAAAGGCGGACGCGGCATGACGACCGCAACCCGATCCCCCGGTACGACGACCGCCCCGGCCCCGCCGGTGTCCGCGCGGACACCGCTGGCGCGGTTGCGCTCCGCAACTGCCGACGGCTGGACGATGACCAGACGGAACATGACCCACGTGATCCGCCAGCCGGAGGAGCTGATCCTCTATTTCTCGCTGCCCATCATGTTCGTGCTGGTCTTCGGGTACGTGTTCGGCAGCGGCATGCAGGTGCCGGGTGGCGGTAACTACCGCGAGTTCCTCTTGCCCGGGGTCTTCGTGATGACGATGCTGTACGGCCTTGGCGCCACCGCGACCGGCGTGGCGTTCGACCTCAGCCGGGGTGTTGTCGACCGGTTCAGGTCGATGCCGATGGCGCGTTCCGCCCTGATGACCGGCCGCAGTGCCGCGGATCTGCTGCGCGCCCTGCTGGAGATGTCCACCCTGCTGGTCTGTGGCCTGCTTGTCGGCTGGCAGTGGCGTGACGGCGCGGGCAGGGCGCTGCTCGCCGTCGGGCTCCTCCTGTTGCTGCGAGTCGCGATCACCTGGATCGGGATCTACCTGGCGCTGCTGGTCCGCAACCCGGATACGGTCGGCGTGATCGTCTTTCCGGCGGCGTTTCCGCTCACCGCGCTCTCCAACATCTTCGTGTCACCCGAGCTGATGCCGCGGTGGCTCGGTGCGATCTCGGAGTGGAACCCGCTGTCCGCGACCGTCGCCGCGATCCGCCAGCTGTTCGACAATCCGGGCCTGGGTGGCGACTCGTGGCCGGCAGAGCACGCGATGCTGTTGGCGGTGGCGTGGCCGGTGCTCCTGATCGCGACGTTCGCTCCGCTGGCGGTGCGCCGCTACCAGCGACTGAGCCGCTGACCCCTGGTCTCCGGCAGCCTCGGTGGCCGTCGGAGACCGGCACCGCGTGGGAGGAGCTGCGGCGGCTCCCGGCCAGGCCCCGGGCGCACAGGTAGTTGATCGGTGCGTGCCCTTGAGGACGACAACATCGGCCCCTGCCGGGTCGACCTACCCTCCTTTGGCCCCTATGGAGCTGCCCCGTCTGCGCTCCCGCTCCGTCGCTAGCACAAACGGGGCAGCTCCATAGGGGCCGCCGGGCATGTCCCCCACCAAACCGGCGGGCATTCGCCGGACCACCCAGTGTGGGGACGGCACGGGCGGCGTGGCGGCGGCTTTCGGGGCATTCGCGGGAGCTGTGGGATAGCTGAGGTCCGGCGAGACCGGGGCCCCATCCCGCATGCCGCGCACCACGAACAGGAGCACCATTTCCGGCGCGCGACTGACCGCACGGGAGATCTTGGAAGGAAGTGGCCCCTTGAGGGGCCACTTCCTTCCAAGATCTCCCGTCATCCTAAGATGCGGAACGGAGTTCCTGGGATGTGGAGTTGGTTCGGGTGAGATCCGCAGGGTTGGGGGTGGGGCCAGCGCGGCGGGACGGGGCTTCCGTGGGACGGGAGCGGCGACGGGACAGGGTGGCCGACTACGCGGCGAGGGCCGGGCCGGAGACGTCCACGCACCGGCTTCGATATGCGCGGTACCGGTCACTCCGCGACTCTGCCGGGGCCTGGGCTTCACCCCGCCCGCGCACGGGACCGGGGTACGGGTTGACGATGGACCGGCCGCGCACTGGCCGGCTTGTTCAGCCACCGCAACCCGGCGAACATGACGAACAGGGACCGCCGGGCAATCGCATCCCCACGCCCGTCGAGCTGGTAGCCGTCCGCCCAAAGCCACCCGTCGTACGTAGGCCAGTCGTGAACCCGAATCACGCGGAACACGATCGGCTTCACGAACTGAACACTGGCTGCCCGAGTGAGGTGGAGGAGGTCTCCCGACTTCGGCACCCGAGGCTCAGTCATCGGACTTGTCCGGGTCACGCATGTCCACCACGATTTCCTGAGCCTCCAGCAGGAGACCAACCCACGCCAGATGCCGTTCCGACATGCCTGGGTCGACAGGGCGGTTGCGGCTGTTCAGCTCCAGAACGCCCGCCTGAACCCACGCACCCATATACGTGATGGCCTCATTGGGCGCTTTGGCGAATTCCTTCAGCATGGCCGCCTGGCGCGGAATGCAGGGCCACGGCTCCCCGCACCCGAGACAGGGCCCACCCGGGTACTCCGGGGGTGTTCCTCCATCACCGCCGGCCCCCGCCGGCGCTCCTGCTACCGGCCTTGGGGGCGGGCGGGCGGACGACCCGAGGTTGGCGGCCATGGCCGACGGCAACGTTCGACGTAGTCATCCCCCGATCGCGCTTCAATCGTTGTCACATGTCAACGTACGTCGCCGTTGCGCCAATACAACGGTAGCGGCCGACCTACGGTCACGGCATGGAACGGGTTGACTTGGTGGGCGCTGCGGAGATCCGCGTGATGCTGGGCAACGTGTCCCGGCAGCGCGTCAGCGTTGTTACCAACTCCAAGAGCTTTCCCGACCCATACCAGGAGTTGACTATGGGGAAGGTCTGGCGGAAGACCGACGTCGAGAAGTGGATCAAAGAGCACCGGCCAGACCTGGCGACAGACTGACAAGGGGCCCCGGCAGAGCCCCTTGTTGCTCTAAGAGTCGTCAGCCGTCGAGCGTCGGCGACAGTCGCCGGACGTTGGATGCCCGGCCGGAGAAACGGCGATGCCCGGGATCGGCTAGCCGGCGGCGGGCAGCAGACTCCAGGCGATGCCGTCGAGGATGTCGTGCTCGGAGGCGACCACCGAGGACATCCCGGCGCGCTCCATGATCACCTGGAGGACCAGGGCACCCGCCCCGATCACGTCGGCCCGCCCCGGGTGCATCACCGGGGTGGCGAGCCGCTGCTCGCGGGTCTTGCCGAGCAGGTCGGTGGTCACCCGCGCCACCGCGTCGTACGAGACCCGGGCGTGGTGGATGCGCTCCGGCTCGTACTCGGTCAGGCCCTCGGCGAGGGCCACGACGGTGGTGACCGAGCCGGCGAGCCCGACCAGGGTGGCGGCCTGCCGCCCCGGCACCGCCTCCAGCGCGCGGTCCACGGCGGCCGTGATGTCGGCCTGCGCGGCGGCGATCTCGGCCGCGCCGGGCGGGTCGCCGTGCAGGTGCCGCTCGGTCATCCGGACGCAGCCGATGTCCACCGAGATCGCCGCCTCGACGCCGCCGGACCGGGTGCCGACCACGAACTCGGTCGACCCGCCGCCGATGTCGACGACCAGGTACGGCGGCCGGGCGTCGGCGGGCAGGCCGCGCACGGCCCCGGTGAAGGAGAGCCGCGCCTCCTCGTCGCCGGTGACCACCTCGGGGGCCACGCCGAGGGTCTGCTCGACCATGGACCGGAAGTCCCCGGCGTTGGAGGCGTCCCGGGACGCCGAGGTGGCGCACATCCGCACCCGCTCCGCGCCGAGCTTCCCGATCTCGGTGGCGTACGACGCCAGTGCGACCCGGGTGCGCTCGATCGCCTCCGGGGCCAGCCGGCCTGTCCTGTCGACGCCCTGGCCGAGCCGGACGATCTCCATCCGGCGGCTCAGGTCGACCAGCGGCGCATCCGGCCCGGCGGACGGGTCGGGCAGGTCGGCGACCAGCAGTCGGATCGAGTTGGTTCCGCAATCGATGGAGGCCACGCGCGTCGTCACGGCAGCAACCCTACGGCAGTCGTCCCGCCCCGGCCGGCTCAGCCGCCCACCCGCCCCGCCGCCGGACGGACGCTCGATGATCGACGGCGGCCCGCGAGGCGGAGCAGGTCCGGCAGCCACAGGAGCACGCCGACGAGCAGCAGCGCCGACAGCAGCGGCAGCCGCCACCACCAGCGCACCGTGGCCGGGGGCGGGTCCGGCGGGGCGGCCACCCACGGGCGCGCGGTCTTCGACCAGGCCAGGAACGCGTCGCCGACCGGGAGGACACCGAGGGCGTACCGGCGGGTCCACGGCGTGTCGACGGGCAGACCCACCAGGTCGCCGTAGTTGGCCAGCGCCCCGGCGAGCGCGGCGTCGCCCTGGGACTGGGCCGCGCCGAGGGTGACCACGGTGGCCGACAGGCTCACCCCGAGCAGCAGCGGCCCGGAGTCCACGTCGCCCGGCCCGTCCATCCCGTGCGGGTACTCGCGCACGGCCGGGCCGAGCCCGAGCGGCGTGGCCACGAACCGGTCCCGGAAGCGCAGGTACTGCTGCCGGGCGAACGCCGGGTCGACGTCGACCAGGAAGCGCTGGACGACGCTCTGCGAGGTGGCCCGGGCCACCTCGGCCGGGGCCCCCGTGGCCAGGTCCACCCGGTGCGGCAGCAGCCCGGTGTCCGGGTCGAGGCGCTGGCGCACACCGTCCAGCCAGCGCGTCACGGTGCCGGCGAAGCGGGGCGGGAGCAGCGCGTCGTGCAGCCGCAGCGAGGCGATCGCCACCGTCGAGTCCACGGGCCACGCCTGCCCCGGGTACGCGGCCAGGTACGGCGAGGCGGACCCGTCGAACGCCGCACCGACGGCCGCCGACGCCTCGGCGAACCGGGCCGCCTCGGCCGGGTCGCGCCGGTCCGCCGGTTGCAGAGCGAGCACGCCGCCGCGCAGCCAGTTCGTCCAGCCCTGCCAGAAGATCCCGTACGCGGGGGTCAGGCCGGGGTCGAACGGTGCGGTGCCGTCCGGCGACTCCAGTCGGGCCAGGGCCCACCGGGCCTCGCGCAGGGCCGGCTCCCGCTGCCCGGCCGGCTCGCGCAGGCCCAGCTCCACCCGGGCCAGCCCGTACAGGGCGTGGGCGAAGAACCACCCCTCGGGGAAGAGGGCCTGGGCGTCGGTGCCCGCGCCGTCGTCGAGCGCGGCGCGCAGGAAGGCGAGCTGTCGGGCCACCCCCGGCGGCTCGTCGTCCGGGCCGGCGGTGGCCGGTGCGACGAGGCGTACCGCACCGAGCAGGGCGGCGGCGCTCAGCAACACCGCGCAGACCCGACGAAAAGTCCTCACCCGGACAGCATGACCGGGGTGATCAAGGGCCTAGAGGCGCAGCAGCATCCGGGTGTTGCCGAGCGTGTTGGGCTTGACCCGTTCCAGGTCCAGGAACTCCGCGACGCCCTCGTCGTACGAGCGCAGCAGTTGCTCGTAGACCGGCTGCGGCACCGGCGCGCCGTCGATCTCGGCGAAGCCGAACGAAGCGAAGAACCGGGTCTCGAAGGTGAGCACGAAGATCCGGGCCACCCCGATCTCCCGGGCCGCGTCGATCAGCTCCCCGACGATCCGGTGGCCGAGCCGCCGGCCCCGGTACGCCGGGTCCACGGCGACCGTGCGGATCTCCGCCAGGTCCTCCCACATCACGTGCAGCGCACCGCAGCCGACCACCGCGCCGTCGCCGTCGGCCACCACCCGGAACTCCTGCACGTCCTCGTACAGGGTGACCGTGGCCTTGCTGAGCAGTCGCCGGCCGCCGGTGTAGGTGTCCACCAGCCGCCGGATGCCCCGCACGTCGGAGGTGCGGGCACGGCGCACCACGAGTTCGTCGGACGCCGGCATGGTCACTCGTCCGCCGGCACGTCCACGCAGGGGCCGGCGGCCCACCACTCCTCCACCAGCGCCAACGTCTCGTCGCCGAGCGGGTTGATTCCCGGGCCCGCGCCGAGGGCGTGGCCGAGGTGCACGTGCAGGCACTTCACCCGGCCGGGCATACCGCCGGCCGAGATGCCGGCGATCTCCGGCACCTCGCCGATCGCGGCCCGGCGGGCCAGGTAGTCCTCGTGCGCCGCCCGGTACCGGGCGGCCAGCTCCGGGTCGGTGGCCAGCCGCTCGGCCATCTCCTTCATCAGCCCGGCCGACTCCAGCCGGCTGCACGCGGAGGTCGCCCGGGGGCAGGTCAGGTAGAACAGCGTCGGGAAGGGCGTCCCGTCCGTCAGGCGCGGGGTCGTCTCCACCACGTCGGGCAGGCCGCAGGGGCAGCGGTGGGCCACCGCCCGGGTGCCGCGCGGGGTGCGTCCGAGCTGGGCGGCCACCGCGGCCAGGTCGCGCTCGGTGGCCGGTTCCCGCTCCGGCGGGGGTACGGAGTCCGCCGCCGGGTGCTGCGGGGGTACGACAGTCACGGTGCCCATCTTTCGTCGGTGCTCTGTTGGTGCTGCGCTCACTGGCCGGGACGGTCGGCGTTCGCGGCCCGCACGCTAGACCACAGGGTGTCGTACCAGGGGTCGGGGGTCTGCGGCCGGGCGGGGGCCTTCCCGCCGCTCGCGTCCCGGGCCGCGCCGGCCGGGTCGTTGAGCACGATGACCGGCACCTCGCCGGGGTAGACCATGTAGAACCGCTCCCGGGCCTGGATACGGATGTACTCGTCGTCCTGCCACTTGGCCGCCTCGACGGAACGCTCGGCGATCAGCTGCCGCTGGGCGGCCTGGGACGCCTCTATCCGCTCGATGTCCGCCTGCTGGTCCAGGTAGACCCGGACCGGGTAGGTGTAGGCGAGGGCGAGCGCGATCAGCACCGCGAAGAGCACGGTGGCCCGCCCGGTGAAGCGCCGGGGGTGGGGCGCGGAGAGCCGCTTCACGCTGCCGCCGGCCGCCGTGCGCCGGGCTGCGGCGGGACGGTTCGCGGAGCGAACCTGGTCGGCGGCGCGGGCCGAGCCGGGCGACCGGCCGGCGGTGCGCGCCTCCGCACGGACGCCGTCGCGGACCGACGCCCGGGCGCGGGCCCCGCCCGGTCGGCCGGTGCTACCCGGCCGGCGGGCGGGACGCTGACCACCCGGTGTGCGGCGCTGCTGCATCGTCACACCCCTCCCCCGAGGCTAACTGGGCGTTCTCAGGCGGAACGGTAACGCGGGAACGCGCCCGCCCCGGCGTACCGCGCCGCGTCGGACAGCTCCTCCTCGATCCGCAGGAGCTGGTTGTACTTGGCCACCCGGTCGGAGCGGGCCGGGGCACCGGTCTTGATCTGGCCGCAGCCGGTGGCCACCGCCAGGTCGGCGATGGTGGTGTCCTCGGTCTCGCCGGAACGGTGGCTCATCATGCACTTGAAGCCGGCCCGGTGGGCCAGCTCGACCGCGTCGAGGGTCTCGGTGAGCGAGCCGATCTGGTTCACCTTCACCAGCACGGCGTTGGCGGACCGCTCCGCGATGCCCCGGGCGATGCGCTGCGGGTTGGTCACGAACAGGTCGTCGCCGACGATCTGGATCCGGTCGCCCAGGGCAGCCGTCAGGGTGGCCCAGCCGCTCCAGTCGTCCTCGGCCAGCGGGTCCTCGATCGAGACGATCGGGTAGTCGCCCGCGAGCTTCGTGTAGTAGTTGCTCATCTCGTCGGCGGACTTGGCCGCGCCCTCGAAGGTGTACGTGCCGTTGTCGAAGAACTCGGTGGCGGCCACGTCCAGGGCGAAGACGATGTCGGTGCCGAGCCGGTAACCGGCCTTCTCGACCGCCTCGGCGATCAGGTCCAGCGCGGCGGCGTTGGTGGGCAGGTTCGGGGCGAAGCCGCCCTCGTCGCCGAGGCCGGTGGAGAGCCCCTTCTTCTTCAGCACGGACTTCAGCGCGTGGTAGACCTCCGCGCCGGAGCGCACCGCCTCGCGGAAGCTCGGCGCGCCGATCGGGGCGACCATGAACTCCTGGATGTCCACGTTGGAGTCGGCGTGCGCCCCACCGTTGAGGATGTTCATCATCGGCACCGGGAGCAGGTGCGCGTTCGGGCCGCCCAGGTAGCGGAAGAGGCTCAGCTCGGCGCTGCCGGCCGCCGCCTTGGCCACGGCCAGGGAGACGCCCAGGATCGCGTTCGCGCCCAGCTCGCCCTTGTTCTCGGTGCCGTCGATGTCCAGCATCTTCTGGTCGATCAGCCGCTGCTCGCTGGCCTCGTACCCGATGAGCTGGTCGACGATCCGGTCCTCGATGTTCGCGACCGCCTTCTCGACGCCCTTGCCCTGGTAGCGGCCGGCGTCACCGTCGCGCAGCTCGATCGCCTCGAAGGCGCCGGTGGAGGCGCCGGATGGCACCGCGGCGCGGGCGATCGTGCCGTCGTCGAGCCCGACCTCGACCTCGACCGTCGGGTTGCCCCGCGAGTCGAGAATCTCCCGGGCGACGATTCCCTCGATGGTTGCCACTGAGTCGCTCCTCGTATGTGTGGTTCCGGTCCGTATGGGCCGCGACGGTGCGGCTGGGGCAGGTGTTGAACGCAGCGTATCGGGCGGCGGGTCGGCGCACCGCGTCGCCCGGCGCACCGGCCCCGGGCGCGGACGTCGGACATTCCCGGATTCTCGGCCCTCAACCCGGCAACCGGTTTGCGCGACGTGGACCGGTCGACAAGGCTGGTCGCCATGCCCGCCGTCTCGACCACGCTCCGCGCGCTCGCCCTGTCGGCCATCGCATCACTCTCCGTGACCGGCTGTCAGGCCCTGAACGACGCCGGCCAGGCATTCGGGCGATCGGACCTGGTCAACGACATCGCCGCCCGGCTGGACCGGGCGCTGGAGCTGACCTACTCGGCCGACTACCAGATCTCCGGCGGCCAGGCCGCCTCCATCGCCCAGACCCAGGACCCGGCCCGCTCGGCGTACGCCTGGCCGGGCGGGAGGCTGACCGTCGCCGCCGAGGCCACCACCCGGTGCGAGACCGGCACCGCCCGGACCGTGTGCACCCTGCTCGCCCCGCCCGTGACCACCGTGAAGCCCTCGGTGGCCCTGTTCACCGAGGCGGAGCAGCGTGGCCTGGTCACCCCGCCGGTGGTGGTGGGGCTGCTCGCCGAGGCCGCGCTCGACCCGGAGGCGGTCGTCGCCCAGAGCGGCACCACCCTCGCCGGGCATCCCGCCACCTGCGTGAACGTGCAGCGGTCGGCCGGCGACTTCACCGCCTGCGTGACCACCGAGGGCGTGCTCGGCAGCTTCACCGGCAACCTCGACGGCCGGCCGACGGAGCTGGCCCTGACCCGCTACAGCGACACGGTCGACGGGGCGAGCTTCGAGCTGCCGGCCGGGGCAGTCGTCGTCGACCGCCGCTCCGCCGGCTCGTGACCACCCCGCCGACGCCCCTCCGTGGCGGGTTCGTGCCGGGGGCCGACCGGGCCGGGACGCCGCAGCCCGGGGACCTCGCCCTGGCGGTCGCCGGACGAAAGCTGCTGGCCGGCCCCGGCGGCCGGTTCCCCCGGGTGGCCGAGCTGCCCGCCGACAGCGCCTGGGTGCCGCTGGGCACCCTCGACGAGGTGCCCGCCTGGGGCGTCGAACTGGCCGACGAGCAGGCCCTCCCGGGCCGTTGGCGCAGCTGGCGGACGCTGGCCGCCGAGCTGCCCGCCCCCCTGGCCGACCTGGCCGGCCGGGCGCTGTCCGTGCTCACCTGGCGGCGCACCCACCGGTGGTGCGGGGCGTGCCGGGCCGAACTGGCCGACGTGCCGGGCGAGCAGTCCCGGCGGTGCCCCGACTGCGACCTGTACGTGCCGATGCAGCTCTCCGCCGCCGTGCTGGTGGCGATCACCCGGCCCGGGCCGGCCGGCAGCCCCGACGAGCTGCTGCTGGTGCGGCACGCGGACGGGCCGCCGGAGCTGTGGGCGCTGGTCGCCGGGTACGTGGAAGCCGGCGAGTCGCTGGAGGCGGCGGCCCGCCGGGAGGTCGGCGAGGAGGTCGGGCTGACCCTCGACGCGATCTCCTACTTCGGCAGCCAGCCCTGGGCGGTGTCCGGCCCGGGGGTGCTGCTGGCCGGCTTCACCGCCACCGCCGCCGACCCGGCCGCCGAGCCGGTCGTCGACGGGAAGGAGCTGACGCAGGCCCGCTGGTTCCCGGTCGACGCGCTGCCGGCTGAGCTGCCCTCGGCGTACTCGATCTCCCGGTGGCTGGTCGACCACGTCGCCGCCCGCCCGGCGGGCTGACCGACCGCGGAGGGGCCCCCGGCCCGGACCGGCCGGGCCCGGCGGTGACACCTCGCGGGCATCGGGGTACCCGAATGATAGGGGTCACCTCACGGCGGTGTTCCCGGCATCATCGGTGCCCCGGGGCGACAGCCCGGTCAACGGGCCGTCGGCGTCCGCGTCGGCCGGAATCCCCCGGACCTCTCCCACGACGCGCACCCCTCCCACGAAAGGACCACCGTGTCCACTCGTCGTCAACTGCTGCGCCTCGGTGCGGCATCGGGCATCGTCGGCGCAACCGGTGGCCTGGTGAGCCTCGCCGGACGTGTCGGCGCGGCTCCCGCCACGGCGGCCCCCGCCACGTCGGCGGCCCCGGCCGTGACCCCGTTCACCGTTCCGCTCACCGTGCCGCAGACCCTGCGGCCGGTGCTGCGGACCGCCACCACCGACTACTACTCGGTCACCATGCACCGCCGGCGGTTGGAGATCCTGCCGGGCTCCCGCACGGAGGTGTACACGTACAACGGCGAGCTGCCCGGCCCGACGATCCGTGCCACGTCCGGCCGGCGGGTGGTGGTGCGGCAGCGCAACCGGCTGAACATGCCGACCGCGGTGCACCTGCACGGCGGCGCCACCGCGCCCGGTGACGACGGCTCGGGTGACGCCACGATCCCGCCCGGCGGGGAACGGACCTACACCTACCCCAACCGGCAGCCGCACGCCACGCTGTGGATGCACGACCACACCCACCACATGGAGGCCGAGCACCTCTACCGCGGCCTGTCCAGCCTCTACCTGCTCAGCGACCGCACCGAGGCGGCGCTTCCGCTGCCCCGCGGCGCGTTCGACGTCCCGCTGGTGCTGCGTGACGCGCACCTGGACGCCGACGCCCAGCTCGTCTGGACGATGGACGACGCCGACAACCGGACCACCCTCCTGGTCAACGGTCGGCCCTGGCCGCGTTTCCAGGTGCAGGCCCGCCGCTACCGCTTCCGCCTGGTCAACTCCAGCAACCTGCGGTTCTTCCTGCTGCGGCTCGCGGACGGCGGGGAGATCACCGTGATCGGCTCCGACGGTGGCCTGCTGGAGGCACCGGTCACCACGCCGTACCTGCTGCTGTCGCCGGGCGAACGGCTGGAAGTGGTGGTCGACTTCGCGCGTTACCAGCCGGGCACGTCGGTGGTGTTGCAGAACCTGATGGGGCCCGGCCCGGCCGAGCAGGTCGGCCAGGTGATGCGCTTCGACGTCGTACGCGCCACCGCGCCGGACCGCAGCTCGGTGCCGCAGCGGCTGCGCACCCTGCCGCCACTGCCCACGCCAACCGTGCGGCGCAACATCGAGCTGCGGATGGACGAGCCCGGCACCGGGCACCAGGCGTACATCGACGGGAAGGTCTTCGACCCGGCCCGGATCGACACCACCATCGCCTGGGGCAGCACCGAGGAGTGGACGGTGACGAATGCCAACGCCCTCATGCCGCACAACTTCCACATGCATCTGGTGCAGTTCCGGGTGCTCGACCGGGGCAACGCCCCGGCCGATCCCACCGAGACCGGCCTGAAGGACACCGTGCTCCTCTGGCCCGGTCAGACCGTACGGCTCCAGGCAACGTTCGACACCTGGCGCGGCGTCTACCCGTACCACTGCCACATGGTCGACCACAGCGCGATGGGGATGATGGCCCAGCTCAGAATCGTCTGATCCGGGCCGCTCGAAGACCCGCCCGGCCCTGGTCCCGAACCAGGCACCCCTGACAGGGGGTCCCCTGTCGACGCCCGACGTCGACAGGGGACCCCCTGCTCACACGCCGAGCAGGGTGCGCAGGTGTCGCGGGGGCGGGCAGTGGTGGGCGAGCATCGCGTCGTGCCACTCGCGCACCGACACCCCGTCGGGGCGCAGCGCGGCGATCTCGGCGATCTCGCTGTACCCGACGAAGTAGGTGGAGAGCTGGGTGGAGGTGAGCAGCGCCCGCCGCCACTTGCCGGCCGCCTCGCCCTCCTCCTGGAAGCCCCGGCCCGTCATCAGCGCCATCGCCTCGGCCTCGGTCAGGTCGTCGCAGTGCACGAGCTGGTCGAGCAGCGCGTTGATCGTCATCCGGAGCTGCATCTTGAGCTGCTGCAGCCGCACCGGCAGGCCGCCGAAGCCGAGGCCCGCCATCAGCTCCTCGGTGTAGACCGCCCAGCCCTCGATGAACGTCCCGGACCCGGCGAGCGCCCGGACCCGGGTGCGGCCGTCGTACCGGCGGGCGTGGGCGAGCTGGAGGAAGTGCCCCGGCATCGCCTCGTGCACGGTCAGGTTGCGGATCATGTGGTCGTTGTACTCCCGGTAGAACGACTCGACCCGGGCCGCCGGCCAGTCCGCCGGGGTGGGCGCGATGCAGTAGAACGTCGGCACGTCCGCCGTCTCCAGCGGGCCGGGCGAGTCGCAGTACGCCACCGCCACGCCCCGGGCGAACTGGGGCATCTCCTGGATCACGCACGGGTCGTCGACCAGGGTGACCAGGTCGCGGGCGCGGACGAAGTCGGTCGCCTCGTCGAGGGTGACCGAGGCCAGGTCGACGATGGTGTGGTCGTCGGGGTGCTCGGCGGCCAGCAGGTCCAGCGCCCGGCGTACCGTCTCGTCGTCGCCCGCGCCGCCGACCAGCGCGACGGCCGCCTCGCGGATCTCGGCGGTGACCCGGTCCAGGTTGGCCCAGGCTCGGCGCTGCACCTCGGCGGCGCCCAGCTCCGTGTCGAGGGTGTGCCAGAGCCGGGCCTCCCAGCGCCGCCGGCCGAGCCGGGGGTCGCGCCCCGGGCCGGCGTCGGCCGCCAGGCCGGTGCGCAGCCAGGCCACGAACTCCTCCAGCGCCGCGATCGCCGCGATCGCCGCCGGCTCCACCCGGTCGTGCAGCGCGGGCGCCTCGGCCAGCAGCCGGGGCACCTCGTCGCGGACCAGGGCCGCCGTGCCGGTGAACTGCCCGACCGCCGTCTCGGCGTGCACCCGGGGCATGTCCCGCAGCGTCGCGCGCGCGGTCGCCAGGGCGTCCGGTACGGCCGCGAGCCGGCCGGCCAGGCTGGTCAGCCGCACCTCGGCCGGGGCGTACGGGCGGGCGAGCAGCGCGTGCAGCAGCGGGCCCGGGTTGTACAGCAGCGGATCCCACTCGGGCGCCCGGATCTCGTCGGCCTCGAACAGCTCCCGGTCGACCAGGGCGGTGAGCAGGGCGTGGTCGACCCGCTCGTCGACGTCGAGGGCGTCCGGGTCCAGCTCGGCGAGCGCGTCGGCGGCGTCCCGGAGCATTTCCCGGTCTGCGGCGACGGCAGCGGCGGACAGGTCCGGCAGCCGGTCGTCACACCGGTGGTCGCCGGCGGACATCGCGAGGCCGGGCCGGCTCTCCAGCAGGGCGTCGACGATCCGTTCGGCACGGGGTGCGAAGGATGACATGCGACGACCCTAGCGGGGGGAGCCGGCCCGGCGTCCGCCGTCAGTTGGGCCGGTTGCCCGCCTTGTCCACCACGCCCCGGCTCAGCACCGCGGTGGTGGCGGTGAGCATCCCGGCCTTGCCGGTCTCGGTGTCCCGGACGAGGTAGGACCGCTCCCCGAGGTACTCGAAGCTGGTCCGGTCGAAGATCCACTCGGTGCGCGTGCCGAACTCGTCGGTGCGGCCCACGGCCACCCCGGTCCGCCCGGCGGCGTCGACGGATTCCGGCACCAGGACCGCCCCCGGGATCTTCGCCGCCGCGCGGTAGAAGGCGGCGTTCACCTGGGGCGGCAGCAGGCTCTCCCGCAACGCCTCACCGATGTAGTCGAAGGCCGCGACGTCGCGGGGCAGGTCCTGCGGCTCGACCTCGGCGTAGATGTGCCGGAGCAGCGCGTCCGGGTTGGTCGGCAGGTTGGCGTACCTGCTGTTCGGCGTCGAGTTGTTCACCGTGAACGTCTCGCCCCGCTCGCGGGCCAGCGCGTCGCCGCTGGACTGGGGCAGCCACAGCTCACGGTCGTGCACCTCGTCGAGCACCTGCCGGTTCACCCCGGCTTCCTTCGGGCCGTCGTTGCCGTCCTCGGGGAAGACCAGCCACGCGACCCTGCTGCGGACGTAGACAAACTTGCCGTCGGCCACCGGCGACGCCGCCGGCTTGGCGGCGGCCACCAGGGCGACCTGCTCCATCAGCGGCGCCACCCCGGCGGCCTCGCCCTGCAACACCTTGACGTACTGGTTCGCCGGGGTGCCCCGCTCGGGGTCTCCCCCGGGCAGCCCGATGGTGGCGACCAGCACGGCGGCCAGGGCGGTGGCGGCCACCGGCGGGGCGAGCCACGCCAGCAGACGTCGGGGCCGGGGGGACGGCCGGGCCGGGGATGCCGCCGGAGACTGGTTGATCTCGTGCATGAAGGCTTCCTTCAGGACGCGATGGCGGTCGGCGGACAGCTCCCGCTCCGGCGGTGGTGGCACCAACCGGGCGAGGGCGTCGCGCTCGGCAGGATCAAGCCGTGGGTTCATCGGTTCATCTCCTGGATCGACCGGGCCTCGGATACGCGGCCACCCTGTACCTGTCCGCGAACCGGCGCGGGTTCCCGGGCCGGAGGCGGGGAAAGCGCCGGTGCCGGGGCGAGCGCCTGCTCGGCCAGGGCGCGCAGTTTCGTCCTGGCCCGGGACAGCCGGGACCGGACCGTGCCGATCGGCACCCCGAGCGCCTCGGCCGCCGTGGCGTAGTCCAGCCCCGACCAGACGCAGAGCGTGAAGACCTCCCGTTCGGCCGGCCGCAGGGCACGCAGCGCCGCCCTGGCCGCCGCCACCCGATCGACGTCGTCCATCCGGTCGGCGACCGCTTCGGCGAAGTCCGGAACGGTGTCGGCGCGCGGGATCCGGGCCAGCGCGGCCCGGTGCCGGCGGGCCGCCCGGCTCGTGTTGCGGAGCACGTTCGTGGCGATGCCCAGCAGCCACGGGAGCACGCTGTCGCCGTCGGGCCGCAGCTTGCCGCGCAGTCGCCAGGCCTCCAGGAACGTCAGTGAGACCACGTCCTCGGCGGTGCTCCGGCAGCCCGTCGATCGGAACGCGTGCCCGTACACGACGCGGGCGTGTTCCTCGAACAGCTGCCCGAACGCTGCTCCGTCGCCGGCGCGGAGCCGGGCGCGATATGAACTGTCCACACCCTCTCCTGTCCGCTCGCCCGCCCGGGTTCCCACCGGGCCAGCACGAGAGTCGGCGGATCAGGGTGTCCGACGGCACAGAGCCCCGCCGGGCCGCGTTCGCGCCGGACCGCACGCCGCCACACCACCCGGTGGGGCCTGCCGCGTCCGGTCCCGCGTCTGCGGGTCAGTCGGTGCCGGTGGCCCGTTCGGCGGCGCGGACCGCGTCCGCGTACGCCAGGGCGGCGCGGCGCAGCGCCGCCTCCGGGTCCAGGCCCGCCTCGCGGGCGGCCACGACCGCGGCCAGCAGGCTCGCGCCGAGCCGCGCCTCCGGGTCGGCCTGGGAGTCGGCCGGGGGCGGGGGTACGGCCAGGCCGGCGCGGGCGGCCCGCTCAAGGATCTTGCTGGCCAGGGCGAGCGCGGGCAGGCTCGGCGCGATGCCGTCCAGCACCGAGTCCCGGGCCTTCTCCTCCCGCTTGATCCGCTCCCAGTTGGCGGTGATCTCGTCCAGGGTGACGGCCTGGTCCCCTGCGAAGACGTGCGGGTTACGCCGGACCATCTTGTCCACCAGGCCGCCGGCCACGTCGTCGACGTTCCACCGCTCGCCCTCGGGCAGCTCCTCGGCCAGCCGGGCGTGCAGCAGCACCTGGAGCAGCACGTCGCCCAGCTCCTCGCGGAGCGCGTCGGTGTCGTCGTCGCCGATCGCGTCGTACGCCTCGTAGCACTCCTCGATCAGGAAGCCGGCGAGGCTGCGGTGGGTCTGCGCCCGCTTCCACGGGTCGCCGCCGGGCGAGGCCAGCCGGTCCATCACCTCGACGGCGTCGAGCAGCCGGGCCCCGGGCGGGTCCCACGAGCCGTACATCAGCTCCAGCTCGGCCAGGCCCGGCTCCCGGGCCAGCCGCAGCCCGAGCTCCCGGGCCAGCGTCTCGTCGCCCACCGGGCCGGCCAGCCAGACCACCGCGCCGTGCGCCGCCGCCGCGTCCAGCAGCGCCTGCGTCGCCGGGCCGTCCGGCACGGTCACCGCGCCGCCCGCCGCCCGCACCGCGACGGTCAGCTCGCTCTCCGCCCCGGCCAGCACCGGGTTGCCGCGTACGACGTCCCAGGCTGCGGCGGTCAGCAGCCCGACCGGGAGCCGGGGCGAGGTGACCAGCAGGACGATCCGGGCCGTCATACCCCGGGGGTCGCCGGCGCAGCCGACTCCGTGGCCGGGGCCTCGGGGGTGGAGATGTCGGTGACCGGGCCGTCCTGGCCGATGTACGGCAGCGAGTAGAAGACCAGCGACTGACCGGTGCTGACCACCGACGGCACGCCGATCGGCCGGTACCGGGGGTGGATCGAGGTACCGGCCTTCTCCGCCTCCTCCTGGAGGGCCGAGCTGAGCGCGGTGGCGCCGCGCACGAAGCCGCCGCCGCCCTCGCCGGTCTCGCCGAACGCCTGCCGGACCTCGGCGACGCTCAGCCCGGACTGGATCGCCCCGGTCTTCTCGATGGCGCCGTAGACAGCCATGATCGACTTGTCGCTGACCTCGACCGGGGGCAGCTTCGCGCCCAGCACGGCGGAGATGTCCACCCACTCGCCCCACAGCTTCGCGTACTCGGCGGCGGCCGGGATCCGGAGCTGCTGCTCCAACTGCTCCGGCTTGACCTCGTCGGGCACCTGAAGGCCCTGCGCGGCAACCACCCGCTTGCCCAGATCGATGCTGACCAGCAGGTTCAGCACGTCCTGCCGGGTCACCGAGGTGCGCAGCTGCTCCGGCGACGGGGTGGCCCCGGTCTGCCCGGCCTCGGCGCTCACGGCGGCGGCATACATCGTCTGGGCGTTGTCGTAGATCTCGTCCACCCGGTCGACGGAGTACCTCGTGTCGCCGACGTACGCGGCGACGTCCGGCGCGGACTTCCCGCACGCACCGAGGGAGAGGGCACCGAGGGCCGCGACGCTGGCGGCGGCGATGAGACGGCGAGCACGCATGTCCGTCACTCTCTCATGCGTGCCCACCGGCCATGACGCCGCCCACCGCCCGGCACCCGGTCAGCGCACGCGCCGGCCCGGCCCGCCGCGCCGCACCCCCGGCCCGGCCCGCGAGCCGGCTCACCGGGCGCCGGTCCCGGCCGGCCGGGCCGCGGGGGCCGGATCGCCGAGCACGTCGGAGAGCAGCTGCGCACACCACTCCAGCAGCGCCTGGTCGCGCAGCGGCTCGCCGCCCATCCGGCGGGTGCTCGGCCGGGGCACGCTGACCTGGTCGTTCGCGGACTTGTAGACCGAGTCGGGGTGGTACCGCTTGAGCCGGAGCTGCTTCGAGTCGGGCAGCGGCAGCGGGCCGAACCGAAGGTGCTTGCCCTGCATCGAGACGTCGGTGAGGCCGTACCGGCGGGCCAGCAGCCGGAACCGGGCCACCGCGACCAGGTTCTGCACCGGGGCGGGCGGCTCGCCGTACCGGTCGGTCATCTCGGCGACCACCTCGCGCAGCCGCTCGACGTCGCGGGACTCGGCCAGCTTGCGGTACATCTCCAGGCGCAGCCGCTCCACCGAGACGTAGTCGTGCGGCAGGTGCGCGTCGACCGGGAGGTCGATCTTGACGTCGGCCTCCTCCTCGGGGCGCTCGCCCTTGAACGTCTGCACCGCCTCGCCGACCATCCGGACGTACAGGTCGAAGCCGACGCCCTCGATGTGGCCGGACTGCTCGCCGCCGAGCAGGTTGCCCGCGCCCCGGATCTCCAGGTCCTTCATCGCCACGTACATGCCGGCGCCCAGCTCGGTGTGCTGGGCGATGGTGGCCAGCCGCTCGTGGGCGTGCTCGGTGAGCGGCTTCTCCGGCGGGTAGAGGAAGTACGCGTACGCCCGCTCCCGGCCCCGGCCGACCCGGCCCCGGATCTGGTGTAGCTGGGACAGGCCGAGCAGGTCGGCCCGCTCCACGATCAGGGTGTTGGCGTTCGGGATGTCGATGCCCGACTCCACGATCGTGGTGCAGACCAGGACGTCGAACTCCTTCTCCCAGAAGCCGACCATGACCTTCTCCAGGGCGTCCTCGCCCATCTGGCCGTGCGCCACCGCGACCCGGGCGTCAGGCACCAGCTCGCGGAGCCTCCGCGCCGCCCTGTCGATCGACTCGACCCGGTTGTGCAGGTAGAACACCTGGCCGTCGCGGAGCAGCTCGCGGTGGATGGACGCGGCCACCTGCCGCTCGTCGTACGCCCCGACGAAGGTCAGCACCGGATGCCGCTCCTCCGGCGGGGTGGCGATGGTCGACATCTCCCGGATGCCGGTGATCGCCATCTCCAGCGTCCGCGGGATCGGGGTGGCCGACATGCTCAGCACGTCGACCGAGGCGCGCAGCGTCTTCAGGTGCTCCTTGTGCTCGACGCCGAAGCGCTGCTCCTCGTCGACGACCACCATGCCGAGGGACTTGAACCGGGTGGCGGTCTGGAGCAGCCGGTGGGTGCCGATCACGATGTCGACGGTGCCGTCGGCGACCATCTCCAGGGTCCGCTCGGACTCCTTCGGCGTCTGGAAGCGCGACAACTGCCGGATCTCGACCGGGAACTGGCCCATCCGCTCGGCGAACGTGTTGTAGTGCTGCTGCACCAGCAGGGTGGTCGGCACCAGCACCGCCACCTGCTTGCCGTCCTGGACCGCCTTGAACGCCGCCCGTACCGCGATCTCCGTCTTGCCGTACCCGACGTCGCCGCAGATCAGCCGGTCCATCGGGACGGTCTGTTCCATGTCCCGCTTGACCTCCTCGATGGCGGCCAACTGGTCGGGCGTCTCCTGCCACGGGAAGGCGTCCTCCAGCTCCCGCTGCCACGGCGTGTCGGGCCCGAACGCGTGGCCCTTGGACGCCTTCCGCGCGGCGTAGAGCTGGATGAGCTGGGCGGCGATCTCCTTGACCGCCTTACGGGCCCGGGCCTTGGACTTCTGCCAGTCCGAGCCGCCCATCTTGTGCAGGGTGGGCTGCTCGCCGCCGACGTACCGGGAGAGCTGGTCGAGCTGGTCGGTGGGGACGAACAGCCGGTCGCCGGGCTGGCCGCGCTTGCTCGCGGCGTACTCGATGACCAGGTACTCCCGGGACGCGCCGTTGACGGTGCGCTGCACCAGCTCGACGTACCGGCCGATGCCGTGCTGCTCGTGCACCACGTGGTCGCCGGCCTTCAGCTCCAGCGGGTCGATGGTGTTGCGCCGCCGGCTCGGCATCTTGCGCATGTCCCGGGTCGAGCTGCCCCGGCCGCCGGTGACGTCGTTGCCGGTGAGCAGCACGAACCGGGACGCCTCGTCCACGAACCCGCTGGTCAGGCCGCCGCAGGTGACCAGCACGCCGCCGGGCTCAGGCGCGTGCGGGACCTCCTCGGCGAACCGCGCGCCGAGGCCGGCGTCGCCCAGCACCTCGACGGCCCGCTGGGCGGGGCCGTGGCCCTCGAAGACCAGCGCGACCGACCAGCCCTCCCCGGCCCAGCGCTTGAGGTCGTCGACGAGGCGGGGGGTCTCGCCGTGGTACAGCGGGGCCGGCTGGGCGGCCAGGGTCACCGCGATCGCGTCGTCGGGCGTGACGTCGACCTCGGTCGGCCCGTCCTCCCAGGGCTGCGGTGCCGGGGCGGTGGCGTCCACCAGGCCGAACGGGGCGAGGGTCCACCAGGGCCGGCGCAGGGCGCGGGCGTGCGCCCGTACGTCGGCCAGGGTCTTGAAGGCGGCGGCCCCGAGGTCCACCGGGGCCTGGCCGCCGACGGCGGCGGCGGCCCAACTCGCCTGGAGGAACTCGTCGGAGGTACGGACCAGGTCGTGCGCCCGGGTGCGGATGCGCTCGGGGTCGCAGAGGAGCACGTGGGTGCCGGCCGGCATGCAGTCCAGCAGCAGCTCCAGCGAGTCCGCGCCGACCAGCGCGGGGGCCAGCGACTCCATCCCCTCGACCGGGATGCCCTCGGCGAGCTTGTCCAGGATCTCGGCCAGCTCGGGGTGCTCGGCGGCGAGCGCGGCGGCCCGCTTCCGCACGGCCGGGGTGAGCAGCAACTCCCGGCACGGCGGCGCCCAGAGCAGCGGTACGGCCTCGATGGTCCGCTGGTCGGCGACGGCGAAGGTGCGGATCTCCTCCACCTCGTCGCCCCAGAACTCGACCCGGGACGGGTGCTCGTCGGTGGGCGGAAAGACGTCGAGGATGCCGCCGCGCACCGCGAACTCACCGCGCTTGGTGACCAGGTCCACCCGGGCGTACGCCATGTCGGTGAGCCGGCGGGCGACGTCCTCCAGATCCGCCTCGTCGCCGACCGCGAGCTGTACGGGCTCAAGGTCGCCGAGTCCCTTGAGCTGCGGCTGGAGCAGCGAGCGGACCGGCGCGACGACCACCCGCAGCGGACCGGCGCGCCCATGCGCGTCGGCGGCGTCGGGGTGGGCGAGCCGACGTAGCACCGCCAGTCGCCGGCCGACGGTGTCGGAGCGGGGCGAGAGCCGCTCGTGCGGCAGCGTCTCCCAGGACGGGAAGACGGCGACCTGCTCGGCCGGGAGCAGGCTGCCCAGCGCCGTGGCCAGGTCGTCGGCCTCCCGGCTGGTGGCGGTCACGGCCAGCACGGGTCGCCCCGCGCCCCCGGCGGGCCCTCCCCCGGGCCCCGCACCCGGGGCCAGCCGCCCGTCGGGTCCGGCGACTCCGGCCGGGTCGGCGGCGACGGCGGCGACGGCGAACGGGCGCAGTGCCGCCGGGGCGGTCAGGTCCAACCCGTCGACCTGCGCGGCACCGGAGCGCGCCAGGTCACGCGCCCGGGCCAGCCCGGGATCGGCCAGGGCGGCGGCGAAGAGTCCGGTGAGCAATCTGATCACTTCCCAGTGACGCGGTCGTGGCACACGACAGTTCCCCCCACGCCGGCAGGGACGGGGGGTTGACAACCCTCAGCCTATCCCCGCAGCCCGGCCCCCACCCACTCCCGCGCCGTCCACCCACCCCCACGCCCGAGATCGCGCAAATTCACGGAACTGGTGGTGTCCAACCCCTCCCAAGGCCACGAATTCCGTGAACCTGCCCGACCTGGGGGCGTGTTGGACGGGGACGGGGACGGGGACGGGGACGGGGACGGGGACGGGGCGAGATCGTGCTCGATCCGGGAAATAGTGGGTTCCGGCCGCGAGTGAGGCCACCGTTTCCGTGATCGAGCACGATCTTGGCCTTTCCGGGAACGATCTTGACCGGCGGCCCCGGGGCGTGGTCCAGTCCGAGGCATGACGGGACAGTGGCGGGCGCGGTTCGACGCGGAGGTGACCTTCGCCAACGGCGGGAGCCTGCGGACGGAGGGGTTCCGGCTCGACATACCGGGGCAGGACGTCGGCGACGACGAGCTGGCCGCGCTGTTCGTCCGGCACCTCGGGCTGCTCATGGTGACCGAGGTGCGGATCCGAGAGAAGCAGGTCGTCGAGGAGCCGCACCGGGGCGGCCGGGGAACCGCTCCCCCGGCGCCGGGGGAGCGGCGGCTGGTCGAGCTGAGCCACGTGATCAGCGACGGCATGACCACGTTGCCCGGCTGGCCGACGCCCCGGGTCACCGAGTGGCTGACCCGGGAGGCGTCCCGGGCGAACTATGCCCAGGGCACGGAGTTCCAGGTCGCCCGGATCGACATGATCGCCAACACCGGCACGTACCTGGACACGCCCGCGCACCGGTGGGCCGACGGGTCCGACCTCACCGGCGTCCCGCTGGACCGCCTCGCCGACCTGCCGGGGATCGTGGTCCGGGTGCCCGCCGGCACCCGCGCGGTGGACCGCCTGCTGCTCGCCCCGTACGAGGTGGCGGGGCGGGCGGTGCTGCTGGACACCGGCTGGTCCGCGCACTTCGGCACCGACCGGTACGCGTCCCCGGACGCGCCGTACCTGACCGGGGACGGCGCGGCGTGGCTGGTCGAGGCGGGGGCGGCCCTCGTCGGCATCGACTCGATCAACATCGACGACATGAGCCCGGCAGCTCGGGGTGAGCGCCCGGCGCACAGTGGCCTGCTGGCGGCCGGGATCCCGATCGTGGAGCACCTGACCGGCTTGGGCGCGCTGCCCCCATCCGGCTTCCGGTTCACCGCCGCGCCACCGAGGGTGGCCGGGATGGGCACCTTCCCAGTCCGCGCGTTCGCCGTCCTCGACGCCTGACCACCACCCGCTTTCGAAATCAACGACAGATCCCGCACATCGAGGCCTCCCGCCGTGCAGCCACCCCGATGTCACGCATCCTGAGTTGACCCTGCCGCTGCCGAGCCGGCCGCCAGGCAGCCATCGCGCCGGAACCGAGACCCGCCAGCAACCGCCGGGAGGTGCGGGCGGGCGCACGCGACTGCGCCTGGTCGATCGGCCAGCGCTCGACGTGCTCGCCGGCTCCTCGTCCTTCACGTCGACGAGCTTGCCCTCCGCCTCGGTGAGCACCACCCACGGCCCGCCTAGCACTACCTGTCATGCCAGGCCAGTACCCCCAGCCGGTGCAGGTGGTTGAGGACGTTCGTGTTGTCGGAGTACCCGAAGTACGGCTTCGGGTTGGCCCGCGACCCGGTCGCCGGGCCGGGGCTTCGGCGGATAGCGCAGCGACTTCATGATCAGACGCTACCGGCGGCCCCGACCGCTTTTCGGCCCCGCCAGGAGCCCGGCGAAACGCCCCAAGCCGGGAATATCGCCCCTAGGCTGGCCACGTGGACGAGGAGCCGGACATCCCGGTGCGCGACTGGCTGCCCCGCGCCGCCGCCCTGCTGGTCGGCACGCTGGCGCTGGCCGCCGCGTTCATCGCCGCGTACGTGGGCGCGCTGCACCAGCCCACCCCCCGCGACCTGCCGGTCGGGGTGGTTGTCGGCGACCAGCACGCCGAGGCCGTCATGGCCGCCGTGCGCGGCCGGACCGACACGATCGAGCCCGTCGAGTACGGCGACGCCGAGGCCGCCGACGACGGGCTGACCGCCCGCGAGGTGTATGCGGTGCTCACCTCCACGCCCGAGGGCGGGCTGCGCCTGGCCACCGCCAGCGCCTCCGCGCCGGCCGCCACCGAGGTGGTCGAGCAGGTGCTCGGCCAGACCGCCCGACAGGCGAACCTGCCGCTCCAGGTCACCGACGAGGTGCCGGTCACTTCGAGCGACCCGCGCGGCCTCGTCCCGTTCTACCTCGCGGTCGGCTACGTGCTGGGCGGCTACCTCGCCTCCACCGCCCTGGGCCTGAAGACCGGCACCGCGCCCCGGAGCCTCGCCCGCGCCGGGCTGCGAATCGCCGCCCTCGCCGCGTACGCGGTGGTGCTCGGCGTGGTGGGCGCGCTGATCGTCGGGCCAGGGCTGGGCGTGTGGGACCACGACGTGCCGGTGGTCGCCGCGGTCGGGGCGTTGGCCGTCTTCGCCGCCGCGATGGTCGCCGCCGCGGTGCAGGGCTGGCTCGGGCTGCTCGGCACCGGGCTCGTCATCCTGCTGCTGGTGGTGCTCGGCAACCCCGGCTCCGGCGGCGTCTACGCACCGGAGTTCCTGCCCACCTGGCTGCGCGGGATGCACCTCTGGAACGTGCCCGGACTGACCACCGACCTGATCAAGTCGGCGGTCTACTTCGACCGCCGTTCGATGACCTGGCCGGTGGGCGGGCTGGTGCTCTGGGCGGCGCTCGGCGTCGTGGGATTGCTCACGGCCACGCTGGTACGCGGCCGGCGCGGGACCGCCCGACGGCCGGTCACCACCGCCCCCGCCAGCACGGATGCCCGATCCGCGGAGTGAGGGCAGCGGCGGCAGCCGGGCATCCCAGGGATGGGACGAGCAGGACCCCTTCCTCCCCGAGGGGTCGGCGCGGATACGATCCAGGAAGTCGGACAGCGCTGTCCTTCGTTCTCACGTAAGGAGCGCATCGTGACCGACCAGTACGACCACGACGGCCCCGACGCCGCACTGCGAGCCGACATCCGCCGCCTCGGCACGCTGCTCGGGCAGACCCTCGCCCGACAGGAGGGTCGCCCGCTGCTCGACCTGGTCGAGGAGATCCGCGCCCTGGTCCGCTCCGACGTCCCCACCGCCGCGCAGCGCCTCGGCGGGCTGGACGTGACCACCGGCACCAAGCTGGCCCGCGCCTTCTCCACCTACTTCCACCTGGCCAACATCACCGAGCAGGTGCACCGGGCCCGGGACCTGCGCCGCCGCCGGGCGGCGCAGGGCGGCTGGCTCGACCAGGCGGCCAAGATGATCGCCGAGCGCGGGGTGCCGGCCGAGGAGATCGCGGCGGCGGCCCGCCGGCTCGCGGTCCGGCCGGTGTTCACCGCCCACCCGACCGAGGCGGCCCGCCGGTCGATCCTGTCGAAGCTGCGGGCAATCGCCGACGAGCTGGACGCCGAGACCGCCAACGCGATCCTCTACGGGGCCAGCGACGAGGGGCCGGCGAACCGGCGCCTCGCCGAACTGCTGGACCTGATGTGGCAGACCGACGAGCTGCGGCTGGACCGGCCGGACCCGACCGACGAGGCCCGCAACGCCATCTACTACCTGCGCGACCTGTACGCCGAGGCCGCCCCGCAGGTGCTCGACGACCTCGCCGACACGCTGCGCACCCTCGGGGTGGAGACCGCGCCGACGTCCCGGCCGTTGACCTTCGGCACCTGGATCGGCGGCGACCGGGACGGCAACCCGTTCGTCACCCCGGCGGTCACCCGGGAGGTCCTGCAGATCCAGCACGAGCACGGCATCGCGGCCACCGAGGCGGCGATGGAGCACCTGATCAAAGAGGTGTCCGTCTCCCGTCGGCTGCGCGGGGTGTCGCTGGACCTCTCCGCCAGCCTCGCCGCCGACCTGGACGCGCTGCCCGAGGTGGCGGCCCGGTTCCGCCGGGTCAACGCCGAGGAGCCGTACCGGCTGAAGGCCCGGTGTGTGAAGGCGAAGCTGGCCAACACCCGGGAGCGGCTGCGCCGGGGCACCCCGCACGTGCCGGGCCGGGACTACCGGGGCTCCGCCGGGCTGATCGCCGACCTGGAGCTGCTGCGCGCCTCGCTGGCCCGCAACTCCGGCCAGCTCACCGCCGTCGGCCACCTCGCCTCCACGATCCGCACGGTGTCCGCGTTCGGGATGCACCTGGCGACCATGGACGTGCGGGAGCACGCCGAGAAGCACCACGAGGTGCTCACCCAGCTCTACGCGGCCGTCGGCGAGGTGTCCGACTACCCGTCGCTGAGCCGCCTGGAGCGGACCAAGCTCCTCGCCGAGGAGCTGACCGGCCGCCGGCCGCTGTCGACGCTCGACACCCCGCTGACCGAGAGCGCCCGCAAGACGTTCGCCGTGTTCGGCACGATCCGCGAGGCGCAGGACCGGTTCGGCTCCGAGGTCATCGAGTCGTACATCATCTCGATGACCCTCGGCGTGGACGACGTCCTCGCGGCGGTGGTGCTGGCCCGCGAGGCCGGGCTGGTGGACGTGCACAGCGGCCGGGCCCGGATCGGCATCGTGCCGCTGCTGGAGACCCCGGCGGAGCTGGACTCCGGCGGCGAGCTGCTGGACGAGCTGCTGTCGCTGCCCGCGTACCGGGCCCTGGTGACGGCCCGCGGCGACGTGCAGGAGGTGATGCTGGGCTACTCCGACTCGAACAAGGAGGCCGGCATCACCACCAGCCAGTGGTCGATCCACCGGGCCCAACGGGCGCTGCGCGACGTGGCCGCCCGGCACGGGGTGCACCTGCGGCTGTTCCACGGCCGGGGCGGCACCGTCGGGCGCGGCGGCGGCCCCACCCACGAGGCGATCCTGGCCCAGCCGTACGGCACCCTGGACGGCGCGATCAAGGTGACCGAGCAGGGCGAGGTCATCTCCGACAAGTACACCCTGCCGGCGCTGGCCCGGGAGAACCTGGAGCTGACCGTGGCCGCGGTGCTCCAGGCGACCCTGCTGCACACCGCGCCCCGGCAACCCGCCGAGATGCTGGAACGCTGGGACGCGTCGATGGACGTGGTCTCCCACGCGGCGTTCCGGTCGTACCGGTCGCTGGTGGAGGACCCGGACCTGCCGGAGTACTTCTGGGCGTCCACCCCGACCGAGCTGCTGGGCGCGCTGAACATCGGCTCCCGCCCGGCGAAGCGGCCCAACACCGGGGCCGGCCTGGCCGGGCTGCGGGCCATCCCGTGGGTGTTCGGCTGGACCCAGACCCGGCAGATCGTGCCCGGCTGGTTCGGGGTGGGTTCCGGGCTGGCGGCGGCGCGCGAGGCCGGCCTGGGGGACGTGCTCGCCGAGATGCACCGCAACTGGCACTTCTTCCGCACGTTCCTGTCGAACGTCGAGATGATGCTGACCAAGACCGACCTGAGCATCGCCCGCCGGTACGTCGAGACCCTGGTGCCCAAGAAGCTGCACCCGATCTTCAACAAGATCGAGCAGGAGTACGAGCTGACCAAGCAGGAGGTGCTGGCCGTCACCTCCTCGCCGGCCCTGCTGGAGAACTCGCCGGTGCTCCAGCGCACCCTCGCGGTGCGGGACACCTACCTGGAACCGCTGCACCACCTCCAGGTGGCGCTGCTGCGGCAGTACCGGGACTCGGGCGCGGCAGGCCGGGCCGTGGCCACCGCCCCGGGCGGCCGGCGCGCCCCCAACGACGGGACGGCCCTGGAGCGGGCCCTGCTGACCACGGTCAACGGCATCGCCGCCGGCATGCGCAACACCGGCTGAGACGTGAGAATGGTCCCCCGCCGGCGCATCTCGCCCGGTGGGGGACCTTCTTCACGCGTGCCCAGCGTCAGAAGTCGCCGCCCCCGAAATCGCCTCCGCCGAAGTCACCGCCGCCGAAGTCACCGCCGCCGAAATCGCCGCCCTGGTCGCCGCCGCCGAAATCGCCGCCCTGGTCCCCGCCGCCGTCGAAGCCCTCCTGGCCGCCGGCCTCGGCGCCGTACCCCGGGTCGGCGAACGCCGGGGAGAAGAGCGCGTCGGCGATCAGCATGCCGCCGAGCACCCCGGCGCCCGCGCCGAGCGCGGTCTTCCACCACGGCGTCGAGTACCAGCCGGCCGGCACCGGCCGACCCTGCATCCGGCCGCCCGGGTAGTAGTAGGGCGTGGCCCGGCCGGGCTGTGGGCCGGCCCGGAAGGTCTGCCCCTGCACGTTGACCTCGCGCTCCCGGGTGAGCTGGCCGGCACCCTGCGCGGAGGCCAGCGGCGGCAGCTCGGGGCCGGGGTCGATGCCCAGCGCGATCCGGGCCGCCCGGGCGTACGCCAGCCCTTCCAGGGCGGTCTCCCGCGCCAGCCGGTACTGGTGGACCGTGCGGGCCTGCTCGAGCTGGCCGCCCGCCGCGTTGTACCGCTCGCCGGCGTCGACCAGGGCCTGCCGCACCGCCGGGTCGTCGCCGTGCAGGTTCATCACCTGGCCACCGAGGCGTTCGTACCACCGCTGGGCGTCGGCGCGCGCGTCGGCCAGGCTGCGGGCCGCCCGGGCCGCGCTCTCCCGGCGCCACCAGAGGAGACCGCCGACGAGCAGCGCCGCGAGGATGACCACGAGCACAAGTTCCATGTCATCGAACGTACCCGGCGTCGTCACCTCGTACGCGTTTGGCAAGCTCTGGTGATGAGCTTCTCGACGCTGGCCGTGGTGGTGTTCTGCCTCACCTTCGGCTGCGCGCTGGGCTGGTTCGCCGCCCGGTCCCGGGCGGCAGCCGACATCGCCCGGCTGGAGGCCACCCTCGCCGCGACCCGGGAGGGCGAGGGGCGGCTGGAGCAGTCGATGCGGGCGCTCAGCTACGAGGCGACCGCCCAGTCCCAGGAGGCGGTGGCCCGGGCGGTCGCGCCGCTGCACGACACCCTCCGGCGCTATGAGCAGCGGGTCGCCGACCTGGAGCACGTCCGGGTCGACGCGTACGCCGAACTGCGCGAGCAGGTCCGCGCGATGAACACCGTCTCCGGCGAGCTGCGTACCGAGACCAAGCAGCTCGTGGCGGCGTTGCGCGCGCCCCAGGTGCGGGGCCGCTGGGGCGAGCACCAGCTCCGCCGGATCGTCGAGGCCGCCGGGATGCTGGAGCACTGCGACTTCAACGAGCAGGTCACCGCCGCCACCGACCACCAGGGGGTCCGCCCCGACCTGGTGGTCCGGCTGCACGGCGGACGCACCGTGGTGGTGGACGCGAAGGCGCCCTTCGACGCGTACCTGACCGCGATGGAGGCGCGCGACGAACGGGGCCGGAACACCCAGCTCGACGCGCACGCGAAACACCTGCGGGCACACGTCGACGCGCTGGCCGCGAAGTCCTACTGGGCCGCGTTCGACTCGACCCCCGAGTTCGTGGTGCTGTTCGTGCCGGCCGACCCGTTCCTCGACGTGGCGTTGCAGCGCGACCCGACGCTGCTGGAGCACGCGTTCGCCCGCGACGTGGTGCTGGCGACGCCGGCCACCCTGGTGGCGCTGCTGCGTACGGTGGCGTACTCGTGGCGGCAGGAGTCGCTGGCCCGCAACGCGGTCGCGGTGCACTCGCTGGCCCGCGAGCTGTACGGCCGGCTGTCCACCCTGGGCGACCACGTCGGCAAGCTCGGCGCGTCGCTCGGCGGGGCGGTGACGGCGTACAACCGGGCGGTCGGCTCGCTGGAGGCACGGGTGCTGGTCAGCGCCCGCAAGCTCGCCGAGCTGGGCGTGTCCGACCAGGAGCTGGCCGTCCCCGCGCAGGTCGAGGTGGCCCCCCGCCAGCCGCAGGCGCCGGAGCTGGCGGAGCCGACCTCGGCAGTGGCCGACCGGCACCGGGCGACGGAGCGCTAGCTGTCGCGGATCGTCACGTTGTTGCCGGCTCGAGGAGCTCCGCCTGGTGCGCTGCGGCCCACTGGGCCAGTTGCGCGAGTGGGCCGTTGGCAAACGACTCGCCCAGCGGCGACAGCTGATAGACGACGCCGCGACGCCCCGGCGCCCGGTCGTCGTTGCCCCGCCGGGTGATCAGGCCCCGCGCTCGCAGCCGTCGCAGCGCCTGCGTCAGGACCTTGTCGCTGATGCCCGCGATGCGTTCCAACAGGTCGTTGCGCCTCGTGGGGCCGGCGCGCAGTGCCGACAGGACGACGGGATCCCACGCGTGGTTAATCAGTTCGACTGCCGTGCGGACGTGACAGTCCGACACGAATGTCTGGCAGGTCCCGTCGATCATCCTCCCAGTGTCGCAGCGATCTCCTACCAGATGGTAGGAGCCGCCGTCCTAGCGTTCTCCAGGTCATCCCTCAGATCAAGGAGATCACCGTGAACGTGGGAATTTTGGGAACCGGAAACCTCGCCACAACGCTCGGCCGGGCATGGGCGGCGGCTGGCCACACGGTCGTGGTCACAGGGCGCAGTTCGGGAAACGCCAGCCGGGCCGCCGGCCAGATCGGCGACGCGGCTGAGGCTGTCGGACCCGCCGACTTCGCGGCACGGGTCGACGTGGTCGTGGTCGCGGTCGCATGGGATGGCCTGGAGGAGGCACTCTCCCTCGTCGGCGGGGCCGACGGCGCCCTGAGCGGCATGACGGTGATCGACTGCACCAACGCCGTCGACTACGCCACCGGGCAGCTCAAGCCGACGTCGGGCTCGGCCGCGGAACTCGTCGCCCGCATCGCGCGGGGCGCGCACGTGGTGAAGGCACTCCACCTGTTCGCCGGAGCGTCCTGGCCCTACGCGGGGCCGCAGGACTCGGCACCGGTCGTGGCGATCTGCGGCGACCAGCCCGGTGCGCTGGAACGTGCCGCAGCGCTGACCGCTGACCTTGGCGGACGGACTGCGGTGATCGGTGGGCTGACCAGTGCGCGCCAACTGGAGGAGGCCGCGGGATTCGTCATGCGTGTCGTGGCAGCGGGGTCGAACCCCAGGTTCGCCGTCCCCGATGTGGATCCGGCGTCCCTCGCCGCGGCCACGGCCAACTGACCGTCGGGGCGAATCGTCCTGGTCCGCGTTGACATCCAGCGTCACCGGCAGCCCGCCCCGCGTCGGGCGGGGGACGGGCTGCCGGGACGTCCCGTTCGGTCGGGTACGGGTCAGCCGCGGCGGGCGGACTCGACGACGAACGGGATGCCCTGCTGGCAGGTGGTCATCATGTCGGGCTTGGCCTGGCCGGTGACCGTGACCTTCGTGCCGGGTGTGAGCACGTCGGCGGGGCCTCCGACGAGCTGGTGGCCGTCCAGCAGCCGGCAGCCGGGCTCCACCCCGGCCTCGACGGTGCCCGTCAGCGTGGCCGCGCCGGGGCCCGGCGGGAGGCTCGGCCCCTGCGGGGTCTTGGTGGGCGCCGACGGGGGCGGCACGGCGGCGGTCGGGTCGGCCGGGTCCGTCGGTCCGGTGCTGGTCGCATCAGTCATCGGCGATCCTCCCGAGGGGCTGGGGGCGGGCGTGCCGTCACCGGCCCCCTGGCCGCCGCAGGCGCTCAGGGCGGCGCAGACGACCAGGGCGGCGAGGGCCATCCGAGGAGTCTTCATGCTTGTTCCGACGCGCCCGGACGACGATCCGTTCCGACGCCGGCCATGGGTTCGCCGCCGAGGGCGACGAACCGGCGCCGGACCGGACGGGTGAACCGCCGGGCAGGCCCGACCGTCAGGCGCGACGGCCGCCGGTCGACAGTCGGGCACCGCACGGCTGTCAGGCCCGGGTGGCCGCCGCGGCGGCCTTCATGTCCCGCTTGAGCTCCTGGGGCAGGGAGAAGATCAGCCGCTCGTTGGCGGTCACCACCTCGTCCACGTCGGTGAAGCCCCGCTCGGCGAGGTACGCCAGCACCTCCTGGACCAACTCGTCGGGGACGCTCGCGCCCGACGTCAGCCCCACGGTGCGGGCCTCGGTCAGCCAGGTGTCGTCGATCTCGTGCGCGAAGTCGACCAGGTGGCCGGCGCGGGCGCCGGCGTCCAGGGCGACCTCGACCAGCCGTACCGAGTTCGACGAGTTGCGCGAACCGACGACCAGCATCACGTCGCACTCGGGGGCGATCTCCTTGACCACGTGCTGCCGGTTGGAGGTGGCGTAGCAGATGTCGTCGCTGGGCGGCGACTGGAGCAGCGGCAGCCGGGCCTTGAGCCGGGCCACGGTCTCCAGGGTCTCGTCGACCGACAGCGTGGTCTGGGAGAGCCAGACCACCTTGCTCGGGTCGCGGACGGTGACCTTGTCGGCGTCGCCCGGGCCGTCGACGAGCTGGATGTGCGCGGGGGCCTCGCCTGCGGTGCCGACGACCTCCTCGTGCCCCTCGTGGCCGATCAGCAGGATGTCGTAGTCCTCGGCCGCGAACCGCTTCGCCTCCTGGTGGACCTTGGTCACCAGCGGGCAGGTCGCGTCGATCGCCTTGAGTGAGCGGACCTTCGCCTGCTCGTAGACCTCGGGGGCGACGCCGTGCGCGGAGAAGATCACGGTGGCGCCCTCCGGCACCTCCTCGTTCTCCTCCACGAAGATCGCGCCCTGGTCCTCCAGCGTGCGGACCACGTGCTTGTTGTGCACGATCTGCTTGCGCACGTAGATCGGGGCGCCGTAGAGCTTCAGCGCCTCCTCGACGGTCTGCACCGCCCGGTCGACGCCCGCGCAGTAGCCGCGGGGCTTGGCCAGGAGCACGCGCTTGCCGGTCTGGGGGGTCGCCTGAGCCTCGGTCACCCGCCCATCCTACGTGCCGGACCCGAGCCGGACGGCCGCTGCGATCCCCGCCACAGCCCCCGCCGACCGCCGGGCTGGTCCCCAGCCGTCGACCGGAGGCCGCGAGATCCGGGCCGCGAGACGCCCGGCCGGCGACGCGGGACCCGTGATCGTCAGGGGCGTCCGTAGGGTGAGGGGGTGAGTGCGGGTGAGAACGGGCGGAGCAGCTCCGAGGAGCCGTGGCCGGTGCGGGTGGTCAGCCAGAAGGTGGGGGCGTGGATCGCCCGACTCGGCTGGGTGTGGGTCGACGGGCAGGTGGCGCAGATCAGCCGGCGGCCCGGGGCCAGCACCGTCTTCCTCACCCTGCGGGACCCGGCGGCCGACCTGAGTCTGACCGTGACCACCAACCGGGACGTGCTCGACGCGGGCGCCCCCGAGCTGCGCGAGGGCGCCCGGGTGGTGCTGCACGCCAAGCCCGAGTTCTACGCGGCCCGGGGCACGCTGAGCCTGCGCGCCGACGAGATCCGTCAGGTGGGGCTCGGCGAGCTGCTGGCCCGGCTGGAGAAGCTGAAGAAGCTGCTGGCCGCCGAGGGGCTGTTCGACCGGGCCCGCAAGCGGCGGCTGCCGTTCCTGCCCGGGCGGGTCGGGTTGATCACCGGCCGCGCCTCCGCCGCCGAGCGGGACGTGCTGACCAACGCCCGTCGGCGCTGGCCGGCCGTGGAGTTCCGCACGGTCAACGTGGCCGTTCAGGGCGCGGGCGCCGTCACCCAGATCGTCGACGCGCTGCGGGTGCTCGACGCCGACCCGACCGTCGACGTGATCGTCATCGCCCGGGGTGGCGGCGGCATCGAGGACCTGCTCCCCTTCTCCGACGAGGCGCTGTGCCGGGCGGTGTTCGCCTGCCGTACGCCGGTGGTCAGCGCGATCGGCCACGAGGCGGACGCGCCGCTGGTCGACTACGTCGCCGACGTGCGGGCCTCGACGCCGACGGACGCGGCCAAGCGGGTGGTGCCCGACCTGGGCGAGGAACTGCGCCTGATCGGGCAGGCCCGGCACCGGCTGGAACGGGCCGTGCGCAACCTGGTCGACCGGGAGTCACACCGCCTGGACGGGCTGCGGTCCCGGCCGGTGCTGGCCCGGCCGCAGGTGATGGTGGAGCAGCGGGCCACCGAGGTCGCCGCGCTGCGCCAGCGGGCCGGGCGTTGCCTGGACCACCGCCTCGGCGCGGCCGGGGAGGAACTGCGGCACACCCTGGCCCGGCTGCGCGCCCTCTCCCCCGCCGCCACCCTCGACCGGGGCTACGCGATCGTCCAGCGGGCCGACGGCCACGTGGTCCGATCGGCCGGCGAGGTGGGCGGGGGCGACCCGCTGCGGGTACGCCTCGCCGAGGGCGAGCTGGCCGCGACGGTCGACGGTTGAGCGCGGGGCGAGTCGGCCGCGATGGTTGAGCGCGCGGGGCGAGCCGGCGGAGCGGGCTGGCGTGACGCGGGCGGGCCGACCGGGCGGCCCGGTACGGAACGGCGGAGCGCCCGGCGTGGCGGACGGACGGGGATGTGCTGGGATGGGACCGATGACTGACGAGAAGAACGCCGGGCCGGACGAGCGGCTCAGCTACGAGCAGGCCCGCGCCGAGCTGGCCTCGGTGGTGGAACGGCTGGAGACGGGCGGCACCTCGCTGGAGGAGTCGCTGGCGCTCTGGGAACGCGGCGAGAAGCTGGCCGAGATCTGCCAGCGCTGGCTCGACGGCGCGCGGGCCCGCATCGACGCGGCCCGTCAGCAGCAGCCGGACGCCTGACGGCGGGTGCGGGGCGGCAACGGCCGGCCCCGCACCCGCCCGAGCCTCAGCTGAACAGGTTGTACAGCTCGTTGGGAGCCTCGACGACCTGGGCCGCCGGCGGGCGCTGGGCGGCGCTCGCCGCACCGTAGTCGGCGTACGTGATCTTGATGTCCTGCGCCTTGTTCTGGCCGGACGCCGGGATCTGGATGACCAGCTCACTGAGCCGGCCCTGCGGGTCCAGCTTCGCCGTGAACGGCAGCGAACGGGCCTGCTGGCCGAGCGTCTTGATCAGCTCGGCGTTCAGCGAGCCGGCCTCGGCGGCCTTCGTCACGTCGATCGTGCCCGCGTACGCGCCCTCGCCGGTCTGCCGGACCTCGGTGACCCCCTGGGTCAGCACCTCGCTGCCCGCCGGGTCGACCTTGTCGAAGTCGAACGCCAGGTTGCGGTTGCCCTTGATCCGGGACTGGTCGAGGTGCTGGTACTTGCCGAGGTTGAGGTTCTGCACGCCGGGCAGCTTGGCCGCCTGGCCACCGAGGTCGAGCTTGACCCAGCTGTCCGGCTTGAGGTGCACCAGGTCCAGCTTCATCAGCACGTCCGAGGAGGCGTCGCCGATGGTCAGCTTCATCTCGGCGCTCTGGCTCGGCTCGTGCACCCGCCCCTCGGCGGTGGTGCCGACGCCGGCGATGGTGAACCGGAAGTTTCCGTTGCGGATCTCGTTGGTCGAGTTCAACAGGGCCTGCTTGGCGTCGCCCGTACCGGGCGAGGCGCTGCCCGGGGCGGCGCTGCCGGAAGCCGCGCTACCGGAAACCGCCGGGGACGCGGAGGACCCCGCCTCTCCGGTTCCGGTGCTGTTGCAGGCTGCCAGACCAGGGGTGAGCAGCGTCGCGGCGAAGACCGCTGCGCTGAAGCGACGAATGGTCACGTGAACCTCTCCAAGTGGGTCGTCCGGCCCGCGCAGGGCACCGGAGGCGTCACGCCGTAGCCCGAGCGCTGGCTCCGACGCACGAGTCCCGTCCGGCTGGCTGCGCCGACGAGGTCGCACACCTTCTGTTCCCTGTCGCCGCCTTCGGCAATCCCTGTCCGGTCCATCCGCCCCACCGGGGCGGCCCGGTGGCGAGGCGGCCCGCCCTAACGGACGGCGTCGGCGAGCCGGCGCAGCTCGTTCTCCCGAGCGTCGCCGACCACGATCACCGTACGGTCCGGTTCGAGCAGCACGAGGGCCTGCTCGTTGCCCCGGGCGGTGTAGCGCTGCCAACTGCGCCCGCCCAACTCGGTGGGGCCCTGGGGCTGCCCCTCGGCGGTCAGCTCGGCGGGCAACAGCTGCTCGGGAGGCACGCTGCTCTGCACGAGCTGGGCGCCCCGCCCCTCCGGGGTCAGGTAACCGATCCGCAGGCTGGAGCCGCCCTCCACGCCGCGGTAGCTGGCGCTGACCGTCTTCCAGTCGTCGCCGAGCCCGGTGGGCTGGCTCACCGGGAACGCGTTGGCCGCGCGGGCCTGCTCCAGCGCCGGGGCGGGGTCGACGGTGTTCGGCTGGTCGCCCCCGAGGAAGCCCCGGTAGAAGGCGAGCAGCAGGACGATGGGGACCAGCAGCACCAACAGCGAGATCGCCATGTCCTTCGGCGACCGCTCGGACCTGCTCTTCTCTTTGCCGGCTGCCGGTCGCCCCCCGGGCCGCCCCGGCGACACCGCCGGCCCGCTCGGGGACGGCGCGGACTGCTCGCCCGGCCCGGCCGGGCGGGTGGACGCCGGCTCGACGAGGGCCGGCGCCCCGGCCGGGGCCGGCGGGGTCGGCTCCGACGGAGCGGGCGTCGCAGGGGTCGGCTCGGCGGGGGTGCGCTCGGCGGGCTGTGCGGGATCCACCTCCCCATTCTTCCAGGCCCCGAGGAACGAGAAGCGGCCCACCACCACCGGCAGCCGGCGCGTTTCCCAGCCGGCGCGTTCCCCAGCCGGCCGGGTGAGCGGGAGTAACAGGGTGATCCGTCCCACCGACCGGTTGGCGGGAAGGTGGCCACCAGCGCCCCGACCCGGCGATAGGTTGACGATCGTGTGAGGATCAGCGACAAAACTGGCGGCGGCGACGACCGCGTGCCGCCGGTCCACCCCGCAACGTCGCGAGGAGGAAGCCGTCATGACGAGCACCAGGACGCGTACCCCCCAGGATCTGGACCGCAATCTCGCCCTCGACCTGGTCCGGGTCACCGAGGCGGCGGCGATGGCCGCCGGCCGGTGGGTCGGCCGGGGCGACAAGGAGGGCGGCGACGGGGCTGCCGTCGACGCCATGCGCAAGCTGATCAACTCGATCCCGATGCGGGGCGTCGTGGTGATCGGCGAGGGCGAGAAGGACAACGCCCCGATGCTCTTCAACGGCGAGGAGGTCGGCGACGGCACCGGCCCCGAGGTGGACGTCGCGGTCGACCCGGTCGACGGGACCACGCTGATGAGCAAGGGCATGCCGAACGCGCTCGCCGTGCTCGCGGTGGCCGAACGCGGGGCGATGTTCGACCCGAGTGCCGTCTTCTACATGGAGAAGCTGGCCGTCGGCCCGGCCTACGCCGACGTGGTCGACATCAACGCCGGGGTGGCCGACAACCTGCGCCGGATCGCCAAGGTCAAGGGCACCGACATCTCCGAGGTCACCGTCTGCGTGCTGGACCGCCCGCGCCACAACGACCTGGTCACCCAGATCCGCCGCGCCGGGGCCGGCATCAGGTTCATCTCCGACGGCGACATCGCCGGTGCCATCGCCGCCGCCCGCGACGAGTCGGACGTCGACGTGCTGATGGGCATCGGCGGAACTCCCGAGGGGATCATCGCCGCCTGCGCCCTCAAGTGCATGGGCGGGATGATGCAGGCCAAGCTCTGGCCGAGCGACTCCGCGGAGCGGGAGAAGGCGCTCGCCGCCGGGCACGACCTGGACCGGGTGCTCACCACCGACGAGCTGGTCACGGGCGACAACTGCTTCTTCGTGGCCACCGGGGTCACCTCCGGCGACCTGCTGCGCGGTGTGCGCTACCGGGCCGGCGGGGCGTACACGCAGTCGATCGTGATGCGCTCCAAGAGCGGCACGATCCGGGTGATCGACTCGTACCACCGGCTGGAGAAGCTGGCGCTGTACTCGGCGATCGACTTCGACGGTCGTCCGCTGGCCGAGCAGGAGTAACACCCCGACGTGGCCACGCTGCCGGGTGCGGCGCTCACCCTGGTCGCGGTGGTGATCGCCGCCCGCACCCGGCCCGCCACCGGTCAGGAGGGCTCCGGCTCAGCGCCGACGGTCACCGAGCGGCCTTCCGGTCGGCGGGCGGGGTGACGCCGCGCAGGGCCGCGACGGTCTCGGCGAGCGCGCGGTCCAGCGGGGTCGGCGCGAGGCCGAGCGTGGCGGTGGCCGCGGTCGAGTCGAGCAGGTACGGCCGGTCGAACTGGTAGGCGGTCTCCCGCAACTCCCGGGCGAACGGGTTGACCAGCCCGCCCAGCCAGAGCGCCGGGTACGGCAGCCGGGTGAGTCTCGGGGCAGGGGCGCCGGCCAGGACTGCGGCCCGGGTGGCCAACTCGCGGGCGGAGACCGCGGGCGGGCTGGGTACGTGCCAGGCCCGGCCCCAGGCGCGCTCGTCGGCGGCGACCGCCACCAGGGTACGGGCGACGTCGTCGACGTACGTCCAGGTGTGCGGGGCGTCGAAGTCGACGGGCAGCACCACCCGGCGGCCGGCGAGTACCCCGGGCAGCAGCATCATCGGCATCGAGGTGGCGCCGGCGCCCAGGTAGTCGGAGCCGCGCACCTCGGTCACCCGGACCCGGCCCGCGCGGTGGGCGGCCAGCGCCTCGGCCCACATCCGGTTGCGGACCCGCCCCTTCGTGCCGGGGGCCGCCGGCGGGGTCGCCTCGGTCATCGGGCCGTCGACCGGCCCGTACCCGTAGAGGTTGCCGACCGTGGCGAGCACGGCGTCGGCGCGCTCGGCGGCGGTGAGCAGCGCGGCGGCCAGCGGTGGCCAGTCGATCGGCCAGCGGTGGTACGCCGGGTTGGCGCAGTTGTAGAGGGCGACCGCGCCCTCGGCGAGGGCGGCGAGCCGGTCCGGGTCGGCGGCGTCGGCGGCGACCCGCTCGACGGTCGGGTGATCCGGGCCGGTCCCGCGCCGGGTGACCATCCGGACCCGCTCGCCGGCGGCCGTGAGGAGGCGGGCGGTGGCGGTGGCGACGGGCCCGCCGCCGACGATCACGTGCAGCGACATCACAGATCACCTTTCGAAGCATGAGTACGACTAGAGAGCACTGCTCTCGACGTGGCCCGCCCAGCATGCAGCCCCGCCCAGCCGCCCGTCAAGAGCAGTGCTCTCTGTTTTGATGGCCGCTCTCGGCTGTGGCAGAGTGAGGACCATGCCCGCCTCCTCGATCCGCGCCCGGGTCCGCGCCGAGATGCTCGATGAGATCAAGGCCGTCGCCCGCCGGCACCTCGCCAGCGACGGGGCGAACCTCAGCCTGCGGGCGGTGGCCCGGGACATGGGAATGGTGTCCTCGGCGATCTACCGCTACTTCCCGAGCCGGGACGACCTGCTCACCGCACTGATCATCGATGCGTACGACGCACTGGGGGCGGTGGTGGAGGCGGCCGACGCGGGCGCGGACCGGCTCGACCTGCGGGGGCGCTGGCACGCGGCGTGCCGGGCGGCCCGTGACTGGGCCCTGGCCCACCCCGCCGAGTACGCGCTGCTCTACGGCAGCCCGGTCCCCGGGTACGCCGCCCCGGCCGACACGGTGGGGCCGGCCCAGCGCCCACCGGCCATCCTGGTCGGCATCCTGCGCGACGGCATGGCCGCCGGGCGGCTCGCCGCCCCCGACCCGGGAGAGGTGCCCGAGCCGCTCCGGACGGACCTCGCGGAGGTCGCCGACGGCCTCGCCCCCGGGCTGCCTTCGGCGCTGCTCGCCCGGGGGATGGCCGGCTGGACCCAGCTCTTCGGGCTGATCAGCTTCGAGCTGTTCGGCCGGATCAACCGCGCGCTACCGCATCGCGACGCGTACTTCGACCACCAGACCGCCCTGATGGCCGACCTCATCGGCCTCCCCCGCTGACCCGACCCACCCACCGCCCCCGCTGACCCACCCCGCGATCTTGCACTTCGGGCCCCCGGTTCGACCCATTCTGCACCTTTTGTCCGGGCCTCAACTGCAAGATCGGCGCACGGATGAGGTGCGGCGCGGGCGGGGTGGGTGGGGTGGGGTGGGGTGGGATTGGGGTCAGGCGTCGGAGGAGTGGCCGGGGAAGAGGTGGGCCGACGGGTCGATCGCCACGGCGGCGTTGTTGACCGCGGTGGCCGCCTCGCCGAAGCCCGTGGCGATCAGCCGGACCTTGCCCGGGTACTCGGTGATGTCCCCGGCCGCGAACACCCGGGGCAGGTTGGTCGCCATCGCGCTGTCCACCACGATGTGCCGACGGTCCAGTCGCAGCCCCCACTCGGCGATCGGGCCCAGGTCTGCCGTGAAGCCGAGCGCGGCCACCACCGTGTCGACCGGCAGCGTCTCGGGCCTACCGCCCCGCACGGTGATCTCGGCACCGGTCACCGCGCTGTCCCCGTGCAGCCGGGTGACCTCGGCGTTGACGATGACCCGGACGGGCAGCTCCTGCACCCGGGCGACGGTGCCGGCGTGGGCCCGGAACCTCTCCCGCCGGTGCACCAGCGTCACCGAGCGGGCCAGCGGCTGCAACGCCAGCGCCCAGTCGAACGCCGAGTCGCCACCGCCGACGATCAGCACATCCCGGCCGGCCAGCGCGGCGGGCTCCGGCACGAAGTAGACGATCCCGGCGCCGGTGAAGCTGTCGGCCACCGGCAGCGGACGTGGGCTGAAGCTGCCCAGACCGCCGGTGACGATCACCGCGCCGCAGGAGAGCTGCTGGCCACCGGCGAGGCCGAGCACCGGCCGCCCCTCGGCAAGGGACAGCTTCTCGGCCCGGGTGCCGAGCAGGTACCGCGGGTGGAACGGGGCGGCCTGGGCGACCAGGTTGGCCACCAGGTCCCGACCCTTGACCGCCGGGAAGCCGGCCACATCGAGGATCAACTTCTCCGGGTACATCGCGGTGATCTGGCCACCTGCCTCGGGCAGCGCGTCGACCACCGCCACGGAGAGCCCCCGGAACCCGGCGTAGTACGCGGCGAAGAGCCCCGTCGGACCGGCACCGATCACTGCGACGTCCACCTCGGGCATGACGTACCGTCACTTTCCGCTCATGGATAAACGCGTGCTGGTGCCGACCGTAGGCCCGGCGCGGGAGCGGGGCAAGCACGTCCCACACCCGCGCGCCGCGCCCGGGTGGCAGGGGAAGGGGCCGCGTCAGGGCAGGGTGAGCGGGGAGTCCAGGTCGTACGGATCGGACTCGGCCCGGCGACGCCGGAACAGGATCGCGGCGACCGCGCCACCGACCAGCCCGAAGAGGTGGCCCTGCCAGGAGATCCGCTCATTGGTGGGGAGGATGCCCAGCAGTTGCCAGCCGTAGAGCAGACCGACCAGCAGCACCACGCCGAAGTTCCACCAGCTCCGTTCGACCACGCCTCGGGTGAGCAGGATGCCCAGGTAGCCGAAGATCACCCCGCTGGCCCCGACCACGACCGAGTTCGGCGAGCCGGTGAACCACACGCCCAGCCCGCTGACCAGCACCACGACCAGGGTGGACCAGAGGAAGCGCCGGAAGCCGGCAGCGAGCACGAACGTGCCGAGCAGGATCAGCGGCACGCTGTTGCTGTAGAGGTGGTTGAAGTCGGCGTGCAGGAACGGCGAGAAGAGCACCCCGTCCAGCCCGTCGATGCGGCGCGGGATGATGCCGCCGGCCAGGTCGAGGTCGATGCCGAGACCGGCGTCGAGGCCCTCGACCAGGAAGAGGACCGGCACGACGGCGCACATGGCGACGAAGGCGCGGCCGATCGAGGCGTAGAAGGCCTCGGTGCCGAAGCGTCGCGGGTCGCCACCCGGGGGTTCGCCGTGCAGGGTCACCCCCCAAGAGCTATCAGCAAACCCCGCCGACCGCCACCCGTGGGTGAAACCGGTCCCGACATGACAGCGGCGGGGGGTGCGAATTCCGCACCCCCCCCCGCCCCGATGCTCCGCCGGTCAGTACCAGCCGCTGCTCTGCGACTTGCGCCACGCGCCGCAGGGGTTGTCGTACCGGCCCTTGATGTAGCCGAGGCCCCACTTGATCTGGGTGGCCGGGTTGGTCTCCCAGTCACCGGCCACCGAGCCCATCTTGCTGCCCGGCAGCGACTGGGGGATGCCGTACGCGCCGGAGGAAGGGTTGCGGGCCTTGTGGTTCCAGCCGCTCTCCTTGGTCCAGAGCTTGTCCAGGCACGGGAACTGGTCGATGCCGAAGCCGGCGTCGAGCATCAGCGCGCAGCCGATCTTCCGGTTGCCGCCGTACTCGCCGCACGAGGCCGGGATCGGGCCGTCGTACGGCTTGCTCGCCTTGGTTGCCGCCGCCGCCTTCTCGGCGGCCTCCTTCTTCGCCGCCGCCTCGCGCTCCTTCTTGCGGGACGCCGCTGCGGCCTCGGCCTCGCGGGCCCGCTCGGCGGCCTCCTTCGCCGCCGCGGCGGCGCGCAGCTTGGCCTGGTACTCGGCGGCCCGCTGCTTGGCGGAGCTGATCCGGTGCTCGGCCTGCCGGTCGCGCTGGTAGTCGTACTCGGCCTGGTCGACCTGGAGGCCGACCTGCGCGGTCAGGCCCTGTTGCTGAGTTTCCCGGTCTTCGCCCAGATAGAAGCCGCCGGCAACGCCCACGGAGAGCAGTGCGACGGCGGCGGTACGGGCACCGAACCGGCTCCACAGCCGACTCACGAAGTGGTCCCTTCGTCGGGGGCAAGGACACGACGCGGCCCCGACCCGCGGAGGGGTCGACCCGCGTCGTGAGCGCCCCGACCCTGCCGGTCGCAGCCGGCGCACCCGGGTTCCTTCCGCCCCGCCGTCGACGACGGCGGACGTCTTTCCGGGACGCGGGCGCTCGTTGGACACCATTGCGCACGGTGGGACCGATGGGAAACCATCAGCCACATTTGTGACCTGGGCCACAGGCAGAATGGGGACGAAACACCATTTAACGGTCGGTAATCGCGCTCAGAGTGGAATGCCCTCCAACAGGTCGGTCACCATCGCGGCGATGGGCGACCGCTCGGACCGGGTCAGCGTGACGTGCGCGAACAGGGGGTGGCCCCTGAGCGCCTCGATCACGGCGGTCACCCCGTCGTGCCGCCCCACCCGCAGGTTGTCCCGCTGGGCGACGTCGTGGGTGAGGACCACCCGCGAGCCCTGGCCGATCCGGGACAGCACGGTGAGCAGCACGCCCCGCTCCAGCGACTGGGCCTCGTCCACGATGACGAAGGCGTCGTGCAGGCTGCGGCCCCGGATGTGGGTGAGCGGCAGGACCTCCAGGATCCCCCGGGCCATGACCTCCTCCAGCACGTTCTCGTGCACCACCGCGCCGAGGGTGTCGAAGACCGCCTGCGCCCAGGGCGACATCTTCTCGGTCTCGGAGCCGGGCAGGTAGCCCAACTCCTGGCCACCGACGGCGTAGAGCGGGCGGAAGACGACCACCTTCTTGTGCCGGCGCCGCTCCATCACCGCCTCCAGGCCGGCGCACAGCGCCAGCGCCGACTTGCCGGTGCCGGCCCGGCCGCCCAGCGAGACGATCCCGATCGACTCGTCCAGCAGCAGGTCGAGGGCGATCCGCTGCTCGGCCGAGCGGCCGTGCACGCCGAACGCCTCCCGGTCGCCCCGGACCAGCCGGACCGTCTTGTCGGGCAGCACCCGGCCCAGCGCGGAGCCGCGCGTTGATTGCAGCACCAGCCCGGTGTGGCAGGACAGCCCGGCTGCGGCGTCCACGTCCAGGGTCTCGCCCGCGTAGAGCCGACCGATCTCGTCCTCAGCCAACTCCAGATCGGCCATCCCCGTCCAGGTCGGGTCACTGGCCTGGCCGTGCCGGTACTCGTCGGCGTGCAGCCCGACCGAGGCCGCCTTCACCCGCAGCGGCATGTCCTTGCTGACCAGGGTCACCTCCCGCCCCTCGGCGGCGAGGTTGAGCGCGACCGAAAGGATCCGGGCGTCGTTGGACTCGTTGCGGAAGCCGGGCGGCAGCACGCCGTCGTCCGTGTGGTTCAGCTCCACCCGCAGGGTGCCGCCGTCGTCGTTGGCGGGCACCGGCCGGTCCAGCCGGCCGTGACGTACGCGCAGTTCGTCCAGCATGCGCAGCGACTGCCGGGCGAACCAGCCCAGCTCCGGATGGTGCCGCTTGCCCTCCAATTCGGAGATGACCACGAGGGGCAGCACCACCTCGTGCTCGGCGAACCGGTGGAACGCCGCCGGGTCCGAGAGCAGGACCGAGGTGTCCAGGACGAACGCCTGGCCGGCTGGTCGGGGCTCCTCGGGCTCGACCGGGGCAGCCGCGCGGCGGCTCCGGGTGGCGCGGCGGGTCGTGGCAGTCGCGGCCGGGGTCTGGTCGGCACCGGCGGGGGTACGGCGAGTCGTCACAGGCCTGCTCCGACGGATGGGCACCCGGCCATCCGCGTTCCGCCTCGTCCGGTGCCCGGGGACACGGGGTCGGATGCGGGCCCCGTGCGCGAGGTCGCAGATCCGGGCTGACCGGCTGGCTCGGGGGAGCCCCGTGCCATGACTAGACGCTAGCCCCGCCGGGACGTCCCGGCTAGAGGTTGTCGACTGGATCTCCGGCGACGGGCCGGCGGGCGGGCACGGCGGACCGGCCGGGATGCATGCCCCCTGCGCGCATCCCGGCCGGCCGGTGGGGCCACGGTCACCGGTCTGACGTGGCCCCGACGGTGCGCGTCCGCCGCGGACGACGCACCGGGCTCGTGCCGCCCCGGCGGGAGCCGGCGGTCCGACCCTCCCCCCGGCCGGCGGAAGCCGGCGGGCGGGGGGCGTAGCCGCCGCCGGAAGCCAGGCCGGAGCCGCCGCCGCGAGCTGGCGGCCGGCCGGGCCTGCTCAGCCCCGCCACCGGACCAGGGCGCCGGTGGGGTGCCGCCCGCTCGCGTTGGCCGGCGCGGCGACCGCCACGGCACCCCTGCGGGACGGTGCGGCGAAGGACGAGCCGGTGTAGGTGGTGCCCTGCCGGGCGGCCTGGCCGCTCCGGTCGCGGGCCGGCGGCGGGCCGGCCAGGGCTGAGGCGATGGCCGCCTGCGCCTCCCGGCGGCGCCGGTTCCAGGCGCCCCGGTCGCCGTCGAAGTACCCCTGCCGGTACCCGAAGCGGTAGCCGATCCGGTAGCTGAGCTGACCGTGCAGCCGGCCGGCAGCGTAACTGGTCGAGCCGAGGACGAGGACGAGGAAGACCGCGAGGAAAGGACTCATCCGGCGGCCCCCCGGCGGGACGTCCCGGCGGCTGCGCGGCGGGACAGCGGCTCGGCGCGGCGGGACGGCGGCGCGGCGGGACGGCGGCGCGGCGGGACGCTCATCGTTCCTCCGGCTCGACGGAGGTGGGGTCGGTGGCCAGCAGCCGGTCCAGGTCGTCGGTGCTGACCTCCTCGGTCAGTTCGACGCTGATCCGGCAGCCGTCCAGGACCACCTCGGCGACCGAGGAGCGGCGGATCTCGCCGCCGGCGTCGTAGACCCGGACGCTGAGCTCCGGGCAGCCGAGGTGGGTCCGCCAGGCGTTCCACTCCACCCGATCTCCCACGTTGAGCGACAGGAAACGGCAGCCCCTGGCTAGGTAGAGGCGCCACGGCGCGCTCAGCCCGGCGGCCACCCCCTCCGCGATCAGGCCGAATGCCTGGGCGCGAGTGGCGAGTTCGGTCACCACACCTCCCTCGTACCGGTTGAGGGACGCATGCGAGCACCAGTCGTCTCAGGCACGTGACACACGGTAGATTGTCCCATGAACGTGACAGTATCAGCTTTTCGTCCGATCACACCGGCACTGACCGGCACCTATTCCACCCCTGGTGAGGCCCCACGAAACCGGTGCGGAACGGTCACCCGACGGGTCGTACGCGTGTCCCACTCACGTGACAGAAGCGCGCCCCGCGACCGGACCAGACGTGAGTGGTCGTACCGTCACGGAGTGACCGAGAGCGCTCACGCCCGGAAAATCGCCTTCGCCGCCTTCGTTCGCCGGGCCCTCGACGACGCCCGGGCCATGCGCGCCTGGAGCGGAACCGAGGCCTCCCGGCGTACCGGCGTCTCCCGCCAGACCATCAACCGCTGGGTCCGGGGGGACTGGGTCAGCGACCCGGAGGCCGAGCGGGTGGTCGCCTTCTGCGAGGGCCTCGGCCTCAACCCGACGGCCGCCTTCGCGGCGCTCGGCTGGGACCGGGCGGCCACCCCGCGCCCCGCGCCCGGCCCACCTCCGATGGACCCGGACGTGGAGGCGCTGCTGCGCCGGCTGATCGACCCGAACGTGTCGGACGCGGAGAAGTTCCACATCCGGGAAACCATCCGATACCTCGCTTATCGCCCAACCCTTCCCATCGATGTCCGGAAAATGGGTAATCGGGCGGGGTAGTTCCTCAGATGGCGAAAGAACGGCAGGATCGAACCCATTCGTTTGCCTTCGGGGGAGGAACGGGAGCGCTAGCGTCCCTATTCGTACTGCTTGGGCTCGTCATCGGCGGGGGGACGGGACAAGGCCGAACTCAGCCCTGCGGGACAGAAGGAGGGGTCTGTCCATGACCCTGAAGTGGTTGGCAGTCGTGGTCGCGGTGGTGTCCCTGACATCGGCCGTGACCGGCAACCTGGTGCTCGGCGCGGCCGGTGGCGGGCAGCTCCCCGTGGTCGCCAACGTCCTCGCGCTCACCACCGCCGGCACGGCGGTCGTCCTGGCCGTCGTCGCCGAGCTGCACGACCGGCTCAACGACCGGATCAGCGCGCTCACCGAGTTCCTGGTGGCCCGGCTCAACGAGATCGAGGCGCGCACCGGCGACCGGAACACCGGTTTCGTGGAGGGCTACCTGCTCAGCCACGGCCAGGACGCCGAGGTGGTGCCGTTCGGACGACGGGGTCGGGGAGCCTCCGAACGCTGACCTGAACCGGTCCGGGGAGACTCGTCTCGACCACGGATAGGCCGCTCACTCCGGGGTACGCTTTCGCCCGTGCCACCACCGTTGAATCTGGGCAACCAACAGCCGAAGACCCCGCTGGACGCCGACCGGGCCTGGCAGGCGACCGCCAGCCGGGTGGGCGACACCGTCCTCTTCTTCGACTTCGACGGCACACTCGCGCCCGTCGACGACGACCCGACGGCGGTACTGCCGGCCCCGAAGGTGTTGGCCGCGATCGAGGCCCTCGCGCCGCTGGTCCGGCGGATCGCGATCGTCTCCGCCCGGCCGGTGGAGTTCCTCCGCGACCAACTCGGCGGGCTGGCCGGCGTCGACCTCTACGGCCTCTACGGGCTGGAGCACAGCCACTCCGGCGGCGAGACGGTCACCGAGCCGGCGGCACTGCCCTGGGTGCCGACCATGCGGGAGCTGGCCGACCTCGCCCGCGCCGAGTTGCCGGCCGGGGCGCTGGTCGAGTTCAAGCGGCTTTCCGTGGCTCTGCACTGGCGCACCGCCCCGCAGCTCGGCGCCCAGGTGCAGGAATGGGGCCGGGCCCAGGCCGACCGGCTCGGTCTGCGCGTGCAGGCCGGCCGGATGGTGCTGGAGATCAAGCCTCCGGTCGACCGGGACAAGGGAATGGTCATCGGCGAGGTGGTCCGGGACGCCGGCGGCGCCTGGTACTTCGGCGACGACGTCTCCGACATCAAGGCGTTCGCGGCGCTGCGCGCCCGCGCGGCGGCGGACCCGGAGTTCCTCGGGGTCTGCGTGGCGGTGGCCAACCCGGAGACCGGCCACGAGGTCGCCGAGGCCGCCGACCTGACGATCGACTCCCCCGCCGCCCTCGGCGACTTCCTCACCGAGGCCCTCCCCCACCTACGCTGAGGACGCCCACACCCCGCCGGTGGGAAACGGGGCGGGTCAGGTGCCGAAACGGCGCTGGCGGGTGGCGTACGAGCGCAGCGCGCGGAGGAAGTCGACCCGGCGGAAGTCGGGCCAGTTCAGCTCGCAGAAGTAGTACTCCGAGTGGGCCGACTGCCACAGCATGAAGCCCGACAGCCGCTGCTCTCCACTGGTCCGGATGATCAGGTCCGGGTCCGGCAGGCCGCGGGTGTAGAGGTGCTCGGAGATGTGGTCGACGTCCAACGCCTCGGCCAGTTCCTCGATGGTGCCGCCGGCTGCGGCATGCTCCAGCAGCAGCGAGCGGACCGCGTCGGCGATCTCGCGCCGGCCGCCGTACCCGACGGCGATGTTGACCTGGGCGCCGCCGACGCGCCCCCGGGTCCGTTCCTCGGCCGCCTTGAGCGCCGCCGAGTGCTGCGCCGGCAGGACGTCAAGTGCCCCGACCATCCGCAGCCGCCAGGGGTTGCCCTCCTCGGCCAGCTCGGTGCTCAGGTCCTCGATGATCTGGAGCAGCGGGTCCAGCTCCTCCGCCGGGCGGGACAGGTTGTCGGTGGAGAGCAGCCAGAGCGTCACGTGCCCCACCCCGGCGGCGTCACACCAGCGCAGCAGCTCCTTGATCCGCTCCGCGCCCATCCGGTGCCCGTCGTTGGGGTCGACGAATCCCATCTCACGGGCCCACCGGCGGTTTCCGTCGCACATCACGCCCACGTGCCGAGGCACCGGCTTGCCCGCGAGCATGGCCGTCAGCCGCCGCTCGTACACGGAGTAGAGGAGGTTCCGCAGAGTCATCACCTTGCAGAGTAGCGACCCGCCACCCGGATCAGTCCCGCGGTGGCCCATCCCGGGCCGAGAGTCCGATGCCGATCATCGCGAGGGTGCGTGCGTCCAGCAGGCCGTCGCCGAGGCCCAGCTCGACGACGGTGCCGAAGACCCGTTCGTCGCGGCGGGCCGCGCGCACCGCCCCGTCGACCACCCACCGCCGCCGGGCCAGCCGGGCCGCCGTCGAGCTGTGCCGCAGGTGGGTGCCGAGGCGACGGCGCAGGGCGGCGGCGTACCGCCGGGCGGCGGCGCCCGGGTCACCGGCCGCCGCCGCGCCGGCCAACGCGCCGGAGAGCAGCGCGTAGAAGATCCCCTCTCCGGTGAACGGGTTGATCAGCGACAACGCGTCCCCGGCGAGCACCAGCCGACCCCGGCCCGGCGGCGGGCGGTGGGTGGACAGCGGCAGGTGGTGGGCGCGCAGGGCGGTCACCGCGGCCGGGTCGGTGCCGGGCAGCAGCGCGGCCAGCCGGTCCAGCAGGTGGGCGCGGGTCAGCGGCTCGCCCCGCAGCACCTCCCCGTACCCGACGTTCGCCCGCCCGTCGCCGATCGGGAACGACCACGCGTACGCCGGCCAGCGCGGTGCCGAGGTGACGATGAGCTGCTCGGACGGGCCCGGCCGGGCCTGGGCGTACCCCCGGACGGCCAGCGCCAGGTGGCGGTCCGGGTTCGGCGGGTGGCCGAGCGCCCGGCGGACCACCGACCCGGCGCCGTCCGCGCCGACCACCGCCCGCGCGGCGACGTCGCCGTCGAGCACCACCCACCCGTCGCGCGCCTCGACCCGGCGCACGGCGTGCCGGCGCAGCTCCGCGCCGGCCGCCACCGCCGCCGCCACCAGCCGGGCGTCGAAGACCTTCCGGGGCACCGTGTACGCGGGCCGGGGCAGCGGCCGGGCCACCGCCCCGCCGTTGGGCCCGACCAGCCGCAGCCGGGGCAGCGGGACGTACCCGTCGACGGCGTCGGTGACGCCCAGCCCGGCGAGGACATCCAGCGCGTGCGCGGCGATGCCGTCCCCGCACGCCTTGTCCCGGGGGAAGTCGGCCCGGTCCAGCAGCAGCACCCGGGCCCCGACCCGGCGGGCCGCCAGCGCGGCGGCCGCCCCGGCCGGGCCCGCCCCGACCACCGCCACGTCGTACTCGTCGGTCATGCCGCCTCCCCCTGCTCCGTGCGCTCAGCCCGGCACGCCCGGCCGGCGCGCCACGACCTGCTCGGTGCGCTCAGCCCGGCACGGCCGCTTGCTCGACCCGGCCGGCGCGCCACAACCCGTACAACGCCAGGGCGGCGGCGGCGAGCAACGGCCCGCCGTCGCGAATCAGGCCGTCGATCCCAAGCAGCCACCAGCACAGCGGCAGGTCGACGGCGAGCACGCCGAGGGTGATCGCCACCAGCAGCGACCTGGCCCAGCGCTTGCCGCGCATGAGGAAGGCGGTGCAGAGCAGCACGAGGTAGCTGACCCCGATGCCGGCGGCGAACCAGAACAGCACGGCGGGCACGGCGGCCAACCGACCGTCCAGGATCGCGCCGGTGGCGACCAGGGCCGGGACCAGCATCAACGGGCTGTACGTGAACGCGGCGACCCGGCTGGTGAGCAGCCAGCCGGTGACCGGCGGGCGCTTCGGGGCGACCTCCTGCCAGGAGATCGTCCCGCCGGAGACGACCAGGCCCTTGCGGTGCCGGACCAGGTGGCCCGCGACCGCGTCCGAGCGGTACAGCAGCCAGACCACGGCCACGCAGAGCGCGGCCAGCAGGGCGAAGCCGAGCAGCCCGGGCAGTGGCGGCACGCCCTGCCGGGGCACCACCAGCCGGCCCACCGCGAAGACCGTGGTGACGGCGAGGATCAGCCCGAACGGCCTGGCCACGGTACGGCCCCGGCGGACGTGCCCGATCAGCACCAGGAAGCCGAGCGAGCGGAGCATCGCCCAGCCGGTGCGTACCGCGAGCCCGAACTCCTGCTCCGGCGCGTACCACCAGTTGAGCAGCTCGACCACGACGGTGGCCGCCGCCGTCACGGCGAGCAGGATGGTCAGCGCCCGGACGGCGGACGGCCGCCGGACCTGGGTCTCGACGGCCGTCCTCATGGGATCAGATGATGCCCTGTACGGGGGCGGATCACACCTACCGCGTCGGCTGCTCCGCGTCGAGCCGGGCGCGCAGCGCGTCCAGCTCGGCCCAGAGCACGCCGGGGAGCTTGTCCCCGAACTTCTCGAACCACTCGGTGATCAGCGGCAGTTCCTCGCGCCACTCCGCCGGGTCGACCTTCAGCGCGATCCGGACGTCCTCCGGGGTCATGTCGAGGCCCTCGATGTCCAGCGCGTCCTGCGCCGGCACCATGCCGATCGGGGTCTCCACCGCGTCGGCCCGGCCCTCCAGCCGCTCGACGACCCACTTGAGCACCCGCGAGTTCTCGCCGAAGCCCGGCCAGAGGAAGCTGCCCTCGGCGTCCTTGCGGAACCAGTTGACGTAGTAAATCTTCGGCAGCTTGGACTCGTCGCCGTCGGTGCCCTTGCCCATCTCGATCCAGTGCCGGAAGTAGTCGCCGGCGTGGTAGCCGATGAACGGCAGCATGGCCATCGGGTCGCGGCGCACCACGCCCACCGCGCCGGACGCGGCGGCGGTGGTCTCCGAGGACAGCGTCGCCCCCAGGTAGACGCCGTGCACCCAGTCCCGGGCCTCGGTGACCAGCGGGATGGTGTCCCGGCGACGACCGCCGAACAGAATCGCGTCGATCGGCACGCCGTTCGGGTCGTAGTAGTCGTCGGACAGGATCGGGCACTGGGTGATCGGGGTGCAGAACCGGCTGTTCGCGTGCGAGGAGAGGCTGTCGCTCTGCGGCGTCCAGTCGTTGCCCTTCCAGTCGACCAGGTGCGCCGGCGGCTCGCCCATCCCCTCCCACCAGATGTCGCCGTCGTCGGTGAGGGCGACGTTGGTGAAGACGGAGTTGCCGCGGTCCAGCGTCCGCATCGCGTTGGCGTTGGTCTTCCAGTCGGTACCGGGGGCGACGCCGAAGAGGCCGTACTCGGGGTTGACCGCGTAGAGCCGGCCGTCCTGGCCGAAGCGCATCCAGGCGATGTCGTCGCCGATGGTCTCGACCTTCCAGCCCGGGATGGTCGGCTCCAGCATGGCCAGGTTGGTCTTGCCGCACGCGGACGGGAACGCCCCGGCGACGTGGTAGACCCGCCCCTCCGGTGAGGTGATCTTCAGGATCAGCATGTGCTCGGCGAGCCAGCCCTCGTCGCGCCCCATCACGCTGGCGATCCGCAGCGAGTAGCACTTCTTGCCGAGCAGCGAGTTGCCGCCGTAGCCGGAGCCGAAGGACCAGATCTCCCGGGTCTCCGGGAAGTGGGAGATGTACTTCGTCTCGTTGCACGGCCAGGTGACGTCCTGCTGGCCGGGGGCGAGCGGCGCGCCGATGGAGTGCAGCGCGTGGACGAAGTCCGCGTCGTCGCCCATCGCCTCCAGGACCTTCGCGCCCATCCGGGTCATGATGCGCATCGAGGCCACCACGTACGGGCTGTCGGTGATCTCGACGCCGAACATGGGGCTCTCGGCCTCGACCGGGCCCATGCAGAACGGGATGACGTACATGGTGCGTCCACGCATGCAGCCGCGGTACAGCTCGGTCATCGTCCGCTTCATCTCGGCCGGCGCCATCCAGTTGTTGGTGGGGCCGGCGTCCGCCTCGTCCACGGAGCAGATGAAGGTGCGCTCCTCGACCCGGGCGACGTCCGACGGGTCGGTGCGGGCGTAGAACGAGTTGGGCTTCTTCTCCGGGTTGAGCCGGATCAGGGTGCCGTTGTCGACGAGTTCGTCGGTGAGGCGGCGCCACTCCTCGTCGGACCCGTCCACCCACACGACCCGGTCCGGGGTGGTCAGTTCCGCTACTTCTCGGACCCAGGTGAGCAGTTCGGGGTGGGACGTCGGGGCCTGATCGATACCTCGAACGGTAGCCGGAGCAACCATGACACATCTCCTTGTGGTCGACGCTGACCGATCTATGGGATGCACGAGTTGGGACGGCGCGAGGCGTCGCCTTCGTGGAAACCTGGGATTGGCCTCAGCGTAAACCGGGCGACGTCGCGAGTCAGTGGGACTGGTTGTGAAGAACTGCACAAGGTGCGGCCACGCTGCGGCATCACGATCTAATACCCACTTTCACGCGCAGTTTCACGCAAATCCTTTGGTGAACCTTGGCCGAGGTCACCGCCGCACGGGGCGACTTCGGGTCAACGGCGCCGGGGTGGTACGGGTGGCCGGGGCGTTGACGCGGCTGGACCGACGCCGGAACTGCGCGACGGGTGACCCGCATCCATTCGGCAACCCCATCCACAATTGGCGCACCGCGGGTTACGGTGTGCTCACCGACGCGCGTCGGTGCTCCCGGCGGCTCAGCCTGGCCCCGCGCCCCCGCAGCGCGCCGGGGGGCCGGTCGCCCGTTGGTGCCCGCCTCCGGCGGATGGAACCGGTACGCTCGGCGGGTGGCCGCGACGATGACCGGGGACCAGTCAGGCCCCCCGCCGACCCGCCCGGGTCCGGTACGCACCCTGATTGACCGTTTCGGTCATCTGGTCCGCGAGCTCAGCAAGTTCGCGACCGTGGGCAGCGTGGCCTTCCTCGTCGACTTCGCCCTCTTCAACTACCTGGTCAACGCCCAGGGCTTCGAGCAGGTGACCTCGAAGACGATCTCCACCGTGATCGCCGCGACCGTCGCCTTCGTCGGCAACCGGTTCTGGACGTGGCGGCACCGCCAGCGTTCCAACCCGGCCCGCGAGTACGCGCTGTTCTTCTTCTTCAACGCGGTCGGCCTGGGCATCGCGGTGGCCTGCCTGGCGATCAGCCGGTACGGCCTCGGCGCCCTCTGGCCCGGCGTCTTCCAGACCGCGCTCGCCGACAACGTCGCCAGCTTCATCGTCGGCACCGGCCTCGGCACCCTGTTCCGGTTCTGGTCGTACCGAAGGTTCGTCTTCGTGGAAGCGGGAACCCAAACCGTCGAAGCGGGAACCCAGTCCGTCGAGGCGGGAACCCAGACCGTCACGGGAGCGGCCCTCGACCGGGAACCCCGGGCGTGACCTGCCGCCCCTCTCGTCCGGCCGGGCCTAACCGGCCCCGCCCACTCGCCTAAGGTGTTGCCCATGCGTCTTGTCCGTCTGCTGCCTGAGCGCTGGCAGAAGTTCATCCATGAGGCGCTCAAATTCGGCATCGTCGGCGGCATCAACACCGTCATCAATTACGCGGTGTTCAACGCGCTGGCACTCACCGTCTTCCGGGAGGGCCAGCTCAAGGCGACTGCCATCGCCACCGTGGTGGCGACGATCACGTCGTATCTGATGAATCGGCACTGGACGTACCGGGATCGCCCAAAAGCGGCGCTACGTCGAGAATACGCCCTTTTCTTCCTGTTCAACGCGACCGGATTGCTTATCGAGCTCGGCGTCCTGGCGGCGGCAAAGTACGGCCTCGGCATGACCAGCCTGCTCGCCCTGAACGTGGCGAAGACCGGCGGCGTGCTACTGGCCACCCTCTTCCGCTTCTGGTCGTACCGGACGTTCGTCTTCCAGCCCGCGCCGGTCGAGCCACAGGCCGACACCTGGCACACCATTCCCCGAGACGAGTGGGACACGATGGCCGAGATGGACCCGGTCGCCGAACTGGCCGAGTCGGTCAGCGAGCTGGAGGAGGCCGAGCCGGAGCCCGGAACCCGCCGGCCGGCAGGCCGCCGCAGTGGCGCCGCCCCGACGCAGGGGCGTCCCGCGCCGGCCGACGCCGCGCTCGGGGCCACGCTTGACGGCGAACTGGCGGCGGAACTCGCCGACGAGCTGCACGCCGGCACCCGCCGGCGCCGGCGGTGAGCCGCGACGTGACCGACATCGCCACGCCGGGGACCGGCCCGGACCGCCCCAGCCCCGCCACGCCGCAGCCCGGCCCCGATCGTCCCGGCCCCGATCGTCCTGGCTTCGCCGGTCCGGGGACGCCCCCCGCCGGCACCGGACCAATCGCCTGGGATCAGGCCGGACCGACCGTCCCGGAGCAGGCCGGCGACGCCGGATCGGCCGGCCCACAGCAGACCGGCACCGCCGACACCGAACCGGCCGCCCCGGAGCAGGCCCGACCGATCGTCCCGGAGCAAGCCCGACCGGCCGCCCCGGAGCAAGCCCGACCGGCCGCCCCGGAGCAGGCCGCTCCCGGTTCGCCGACGACGCACCACGAGAGCTCGGCCGCCGTGCCGGGCGGCAGCGCCGTCGCGCCGTCCCCGGTGGGCCTTCCGGTGCGATCGGGCACGGGCGCACCGGCCGAGCTGTTCTTCGAGGACCTGACTCCCGGGCGTACCTTCGATCTGGGCGTGGTGCTGGTGGACGGCGACGAGATGGTCGCCTTCGCCCGCCGGTTCGACCCGCAGTGGTACCACGTCGATCCCGAACAGGCCGCCGCGAGCCACCACGGCGGGCTGATCGCCAGCGGCTTCTACACGGTCAGCCTCTTCATGCGGGCGTATGTCGACCACGTGCTGGCCCGGGCTGCGGCCGACGCCTCCCCCGGACTGGAGGAACTGCGTTGGCTGGCCCCGGTACGGGCCGGCGACCGCCTGACGGTGCGCCTAGACGTGGCGGGCAGTCGCCCGTCCACCGCCCGGCCGGGGCTCGGCACGGTCAGCCTCACCGGCACGATGTTCCGCCTCGGGCCGGACGACCAGCCGGACCGAGAGGTGCTCCGCACCCGCTTCCGCGGCTGGTTCACCCTCCGCCCCACCTGACTCCGACCCCACCCGGCCCCCACCCGCTGCGGGAGGGGGCCGGGTGGGTGAGGTCAGGAGGTGGGGTCTCGGAGGGGTTTACCCTCGCGCATGTCAGCGAGGATCTCGCGCATCTCGCCGTCGCCGAGGGAGTGCCGGTCGTGGTGCGCCTCGACCAGCTCGTACAGCTTGGTCTGCACCCGGTCCACCCCCGGGACGTCGGTCAGCATCGACTGGCCGCGCTCGCCGGCCGACTCGATGGTCAGCGTGCCGCAGCCGAGCAGCCGCTCGACGAAGCGCTGGCTCATCGCGTGGTCGTTGATCCGGGTGAGCGGGATGTCCCGCCGGTCCCGGGAGAGCACCCCCTGCTGGAGCAGCACCCGCTCGTTGGTGAACAGGTAGTGCGTACTGCGCCAGACCAGGAACGGCCAGAGCCCGAACCAGAGCACGAGCAGCAGGGCGAGCCCCGCGACCGCGTACAGGGCGATGGTCGAGGCCTCGCCGTCCGGGAGCAGGATCCAGGCCGCCACCACTGCGGCGACGGCGAGCACCAGCACCAGTACCGGCCGCACGACCGACTTCCAGTGCGGATGCAGGTGCAGCACGACGTGCTCGTCCTCGGTGAGCACGTCTTCGGGGAACGCCACGGGAACCTCCTCGCAGAACGGACGCGCTGACCGTAACCGGTCGACGCGCACAGTTGGATCAGCCGGTGCGGTGGTTCCCGCGTGGCGGCTAGCGCAGGTGCAGGACGTCGCCGGCCGCGAGGGCGCGCGGGCCGACGGGGGTGTCGACGATGAGCTGACCGTCGGGGTCGACGCCGGTGGCCGTGCCGGTGACCTCGTCGCCGCCGGGCAGCAGCACCCGCACCGGCCGACCGACGGTGGCGCAGGCGGCCAGGTAGGCGTCGCGCAGGCCGCTGGCCACCGCGTCCCCGCCGGCGGAGCGCCACCGGTCGTACCAGTCGGCGAGCGAGCGCAGCAGGGCGCGGACCAGCGGGTCCCGGTCGGTGGCGGTGGCCCCGGCCAGTCGCAGCGAGGTGGCGGGCAGGCCGGTCGGGTTCTCCGGCAGCTCGCCGGCCCCGAGGGTGACGTTGAGGCCGATGCCGAGCACGACCGCCGTCGGCCGGTCCGGGGCCGGGCCGGGCACCGCCTCGGCCAGGATGCCGGCGCACTTCGCGTCGCCGACGAGCAGGTCGTTGGGCCATTTCAGGGCGGCGTCCAGCTCGGCCAGCCGGGCCACCGTCTCCACCAGTGCGACGCCGGCGAGCAGCGGCAGCCAGCCGTACCCCGAGGCGGGGGCCGGCGGCCAGCCGCGTTCCGCGACGGCCTCGCCGGGCCGCAGCAGGACGCTGGTCGCGATGCCCGCGCGGGGCGGCGACTGCCAGGACCGGCCGCGCCGACCCCGACCGGCGGTCTGCCGCTCGGCGACCACGACCAGCCCCTCCGGCTCCCCCGCCTGGGCCGCCTCGGCGACGTCGGCGTTGGTGGAGCCGGTCTCGTCGCGCAGGTCGAGGTGCCGCCAGGGCCCGTGCGGGGCGACCAGCGCGCGGCGCAGCCGGGCCGCCGACAGCGGCGGGCGGTCCAGGTCGGTGTACGGGGAGCCGGGCATCCCGCCAGCCTACGGCCCGCCCCGGCGGCCGGCCGGGAACCGTCGGCGGAGCCCGCACTGAGGCGCACTACACACCGCGCCGGCCTGAACCATCGTTATATTCCCAGGGTGACTACCGAGACCGGGATCAACATCCACAGCACCGCCGGCAAGCTGGCGGACCTGGAGCGACGGGTCGACGAGGCGGTGCACGCCGGGTCGGCGCGGGCGGTCGAGAAGCAGCACGCGCGGGGCAAGAAGACCGCCCGGGAACGGATCGAGATGCTGCTCGACGAGGGCTCCTTCGTCGAGCTGGACGAGTTCGCCCGGCACCGGTCCACCAACTTCGGCCTGGAGCGGACCCGCCCGTACGGCGACGGGGTGATCACCGGCTACGGCACGGTCGACGGCCGGCAGGTCTGCGTCTTCTCCCAGGACTTCACGGTCTTCGGCGGCTCCCTCGGCGAGGTCTTCGGCGAGAAGATCGTCAAGGTGATGGACCTGGCCATGAAGATCGGCTGCCCGGTGGTCGGCATCAACGACTCCGGCGGGGCCCGGATCCAGGAGGGCGTCGCCTCGCTCGGCCTCTACGGTGAGATCTTCTTCCGCAACGTGCGGGCCAGCGGCGTCATCCCGCAGGTCTCCCTGATCATGGGGCCGTGCGCGGGCGGCGCGGTGTACTCCCCGGCGGTCACCGACTTCACCGTGATGGTCGACCAGACCTCGCACATGTTCATCACCGGCCCGGACGTGATCAAGACGGTCACCGGCGAGGACGTGGCGATGGAGGAGTTGGGCGGCGCGCGGACGCACAACTCGCGCAGCGGCAACGCGCACTACCTCGGCACGGACGAGGAGGACGCGGTCGAGTACGTCAAGGCGCTGCTGTCGTACCTGCCGTCGAACAACCTGGACGAGCCACCGGTGTTCGAGGCCCCGGCCGACCTGACGGTCACGGACTCCGACCGTGAGCTGGACACCCTGATCCCCGACTCGGCCAACCAGCCGTACGACATGCACCGGGTGATCGAGCACGTCCTCGACGACGGCGAGTTCCTGGAGGTCCAGCCGCTCTACGCGCAGAACCTCGTCGTCGGCTTCGGCCGGGTCGAGGGCCGCCCGGTCGGCGTGGTGGCCAACCAGCCGATGCACTTCGCCGGCACCCTCGACATCGCCGCGTCGGAGAAGGCCGCCCGGTTCGTGCGCACCTGCGACGCGTTCAACGTCCCGGTGCTGACCTTCGTGGACGTCCCCGGCTTCCTGCCCGGCACCGGCCAGGAGTGGGACGGCATCATCCGCCGGGGCGCCAAGCTGATCTACGCGTACGCCGAGGCCACCGTCCCGAAGGTCACCGTCATCACCCGCAAGGCGTACGGCGGGGCGTACGACGTGATGGGCTCCAAGCACCTCGGCGCGGACCTGAACTTCGCCTGGCCGACCGCGCAGATCGCGGTGATGGGCGCGCAGGGCGCGGTGAACATCCTGTACCGCTCGGAGTTGGCGAAGGCCGACGACCCCGCCGCCGTGCGGGCCGAGAAGATCGCCGACTACGAGGACACCCTGGCCAACCCGTACATCGCCGCCGAACGTGGGTACATCGACTCGGTGATCTCGCCGCACGAGACGCGTACCCAGATCGTCCGCGCGCTTCGGGTGCTGCGTACCAAGCGCGAGACGCTCCCGCCGAAGAAGCACGGCAACATCCCGCTGTAGGCGGGTGGCAGGGCTCCTGTCGGGCGTACCCCCGGCAGGAGCCCCGGCCGACGCCGGTCCTCAGCAGGACGGGTTGGCGGCGACGCACAGCCGCCGGGCGGCGGTACGGCCCAGTTCGAGCAGTTCCGCGTCGCTCGTCCAACGGAGGGAACTCGGCAGGTCGACGCCCAGCTCGGACGCCGGGACGATGACGGTGACCAGGTCCCCGACCCGGACGACCATCCGGGTCTCCGAGGGGTACCGCACGTCCAGGGACTTGCCCGTCGCGACGTCCACCGGCTGCGACAGGGTCTGCCGCAGCAGGACCGCCTCGTCGCCGGCGAAGTCGCGCTCGACCGCCCGCCAGGTGTGCGCCACGGAGGCCGTGACGGTGCCCGGGCCCCACGGCCTGGGTGCCACCTCGGTCCAGCCGGCGCAGGCGGTCACGATGCGGTCCAGCCCGGTGAAGAACCGGGCGGACGCCCCGGGGGTGAGTCGGTACACGTCCTGGGTGAGCACCAGGCCACCCGACGACCATGCCTGACCGGGCATGTCCTTCTGCAGCAGGGTCTGCGAGCGGGAGTAGCGGGACACGGTCTGCTGCCCCGACAGTCCCCTGCCGTCGGCGCAGATCTCCAGCAGCGGGTCCACCCGCACCTGTTCCCCCAGCCCCGCGTCCCCCAGGCGCACGTTGCTCCGCACGCCGACGTCGGCCGGCTCCAGCAGCGCCTCCTGCGGGATCTCGGCCTGCCCGGACGGCTCCGGCTCGGGCTGGAACAGCCGCCGGTCGGCCCAGGACGCCAACGGCGCGACCGCGCCGTCCCGGCCGCCGATCGCCACGGCGGAGACCGAGGCGACGGCCAGCACCGCGATCGCCGCCGCCACCGCCGTACGCCGGCTGCGGCGGCGGGCCCGCGCCCGGATCTCCGCCGGCTCGGGCCAGCGGACTTCCCGCAGTTCCCGGTGTATCCGTTCGGCGAACGTCAGGTCGTCACGCATCGGTGGCCTCCTCCAGGTCAGAGACGGCGAGCAGCCCGGCGAGCGCGACCCGCCCCCGGGAGAGTCGGGCCTTCACCGTGCCGACCGGGGCTGCGGTCTCCCGCGCCACCTCGGCGACCGGCATGCCGAGCAGGTAGTACAGGGCGAGGGCGACGCGCTGCTCCTCGGGGAGCCGGCGCAGCGCGGCCACCACCGCGACGGTGTCGGTGCTCGGCCCGGGCGTGGTGTCGTCGGCGCCGTGCCGCAGGTACGCCCTGGCCCGGCTACGCAGGCTCCGCCAGCGGCTGACCGCGATCCGGGAGGCGACGACCCGGACCCACGCCTCCGGGTCGTCGTAGCCGCGCACCGTGGACCAGCGCTGCCAGGCCCGGATGTACGCCTCCTGCACCGCGTCCTGCGCCTCGGCGAGATTGCCCGTGAGCGCGAAGACGAAGCCGAGCAGCCGCTGCCGGCTACCCCGGTAGAACTCGTCGAACCCGTCGACGTCCGGCACCTGCCACCTCCCCCGTGTCGGTCGCAGTGGACACGCGCGGGCCGGGTGGCGCGGTTGCCGGATCAGCCGACCGGTTTTGCCGGCTGTCCGGTCAGACGGTTAGACCGGCGTCGGTGAGGATCGGGCCGGCCAGCAGCGCCGCGCCGACGACCAGGGCGAGCAGGTTGACCAGCGCGAACAGCGCCACCCAGAACAGCGGTGGGAACGGGGTGAGCCGGGCGAGCTGGTCGGCGTCGGACTCCGGCATCCGGCCCCGGGAGCGCATCCGCTGGAGTTCGACCACCGGCCGTACGCCGCCGAGGAGCAGGAACCAGACGCAGGTCCAGGCGAAGGCGGCCTGGACCTGTGGGGAGGCGTACCAGGACACGGCGAGCACCACCCCGCCGGTGACCAGCAGCGACAGCGCCCCGAAGACGTTGCGGACCATGACCAGCATGGCCAGCAGGAGCGCCACGGCCACCCAGAGCAGCAGGGTGATCCGGTTGCCGCCCAGCAGCCAGGCGCCGGCGACGCCGATCAGCGACGGTGCGACGTACCCGGCGAGCAGGGTGAGGATCATGCCGGGCCCGGTCGGCCGGCCCGCCGAGAGGGTCAGGCCGGAGGTGTCCGAGTGCAGCCGGACGCCGTGCAGCCGGCGGCCGGTGAGCAGGGCCGCGAGGGCGTGCCCGCCCTCGTGGGCGATGGTGACGGCGTTGCGGGCGATCCGCCAGGGCAGCCGGGTGGACACCACCACCAGCGCCACCGCGGCGGTGACGAGGACAAGCAGCGGTGGGGGGTCGGGCTGCGCGGTGAACAGCCGGTCCCAGAGCGTGCCCAGCCCGTCGATCGACACCATGGGGCGCGAGCCTACCGGCCCCGGCCCGACCCGGCCACGGCTGACGCCGGGGTGATCCGCGGGGCGTACCACTTCGCCCGGCCGAACATCTCCTCCGGCGCCACCCAGGCCAACTATCTCGCCAGCAACGGCGGCGCCTGGTCGGCGGACAGCCGCACCCTGCCTGCCGCGCTCGATCTCGAGGGCAACCCCTACGCCGGCGGGTACTGCTACGGCCTCAGCACGACCGGGATGCGCAACTGGGTCCAGGACTTCCTGAACACGTACCGGGCCCGCACCAGCCGGTACGCGGTCATCTACACCACCACGAGCTGGTGGAACCAGTGCACCGGCAGCTGGACCGGCCCGTGGGCCAACCACCCGCGCTGGCTCGCCCGCTGGGCGAGCACGCCGGGCACCCTGCCGGCCGGCGCGCCGTTCTACAGCTTCTGGCAGTACACCGCCACCGGGGCCGTCTCCGGGATCAGCGGCAACGTCGACCGCAACTACTGGAACGGCGACCGCACCCGGCTGATCGCGCTCGCGAACAACGGCTGATCCTGGCACCCGGACGGGCAGTTGGCGGCAGCGGGATCGACTGCGACCGTACGGTCGACAACTGGTCCGGCTGCCGCCAGCTCGCCACCTCGACGACCGGGGTCAGGCCCTCCGCCGTGACGCCACCGGCGTCGCGACCGGGCCGGAGATCCGCTCCTCGCGGGCCAACGCTCCGCGCCGGGTCATCCGCCAGGCGGCCACCCCGGCGACGGTGACGGTGACGACGCTGAACAGCGCGAACAGCACTGGCAGACCCGCACTCACCAGCAGCAGCACCACGTCGCCGAGGGCGACGAGCATCCACAGTGCCAGCCGGGGCCGGGTGTCCCTGATTCGGTGTCCCATGTCGTACCTCCTTCCGTCGTGGAGGTCATGTACCCCGTGTGACGGAAGGTCATGCAAGTCAATTTCGCGCGGATGAGAATTGCGCCGCGACGCGGCGGTGTTCCGCCGCCCGCAACCGCCGGTCAGTCCTTACGATCGGGCTCGAAGTTCTTCGCGATCAGCTCGAACTCATCGAGGTTGGCCGCCCACTCTGAGGCGGGAACCTCCCAGCGGATGGCGTATCCGCGGTTCTTGGCCGTCACGAAGCCGCGGTTGCGGACGTGGAGGCGGGTGTTGTCCCGGGTCTCCAGCCACTCCCAGTCCGCGCAGGTCTTCCAGAAGCCCGGGACGGTCCGGATGCCCAGGTTCTTGTAGTTGTTGACTCTCGTCCCCCGGTCGCCCTCGATGGCCCGCCACGCCGCTGCGGCGTCGCGCTGAGGCCTGTCGGTCCGGTCGATGGTCACCTCGCGGACCCCGTTCGGCTCCCGGAACTGCACCCACGTGCTGCCCGCGCTGCGCCGCCATCCCTTCGGCAGCGGCATGCTGAAGCCGGTCGGGTCCTTGTGCAGGGTCCACCCGTCGGGCAGCACCAGCCCGGTCGGGCTCGGCGTCGGCGGGGCGGCGCTCGTCGGCGACGGCGCGGGCGCCGAGGTCACCGGCGCCGACGGGGCGACCGAGGCGCTGCTCGTGGCACCGGCCTGCGGGCCGCCGCCCTTCTCCGGATCGTCGTCGTTGCCGAGCAACGGGACCACCACCAGCAGCCCGATCAGCAGCACCGCGACCAACGCGCCGATCAGCAGGTTACGCCGTCGGTGATCGGGCTTGACGCCCGCGACGACGGCGGCCCGGCCCGACGAGACCGGCGGAGAACTCACCGGGGCCGACATCACGGACGTGGCCCGCTCACGGGGCGGGATGGGCGGCGGGACCGGCGCGTCGGCGGCCGGCTCGACGCGCGTGTCGTCGACGGCACCGCCCCGCGCGGTCTCCGGCTCGGACAGCTTCGCGGTCGGCTCGGACAGCTTGGCCGTCGGGTCAGCGGTCGCCCCTCCCACGCCGGCAGCCGTCGCCGGCCGGTCGAGGACCGGACCCGGTTCGGTGACCTTCGCGGTCGGATCCGCGTCGATGGGCGGCGTCGTCCGGTCGACCTTCGCGGTCGGATCGGCGTCCGCGCCGGCGGGGACCTTCGCGGTCGCGTCGCCGCCACTCACGCCGGCTGCCCCCGAACCGGCCGCCGCGGCAGCGGCGAACCCCGGGGTACGCGGCGTGGGCGGGGTGACCGTCCGCTCCGTGCCCTGCTCGGCCGGGCGCGGAGCCGGCACCACGGTCCGGCGCGGCTCGCGCGGGCCGTTCGGCCCCGGCCGGCGTACGCCGTCGAGCAGTGAGATGCCCTTCGCCCGTCGGCCGGCGGCCCGGCGCAGCAGCCGCTCCGCAGCCACCGCGTCGATCCGCTCGGCCGGGTCCTTGCGCAGCAGGCCGGTCAGCACCGCCTTGAGCGGGCCGGCGTTCTTCGGCGGCGGCATCGGTTCCGTGGCGAGCGCGGCGAGGGTCCCTATCGCCGACGGCCGGGCGTACGGCGACTTGCCCTCGACCGCCGCGTAGAGCGTCGCGCCCAGCGACCACAGGTCGGCCTCCGGCCCGGCGGTGCCGTCCTTCGCCCGCTCCGGGGCGATGTACGCCGGGGAGCCGAGCACCATGCCGGTCCGCGTCACGTTCGGATCGCCGGGGATGGTGGCCAGCCCGAAATCGGTCAGCACCACCCGGCCGTCGTCGCCGATCAGCACGTTGCCGGGCTTGACGTCGCGGTGCATGACGCCGGCCTTGTGCGCCGCATTCAGCGCGCCGAGCACACCGAGGCCGACATCGATCGCCTTGGCCAGCGACACCGGCCCGCTCTCGGCCAGGATGTCCTGAAGGGACTTCGACGGCACGTACTCCATGACGATCCACGGATCACCATCGGTACGCAGCACGTCGAAGATGCGGACCACGTTGACGTGGTTGAGCCGCGCGATCGCGCGGGCCTCCCGCAGCGAGCGTTCCCGCATCTCGCGGCGCTCCTCGGCGGTGAGGCTGGGCGGCGGGACCAATTCCTTGATCGCCACGTCCCGGTGCAGCACCTCGTCGCGCGCCTTCCACACCCGACCCATGCCACCCTGGCCGAGCGGCGAGATGAGCCGGTACCGGTCGGCGACGAGTTGGGGAAGCGGGTTCGACATCGCAGGAGACGGTACCCGGCGGCGGCTCGCCGTACACCGCCGGCACGCCTACAGTGCGGCGAAGGTCAAGTTCGCGACGCGTACGCTGAGCCCATGTCTGCCGAAGAGCCGCTGTTGCGGGTTACCCGGGGTGTGCCGACCGCCGAGGAATTGGCCGCCCTGGTCGGCGCGGTTGTCTCCCGGACCCGCCCCGTCGCCGCAGCCGGACCGGTCGCCGCCTCGGTCTGGACCCGCAGCAGCCGACCGGCCGCGGCGACGCCCGCCGCCGGCCCCGGAGCGTGGCGGGCCTCCGGCCTGCCCCGCTGACTCCAGGCGTACACGGGGCTGCCGGACGTCACGGGCACCCGTTAACCTCACTCAGGGACACGGTGCCGTGACAGGTTGGGAGGGCCGATGACCCCCGAGGAGGACCGCCCCGCGCGCTGGTTGAGCGACTACGGGGGCATCGAGGCCGACATCCGCCAGCTACGCGACTTCGCCGACAGGCTCCAGGCCGAGGTGGAGCGGAACTACACGCCCCACCTGTCGTACATCGCGGACGACATGAAGGCGAAGATCCCCAACCCCGCCGACGCCTTCGTGGAGCTGGTGCAGTTCCTCCAGGCCCACAACGAGACCCAGCGGGCCACGGCCACGATGGTCTGGTCCGTCGGCGGCGCCACCGGCCGCCTGGCCGCCGCAGCCGGAAGGATCGCCACGAAGTACGCCGACACCGACGCCTTCTCCGCCGCCCGCGTCTCCGACGTCGAGCGCGCCCTGGCCGACCCCAGCGTCGTCGTCCCGACCCGCCCCACACCCACCCTGCCCGACCCGGCCGGCCCCGACAGCGGGCCGGGGCGGGTGGTGTTGCCGTGATCGAGCGAGGCAGCGGCCGGACGCCCGGCCTCACCGACTGGCGGCTGATGGACCTGCTCAGCATGTGGGCCTGCATTCAGGACCATGACACCACCGGGCACTGGAAGCAGGTCGCCGGCTGGCGCAAGGTCTGCGACCTCGCCCAGGCCCACCTGGGCCGATTGAAGGAGTACCGGCGCGGCCTGGCCGAAGCCTGGCCACCGGCGAAGAACGCGGCCGCCCGCGCGTACCTGGGCGAACTCGACGACCTCATCGACAAGGTGCAGCGCACCCACGACACGGCCGCCGCGAACTACGACGCCCTCGCCGCTGCCACCCGCGCGATCAGCGGCGCCCGCGTCGAGCTGAAGCCGCTCCACGACGCGTACGTGACCAAGCTTCAGCAGAAGCGGACGTACGAGGCGACGCTGGCAGACCCGAAGGCTGCGATGGGCAGCCGGGTGCCGGACAAGCCCGTGACCGACGTCGACCTGGAACGACTCAACGCCCAAGCCCGGACCCTGATGTACGGCCTCAGCGGCGAACTCCAACAGGCCCAGGTAATGCTCCGCCAACCCCCGCCGCCACCATCCCGACCTGGCCGACAGCCCAATGACCCAGACGTCTACGGTAACACCACCATCCCAGTTATCCCGCCCGTCCTACCAGTTCCAATCACAGCACCTATTACGACTTCGCCAAGCTTTTCTGTGAAGGGACCACGGACGGCGCTGCCTGTCAGTCGCGCCCCGGTAACAGGGCCTAACCTAGGAACGGGGCCTGTCCTTGGCGGAACCGGAGCAGGCCTCACAACTCCGCCATCCAGCCCGCCTATTGCCGGAAATCAACCCATTAAATCCACCTCGCCAGTCGGGCCGGGTATAAGCTTGCCGCCAAGCGCCCTGGACGCATTAGGAATACCAGTCCGGGGCAATCCTGTCGGACAGACGGGAAACCAGAGCGGCTCAATTAATAAGTGGGGCAGCACCAACCCAAGTGGGCTAAACCCGACGCCCCCACCCCGCCCTCTTCCACCTGGCGGCTTGATTGGCGGCCTTCCTGGAATGGGCATGAGTCAGCCCGCCACTACCCAACCATCGCGACGAATCAACCCGATTGGGGGGGTAATCGGAGGAGGAGGGGCTGGAACTTCACCAACGGGCGGAGCGGGCTCCCGCCCAGGTGCCGGTCGCGGACCTCACCTTGGCGCAACTCATGCCGCACCTCCATTTGGCAACTCCTTCGGAGCAAGTGGCACCTCAAGCTGGAATGGCACACTCGGACGATCCTCACCCCAAGCACAGAGTGATGATGCCAGCCCACAGCGCTGGGATCCCGACCATCCGTGGGCTACCAATGAGGGAGTCCCGCCAGTGGTTCGCCCGCCGACAGAGGACGGACCAATCAATCCCGGACCGGCCATTGGCTTCGACAGGTGAGAAGTAACACCCGGTGGCGCCTTGCCGCTCCAATACTAGCCCTGGCGGTAAACGTACTGACGATCAACCCTTGCAGGACAGCACTCAGTCGCGAGGAAGACGGCAGCACTCGCATTCGTGCAGACCAATGGCATCTGAACTTTCTTAGAGTAACGGAAGCTCAAAGAGTTTCTCAAGGTGAAGGGATTGTGGTAGCGGTGCCAGACACTGGCGTCGACCCGCACCCAGACCTTCAGAAAAATCTACTCAGCGGCATCGATGTTGTCGCGGGAGAAACTGGCGACGGCCACCGCGACCAGAATAGCCATGGAACCAGCATGGCTGGGCTAATTGCAGCACACGGACAAAACGCAAATGGCGGCGCCCTGGGCATTGCACCCAGGGCGAAAATCATACCAATTACATCCTCCTCCTCTTACAACTTGGGAGAGGCAGACGACCTAGCCGCAGGAATTGAGTACGCGACCTCACGCGGCGCAAAGGTCATCAGCATTTCCAGCGGGGGCGGGTCGAACACTCGCCTAATTCAAGCAGTCAGAGGGGCGCTCGCAGCGGACATTGTAGTAGTGGCAGCAGCCGGCAACGCCCCAGAAGACTCAGGTATTCAGTATCCCGCCACCGAAGAAGGAGTGATTTCGGTTGGCGGCATCGACCAGCAGGGCAATCACGCTTCAGTCTCGGTTACCGGCACAGGACTCGACGTCGTAGCGCCGGCTGTCGACATCTACAGCACCAGTTACGGCGGCAAGTACTCGAAGGGCACGGGGACCTCCAGCGCTACTGCGATCGTCGCGGGTGCTGCCGCTCTGATCCGTTCCAAGTACCCCGGCCTCCCCGCCGCCGAGGTCGCGCACCGGCTCACCGCCACCGCCGTCGACAAGGGCCCGCCTGGCCGGGACGACGAGTACGGCTATGGCGTCATCGACCTGGTCGCGGCGCTGACGGCAGACGTACCCCCGCTGGGTTTCGAATCGGCCACGGCGCATGCCCCGGCCGGGTCCGGGTCGGTCACGACGGCCGTCGCGGAGCCGGCCGGCAATGACGGGGGCGATGGCGGGGCGACCGCCCGAGGGCTGGCCACGTTGGGTGTGATCATGGCCGCCGGGGGTGCCTGGGCGCTGGTCGCCCGACGGCGACGCCGCGGCGACGACCCGCCGCCCCGGATCAGCCGGTGAGCGGCCGACATCGGATCGGCCGCCCGGCGCTTCTGCTCAAGGCGGGCCCGAGGGCGAAAGAACCAATGGCCGGGTGCCGCGACGCGTGGGGGCGGGGGTAGCCGGTAGCGTCGGCTTCGTGCCGAACTCGACGCCGCTCCGTCTCGTACTCGCCTCGGCGAGCCCCGCCCGCCGCAAGCTGCTCCACGCCGCCGGGATCGAACCCGACGTGCTGGTGAGCGGGGTCGACGAGTCCCAGGTGGTCAGCGAGAGCGCCGAGGAGCTGTGCCTGGAGCTGGCCCGGCTCAAGGCGCAGGCGGTCGTCGGCCGGATGCGGCCATCCCCGGACGAGCGGACTCTGGTCCTGGGCTGCGACTCGTTGCTCGCCTTCGACGGCGAGATCCTCGGGAAACCGACCGACGCGGCGGACGCCGTCGGGCGCTGGGAGCGGATGCGGGGGCGCAGCGGGGTGCTGCACACCGGTCACTGCCTGATCGACGTGGTCCACGAGTCGCGCGCAGAGGCGGTCGCCTCGACGACCGTCCGGTTCGCCGACGTCAGCGACGACGAGATCGCCGCGTACGTCGCTACGGGCGAGCCGCTCGCCGTGGCCGGGGCGTTCACCATCGACGGCCTGGGCGGGGCCTTCCTCGACGGGATCGACGGCGATCCGGGGACGGTGGTCGGGCTCTCCCTGCCGCTGCTGCGCAGGCTCCTCGCCGAACTGGACGTGCAGATCACCGACCTGTGGACGAAGATCGCGCCCGGCGGCCAGTCGGTCGAGCCGCTCGGCTAGCTTCCAGCCATGAGCAAATCGCTGCCGCTGACCCCGGAACTACACGCGTACGTCGTGGCCCACGGCTCGGCCCCGGACGAGGTGATGGACGACCTGGTCGAGGAAACCCTCGCCGCGCTGCCGGCCCAGGCGGGGATGCGGGTGGCACCGGAGCAGGCGGCGTTCCTGACCTTCCTCACCCGGCTGCTCGGAGCGCGGCGGGCGGTGGAGGTGGGCACCTTCACGGGGCTGTCGTCCCTGGCGATCGCCCGCGGGCTGCCCGAGGACGGGCGGCTGACCTGCTTCGACATCTCCGAGGAGTACACGGGCATCGCCCGGCGGTACTGGGCGCGGGCCGGGGTGGCCGACCGGATCGAGCTGCGCATCGGGCCGGCCGGGGAAACGCTGCGCGAGTTGCCGAACGACCGGCACCTGGACTTCGCGTTCATCGACGCGGACAAGACCGGGTACCCGGTCTACTGGGCGGAGTTGGTGCCGCGGATGCGTCCGGGTGGCATCGTCGCGGTCGACAACACGCTGCGCGGGGGCCGGGTGCTCGCTCCGCAGAACGCCGATGACCGGGCGATCGCCGCGTTCAACGACGAGATCATGGCCGATGTCCGGGTGGAGACGGTGCTGCTGCCGATCGCCGACGGGCTGACGCTCGCCCGGGTGCGCTGACCGCCTCCGGGCCGTCCTTGATCAGACCGATGTGTGGGATGTCGCGGGCTGTGCCCGGCGGGAGACAACGACCTGCCGTTCGTCATGCCGATCATGGTCGTGCGGGCGCAGCGCGCGGCCCAGCCGCAGGGTGAGCAGCGCGGCCGTCGCGATGAACCCGGGCAGCAGCAGGAAGGCAGGGTGCGGGCCGACGCCGTCGGCCACCCAGCCGAGCGCCACCGGCGCGATCCCGAAGCCCACCCCCATCGAGTACGACGACCAGCCGGCCGCCTTGTCGGCGGCCGGCCCGGCGACGGCCAGGGCGAGCGAGATGGCCAGCGGGTAGTGCAGCGCGTTGCCGAGGCCGAGCACGACGAGCCCGGTCACCGCCAGCCAGCCGACCGAAGCGACCCAGAAGACGGCGAACCCGGTCAGCGAGACGGCCAGCGCGACCAGCAGCAGCGGCACGGGCCGGTAGCGCAGCGCGGCCCGGCCGCCGGCCAGCCGGCCGAGGAACATCCCGCCGACGATCGCGGCGACCGCCGCCGAGGCCGCCCCGGCGCCCAGCCCCGCGTGCGAGCGGAGCACGTCGGCGGTCCACAGCGACAGGCAGACCTCGATCGAGCCGGTCACCGCCATCAGGACCCAGGCGATCCAGTACGGCCTGGGCAGCCCTCCGCCCCTCGCGCGTCCCGCACCGGCCGGCATCCCGGTCGGCGCGACCGCCGGTTCGCCGACGCGGGACGCGACGGCGGGGACCGCGTGCTCCGGCGACACAGCCCGCGACGCGGCGGGAACCGACACAGCCGGCGACGGTACGGCGGGAACCGACACGGCCGACGGTACGGCGGGGACCGACACGGCCGGCGACGCGGCGGGTGGGCGTACCCGGAACGTCAGGGCGGCGAGGGCGAGCAGCACGATCAGGCCGACCTCGACGGCCATCACCGGCCGCCAGCCGAGCCCCGCGTCGACGGTCGCCCCGATGAGCAGCGGTGCCAGGATGCCCATGCCGGCGCAGGCGGCGTTGGCCTCGGTGAGGGCGGCCGGCGCGGTGGGGCCGTGGTGGGCGGTGAGGACGACGTTGACCCCGCTGATCACCATCATGCCGAAGGTGGCGATCACCACGACGGCGGCGAGGGTCGCGGGCAGGGGCCGGAGGGTGCCGAACCCGGTGACGCCGACGGCCACCCCGGCGAGGCCGAGCCAGGCCGCCCGGCTCCGGCCGATCCGGCGGGCGACTGGTGCGAACAGCGCCCCGCCGAGGAGCGCGCCGACGGCGATGGCGGTGCTGTGCAGGCCGGCGACGGCGGCGCTGGTGCCCTGCTCGTCGCGCAGCAGCGGAACGACGGGGCCGAAGCCGTAGACGAAGAAGCCCCACAACGCCAGTTGGGAGTAGGCCAGCCAGGTGGTTCGGTCATGGGTGAGGCGGGGCACGGCCCTTACGCTACGCGCGCCTGACCGGTGCCCCGCCCTCGGTGAGAGGCAGCTCTCGGCGATGAGTGGCGCCCCTGCCCCACGCGCGGCGGGCGCTGGAAGGATGCCCTTCCAATCAGCGCACGCTGCGGGCGAACTGGCGGGCGGCCCAGACGACGCCGGCGGCGGCCAGCACCGCGATGATGGCCAGCCCCTGCCAGACCTTGTCGTCGCCGAGTTCCCCGGCGAACAGCGCCCGGGTGCCGTCGACCGCCCAGGAGAACGGGTTCCACTCGGCTACGCCCTGGAGCCAGCCGGGGGCGAAGGTGAGCGGCAGCAGGATGCCGGAGAGCAGCAGCACCGGCTGGGCGACGGTGTTCATCAGCGGGGCGAGCGCGTCCTCGCTCTTGACCTTGAGCGCGACGCCGTACGAGACAGCCGAGGTCATCAGCGCGATCAGGGCGAGCATCAGGTACGCCAGCAGCAGGTCGCCGATGAACACCCGCAGGTCGAACAGGAGCGCGAGCAGGGTGATGATGACGGCCTGGGCCAGCAGCGACACCACGTCGCGCATCGAACGGCCGAGTAGCAGGGCGAGCCGGCTCACCGGGGTGACCCGGGACCGCTCGATGATCCCGGCGCGCAGCTCGGCGATCAGGCCGAAGCCCTGGAACAGGCCGCCGAAGATGGCCAGCAGCACGAGCAGGCCGGGCACGAAGATCTTGTATGCCTCGGCCTGGGTCGGCGCGTTCAGGGCCGGCTTGAGCAGCGGGGCGAAGAGGAGCAGGTACATCACCGGCTGGAAGACGCCGACGACGACCCAGACCGGGTTACGCAGCAGCAGTTGTATCTGGCGCTGGAAGATCAGCCACGTGTCGCGGGCGAGTTTCACGGGGTTCTCCTGTCGGGGGCGGGTCAGGACTCGCGCAGCGAGCGGCCGGTCTTGGTGAGGAAGACGTCGTCGAGGCTGGGCCGGTGCAGCTCGATGGAGCTCAGCCCGAGGCCTGCGTTGTCGATGCGGCGCAGGATCTGCGGGATGGCGGTCGCCCCCTCGTCGACGTGGAGGCGCAGGCCGCCGCCGTCGGTGGTCTCCAGCTTGTTGACGTACGGCTCGGAGTCGAGCAGCTGGGCGGCGTGCGGGGTCGCGGCGGCGTCCAGCCCGACGACGACCACCTCGCCGGAGATCTCGCGCTTCAGCTCGACCGGGGTGCCCTCGGCGACCAGCTCGCCATGGTCCATGATCGCGATCCGGTCGCAGAGCGCGTCGGCCTCGTCCAGGTAGTGCGTGGTGATGAAGACGGTCATCCCCTCACTGCGCAGTCGGCGGATCTCGTCCCACATGTGGGCCCGGCTCTGCGGGTCGAGGCCGGAGGTCGGCTCGTCCAGGAAGACGATCCGTGGCTCGTGGATGATGCCGAGGGCGATGTCGACCCGCCGTCGCTGGCCGCCGGAGTAGGTCTTGCACTTGCGGTCGGCGTACTCGGTGAGCTGGAACGCGGCCAGGGCGCGCTCCGCGCGCCGGTGGGCGTCGGCCTTGCGGATGCCGTACATCCGGGCGTGCAGGACGAGCTCCTCGCGGGCGGTGGAGTCGTCCCAGGTGCTGCCGCCCTGGGCGACGTAGCCGATTCGGCGGCGCACCTCGTCCGGCCGGCGAAGCAGGTCGGCGCCGGCGATGGTGGCCGCGCCGCCGTCGGGTTCGATGAGGGTGGCCAGCATCCGCAGCGTGGTGGTCTTGCCGGCCCCGTTGGGCCCGAGAAAGCCGAAGATCTCCCCCTCGGCGACGTTCAGGTCGACCCCGCGGACGGCGTCCACGGTCTTCTTGTCCCGACCGGCGCGGGAGCGGAAGGACTTCCGCAGCCCTCTGGTCTCGATCATCTTCGCTCCTGTTCGTCCGTGGGCCGGACGGAACCGGCCGTTCCGCAGGGGTGGCACGGGGGCGTCACTCCGGACGTCCCGCCGAGGCTAACGCGATATAAATTCAATGGTCAACTTTGATTATTACGCGTTCCCGTCGACTCTCGGCGGCGATCCGGGCTCCGACTCCGACTCCGGCTCCGACTCCTGGGTCGGGGCAAGGGCAGCGGCCGGCTCCACCGCGATCCGGCCGTCGCGGCCGGCCAGGCCCTCCGGCAGGTACGGCACGCCGGCCTCGATCCGGTCGGCGACCCGGTCGCACCAGTCCGCCTCCGCCTCCCCCCGCGCGATCCACAACTCGTACGTCCAGGCGACCCCGACCGGCTTGGAATCCCGGATCCAGGACGACTCCATCGAGGCGCGCATGCTCTCCACGCCGGCCCGGATCACCTGCCCCCGGCTGCGCAGCGCGGCCACCGCCTCCGGGCGGGGCAGCGCCGGCAGGAACGCGAACGCGGCCACGAACGGGTCGGCGGGCTGCTGGTTGCCCCACCACAGCTCGCGTAGCAGGGTCTCGAACTCGCCGAGCCCTCTCGGGGTGATCTCGTACGTCGTCCGCGCCGGCCGGGCCCCGACCTGTTCGTTCGCCACCTCGCGGAGCAGCCCGTCCTGGGCCAGCTTGCGCAGCGCATGGTAGATCGAGCCGGGCTGCACGTTGGCCCACTTGTCGGCACCCCAGCTGAGCAGCTCACGACGTACGTCGTAGCCGTGCACCGGCTGCATCCACTTGACCAGCCCGAGAATCATCATGCGTGTGGCAGACACCCGACGAGCGTATTAGACAAGTTTGACTATCGACGTTCGGGCAGTGCCGCATGCCACACTGAGCGATCGTTAGGGTGCCGACGGCGGCCGATAAACTCCCGGTCAGTAACCTCCGGGGAGGAGCCACCAAGGTGCGCAAGGTACTCATCGCCAATCGCGGCGAGATCGCCGTCCGCGTCATCCGTGCCTGCCGCGACGCCGGCCTGGGCAGCGTCGCCGTCTACGCGGACTCCGACCGGGACGCACTGCACGCCACCCTGGCCGACGAGGCGTACGCCCTGGGCGGCGACACCGCTGCCGAGACGTACCTGCGGATCGACAAGCTGATCGACGTCGCCGAGAAGGCCGGCGCGGACGCCGTCCACCCCGGGTACGGGTTCCTCTCCGAGAACGCCGACTTCGCCCATGCCGTCATCGACGCGGGTCTGACCTGGATCGGCCCGGCCCCGCAGGCGATCCGCGACCTCGGCGACAAGGTCACCGCCCGGCACATCGCCCAGCGGGCCGGCGCTCCCCTGGTCCCCGGCACCGCCGACCCGGTCGGCGGCCCGGACGAGGTGATCGCCTTCGCCGTCGACCACGGCCTGCCGGTGGCCATCAAGGCCGCCTTCGGCGGCGGCGGGCGCGGACTCAAGGTGGCCCGCACGATGGAGGAGATCCCGCAGCTCTTCGAGTCGGCCACCCGGGAGGCGGTCGCCGCATTCGGCCGGGGTGAGTGCTTCGTCGAGCGGTACCTGGACAAGCCCCGGCACGTCGAGGCGCAGATCCTCGCCGACCAGCACGGCAACGTGGTCGTCGTGGGCACCCGGGACTGCTCGCTCCAGCGCCGGCACCAGAAGCTGGTCGAGGAGGCCCCCGCGCCGTTCCTCACCGACGCCCAACGCGCCCAGATCCACGAGAGCGCCAAGGCGATCTGCCGGGAGGCCGGGTACCAGGGCGCCGGCACCGTGGAGTACCTGGTCGGCGCGGACGGCACCATCTCCTTCCTGGAGGTCAACACCCGGCTCCAGGTGGAGCATCCGGTCACCGAGGAGACCGCCGGCATCGACCTCGTCCGTGAGCAGTTCCGGATCGCCGACGGCGAGAAGCTGCGGCTGGCCGGGGATCCGACCCCGCGCGGGCACTCCATCGAGTTCCGGATCAACGGCGAGGACCCGGGCCGCAGCTTCCTGCCCGCCCCCGGCACGGTCACCGCGCTGCGGCTGCCCACCGGCCCGGGCGTCCGGGTGGACACCGGCATCTCGGCCGGCGACGTGATCGGCGGCAACTTCGACTCGTTGCTGGCCAAGGTGATCGTCACCGGCGAGACCCGCACCGAGGCCCTGGAGCGGGCCCGGCGGGCGCTGGACGAGATGGTCGTCGAGGGGATGGCCACCGCCCTGCCGTTCCACCGGCTCGTGGTGCGCGACGAGGCGTTCACCGCCGAACCGTTCAGCGTGCACACCCGGTGGATCGAGACCGAGTTCGACAACACCGTCCCACCGTTCACCGCCGCAGCCGGCCCCGCCGAGGCGCCGGCCGGGCGCGAGACCGTCGTGGTCGAGGTCGGCGGCAAGCGGCTGGAGGTGAGCCTCCCCGCCGGCCTCGGCGCGGGTACGACCGCAGCCGCGCCCGCCACGCGCAAGCCGGCCCGCCGGGGCGGCGGGGCCAAGGCCGGCGCGGCGGTCAGCGGGGACGCGCTCACCTCCCCGATGCAGGGCACCCTCGTCAAGATCGCCGTCGCCGACGGGGACACGGTCGCCGAGGGTGACCTGGTCGTGGTGCTGGAGGCGATGAAGATGGAGCAGCCGCTGCACGCCCACAGGGCGGGCACGGTCAGCGGCCTCGCGGCCGAGGTCGGTGCCGTCATCACCGCCGGCGCGGCAATCTGCACCATCGCCTGACCCACGCGCCCCGGGGCGGGGGCGGCCCCAGCGCGGCCCAGGCCGAGCCCACCCAGCGAGCGGGACGCGGGCGGGCGACGTCAGCGCAGCTCGGCGCCCGCCACCGCCCGGACGGCGGCGGTCAGCGCGTCCAGGGCGGCGGAGGCCACCCGCCAGTGCTGCCAGTACAACGGGCGGTCCAGGTGACGCCCGGCACCGAGGTCGACACAGTGCCCGGCGGCGAGGTCGACGCGGGCGAACCGCTCCGGGACCATGCCCCAGCCCAACCCGAGCCGCACCGCCTCGTTGAAGCCGTCGAAGGACGGGACGTAGTGGATCGGCGGGTCGATCCGACGGCGGGTCACGGTACGGGCGAACCTGTGCTGAAGCTGGTCCTTCCGGTCGAACGCCATCATCGGCGCCGACGCGAGGGCCGCCTCGGTGAGGCCGTCGGGGAAGTGGCGGGCGGCGAACCCGGCCCGGGCCAGCGCGACGTACCGCATCGCGCCCAGCCGCTCCACCCGGCAGCCCTGGACGGCCTCCCGCTGCGCGGTCACCGCCGCCATCGCCGTACCGTCGCGGATCAGCTCCGCCGTGTGGTCCTCATCGTCCCGGCGGACGTCGAACAGCAGCGCCAGCTCGGTGGGCAGCAGCGCCAGCGCGCCGACGAACCAGGTGCCGAGCGAGTCCCCGTTCGCGACGATCGTCACCCGGGTGGGGGTGGATCCGCCGACCGTCGGCGGTCGGGCGGCATGCAGCGCCTCGCGCTCCAGCAGGGCCACCTGCCCGGCCAGCCGCAGCAGCGGACGGCCCGCGTCGGTGGCCCGGCACGGCTTCGACCGGCGGATGAGCACCTGACCGACGGCCTGTTCCAGCGCCTTGACCCGCTGGCTGACGGCCGAGGGGGTGACGTGCAGGGACCGCGCCGCCGCCTCGAAGCTGCCCTCGCGGACCACCGCGACGAACGTCCTGAGCTGCATGGAGTCCAGCATGATGAAGCTGAGCTTATCCACCATGAAGATCTTTAGCTGGGCTGCATCGCGGGCGGCTCGTAGCGTCTGCCCGTGCCCGAAATCCTCAGCAGTTCCGTGGCCGGCTCCGCCGCCGCCGGTTTCTCCCTCTCCATCGCGCTGATCGCCGCCATCGGCGCGCAGAACGCCTTCGTCCTGCGGCAGGGCCTGCGCCGGGAGCACGTCGTGCCGGTGGTCGCCGTCTGCGCCGCGTCCGACGCGCTGCTCATCTCGCTCGGCATCGCCGGGATGGGCACCGCCACGGCGGAACACCCCGCCGCCGTCACCGCTGTCCGTTGGCTCGGCGCCGCGTTCCTGCTCGGGTACGCCGCGCTGGCCGTCCGCCGCGCGCTGCGGCCCGGCGCGCTCTCCCCCGCCGACCGGCCGCCGGCAACCCTCGGGGCGACGCTGCTGGCCTGCCTCGCGTTCACCTACCTCAACCCGCACGTGTACCTCGACACCGTCCTCCTGCTCGGTGGGGTGGCCCGCCAGCATCCGCACCACTGGGTCTTCGGCGCGGGAGCCGCGCTGGCCAGCGCGGTCTGGTTCACGGCCCTCGGCACCGCCGCCCACCGCCTCGCGCCCGTGCTGGCCCGCCCGGCGGCCTGGCGGCTCGTCGACGGCGTGGTCGCCCTCGTGATGGTCGCGGTCGCGGTGACCCTGCTGCTCGGCTGACCACGTCGGCTCCGGGCTTGGTCAGGGTGTTTTCGGCTACCACCGGGGGCGCGGGCGTCGGCGGGCGGGAATGATGGCGACGTGCGTTTTCTTCAAGGCGCGGTTCCCGCGCACGACCTGACATACAACGATGTCTTCATGGCGCCCGCCCGCTCCGAGGTCGGTTCCCGGTTGGACGTCAACCTGGCCACCGCGGACGGCACGGGCACGACGATCCCCCTGGTGGTGGCCAACATGACGGCCGTGGCCGGCCGGCGGATGGCCGAGACGGTCGCCCGGCGTGGCGCCGTCGCGGTGATCCCGCAGGACATCCCCATCGAGGTGGTGGCCACCGTCGTCGACTGGGTCAAGCGGCGGCACCTGGTGCACGACACCGCGATCACGCTCGGCCCGACGGACACTGTCGGCGACGCCATCCACCTGCTGCCGAAACGCTCGCACGGGGCGGTGGTCGTGATCGACGAAGCCGGTCGCCCGCTGGGCGTGGTGACCGAGGCGGACACCGTCGGGGTGGACCGGTTCGCCCAGCTCCGGCACGTGATGTCGACCGAGCTGCACACGGTGCCGGCGGACGCGGACCCGCGTACCGGGTTCGACCGACTCTCGGCGGGCCGGCGGCGGCTCGCGCCGGTGGTGGACGGCGAGGGACGGCTGGTCGGGGTGCTGACCCGCAAGGGCGCGCTGCGCGCCACCCTCTACCGGCCGGCGACGGACGACCGGGGTCGGCTGCGGGTCGCGGCGGCGGTCGGGATCAACGGCGACGTCACCGGCAAGGCCGCCGCGCTGCTGGAGGCGGGGGTGGACACGCTGGTGGTGGACACCGCGCACGGCCACCAGGAACGGATGCTCTCCGCGCTGCGGGCGGTGCGCAAGCTCGACCCGGGCGTCCCGGTCGCGGCCGGCAACGTGGTCACCGCCGACGGGGTACGCGACCTGGTCGAGGCCGGCGCGGACATCGTGAAGGTGGGCGTCGGACCGGGTGCGATGTGCACCACCCGGATGATGACCGGGGTCGGCCGGCCGCAGTTCTCCGCCGTGCTCGACTGCGCGGCGGCGGCCCGGGACCTGGGCCGGCACGTCTGGGCCGACGGCGGGGTGCGGCACCCCCGGGACGTGGCGCTCGCGCTGGCGGCCGGCGCGTCGAACGTGATGATCGGGTCCTGGTTCGCCGGCACGTACGAGTCACCGGGCGACCTGTACACCGACGCGGACGGCCGGCGGTACAAGGAGAGCTTCGGGATGGCCTCGTCCCGGGCGGTCAGCGCCCGGACCGCCGACGACAGCCCGTTCGACCGGGCCCGCAAGGCGGCCTTCGAGGAGGGCATCTCCTCGGCCCGGATGTACCTGGACCCGACCCGGCCGGGCGTCGAGGACCTGATCGACGAGATCATCGCCGGGGTACGCAGCGCCTTCACGTACGCGGGCGCGCGAAACCTGGCCGAGTTCCACGAACGTGCGCTGGTCGGAGTACAGAGCACGGCCGGCTACACCGAGGGGATGCCGCTGCCCACGAGTTGGTGACCCGCCGGTCCGGCGGCCGGCGCCGTCACTCCTTCGGGAAGAGGCGGCCGGCGATCGCCCGGGCCGCGGCCCGGGGGTCGTCGCCGACCCGGGCCGGCAGCGCGCCCGAGAGCCAGAGCGTGGCGAAGCCGTGCACGATCGACCAGGCCGCGAGCGCGTCGCCCTGCGGTTCCTCCGCCGTGGGGCGTCCCTCGGGCAGCGTGGCCACCCCCGAGTGCAACGCGTCGCCGGCGCGCTCGCGGGCCGCCACCAGTTCCTCCGCGTCGGGCCGGTAGAGGTCCGGGCGGAACATCACCTCGAAGTGCGCGCGGTGCCGGACCGCGAAGTCGACGTACGCGACGCCCCTGTCCAGCAGGTCGTCGCCCGCGCCGTGCAGCGCCTCAGCGAGCAGGTCGAACCCGTCGGCGGCGAGCGCGGTGAGCAGCCCGGCCTTGTCACCGAAGTGGTGCGCCGGGGCGGCGTGCGAGACGCCAGCCCGGCGGGCCAGGTCGCGCAGACTCAACGCCGCCTGCCCAGCCTCCTCGATCACCCGCACCGCCTCAGCGAGCAGGGATCGGCGCAGGTCGCCGTGGTGGTAGCCGCGCGTTCCCGTCATGCCGCCAGCCTATCTTGCTGTTGACAAGATAGCGCCGGGAGGGGCAATCTTGCCGGCGACAAGATTCGTCCCCCCTGAGGAGGTTTCTCCGTGGCTCCACTCATCGCCCTCGTGGCCGGCACCGGGCTCGCCCGGCTGGCCGGCCTGGCCGGCGTGGGCGCACTCGACGGCTGGCATCCCGCACTGCGGGTGGGGCTGGCCCTGATGTTCGTGGTGACCAGCGTCGCCCACTTCGCCCCACCCCTCCGCAGGGACATGATCGCGATGGTGCCGCCCACCCTGCCTCGACCCGACCTGCTGGTCACGGCAACCGGGGTGCTGGAACTGGTCGGCGCGGTGGGGCTGCTCGCGCCGACGAGCGCCCGCTGGGCCGCGGCCGGCCTGGCCCTGCTGATGATGGTCATGTTTCCGGCCAACGTCTCGGCCGCCCGGCGCGGGGTGCCCTTCGGGGGCCAGCCAGCAACACCCCTCGGGCGGCGAACGGCGGAGCAGGCCCTGTACGTCGCCGTGGCGCTCGCCATTTCCTTCGGGGCCTGATGATCATGGAGCTGCCTTCGGCCATGGAACTGACCTCGCTACGGGATGCGCCGGTCCGGCGACCGCTCAGAGTCGCCGGACCGGGCGGCGGCGCGACCTGACGCTGGCCGGGCGGCCGGTAACTCCACTCGGCCCCACGCAGTTGCTCCAAGCGGCGCTCCTTGCCACCGCCGCTGTAATATCGTTTGGGGCCTGACTATCAGGGAGCTAATCTGAGGGGCATGGACGCGACCGGGCTGGGAGACGTGCCGCTGGGCCGTCTGTTGGTCACCGCCGGCCACATCGTCGGCCAGCAGTGGAACCGCTACCTGGCAGAGGAACACGGCCTCACCCAGGCCGGCATGGGCACCCTGATCACCCTCGCCCGGCACGGTGAGCTGCCGCACCGGGTGGTCGCCGAGCGCTGCTTCGTCCGCCCCGCCACCCTCACCGGCATCGTCGACACCCTGGAACGCGACGGCCTGGTGGAGCGACACCGCGACGACGCCGACCGGCGCAGCGTACGGCTGGCCCTCACCCCCGCCGGCTGGGAGCGGGTCGCCAAGCTCACCACCCTCATGCAGACCAGGGCACCGCTGACCTCCGTCGACGCCGACCCGGCGAAGGCAGCCGTGATCCGGGAGTTCCTGATCGAGGTCATCGGCAGTGGAGAGGAGCCACAGATGACAGGTCCCGAGACGAGACCGCAGGAGCCGGCGTGCTGATCCGGCTGCTCGGCGCCCACCTGCGCCCCTACTACCGCCCGCTGGCGGCGGTGGTGGCGTTCCAGTTCGTCGGCACGATGGCCTCGCTCTACCTGCCGAGCCTCAACGCCGACATCATCGACCGGGGCGTGGCCCGTGGCGACACCGACTACATCTTGCGCATCGGCGGCTGGATGCTGCTGGTCAGCCTGGTCCAGATCGCCTGCTCGATCGCTGCGGCCTACCTCGGCGCCCGCACGGCGATGGGCTTCGGGCGGGACGTCCGGGCGGAGATCTTCGGCCACGTCAACCGCTTCTCCGCCCGTGAGGTGGCCCGGTTCGGCGCGCCCTCGTTGATCACCCGCAACACCAACGACGTGCAACAGGTGCAGATGCTCGTGCTGACGAGCTGCACGATGCTCGTCGGCGCGCCGATCATGAGCGTCGGCGGGGTGGTGATGGCGCTGCGCGAGGACGTCGGACTGTCCTGGCTGCTGCTGGTCTGCGTCCCGGTGCTGGCGCTCGCGCTCGGGCTGATCGTCCGGCGGATGGTGCCCGGTTTCCGGCTCATGCAGACCCGGATCGACACCGTCAACCGGGTGCTGCGCGAGCAGATCACGGGCATCCGGGTGGTCCGGGCGTTCGTCCGCGAGCCGTACGAGACGGAACGCTTCGCCCGCGCGAACGTCGACCTGACCGCGACCGCACTGCGCACGGGCCGGCTGATGGCCGTCATCTTCCCGGTGGTGATGCTGGTGCTCAACGTCTCCAGCGTCGCGGTGCTGTGGTTCGGCGCGCAACGGGTGGACTCCGGGCAGATCCAGATCGGCGCGCTCACCGCCTTCCTCGTGTACCTGATGCAGATCCTGATGGCCGTCCTGATGGCCACCTTCATGCTGATGATGGTGCCGCGCGCCGCAGTCTGCGCCGAGCGGATCGTCGAGGTGCTGGACACCGACTCCTCGGTGGTCCCGCCGGCCGCGCCGGCCACCGAGGTGACCGGCCGGGGCGAGCTGGAACTGCGCGACGTGCGGTTCCAGTACCCGGGGGCGAGCGAGCCGGTGCTGCACGACATCTCCTTCCGGGTCACGGCCGGGCGCACGACGGCGATCATCGGCAGCACCGGATCCGGCAAGAGCACCCTGCTCTCGCTGATCCCCCGGCTGGTCGACACCACGGCGGGCGCGGTGCTGGTCGACAGGGTGGACGTCCGCGACATGGCGCCCAACGAGCTGTGGCGGCGGATCGGGCTGGTGCCGCAGCGGCCGTACCTGTTCAGCGGGACGATCGCCAGCAACCTGCGGTACGGCAACCCGGACGCCACCGACGCGGAGCTGTGGACGGCCCTGGAGATCGCCCAGGCGCGCGACTTCGTCGCCGAGCTGTCCGAGGGGTTGGACGCCCCGATCGCGCAGGGCGGCACCAACGTCTCCGGCGGGCAGCGGCAGCGCCTGGCCATCGCCCGGGCCCTGGTCCGGCGGCCGGAGATCTACCTGTTCGACGACTCGTTCTCCGCACTCGACCTCGGCACCGACGCCCGGCTCCGGGCGGCGCTACGGCCGGTCACCGCGGACGCGGCGATGGTGATCGTGGCCCAACGGGTCTCGACGATCGTCGACGCCGACCAGATCATCGTGCTTGAGGACGGGGGCATCGTCGGGATGGGCCGACACGCCGAGCTACTGGAGAACTGCCCGACGTACGCGGAGATCGTCGCCTCCCAGCAGAGCGCGGGGGTGCCGGCATGACCGCCGTACCGGGTCAGAAGCCCGCGCCGCAGGGACAGCCTGCGGCCGGCGCCCAGGCGCAGACGCCGACGCGGCGGGCCAAGGACGGCCACCGCGGCGGCCCGCTGCCGACCGCCGGCATGCCGGCCGAGAAGTCGATGAACTTCGGGCCGTCGGCCCGCCGGCTGCTGAAGCGGCTGCGGCCACACCGGCTCCCGCTCGTCGTCATCGTCGGGCTCGCCCTGATCAGCGTCGGGTTCAACGTGTACGGACCGAAGATCCTCGGCCATGCCACCGACCTGATCTTCAGCGGGGCGATCGGCCGGCAGCTCCCGCCCGGGACCACCGCCGAGCAGGCCGTGGCGGCGGCCCGGGCGTCCGGCAACGACAACTTCGCCGACATGCTCGCCCGGATGGACCTGGTGCCCGGGGTGGGCATCGACTTCACCGCGCTGGGTCGGGTGCTGCTGCTGGCGCTCGTCCTCTACCTGGCGGCCAGCCTGCTGATGTGGTGGCAGGGCTGGCTGCTCAACGGCGTGGTGCAGCGCACCGTGCTGCAGCTGCGCGCCGAGGTGGAGGAGAAGCTGAACCGGCTGCCGCTGCCCTACTTCGACAGGCAGCCGCGCGGCGACCTGCTCAGCCGGGTCACCAACGACATCGACAACATCTCGCAGACCCTCCAGCAGACCCTGAGCCAGGTGCTCACCTCGCTGCTCACCCTGGTCGGCGTACTGGCCATGATGTTCTGGATCTCGCCGCTGCTGGCGCTGGTCGCCCTGGTCGCGGTGCCGCTGTCGGTGCTGGTGACCAGCCAGATCGCCAAGCGTTCGCAGCCGAAGTTCATCGCCCAGTGGAAGCACACCGGCGAGCTGAACGGCCAGATCGAGGAGGCGTTCACCGGCCACGAGCTGGTCAAGGTCTTCGGCCGGCAGCGCGAGGTGGAGGCGGCCTTCACCGCCAAGAACGAGGAGCTGTTCCGGGCCAGCTTCGGCGCCCAGTTCATCTCCGGGATCATCATGCCGGCGACGATGTTCGTCGGGAACCTCAGCTACATGGCCATCGCCGTGGTCGGCGGCCTGCGGGTGGCGTCGGGGTCGATGAGCCTCGGCGACGTACAGGCGTTCATCCAGTACTCCCGGATGTTCACCCAGCCGCTCACCCAGGTCGCCTCGATGGCGAGCCAGCTCCAGTCCGGGGTGGCGTCCGCCGAGCGGGTGTTCGCCGTCCTCGACGCCGACGAGCAGAGCCCCGACCCGGCCGCGCCGGCCCGGGTGACCGACCCGCACGGCCGGGTCGAGTTCGAGCACGTCTCCTTCCGGTACGAGCCGGACAAGCCGTTGATCGAGGACCTGTCGCTGGTCGCCGAGCCGGGGCACACGGTGGCGATCGTCGGGCCGACCGGGGCGGGCAAGACCACCCTGGTCAACCTGATCATGCGCTTCTACGAGCTGGACGCCGGCCGGATCACCCTGGACGGGGTCGACGTCACCACCCTGAGCCGGGACGACCTGCGCGGCCGGATCGGCATGGTGCTCCAGGACACCTGGCTGTTCGGTGGCACCATCCGGGACAACATCGCGTACGGCCGGCCGACCGCCAGCGAGGAGGAGATCGCCGCCGCCGCCCGGGCCACCTTCGTGGACCGGTTCGTCCACAGCCTCCCCGACGGCTACGACACCGTCATCGACGAGGAGGGCAGCAACGTCAGCGCCGGCGAGAAGCAGCTCATCACCATCGCCCGGGCGTTCCTGGCCGAGCCGTCGCTGCTGATCCTCGACGAGGCGACCAGCTCGGTGGACACCCGGACCGAGGTGCTGCTCCAGCGGGCCATGGCGGCGCTGCGCTCGGACCGGACCAGCTTCGTCATCGCCCACCGTCTCTCCACCATCCAGGACGCGGACCTGATCCTGATGATGGAGAACGGCAGCATCGTCGAGCAGGGCACCCACGATCGGCTGCTGGCCGCCCGGGGCGCGTACCACCGGCTCTACCAGTCCCAGTTCAGCCAGCCCGATCCCGTCCTCCCCCCCGACCCCGTGTCGCTGCCCGCCGCCTCGGTCCAGGGCTGATCGTCGTGGCCGGAGATCCAGCGACAGCGACGACCGGCCCCGGTCCGGGTGACGGGCCGGGGTCAGGGCAGCAGCGCCGCCGACCTGGTGGCGACCACCGACGCGACCAGGGCCAGGGCGTCGGCGGCGGGCTGCGGGTCCAGGCGGCGGCCGTCGCGCAGGCGCAGGGCGACCGCGCCGTCGGCCGCCTCCCGGGCACCGAGCACCGCGACGTACGGCACCCGACGGCGGGCGGTGTCGCGGATCCGGGAGCCCAGCGACCCGCCCCCGTCGACCTCGGCCCGCAGGCCGAGCGCGACGGCGTCCCGGGCGAGCCGGTCGGCCGCCACGGCCTGGCCCGGATCGTCGGGGTCGACCGGGAGCACGGTCACCTGCACGGGGGCGTACCAGGGCGGGAAGGCGCCGTCGTGCGCCTCGATCAGGTGGGCGAACAGCCGTTCCATGCTGCCGACCAGGCTGCGGTGCACCATCACCGGCCGCCGTCGGCCGCCGTCGGAGTCGGTGTACGACAGGTCGAACTTCTCGGGCTTGTCGAAGTCGAGCTGGACGGTGGCGAGGGTGGACTCCCGGCCGGTCGGGTCGGCGACCTGAATGTCGATCTTCGGCCCGTAGAACGCGGCGTCGCCGGGGGCCTCGACGACGTCCACCCCGGTGAGCGCCCCCCGGAGCAGGTCCTCGGCCCGGCGCCACTGCTCGTCGGTGCCGACGTACCGCTGGCCCGGACCGCGCAGCGACAGCCGGAACCCGGCCGGGCGGACGCCGAGCGCGGCGTGCGCCTCGCGGATCAGCGCCAGGATCGCCGCGACCTCCTCACCCACCTGGTCCAGGGCGCAGAAGTTGTGCGCGTCGTTGAGCGAGATGGCGCGCACCCGGGACAATCCGCCGAGCACCCCCGAGCGCTCCGCCCGGTACATCCCGCCCAGCTCGCCGACCCGCAGCGGCAGTTCCCGGTAGGACCGGCCCCGGGCCCGGAAGACCAAGGCGTGGTGCGGGCAGAGCGCCGGACGGAGCACGAACTCGTCGTCCGGGCTCAGCCGCATCGGCGGGAACATATCGTCGGCGAAGTAGCCGAGGTGGCCGGAAAGCTCGAACAGCTCCCGCTTGCCCAGCGGCGGCGAGTAGACGTGCTGGTAGCCCGCCCGTCGCTCCAGTTCGTGGACGTACGCCTCGACGGCGTGTCGGGCGGCGGCGCCCGCCGGCAGCCAGATGGGCAGGCCGGCCCCGGCCAGCGGATCGGAGACGAACAGCCCCAGCTCCCGGCCGAGCCTGCGGTGGTCGGTCATGTCGCTCTCCCTCGGGTACGGCCCGGAGGCGAACTGGCCCGGAACGCCGCGAGGCCCCGGGGCGGTTCGCCCCGGGGCCTCGATGACGGTGACGTCAGTGCGGCGCGCCGGGGTTTCCCGGCGTCGTGGTCCATACCGCGCTGCGCATGGGGAGACGGTAGGCCGGCGGCGGGCCGGCACGCATCCGATTTCGGGCCCCGCCGGCCGCGCGCACCGCGCCCGGGCGGGCGTGCGGCGGGCCCGCGACGCAGGTGCGGGCCGCCGGCACGGGACCTGCCGGCGGCCCGCGGCGGCCCGGTCGTCGGAAACGGGGGGCCCGACGCGCCCGAGGCCGCGCGCCGACAACGGTACGCCGCCCGTAGCCGATCCGCCGCCCGGCTCGGCCCGGACGCCGAGGTCGCTCAGGGCGGCCGAGCCGCCGCATCCTGGCACGTCGGGGCCGGAACCGTCGTGTCGGGGGTCACCAGCGGCCAGGGTGGGCTCCGGTGACCCCCGCCACGGGGCCAGGCTCGGGGCACCCGATCTGCCGGACCCGGCGAGGTGTCAGTCGTGCTTGAGCTACTCACCCACATGGCGTCGCCGCTGTGGGCGTACCTGGCGCTGCTCGGGCTGCTGGCGGTCGACGCGTTCGTGCCGGTCATCCCCACCCAGGCGATCATGATCACCGGTGGCGCGCTCACCGTGTACGGCGGGCTGAGCCTCCCACTGACCATCGGGGTCGGCGCGCTCGGCGTCTTCGTCGGCGACCTGGCCTGCTACCTGATCGGCCGGGGCGCACCGGACCGCAGAGAGGGCCGGCAGGCCGAGCCGGGCCGCGCCCGCCGGATGGCCGGACGGATGACCCAGGGACTGCGCCGGCCCGGCCCGCTGGTGATCCTGCTCTGCCGGTTCGTGCCGGGCGGCCGGATGGCCGCCTGCTTCGCCGCCGGCCGCAGCCGGTACCCGTACCGGCTGTTCCTCACGTACGAGGCGGTGGCGGCGGCCGGCTGGGCCACGTACGGGGCGCTGGTCGGGCACCTGGGCGGCACGGCGCTGACCGAGTCGGCGTGGCAGCTGCTGGTGATCGCCGGCGCGGCGGCAGCCGGCTTCGCGGCCGCCGGTTGGGCGATGACGGCGTTCGGCGCCCGCAACGCCCGCCCCGGGGCCCCTACGGAATGACCCCGGCGGACCTCGGACTCCGCCGGATAGGTCTGACGTCACCGGCTTGGGCAGACACCTCGACGTGGTCGCCCGGATCGGGAACATCCGGCGCAACGTCGCGTGAGACCACAAGGCCGAAGGCGAGAAGTTGACCTCAACTTCGCTTCAGCTCCTACCGTCTGAGGAAGCGGGCGGGCGACGCCCGGAGTCAGGCGAGGAGGCGGAGATGATCCTGGTGACGGGGGCGACCGGCACGGTCGGTCGGGAAGTGGTGTCGATCCTGACGGCACGCGGCGAACCGGTCCGGGCGGTCAGCCGGAATCCCGCCGCCGCCGACCTGCCGGCCGGGGTGGAGGTGGTGGCCGCCGACCTCACCGACCCGGCGTCGCTCGCCCCGCACCTGACCGGCGTCGACGCGGTCTTCCTGATCTGGCCCTCCGCCGACCCGGCGCTGGCCCGCCGAGCCGCCCCGGAGGTGGCGCGGGTGATCGCGGCGCGAGTGCCACGGATCGTCTACCTCTCCGCACCCGGCGCGGCTGACCAGCCGGAGTCGTTCTGGGCGGTCGTGGAGCGGGCCGTCGAGGAATCCGGGGCGGGGTGGACGTTCCTGCGCCCGACCGGCTTCGCCGCCAACACGCTGATGTGGGCCGACCAGATCCGCGCCGGCGACGTGGTGCGCTGGCCGTACGGGGGTGCTGCCCGCTCGCTGATCCACGAGCGGGACCTCGCCGAGGTGGCGGTCGCCGCGTTGACCTCGGACGGGCACCTGGGCACCCGCCACCTGCTCAGCGGCCCGGCGACGTTGACCCAGGAGGAGCAGGTGCACGCCATCGGCCGGGCGCTCGGCCGGAAGCTGAGCTGGGCGGAGATGCCCCGCGACGAGGCCCACGCGCTGCTGGCCGGGGCGTTCGGCAACGCCGCCTTCGCCGCGTCGGCCCTGGACGGCTGGGCCGCCTTCGTCGACCACCCCGAGCAGGTCACCACCACGGTGGAGGCGGTCACCGGCCGCCCCGCCCGCCCGTACAGCGAATGGGCGGCCAACCACGCCGACACCTTCCGCTGACGCCCCGGCCCCGCGGCTACTCCAGCTCGTGCAGCATGAGCTGGCGGGCGGCCTCCGTGATGGAGCCCGACAGGCTCGGGTAGATGGTGATCGTCTGGGCCAGCTCGTTGACCGTGAGGTTGTTCTCCACCGCCAGGGTGATCGGCAGGATCAGCTCGCTCGCCTTCGGGGCCACCACGACGCCGCCGATCACCTGGCCGCTGGCCGGGCGGCAGAACAGCTTGACGAAGCCGTCGGCCAGGTCGTCCATCTTCGCCCGGGCGTTGCCCCCCAGCGGCAGCATCACCTCGCGGGCGGGCGTCTTGCCGGCGTCCACCTCGTCCTGGGAGACGCCGACGGTGGCCAACTCCGGGTCGGTGAAGACGTTCGCCGCGACCGTACGCAGCCGCAGCGGCCGGACCGCCTCGCCGAGCGTGTGCCACATCGCGATCCGGCCCTGCATCGCGGCGACGCTGGCCAGCGGCAGCACCCCGGTGCAGTCGCCGGCGGCGTAGATGCCAGGGACGTTGGTCCGGGACACCCGGTCGACGGTGACGTAGCCGCCCCGGGCCAGCTCGACGCCGTACTCGTCGAGGCCGAGGCCGGCCGTGTTGGGGATCGACCCGACGGCGATCAACGCGTGCGAGCCCTGCACCAGCCGGCCGTCGGCCAGCTCCACCTCCACCCCGTCGGCGGTGCGGCGGACGCCCTCGGCACGGGAGTTGTTGAGGATGGTCATCCCCCGGGAGCGGAAGACCCGCTCGATGGCCATCGCGGCGTCGGCGTCCTCGTGCGGCATCACCCGGTCCCGGCTGGAGACGAGGGTGACCTCGACCCCCATGGCCAGGTACGCGCTGGCGAACTCGGCCCCGGTGACGCCCGAGCCGACCACGATCAGATGCTCGGGCAGCTCGGGCAGGTCGTAGACCTGCCGCCAGGTCAGGATGCGCTCGCCGTCGGGCACGGCGGTGGGAAGCTGACGCGGAGTGGCCCCGGTGGCGACCAGCACGGTCGACGCGGCGATCGAGTACTCCTCGGCCCCGTCGGCGGGGGCGACGACGACCCGGTGGGTGTGACCGAGCGTGTCCTCGCCGAGCCGGGCGGTGCCGGCCACGAAGGTGACGCCGGCCTTCAGCAACTTGGCGTGGATGTCGGCCGACTGGTGAAGGGCGAGCCGCTTGACCCGCTCGTGCACCGTCCGGGCGTCGACGGTGACCGCCTCCAGCCCGTCGGAGTGCACCCCGAACTCCTCGGTGTCCCGGTACCCGGTGACCACGGAGGAGCTGGCGATGAAGGTCTTGGACGGGACGCAGTCGGACAGCACGCAGGCACCGCCGGCCCCGTCGGCCTCCACCACGGTGACCTCAGCGTCCAACTGGGCGGCGACCAGGGCCGCCTCGTACCCGGCCGGCCCCCCGCCGATGATCACAATCTGGCTCACAGCTATCGCCCCTCGTCCATGCTCACGGTGACTTTCTTCTCCCCGACGCGTCCGACACGCACCGTCGTATTCTCCCCCACCCGTCCGTAGGGCTATCGTCATCGCCGTGCGTCACTACGCCGCCTACGGCTCAAACCTGGACCCCGCCCGGATGCGTGCCTACTGTCCGCATTCGCCGATGGTTGGTATCGGCTGGCTGGAAGGCTGGCGGCTCACATTCGCGGGCGAGGGCGTCATCGGCTGGGAGGGCGCGGTCAGCACCATCGTCGAGTCCCCCGGCGAGCGGGTGTTCGTGGCGCTCTACGACATCAACCCGTACGACGCCGGCCAGCTCGACGACATCGAGGGGGTGACCTCCGGGACGTACCGCAAGCTGCACGTCCGGGTCTCCACCCTCGACGGGGACGTGACCGCCTGGGTCTACGTCTTCGACGGGTACGAGGGCGGCCTGCCGACGGCGTGGTACCTGTCGGAGATCGCCAACGCCGCAGAGAAGGCGGGCGCGCCCGACGACTACGTCAGCGAGCTGCGGGCCCGCCCCACCGGCACCGCGTCGGCGTAGCGCGTCTACCACGCCCCCAGTCTGCTCCGGGTGGGTGGCGGCGCGCGGAGCCGCCCCCCGGCGGGCGGCTCCGGTCACACACCGACTGCCGGAACCACCCGCTCGTACATGTCGGTCCATCGCACCTCGCCCAGCCCCACCGAGCGGTAGAGCGTCGCCGGGGAGGTCGGGTTGGCCAGGTCGACACCCAGGCCGGCGGACCGCCTGCCCTTCGCGGCGTAGACCGTGAAGGCCCGCCGCAGCAGCGCGGCGCCCACCCCGTGCCGCCGGTACGCCGGCAGCACCGACAGGGTGCGGACCCACCCCTGGTCCTGCTCCAACGCCTGGTCGGACGACTGCAACGCGCCGGCCGGCACCCCGTCGACCTCGGCGACGAACCACTCGTCCCAGGTCCTGGCGTACGAGGGCAGGTGCTCCCGCCACTGCTCGTACCCGACCGGCTCGTAGTCCGGGGTGTCCCGGAACGCCGTGTCGAAGATCCGGTGGAACAGGCGCAGGTCGGCCTCGTCCCCGGCGTGCAGCGGGCGGATCGTCACCCCGGGCGGGCACGGCGGCTCGGCGGGCAGGCCCGTCAGTGTCCTGCTCATCCGCACGTACCGCTTCGCCCGGGTGAAGCCGGCCTCGGCCAGCTCCGCCGCCCACCGGGTCTCCGGCGCGAAGGCGGCGGTGCGGACGGTCAGCGCGGACAGGCCCCGCTCGGCGGCCCGCTCGGCGACCCGGTCGAGCATCCGGGCGAGCAGGGGCAGGCGCACCGCCTCGGCGCGCACCGGGTCGACGCAGACGTCGACGAACTCCCGGCCCACCCCGGTCGGGTTGTCCACCACGGTCCACCCGACGACCCTCCCGTCGGGGTCGCTGACCAGCCAGGAGTCGACCGCCGGGTCGACGAAGGGGGCGGTCAGCGCGGCCTCGACGTCCTCGGCGTCGAAGTCGGGGTGGCCGATCGCGAAGGTGTCGGCGGCGTGCACCACCGCGAGGATCGCCGGCACGTCGTCGAGGGTGGGGCGGCGGGCGCTCCAGCCAACGGGAAGGGTCATCCGGCGATCCTGGCAGCAGCCCACCGCCCGCCGCCGCCCATTTATCTCGGCCCCGGCCGGTCGGGATCTCGCTGGGTGGGCCGTCCCTGCACCTGCGCGCGGGTGGCGGCCAGCAGGTCCAGCAGCTCGGCGCCCTCGCCGGGGGCGAGGGCGCGGAAGCCCGCCGAGGCCAGCCGGTCGGTCACCGCCTCCGCCCACAACCGCCGCCGCACCAGGGGCCCGACCCGGGGGTACGGCGGCGGCCAGCCACAGGCCAGCGCGCCGGCCTCCCCCTCCGGCCCGGCCAGCACCGCCTCCAGCGGGGTCATCCCGCCGGCCCGCACCGCCATCAGGTACGCCCCGGCGAAGTGCTCACGCAGCAGCAGCCCGGCGGCGGCTCGGGCACCCGGGGAGTCCTTCGGCACCGGCATGGCCCGCCAGGCGGCGAACAGCGGCATGCCGCTGGCGTCCGCCGCGCCGACCACCCGGGTCAGCAGCGCGCCCAGCCGGCGCGCCCCGGGCAGGGCGGCGAGATGCTCGTCGCCCCAGCGGCAGCACTCGGCGAGGTTCGCGGCTGCCACCTCCAGCGGACGGATCACCCGCGCGGCGGCGTCCCAGCCGTCGGCGACGGCGTCCGGGGCGATGAAGCCGAGGGCGGCTGCCACCGTCGGGGCCCGGACGTCACCCAGCGCCCCGGCCCGGCCGGTGATGTAGAAGGACCAGCCGGAGATGCCCAGCAGGCGGGCCCTGCGCAGCGTGCCGGGGCAGCGGGTGAACGTTTCCCCGAGCTCCAGCACGAACGGCTTGCTCGCGGCGGCGACCTGCTCCGGCGTCATCGCAATCAGTCTGCCCCGCCGCCGCCACCGGCGTCAGTCCCCTCTTCGGCGTCGATCGCCTCGATCGCCCCCTCGACCTCGCCGGTGCGCCGGCGGGCGGCGGTGACGGCCCGTTCCGCCGCCCGCCGGGCCAGTTTCCGCCGGCTCAGCTCCTGCTCGGCCTCGGCCCGCCGCCGCTCCAGCTCGGCCAGCGAGCGCTCGATGTCGGCCAGTTCCTCGGTGCCGTCGTGCTCGGCGTCCGCCGCGCCGGCCAGCTCCGCCTCGGCCCGGCCCTGGTCGGTACGCGCCCGTGCCAGTTCCCGTTCCAGCGCCCGGCGCTGCCGGACCCGCTCGGCCCGGGCGACGCGTTCCGCTGCCCGCTCGTCGCGTTCCCGCCGGTCCCGATCCCGGTCGGCGGCCCGGTCCCGGTCTTGGCCGGCGGCCCGATCGCGGTCGGCGGCCCGGTCCGGGGTGGCCGGTGCGGGCTCCGCGTCGTCGGTGACCAGCCGTAGCTGGGGGCGGGGCACCTCGCCAAAGCCGGCGTAGCTGGCGGCCCGCAGCAGCCGGCCGGTACGCACCTGCTCGGCGACCGTGGTGTCGGACAGGGCGGCGTTGAGTGTCGCCTCCACCTCGGCCAGGGGCAGCTTCCCGCCCGGCGGGCCGCCCTCGGCGTCGGCCGCCAGCCGGCGCACCTCGGCCACCAGCGCGGCGACCACCGCCCGCCGCTGGGCGGAGAGTTCCCGCAGCCGGGGGCCGCGCAGGTCGCGCTGGGCCGCCCGCAGCGCCTCGGCGAGCTGGCCCAGATCGGCGACGAGTTCGGGGCGCCGGATGGCGAGCAGGTTGACCAGCCAGGCGGCCACGGTCGGGCGGCGCAGCCGGGCGATCTCCCGGGCCGTGGCCGGGTCGCCGGCCCGCCGGGCCTCGGCGACAGCCGCGTCCCGGGTGGCGACGAACCGGTCCGGCGGCTCCTCGTAGAGCCGTCGGACCAGGTCCCGAGGGGGCGGCACCGGGTCAGGCGTCCAGCCGGCTGCCCGGTTCGAGGCGCTGGTAGTCGGTCTTGGACAGCGCCGTGTACTGACGGTTGAGCACCGCGAGGCCGTTGTCGTTGAGCAGCCCGTCGTGGGCGGCGAAGGCGCGGCGCGGGGCGACCGCGCGGATGAAGTCGAGCACCTCGGAGAACTTCGACCAGGGGGCGTGGATCGGCGCGAAGAGGGTGTCCACCTGGACGTCCTCGGGCACCACGAGGGAGTCGCCGGGATGGTAGACCACGTCGTTGAGCAGGTACCCCAGGTTGTCCACCACCGGGATGTCCGGGTGGATGACGGCGTGCCGCCCGCCGTACGCCCGGACCGGCACGCCGGCCGCGGTGAACGACTGCCCGGGGGCGACCGGATCCAGCGCCTCGGCCGCGTCGCCGAGGAGACCGGCCAGCGAGGCCGGGCCGTAAACGCGGAACGGCCGGCGGTCGAGCTGCCGGGTGACCGCCGCGACGTCGAGATGGTCGGGGTGCTCGTGGGTGATCAGCACCGCGTCCGCCCCGTCCAGCGCCGCCGGGTCGCTGAACCCGCCCGGGTCGACGACCAGCACCCCGCCGTCGTGCTCGACCCGGAGGCAGGAGTGGGCGTACTTGGTGAGTTGCATCATGACCCCCTGATTACCAAATCGTGACGTCCCATAGCGCAGTCTGCCGGAACCCACGGGTCTTCGCGTCACGTCTGACGTATCGCCCGACGGGCCAGGAACAGGGGGAGCGGGAATGGACGGACGCGCACGAGGTGCACTGCTGACCGCGGTGGGGCTGGCGGCCCTGCTGGCGGTCAGTGGGTGCGGTGGCCTCAGCGGTGGGAAATCATCGGAGGACTCGGCCGCATCGGCGCCGGAGAAGGCGGCGCCGGCCGGTGCAGGCCCGGCCGAGGCGGGAGGGGCGAAGGCCGGCACCGGTGGCGCCGCCCCGGACCTACGGGTCGACCAGCGGTCGATCATCTACACGGGAAACATCCGGGTGCGGGTGGACGATGTGGACGACGCCGCCCGGTCCGCCGTCACGGCGGCCACCGCGGTCGGCGGTTTCGTCGGCGGCGACGAACGCAGCAGCACGGGCGACAACGCCCGCGCCGAACTGGAGCTGCGGGTGCCGGCGGCGCGGTTCACCGCCGTGGTGGAGGACCTGGCCAAGCTGGGCCGGCAGGAGCGCCGCTCGATCCGTACGGAGGACGTCACCGAGGAGACCGTCGACCTGGACGCCCGGATCATCACGCAGCGGGCCCGGGTGGAGAGCGGCCGCAAGCTGCTGGCCCGGGCCAGCTCGATCGACGACCTGGTGACGCTGGAGGGCGAGGTGGCCCGGCGGGAGGCCGACCTCGCCTCGCTGGAGGCGAAGAAGCGCCGGCTGGCCGACCTGACCGCGCTCTCCACCATCACCCTCACCCTGGTCGGGTCGGACGCCGACACCTCCTCCGACGAGGAGAAGGACGGGACCGGATTCCTGGTGGGGTTGCGCGGCGGCTGGGACGCGTTCGTCGCCTCGCTGGGCGTGCTGCTCACCGTGCTGGGCGCGCTGCTGCCCTTCGCGGTGGCGCTGGGCGTGCCCGTGGCGCTGCTGGTGGCGGTGCTGCGCCGACGCCGGCGCAGGCCGGCGCCGGCGCTCAGCGAGTCGCCGCCAGTGCCCGCAGCGCGGTCTGCACCATGAGTCGGACGCCGAACGGGATGGCCCGCTCGTCGACGTCGAACGTGGCCCGGTGCAGGTCGACGTTCGGGCCGGCCCGGCCGACGCCGAGGCGTGCCAGCGCGCCGGGGACGTGCTCCAGGTACCAGGAGAAGTCCTCGCCGCCCATGCTCTGCGGGGTCTCCGCCACGCCGTCCGGGCCGAGCGCCGCCACGGTGGCGGCGGTGAGCACCTGGATCGCCCCGGCGTCGTTGCAGACCGGCGGGCGGCCGCGCAGGTACTCCAGGTCGACCGTGGCGCCGGTCGGGGCGATGACGTCCCGGACCACCTGAGCGACAATCTTGGGAGCCTGCGCCCAGGTGTCGCGGTCCATCACCCGCAGGGTGCCGGAGGCGCTCGCCTCGGACGGGATGACGTTGTTCCGGGTGCCGGCCAAGGCCTGGCCGAACACCAGCAGCAACCCGCTGTTGGCCGGCACCCGGCGGGCGACCAGGGCGGGCACCTCGGTGACCAGCCGGCCGAGCGCGTCGACCAGGTCGACGGTCAGGTGCGGGCGGGCGGTGTGCCCGCCCGGTCCGGTGAGCTTGACGGTGACGTTGTCGGCGGCGGCGGTGATCGGGCCGACCCGCAGGCCGATCTTGCCGACCGGCTGGTTGGGGTCGCAGTGCACAGCGAAGATCTGCACCACGTCGTCCAGCCCGCCGGCCTCGATGACCTCCAGCGAGCCGCAGGGCAGGATCTCCTCGGCCGGTTGGAAGATCAGCCGGACCCGGCCGTCCAGTTCACCCAGGTCGGCGAGCTGGGCGAGCAGCATGCCGACGCCGAGCATCACGGTGGTGTGCACGTCGTGCCCGCAGGCGTGGCACACGCCGTCCTTCGTGGACCGGTACGGCACATCCTTGACATCGTTGAGCGGCAGCGCGTCGATGTCGGCGCGGAGCGCGACGACGGGGCCGTCGGGGCGGCCGTTGATGTCGCAGATCACGCCGTTGCCCTTCGGCAGCATGCGCGGGTTCAGCCCGGCGAGGGACAGCTCGCGGGCGATCAGGGCGGCGGTCTCGAACTCCTCGCCGGAGAGCTCCGGATGGGAGTGGATGTGCCGGCGGGTGGCGATGAGCCCGGGAACCCGCAGGGCGAGCAGGTGGTCCAGCTCGGCGGGCAGGGGCTGGGACCCGGACGGCGCCTCCAGCGAGTCCGACAACGCCAGTTTGCTGCCGTTCGGCAGCGTCAACGCACTCGTCACGTCGATATCTCGATCACTAGAAATGGATGGATCATCGGGGATGACAGCAGACAGCCTAGACCTCCGACGGTGACGCTGTGCAACTTCATTCCTGTAGCGATCGGATGGCTCAGCGTCACGAAAGCCCTGGTGGAAGGGCTCGACAATCTGCGGGACAGCAGGTAGATCACGGTCGAACGTCGTCATCTGCCCCACACCTCCTACAACCCGTAACCGAGTCGGCGTTCCGAAATCACCGTCGATCCGGGGCAGCCGTTTCCCAAATTGTCGCATTAGTCGCTTCGGTTACCCGCCACTCGGACAATTAGCCGACCACCCACGGCGGCGGGGCGACACCGACGGTGACACGACGGGACGCGACGCTCGCGCACACGCTGTCCGTCCCGTTCACCCGGACGGGTTACCCATCGCCCCCGGGCCGCACACGCGTGCCCGGGCGGCCGGCAGGGGTCAGAACCGGTCGCTCGGGCGGTACGTCCCCCAGACCTGGCGCAGGATCCCGCAGACCTCGCCCACCGTGGCCCGGGCCCGCAGCGCCTCCTTCATCGGGAAGAGCACGTTCTCCGTGCCCTCGGCGGCGGCGCGCAGCCCGGCGAGGGCCCGCTCGACGGCGCCCCCGTCGCGCTCCGCGCGCAGCGTGGCCAGCCGCTCGGCCTGGGCCGCCTCGATCTCCGGGTCGACCCGCAGCGGCTCGTACGGCTCGTCGGTGTCGATGGTGAATCGGTTGAGCCCGACCACCACCCGCTCACCCGAGTCGACCTCCTGCGCGAACCGGTACGCGGACTGCTCGATCTCCCGCTTCTGGAAGCCCGCCTCGATGGCGTCGACAACCGAGCCGTGATCGGCCACCCGGTCCATCAGCTCGACCACCGCCGCCTCGATCTCGGTGGTCATCGCCTCCACCACGTACGAGCCGGCGAACGGGTCGACGGTGGCGGTCAGGTCCGTCTCGTACGCCAGCACCTGCTGGGTGCGCAGGGCCAGCCGGGCGGCCTTCTCGGTGGGCAGCGCGATGGCCTCGTCGAAGCTGTTGGTGTGCAGCGACTGGGTGCCGCCCAGCACGGCGGCGAGCCCCTGCACCGCCACCCGGACCAGGTTGACCTCGGGCTGCTGGGCGGTGAGCTGCACGCCCGCCGTCTGGGTGTGGAAGCGCAGCATCATCGACTTCGGGTTCTTCGCCCCGAAGTCGTCACGCATCAGCCGGGCCCAGATCCGCCGGGCGGCGCGGAACTTCGCGACCTCCTCGAGCAGGGTCGTCCGGGCCACGAAGAAGAACGACAGCCGGGGCGCGAAATCGTCCACGGCCAGCCCGGCGGCCAGCGCGGCCCGGACGTACTCGACGCCGTTGGCCAGGGTGAACGCGATCTCCTGCGCGGGCGTCGCGCCGGCCTCGGCCATGTGGTAGCCGGAGATGGAGATGGTGTTCCACCTCGGCACCTCCTTGCGGCAGTAGGCGAACGTGTCGGCGACCAACCGCAGCGAGGGCTTCGGCGGGAAGATGTACGTCCCCCGGGCGATGTACTCCTTGAGGATGTCGTTCTGGATGGTGCCGTTGAGCGCCGAACCCTCGACCCCGGACTCCTCGGCCACGAGCTGGTAGAGCAGCAGCAGCACCGAGCCCGGCGCGTTGATCGTCATCGAGGTGGAGACCTTGTCCAGCGGGATGCCGGCGAAGAGCAGCCGCATGTCCTCGACGGAGTCGATGGCCACCCCGACCTTGCCCACCTCGCCGTGCGCGATCGGATCGTCGGAGTCGTACCCCATCTGGGTGGGCAGGTCGAAGGCGACGGACAGCCCCATCGTGCCGGCCCGCAGGAGCTGGTGGTAGCGCGCGTTGGACTCCGTGGCGGTGCCGAAGCCGGCGTACTGGCGCATGGTCCACGGGCGCGACGTGTACATGGTGGGATAGACCCCGCGGGCGTACGGGAACTCGCCGGGGGCGCCCAGCCGGGAGTCCAGACCCTCGGGCAGGTCATCCGCCGTGTAGAGGCCCTTGATGGGGAAGCCGGACTCGCTTGACCGCCGTTCGCTCATCCCCGGATGGTAGGACGCGCCGATGCATCGACGGGTGAGGGATTCCGCACAGGGCCCTTGACTTCCGGCGACCTCATAGTGAGCGACCGGACACGTACCGTGGAGTTCGGTAAACGTCCGTCGCGTCGGGTTTCGCATCGGGCGTCGGAACCAGCAAGATAGGGGAGTTGTGTCCCAGCCCCCTCGATTTCCCCCGGTGGCTTTTCTGTGACTCAGATCCCGACGTGGAGCGGCGGACCGGTCAGTCCACCCCACGGACGCGCGGCGCCCGGCACCACCATCGGTGGTCGCTACTCGCTCCGGTCCGCAGTGGGCAACGGCGGCATGGGCACGGTCTGGCGTGCCACAGACACCCTGTTGCGGCGCGACGTGGCGGTGAAGGAGGTAATCCTTCCGCCGGGCCTCGCCCCCAGCGACCGCGACTCGATGTACGAGCGGACGCTGCGCGAGGCCCGCGCCGCCGCGGCCATCCAGCACCCTGCCGTGGTCCAGGTGTACGACGTGGTCACCGAAGGTGGCCGCCCCTGGATCGTGATGGAGCTGCTGGACGCCCGCAGCCTGGCCGACATGGTGATCGAGGACGGGCCGGTCGCGCCCCGCGCGGTCGCCAAGATCGGTATCGCCCTGCTCGGCGCGCTGGAGGTGGCGCACGCGATCGGCGTGCTGCACCGCGACGTGAAGCCGGCCAACGTGCTGATCTGCACCGACGGCCGGTGCGTGCTGACCGACTTCGGGGTGGCCAAGCTCCCCACCGACGTGCAGCTCACCACCCCCGGCATGGTCCTCGGCTCGCCGCACTTCATCTCCCCCGAGCGGGCCATGGGTCAGGAGTTCGGGCCGCCCAGCGACCTCTTCTCCCTCGGCGTGACGCTGTACACGGCGGTCGAGGGCCGCCCCCCGTTCGACAAGGGCGACCCGATCGAGACCATGCACGCTGTGGTCGAGGATCCGCCGGCCACCCCGCAGCGCAGCGGTCCGCTGACCCGGGTCCTGATGGGCCTGCTGGAGAAGGACCCGTCCCGCCGGCTCGACGTGCACACCTCCCGGGCGATGCTGCGTGAGCTGCTGGCCGGGCCGCTGACCAGCACCGCGACCGCCGTCAACTCGGTCACCGACCCGTACGCGGTGGTGCCGGTGCAGCGGCCGGTGGTCGCCCCGCCACCGCCGCCCGGCCCGGAGCCGAAGCCGAGCGGGCAGATCGGCGGCCGGGCGATGCTCTCCCCCGAGGAGTCGCTGACCGACCGGCTGGCCGCGCTGCGCCGGGGCGAGAAGGCGAAGAAGAAGACCGCCGCCGCCGCGAGCGCCGCCGCGCTGGACGACACCAGCGCCGACGCGCTCGCCGGCCCGCTGCACACCCCCACCGGGGCGATGCCCACGCAGGCGCCGACGTCGCCGGCCGGTCGGATGTACGGCGGGTCTTCGGAAGCCACCCAGCGGGTCGACGCGGGCAGCGCGCCGGAGGCCACCCAGAATGTGACGTACGGCACATCGCCTGACGCCACCCAGCAGGTCCCGTTCGGGCCCCGCCCGGACGCCACCCAGCAGGTCCCGTTCGGCGTCGGGGCGAACGCCACCCAGCGGGTCGGCCAGCCCGACGCCACCCAGGCGGTGCCCGGCTTCGGTGGCCCGCCCGAGGCGACCCAGGCGGTGCCCGGCTTCGGTGGCCCGCCCGAGGCGAACCAGCGGATGGGCGGGACGTACGGCGGCGGCCAGTGGTCGGTGCCCGGCACCGGCCAGCCGTGGGCCACCCCGGCCACCGCGCCCGCCCCGGCCGGCGGCGGCGCACCCGGCGGGATCGGCGGTCTCGTCGCCACCGTCAAGGGCTGGCCGCGCAAGGTGCAGCTCGTAGCGGCCGGCGGCCTCGTCGTGCTGCTGGTGGTCGGCGCGGTCGTCCTGTTCGGCGGCGGCGACCCGGACCGGCCGACCACCCCCTCGGCGCAGCCCACCGCCGCCGCCCCCGCGCCCGTGGAGATGCAGGAGCAGTCGGCCCGGGGCGTCACGGTGCAGGTGCCCAAGGGCTGGCAGCGCAACAGCGCCGGCGTGTGGGTCGACTTCGTCGACCCGGAGGACAGCGGCCGCAAGGTGCGCATCCTCTCCGAGGACTGGGGCGGCACGTCGTCGATGCGCTGGGCTGAGGTCGCCGAGAAGGGCCTCCGGACCAAGTCGACCTCCTGCCCGAAGCCGTACAACCGGGTGTCGATGACCGAACAGAAGCTGGACGGTCAGGCGGCGGCCGAGTTCGAGTACACCTGCGGCGAGGGCGACAGCATGCGGCACGGCGTGTGGCGCGGGGTGGTGCACGAGGGGAAGGTCTACTCGTTCTACCTCTCCTCCACCGACGCCCGGTTCGCGGAGAGCAAGCCGATCTTCGACCGGATGGTGGAGTCGTTCAAGCTCGGCGGGGCGAACTGAGCCCCACCGGGCCGACCGGAGCGAGGCCGACGAGACGTGGTGATCCGCCGCCTGCTATCAAGAGGCATGGCGGCGGAACCCATTGACCTTGACGACATTCGCGACCAGGCCCGGCGGTGGCTCGACGACGACCCCGACCCGGCCACCCGCGAGGAGCTGCGAGCCGTGCTCGACCGGCTGCCGGCGAGCGCGCCCGAGCTGGCCGACCGGTTCGCCGGGCCGCTGACCTTCGGCACCGCCGGGCTGCGCGGCCCGCTGCGGGCCGGCCCGAACGGGATGAACCTCGCCGTGGTCAGTCAGGCCGCCGCCGGGCTGGTCGGCTGGCTCGCCGCCCAGGGCGCGACCGGCCCGCTGGTGATCGGGTACGACGCCCGGCACGGTTCCCGGGAGTTCGCCGAGCGCACCGCCCAGGTCGCCACCGGCGCGGGCCGTCCGGCGCTGCTGCTGCCCCGCCCGCTGCCCACCCCCGTGCTGGCGTACGCGGTGCGGCAGCTCGACGGGGCGGCCGGTGTGATGGTCACGGCCAGCCACAACCCCCCGCAGGACAACGGCTACAAGGTGTACCTGGGCGCCCGGCTCGGCGGCGAGTTGGGCGCCGGGGCGCAGATCGTGCCGCCCGCCGACGCCGGGATCGAGGCGGCCATCCGGGCGGTCGGCCCGCTCGCCCAGGTGCCGCTCGGCCCGGCCGGCCAGGTGCTCGGTGACGACCTGGTCGCCTCGTACGTGGACCGGGCCGCCGCCGTGATCGACCCGGCCGGCCCCCGGGACCTGAAGGTGGCGTACACCCCGCTGCACGGGGTGGGCGCGGCGGTGCTGACCGCCGCCTTCGCCCACGCGGGGTTCGGCATCCCCGGCGTGGTGCCCGAGCAGGCGGAGCCCGACCCGGACTTCCCGACCGTGAGCTTCCCCAACCCGGAGGAGCCGGGGGCGGTGGACCGCCTCGTGGCGCTCGCCGAGCGGACCGGCGCGGACCTGGCGATCGCCAACGACCCGGACGCCGACCGCTGCGCGGTGGCCGTCCGCGACGGCGGCCCGGCGAGTGCGAGGAGTGCGCCTGCGGGCCCTCCGGTCACGGCCGAACAGCAGCGCGGCGGCTGGCGGATGCTACGCGGCGACGAGGTGGGCGTCCTGCTCGCCGACCACCTGATGCGCCGGGGCGTGCAGGGCCTGTACGCCACCACGATCGTGTCGTCGTCCCTGCTGCGGGCCATGTGCGCCGCCCGGGGCCTGCCGTACGACGAGACGCTGACCGGGTTCAAGTGGATCGTCCGGGCCGGCGGCGGGTCCGCGCCGCTGGTGTACGGCTACGAGGAGGCGCTGGGCTACTGCGTCGCCCCGGAACACGTGCGCGACAAGGACGGCATCACCGCCGCGCTGACCATCGCCGAGCTGGCCGCCGGCCTCAAGGCGGAGGGGCGCACGCTGACCGACCGGCTGGACGAGCTGGCCGCCGAGTTCGGCGTGCACCACACCGACCAGCTCTCCGTCCGGGTGGACGACCTGCGGGTGATCGCCGACGCGATGGCCCGGGTCCGGGCGGCCACCCCGACCACGCTGCTCGGGCACCCGGTCACCGAGGCGCGGGACCTGCTCCCCGAGGCGGACGTGGTGATCCTGCGCACCGACACGGCCCGGGTGGTGATCCGCCCGTCGGGCACCGAGCCGAAGCTCAAGGCGTACCTGGAGGTCGTGGAGCCGGTCACGGACGGCGACGTGCCGGCGGCCCGCACCCGCGCGGCCACAACCGCAGCCACCCTCCGCACCGAGATCGCCACCACCCTGAACCTCTGACCCACCACCCCGCCGCAAAGTTGATCAAGAAGCTTGCGTCGCCGATGACGCGCTCGCTGCCGCAAACTTCTTGATCAACGCGGGATAGGCGGGGTGGGGTGGACCGGGTTTGTTGCTCAAACATGGAAAGAGTGGCCTCGAACTGCTGCGAGGCCACTCTTTCCATGTTTGAGCGCGATCATGCCCGGCGGACGGCCCGCGGTGGGCGGCACGCGGCACGCGGCAGGCGGCAGGCGGCAGGCGGCAGGCGGGATCGGAGCGGTCCGATGGGCGGACAGGCCGCCCGCGTCGTCCGGCCGGCCCAGCCGGAGGGGTCAGGTGCGCTTGCCGAGGGCGGCGTCCACGGCGGCGCCCAGTGCGGTGACGACCAGCGCCACCGAGGGGCGGACCACCGAGTCGTCCAGGCCGACGGTGCCGGAGAAGCCGGCGCCGCCGGCGATCTCCTCCAGCCGTACCCGGGCGTCCCGGGCGGCGTCGCCGGTCAGGCCGAGCGCCGGCTCCATCCGGAGCACCGCGACCAGGGTGGCCAGCGCGGCGGTCCGCTCGTCGGGGAGCTGCCCGTCGGCCAGCGCCTCGGCGAGCCGGCGGCGGGTGTCCTCCTCCATGGAGGCGTCCGCCGTCGGGTAGCGGTGCACGTTGATGAAGCCCAGCTCGGTCTCCTCGACGTCGCGCACCGCGCCCCGGGCGACCAGGTCGCCGAGGATCCGGTCGCGCAGGCCGTGGCGCAGCCGCTGCACCCAGGAGGAGGGGGTGTGCGGGGTGTCGGCGGCCATCCGGGCCAGCACCTCGTCGAGGGTCGGCTCGCCCGTTCCGGTGGGGTCGGCGACCACCAGGTTCCCGTCGGCGTACGTGATCCGGCCGGCCAGGGCCAGTTCGATCAGCACCGCGGCGGCCATCCCGAGGTCGAGGCTGATCCGCGGCATGGTCGCCTTGCCGGATTCGTCGTCGTACGCGAGGAGCAGCAACTCCTCGGCAAGCGCAACACCAGTCATGGCCGGAGACGGTAGCGCCTGCGCGTACCCGGCGTGTCCCCAACCCGCCCGGCGTGGCGGGAAGGCCCCCGGTCGATGCCTGAGGAGCGGGAAGGGTGCCCTTCCCGCCCCTCCCGAGCGGCACCGGCCGGGCCCCATCGAGCGGCACGGCCGGGCCTTCCCGAGTGGCACCCCGAACGGCACCGACCGCCGGACCGCCGTCAGAAGCGGGGCATGCCGCCGAACTGGCGGTCGCCCGCGTCGCCGAGGCCCGGGACGATGAACATCTTGTCGTTGAGGCCCTCGTCGATCGAGGCGGTGACCAGCCGCAGCGGCAGGCCGGACTGTTCAAGCCGCTGGATGCCGACCGGCGCGGCCAGCACGCAGAGCACGGTGATGTCGGTGCAGCCCCGGTCGGCCAGCAGCCGGCAGCAGTGCTCCAGGGAGCCGCCGGTGGCCACCATCGGGTCCAGGACCAGCACCGGCAGGCCGGCCAGGTCGCGGGGCAGCGACTCCATGTACGCCCGCGGCTCGTACGTCTCCTCGTCCCGGGCCAGGCCGACGAAGCCCATCGACGACTCGGGCAGCAGCCCGAGCGCCGCGTCGGCCATGCCGAGGCCGGCCCGCAGCACCGGCACCAGCAGCGGCGGGTTGGCCAGCCGGGTGCCCTCGGCGCCGGTCACCGGGGTCTGCACCGGGTACTTCTCGACGGGGAAGGAGCGTGCGGCCTCGTACACGAGCATGGTGGTGAGCTCGTGCAGCGCGGCCCGGAACGAAGAGGAGTCGGTGCGGGCGTCCCGCATGGCGGTCAGCCGCGACTGGGCGAGCGGGTGGTCAATGACGTGTACGTCCACGATCGCTCAACCTACCGAACGGTCGGATCCCGCAGTGCGGGAGCGGGCGCGGCAGCGACCCGGCTCACCCCGGCGATGCCTCGACGGCACCCCGACGACGCTGCGGTGGCGCGGCGACGCCCGCGGCGGCCGTACCGTGACCGGTTTCACAACATCCGTGGATGCGTAGACTCCCCGGCATGACGGCGACAGCGACGTCGGACCGGTCGGATCTCTCCGGGCTGGGACGATCCGAGACCGCTCTGCGGACCTTCCTGCACGGCCTGCCCGGCGTGGACCAGGTGGGCGCGGAGCAGCGGGCGGCGCAGCTCGGCACCCGCTCCATCAAGACCACGGCCAAGGCGCAGGCGATCGACCTGGCCATCCGGATGGTCGACCTGACCACCCTGGAGGGGGCGGACACCCCCGGCAAGGTACGGGCACTCGCGGCCAAGGCGCTGCGCCCCGACCCGGCCGATCCGTCCTGCCCGCACGTCGGCGCGGTCTGCGTCTACCCGGCGATGGTCCCGCACGTGGCCGAGGTGCTGGCTGGCAGCGGCGTGCACCTGGCCAGCGTGGCGACCGCGTTCCCCTCCGGGCAGGCGCCGCTGGAGGTCAAGCTCGCCGACACCCGGGCCGCCGTGGCGGCCGGCGCCGACGAGATCGACATGGTGATCAACCGGGGCGCCTTCCTGGCCGGGCGCTTCAAGGAGGTCTACGACGAGATCGTGGCCACCAAGGAAGCCTGCGGGGACGCCCACCTCAAGGTGATCCTGGAGACCGGCGAGCTGGCCACGTACGACAACGTGCGGCGGGCCTCCTGGCTGGCCATGCTGGCCGGCGGGGACTTCATCAAGACCTCCACCGGCAAGGTCCCGGTCGCCGCCACCCTGCCGGTGACCCTGGTGATGCTGGAGGCGGTCCGCGACTTCCGCGACGCCACCGGGCGGCAGGTCGGTGTGAAGCCGGCCGGCGGGATCAAGAACACCAAGGACGCGATCAAGTACCTGGTCATGGTCAACGAGACCGTCGGCGCGGACTGGCTCGACCCGGACTGGTTCCGGTTCGGCGCGTCCAGCCTGCTCAACGACCTGCTCATGCAGCGCACCAAGCTGACGACCGGCGTCTACTCCGGTCCCGACTACTTCACCCTGGACTGAGAGTGATGTTCGAATACGCGCCCGCCCCCGAGTCCCGCTCGGTGGTGGACCTCAAGCCCTCGTACGGGCTCTTCGTCGACGGGCAGTTCGTCGACCCCACCGACGGCGGCACCTTCAAGTCGGTCAACCCCGCCTCCGAGGAGGTGCTCGCCGAGGTCGCCGAGGCCGGGAGCGAGGACGTGGACCGCGCGGTCCGCGCCGCCCGCAAGGCGTACGAGAAGGTGTGGGGCCCGATGCCGGGCCGGGACCGGGCCAAGTACCTGTTCCGGATCGCCCGGATCATCCAGGAGCGTTCCCGCGAGCTGGCCGTGCTGGAGTCGCTGGACAACGGCAAGCCGATCAGGGAGTCCCGGGACGTCGACCTGCCGCTGGTCGCCGCGCACTTCTTCTACTACGCCGGCTGGGCCGACAAGTTGCCACACGCCGGCTTCGGCCCGGACCCGCAGCCGCTCGGCGTGGCCGCCCAGGTCATCCCGTGGAACTTCCCGCTGCTCATGCTGGCGTGGAAGATCGCCCCGGCGCTGGCGGCCGGCAACACGGTGGTGCTCAAGCCCGCCGAGACCACCCCGCTGACCGCGCTGCTGTTCGCCGAGATCTGCCAGCAGGCCGACCTGCCGGCCGGCGTGGTCAACATCGTCACCGGCGCCGGCGACACCGGCCGGACGCTGGTCGAGCACCCGGGCGTGGACAAGGTCGCCTTCACCGGCTCCACCGACGTCGGCCGGGCCATCGCCCGGTCGGTCGCCGGCACCCGCAAGAAGCTCACCCTGGAGCTGGGCGGCAAGGCGGCGAACATCGTCTTCGACGACGCCCCGATCGACCAGGCCGTCGAGGGGATCGTCAACGGCATCTTCTTCAACCAGGGGCACGTCTGCTGCGCCGGTTCCCGGCTGCTGGTGCAGGAGTCCGTCGCCGAGCAGGTGCTGGAGTCGCTGAAGCGGCGGATGGCCCGGCTGCGGGTCGGCGACCCGCTGGACAAGAACACCGACATCGGGGCGATCAACTCGGCCGCCCAGCTCGCCCGCATCCGCGAGCTGTCCGACGCCGGTTCCGCCGAGGGGGCCGAGCGCTGGTCGCCGCCGTGTGAGCTGCCCGAGCGCGGCTTCTGGTTCGCGCCGACGATCTTCACCGGGGTCACCCAGGCGCACCGGATCGCCCGGGAGGAGATCTTCGGCCCGGTGCTGTCCGTGCTGACCTTCCGCACCCCGGCCGAGGCCGTCGAGAAGGCCAACAACACGCCGTACGGGCTGTCGGCGGGGATCTGGACCGACAAGGGCTCCCGGATCCTGTGGATGGCCGACCGGCTGCGCGCCGGGGTGGTCTGGGCCAACACGTTCAACAAGTTCGACCCCACCTCGCCGTTCGGCGGGTACAAGGAGTCGGGCTACGGTCGCGAGGGCGGCCGGCACGGGCTGGAGGGCTACCTCAATGGCTGAGCGGGTCGCGGTACGCAAGACGTACAAGCTCTTCATCGGCGGGAAGTTCCCGCGCAGCGAGTCGGGACGGTCGTATCTCGTGCAATCCGCGAACGTGTCTCTTGCCTCTCGGAAGGACGCCCGGGACGCCGTCGTCGCCGCCCGCGCGGCCGTGAAGGGCTGGGCCGGGGCGACCGCGTACAACCGGGGCCAGATCCTCTACCGGGTCGCCGAGATGCTGGAGGGCCGCCGCGAGCAGTTCATCGGGCTCGGTGTGCCGGCCGACGAGGTCGACGCGGCCATCGACCGCTGGGTCTGGTACGCCGGCTGGGCCGACAAGCTCCCCCAGGTGTACGGCGGCGCGAACCCCGTCGCCGGCCCGTACTTCAACCTGTCCGCGCCCGAGCCCACCGGCGTGGTGGCGGTGGTGGCCCCCGATCAGCCTGCGCTGCTCGGCCTGGTCAGCGTGATCGCCCCGGCGATCGTCACCGGCAACACGGTGGTGGTGGCCGCCTCCCCGGCGCAGCCGCTGGCGGCGGTGACCCTGGCCGAGGTGCTGGCCACCTCCGACCTGCCCGGCGGGGTGGTCAACATCCTCACCGGGAAGATCACCGAGACCGCGCCGGCGCTCGCCGGCCACATGGACGTCAACGCGATCGACCTGACCGGGGTGACTGACCCCTCGCTCGCCACCGAGCTGGAGGTGAAGGCGGCGGAGAACCTGAAGCGGGTGCTCCGGCCGGCCCCGGCCGACCACGACTGGTCCGCCGACCCCGGCATCACCCGGATGACCGCTCTGCTGGAGACGAAGACGGTCTGGCACCCCAAGGGCACCTGACCCCACCCGCCGAACCCACCTCCGCCCACGCCACGCCCTGCCCTGCCGGGGATTGGCCGGCGGGGGCGGCCGGGGCGGGGGGGTCTACTACGGGGGGTAGGATTGATGGGTGACTCGGCTTGGTGATCTTGAACGTGCGGTGATGGATGTGCTGTGGGACAGCGTCCCGGGCACGTCGGACGGGGTGACCGTGCGTGAGGTCGCCGACGCGCTCGACGGGCGCGAGTTGGCGTACACGACAGTGATGACCGTGCTGGACCGGCTCGCGGGCAAGGGCATGGTGCGGCGCCAGCGGGAGGGGCGGGCCTGGCGGTACCGGCCCGCGGCCAGCCGCGAGGCGTACATCGCCCAGCTCATGCTCGACGCGCTGGACCTCGGTGGCAGCCGGGACGCCGCGCTGGTGCGCTTCGCCCGCTCGGTCACCGGGACCGAGGCCGACGTGCTGCGGGCCGCCCTGGGCGCCGAGGCTGCCGGGTCGCTGACCGATCGGGTCGAGAATCCGCGTACGGACCGGGCCGGGCAGCCGGCCCTGGCCGACGAGGCCACGGACCGGTAGGGCGCCGTCATGGCGTACGCCGCGCACTTCGCCGCGACGGTCCTGGCCTGTTACCTGACCGCCCAGGTCCTCGCGGCCTCCACCTGGACGTGGCGCAGCCCCCGGGTGGCGATCGTCTGCTGGCAGGCCGTCGGGCTCGCACTCGGCCTCTCCGCGATGGGCCTGCCCATGGCGCTCGGGCTGACCGCGTACGACCGGCCGACGGGCGGCGCGCTGCTCGCCCTCGGCTCCGACCTGGCCCACGGCACCCTTCCCGCCGGGATGGGCGCGATCCACCTCGGGCTGGTCGGCGTCGGCTTCGGCATCGGGGCGGTGCTGCTCGGCACGACGGTACGCAGCCTGCACTCGGCCGTCCGCGCCCAGCGCCGGCACCGGGACCTGTTGACCCTGGTCGCCCGCCGGGACCCCGAGGTGCCGGGGGCGCTGGTGCTGGACCATCCGGGCGCGGCGGCGTACTGCCTGCCGGGGGTGCGGCCCCGGGTGGTGGTCAGCGTCGGAACGCTCAGCATGCTCGACCGGGCCGAGCTGGAGGCGGTGCTCGCCCACGAGCGGGCGCACGCGCAGGAGCGGCACGACCTCGTGTTGCTGCCGTTCACGGCGCTGTGTCGGGCGCTGCCCTGGTTCCGCTGGGTGCGTGACGCGCACGAGCGGGTCGCGCTGCTGGTCGAGATGCGCGCCGACGACAAGGCCCGGGAGCTGCACGCCGAGGCGCCTCTCGCGGGCGCGCTGCGGCGGTTCGCCGAGGCCGGCCACCGGGTCACCCCGGCCGGCACGCTCGGCATGGGCGAGGGGGACCTGGACGTCCGGGTCCAGCGGCTGATGGTCGTCGACCGGCCGCCCCGGCTGATCGGGGCCACCGCGCTGGCGGTGGCGGCCACCCTGGTCGCGCTGCCGATCTCCCTCTTCCTGAGCTGACGGCCCACCGGACCGACGCCCGTTGATCCGACCGCCGCCGCACACCCCTCAATAGGTAGACGGTCTACGTGTAGGCTCCCTACTAAAAGCGAGCCTACCCCCGGAGAGCGGCCATGGACTCCCTGCTCCTCGCCCGTCTGCAGTTCGCCACGACCACCTCGCTGCACTTCCTCTTCGTCGCCGTCACGCTCGGGCTGGTCACCCTGCTGGTCGGGCTCCAGACCGCCTGGGTGCTCACCGGCAACCCGGCGTACGAGCGGCTGACCCGGTTCTGGGGCCAGCTCTACGTGATCAACTACGCGCTCGGCATCGCCACCGGGATCGTGATGGAGTTCCAGTTCGGACTGAACTGGAGCGGCCTGTCGCGCTACGTCGGCAACGTGTTCGGCGCGCCCTTGGCGATCGAGACCATGGTGGCGTTCTTCCTGGAGTCCACGTTCCTCGGCATGTGGATCTTCGGGTGGCACCGGCTGCGCCGGGGCGTGCACCTCGCCCTGCTGTGGGGCGTGGCGCTGACCGCGTACGCCTCGGCGTTCTGGGTCATGGTGGCGAACTCCTGGCTCCAGCACCCCGTCGGCTACGAACTGCGCGACGGGGTGGCCCACCTGACCGACTTCGGCGCCCTGCTCACCAACCCCACCCTCGGGATGGCCTTCGGTCACGTGATCGCCGCCGCCCTGCTGACCGGCGGGATGCTGATGGCCGCGGTGAGCGCCTGGCACCTGCTCCGGCGTACCCCCGACTTCGCGCTGTTCCGCACCTCGCTGCGGATCGGGCTGGTCACCGCGGCGCTCGCGGTCAGCCTGGTGCAGGGGTTCGGCTTCGCCCAGTTCGGGCCGGTCGGGCAGGCGCAGCCGACCAAGTTCGGCGGCGGCGCGGGCCGGGACACCCTGATCGCCGAGTGGACGGCCCGGTTCGGGCCCGGCGACTACGCCCCGCCCGTACTGGCCGACGTCGGGCTCGGCTTCATGATCATGATTGGCATGCTGCTCGGCTGCGTCTGGCTGCTGCTCCCGCTGCTCTGGCGGGACTGGATCATCCGGCTCCGCGTCCCGCTCTGGATCACCCTGGTGGCGCTGCCGCTGCCCTTCGCGGCGGTGCTGCTCGGCTGGATCGCCCGCGAGGTGGGCCGCCAGCCCTGGGTCGCGTACGGCCTGCTCCCCACCGGACAGGCGGTCTCCCCCGTCGGGCCGGGCGTGATGCTCGCCTCGCTGATCGGCTTCACCCTGCTGCTCGGCGCGCTCGCCGTCGCCAACGGGATGCTGTTCGCCCGGCACGCCGCCCGGGGCGCCGCCGACCCGCCGCTCGGCCGCCCGCCCGCCCCGGCCCCCGAGCCGACCCGCCCCGTGTCCGTCCTCGCCTGAGGGAGCCACCGTGGAACTCGCCTGGTACGCCCTGCTCGGCCTCTTCTTCGCCGCCTACCTGGTCCTCGGCGGCTACGACTACGGCGTCGGGCTGCTGCTCGCCCGGGGCGACTCCCCGGAACGCCGCCGGGCCGCCCTCACCGCCGTCGGCCCGTTCTTCCTCGGCAACGAGGTGTGGCTGGTGGCCGCGGTCGGCATCCTGTTCGGCGCGTTCCCCACCCTGGAGGGAGAACTGCTCTCCGGGTTCTACCCGGTCGTCGCCGCCGCGCTGGCCGGGGTGGTCGCGGTGACCGTCGGTGTGCAGTTGCGCAGCCGCCCGACCGACGTCCGGGCCCGGGCCGCCTGGGACCGGGTGGTGGTCGCCGGCAGCCTGCTCGCCGCGCTCGGCTGGGGCGGGCTGCTCGCCGGTCTGCTCCAGGGCGTGCCGCTGACCGCCGCCGGGCACGTGGCGGGGCTCGGGCACGTGGCCACCCCGTTCGTGGCCGCTGCCGGGGTCGCGATGGTGGCCCTGGTGGCCGTGCACGGTGCGACCTTCCTCACCCTCCGGCTCCCGGCCGCCGACGCCGCGCCGCTGGCGCGTACCGCCCGCAGGCTGGTCGCGGTGGCGCTCGCCGCAGTCGCGCTGGCCGCCGTCGCGGGCGGCCTCTCCGATCGGGTACGCGCCGCGACGCAGCGCCCGCTGTTCGCCGCACTGCTGCCGATCGTGCTGGTCACGGCGCTTCTGGTGGCGCGGGCGGCGCTCGCGCGGCGGCGGCCCGGGGTGGCCTTCGCCGCCACCTCGGCGGCGCTGGCGCTGCCGGTGGCGCTGGTCGGGGCGGCGCTCTGGCCCTACGCGCTGGTTTCCACCACCGATCCGGCGGCATCACTGACGGTGATCGGAGGGGCGGCCAGTGGGCCGACCCTGGCCCTGCTGGGCTGGCTGACGGTGCCGCTCCTGCCGGCCCTACTAGGCTTTCAGGCAATGTGCTGGTGGGTGTTCCGGGGACGGACCGACGGCAGGGCACCGGTGTACTGGTGAACCGCCGTCCCTTCGACCCGCGTCTGCTGCGCCGGGTCCCTGCGGCCCGGCGCGACCTCGCCGTGCTCGCGCTGCTCGGCGGGGCGACGGCGTTGCTGGTCGTGGGGCAGGCGACCGCGCTGGCCATGCTGCTGGCCACCGCGATCGACGGGCGGCTGGACCGGCCGGCGCTGGCCGGGTTCCTCGCCGCGGTGGCCGGGCGGGCGCTGGTCACCTGGGCGCAGGGCACCGTGGCGGCGCGGGTCGCCGCGACGGTCAAGGCCACGCTCCGGGAGGACCTTCTCGCGGCCGTCGGCCGGCACGGCCCCGGCTGGGTCGCCGGCCAGCGGGCCGGCCAGCTCGCCACCCTGGCCGGGCGCGGGCTCGACGCGTTGGACGCGTACTTCACCGGGTACCTTCCGCAGCTCGTGCTCAGCGTCACCGTGCCGGTGGCCGTGCTGGCCCGGATCGTCTTCGCCGACTGGGGCTCGGCGGTGATCATCGCACTGACGTTGCCGCTGATCCCGGTCTTCGGCGCGCTGCTCGGCTGGCAGGCGCAGGCCGCCACGGAACGCCAGTGGCGGCGGCTGTCGCTGCTCGGCGGGCACTTCCTCGACATGGTCGCCGGGCTGCCCACCCTGCGCGCGTTCGGCCGGGTACGGGGGCAGGTCGAGGTGGTACGCCGGATCGCCGACGGACACCGCGCGGCCACCATGAAGACGCTGCGGATCGCGTTCCTGTCCGCGCTGGTGCTGGAGTTGGTCGCCACGCTGTCGGTGGCGCTGGTCGCGGTGCCGGTGGGCATCCGGCTGCTCGGTGGCGGGCTGACCCTCTCCACCGCGCTGCTGGTGCTGCTGCTCACCCCGGAGGCGTACCTGCCGCTGCGGGCGGCGGGCAGCCGGTTCCACGCCAGCATGGAGGGACTGACCGCGCTGGACGAGGCGCTCACCCTCTCCGCGGTCGAGCCGGCCGCCGACCGGGCGGAGCCGTCGCCGGCCCCCGACGGGCGGGGCGAGATCCGGTTCGAGGGCGTCACCGTCGAGTACGAGCGGACGGTCGCACTGCGGGACGTCACGCTGACCATCCGGCCGGGCGAGCGGATCGCCGTCGTCGGGCCCAGCGGCGCGGGCAAGAGCACCCTGCTCAACCTGCTGCTCGGCTTCGTCGCCCCGACCCGGGGCCGGATCACCGTGGGCGGGGTCGACCTGGCCGGCGTCGACCCGGACGGCTGGCGCAGCCGGCTCGCCTGGGTGCCGCAGCGCGCCCACCTGTTCGCCGCGACGCTGGCCGACAACATCCGGCTCGGCGCGCCCGACACCGACGACGACGCGCTCGCCGCAGCGGTCACCGCCGCCGCGCTGGACGAGGTGGTCGCCGCCCTGCCCGACGGGCTCGACACGATGCTCGGCGAGCGCGGCCACGGCCTGTCCAGCGGCCAGCGGCAGCGGGTGGCGCTGGCCCGGGCGTTCCTCCGGCACGCCCCGGTGGTGCTCCTCGACGAGCCCACCGCGCGGCTCGACACCGCCAGCGAGGCCGTGGTGCTGGCCGCCACCCGCCGGCTCGTCGCCGGGCGGACCGCCCTGCTGGTGGCCCACCGGCCGGCGTTGCTCGAGGACGCCGACCGGATCCTGCGGGTCGAGGACGGCCGGGTCACCGAGCTGACCCGCGCGACGGTCGCGGAGGTGGCCCGATGAGCACCGGTCCCGCCGACGGCGCGCCCATCACACCGCCGACCCCGGGCGCGGACGCCGCTACGGCCCCGCCGCCCGACGGCCGGAGCGTCCGGGCCGCCGAGCGGACCGTGCTCCGGCTGGCCCGGCCGTACCTGGGGCGGCTGGTCGGGGCGGGGCTGCTCGCCGCCGCCACCGAGTTCGCCGGGCTGGCCCTGATGGCCACCGCCACCTGGTTGCTGATGAGCGCCGCCGGCCGGCCGCCGCTGGACCGGCTCACCGTGGCGATCGTCGCGGTCCGGGCACTGGCGATCAGTCGGGGCGTGTTCCGCTACACCGAGCGGCTGGCCGGCCACGACGCCGTGCTGCGCATGATCACCGACGTGCGGGCCCGGGTGTTCGCCACGCTGGCGGCCCGGGGTGACGCCGCCCGGGGACGCACCGGGGACGCGCTGAGCCGGCTGGTCTCCGACGTGGAGGCCGTGCAGGATCTGCTGCTGCGGGTGCTCGTGCCCGGGTCGGCCGCCGCCGCAGTCAGTGTGCTGGCCGTGGCCGGGGCCGGTCTCGTCTCGCTGCCGGCGGCCGGGGTGCTGACGTTGGGCCTGCTCGTCGCCGGGGTCGCGCTGCCGCTGGCGGCCACGGCGCTGACCCGCCGGGCCGCCGACGAGGTCGCCCCGCTGCGCGGCGCGCTCGCCACGGACGCGGTCGACCTGACCCACGGCGCGGCCGACCTGGCCGCGTTCGGCGCCACCCGGCAGGCGCTGGCCGCTGCCGGGGGGCGGGCCCGGCGGCTGGCCCGGCTGGAGCGGCGGCTCGCCGCGACCGGCTTCGCCGTGGACGCGGCCGGGGTGCTGGTCGCCGGGGCGACCGCCGCCGGGGTGGTGGTCGCCGCGCTGCGCGCCGGGGTCGGCGGGGTGCTGGTCGGGGTGCTGGCGGTCGGCTCCCTGGCCGCCGTCGAGGTGGCGCTCGCCCTGGTCGGTGCCGCCCGGCAGCGCACCCAACTCCGGGCCGGCCTGGTCCGGGTCGCCGCCCTGCTGACCGCCCCCGAGGCCGGTCCCACCCCGGCCCCCGACGAGGAAGCCCGCACCGATGAGGCCCCCGCCACGGTGACCGCCGCCGCCCCGCACGACGTGCGCCTGGACGAGGTGACCGTGCGGTACCGGGCGGGCGCGGCACCGGCGCTGGACCGGGTCACCCTGGACCTGCCGGCCGGCCGCCGGGTCGCCGTGGTCGGCCCGAGCGGCGCCGGCAAGAGCACGCTCGCGGCCGTCCTCACCGACACGGTGCGCCCCGAGGGCGGCCGGGCCACCCTGGACGGGGTGGATCTGTCGGCGTACCCGGCGCAGGAACTGCCCCGGGCGGTCGGCGGGCTGCTCGCCGAGGCGTACGTCTTCCACACCACGGTGCGGGAGAACCTGCTGCTCGGCCGGCCCGCCGCCGACACCGACGAGCTGACCGCAGCGACCCGGGCCGCCGGCCTGCTCGACTGGGTACGCGCCCAGCCCGCCGGCTGGGACACCGTGGTCGGAGAGGAGGGCGGGCAGCTCTCCGGTGGTCAGCGGCAACGCCTCGCGCTGGCCCGGGCGCTGCTCGCCGCGCCCGGGGTGCTGGTGCTCGACGAGCCGACCGAGGGCCTCGACCCGGCCGCGGCCGACGCGGTGCTCGCCTCGGCGCTGGCCGCCACCCCGGCGGGGCACTCGGTGCTTTTGATCAGCCACCGGCTCAGCGGGCTGGCCGGTCTCGACGAGATCGTGGTGCTCGACGCCGGCCGGGTGGTGCAGCGCGGCCGGCACGCCGAACTGATCGCCGTGCCGGGCTGGTACCGGGACCAGTGGCTGCTCCAGGAGGCGGCGGAACGCGGCTACCTGGCCCTGACCCCCCGCCCCTGAGCGCCGGCTCCGGGAATCTCCCCGACGCGGACGGGGCACCGCCGTGGCAGGCTCGGTCCCATGTCCCGGTGCGACGTCGTACGCGTGGAGGACCGGCTGCGCGAGCTGGACGACCGGCTGCACGGTCCGCCACGGCTCAAGGCCGACCTGCTGACCGAGGCGCGGCACGCGTTGCAGGACGCCGTCGAGGCGTACCAGGACGGGGGGCTGCCGGCGGCGGAGGCCGAGCGGCGGGCGGTGGCCGAGTTCGGCGACGCCTCCCGGCTCGTCCCGACCTACCAGGCGGAGCTGGCGGCCGGCTCGCTGCGCGGCCTGGCCCTGCGGGTGCTGGCGGTGGCCGGGGTTCTGGTCGTGGCGGGCGACCTGACCTGGAAGGGGTCGAGCTGGAGTGGTGGGTCCGTCCCGCCGGCCGGCTACCGCCTCCTGTCCGCCTCGCTGAACGGCCTGTGGATCGTCACCGCGCTGCTGGCGGTAGCCGGGCTGCTACTGGTGGCCGCCTCGGCCCGGTCGGCCCACCCGGCCCTGCCCCGGCTTGCCCGGCTGACCGGCTTCGGGCTCACCACCGCGCTCGCCTTCGGCGTGCTGAGTGGCGGGGCCCTGTACGGCTGGTCGATCGGGCTGTGGAAGGCGGCCCTCACCTGGCCCCCCATGATCGTGGGCGGGTTGGTGACCGGTGCCGGCTTCCTCTGGATCGGCCGGGCGGCCCGGTCCTGGCTGCTCGCGGCTCGCTGACGAGGAGCGCGGCGACCGGTCGAGCGGGGGCGACCGGAGTCGCGGCCGAACGGCCGGCAGGCCGAGCGGGGACGGCCGGTGTCACGGTCGCGCGGCGGTCAGGCCGGGGCGGCGGGGGTGTCGTCGAGGAACCGGCCGACGGTGACGCTGAACTCCCGCCAGCCGGCCCGCTCACCGGCCAGTGCCCGACGCCCGGAGTCGGTGAGCTCGTAGGTGCGGCGCTCCCGGCCGTTGACGGTGCTCCAGGCGCTGGCCACGTGCCCGGCCCGCTCCAACCGGCGCAGCGCGGGATAGATCGTGCCGGTCGGCAGATCGAGGCTGCCGTCGCTGCGCGCCCGGAGCGCCTCGATGATCGCGTAGCCGTGCAGCGCGCCCCGTTCCAGCACCGCGAGCAGCAGCGCGTCGAGGTGTCCGTGCAGCGCCTGGGCCTTCATAGGTAGCAACGCTACTTGTCCGCCCGCCCGACCGCCACCGGGGTGCGGGCACCGGTCCCCGTGAGCCGCCCACTAGGGTATGTGCCCAGAGTCACTCGGCGGCCGGAGACGCCGCCGGGTGGGCAACCCGAAGCACACGGAGGTCAGCGTGGCCCGCCAGTCGCCCCAACGGCCCGACGCCGACGAGCCCGAGCTCGACGAGACCGACGGCACCCTCGAAGAGGACGGCACCGTCGAAGACGTCGAGGAGGAGGTCGAGCGCCCGTCGGCGCGGGACGCCGACCGCTCGCTCTGGGACGAGGTGCGCATCGACCCGGTGGAGATCGCACTGCCCTCCGGCACCGGCTACACGCTGCGGGCGTACCGGCCGGCGCGGGAGCTGACCCCCACCGACGTCGCCGACCGCGACGCCGACGACCCGTTCCTGGCCCGCCGTCAGGCGATCGAGGTCGACGAGGACGACGACGAGGTCGTGATCCTCGACGAGGAGGTGGCAGCCGAGTTCGCCGAGGCCGAAGAGGAGGAGAAGAACGGCGGGAAGTCCCGACGCCGGGACACCGACGACTCCTCGACCAAGGCCGACGGGGACGAGGGCGCCGAGACCGACGAGGACGCCGAGGACGAGGACGAGGACGAGGCCGACGAGGAGGGCGACGAGGAGGTTCCTGTCTTCCTCAGTCACCGGGGCAAGCTGCTGCTGTTCAAGACGCCGGAGTCGCTGGTCAGCTTCGTCCGGTCCGGCGCACCCACCGACATGTCCCAGCTGGACAGCTGGAATGAACTGTCCGATCGGCTGACCCCGGCCGACATCGCGCCCCTCGACGAGGACACCTACGAGCTCGACCTGGTGGTGGAGAACCTGCGCGGCGGACACGACACCTGGGACGCTCCCCTGCTCATCGAGGCCGGCGAGGCGGCCCGGGACGTCGCGTACGCGCTGCGTCTGCCCGCTGTGCTGGACATGCTCTCCGCCGGCTCCAGCCTGGACAATCTGGACGAAGCGCTGCGGTCCACGGTCAACGGCGGGATCGGCGGCTTCCTCGGCCGGCGGCGGCTGAAGAAGATCGGGGCGCAGACGGCCAGTCTCGGTTGGCGCACCATTGTCGGCAAGATCTCTGCGATCGTGGACTGGCGCGACTGACGCGTTCCAGGGAGCATCAGTCACTGGCAGAGAAAGACCTCAGTCCCGGGAGGAGGACGACGCCGTGGCGCTCGTGCGCGTGTACTGCGGTCTGGCCTCAGCGGATCCAGCCGACCAACCGACTTCGGCCGGTTCGACGCTGATGTCTGCTGTCGTCGACGACGCAGGCCGGCTGCTCCATGTCTGCGAGATCGGCGACGACCCGGCCGGATACGCCCAGCTGGTCGCCCTGCTCGTGGAGCGGTCGGGCGGGCCGAGCGGCGCCGCGATCGCGGCCGACAGCGATGACCACACGGTCACCGCGCTGCTCAGCGCCGCCGGTCGTCCATTGGCCATCGCCGACGACGACTCGGTGGACGACTTCGCCGAACGGTTCGCCGACGACGACTCGCTGGAGGAGATGCAGTCCCCGCCGGCCGAGCGGCAGGCGGTCGGGCTGGCCCGGGCCCTCCAGGCCGGGGCGCTCTCCGCGGTCACCCTGCCGGCGCCCCGGGACCTCACCGGCTACAAGCAGGTCCTCGCTGCCCACGCCGCGCTCGCCAGCGGCAGGCACTCCGCAGCCGTGGCGCTGCGTGAGGTGCTGCGGGAGCTCTACCCGGCCGCGCTGCGGGCGTACCCGGACCCGGCCGAGCCGGTCGCGCTGGCCGTGCTCGACGCCCTGCCCGAGCCCGGCATGCTGGGCGGCACGATCGCCCGGGGCCGGGAGGTGTCGGTGGCGGCGGACGCCATCGCCGCCCACCTCGCGGCCGACGGGGTGGCCGACGCCGACGAGATCAACGACGCGGTGACCGCCCTGCAGGTCGCCATCTCCGAGACGCCACGCCGCGCGGCGGTCAGCCGGGCGCTCACCTCGGCCGTGGCCGAGACGGTCCGCCAGGCGGTCGCCTCGGTGCGGGCCTGCGACGCGGGCTGTGAGGCGCTGGTCAGCGCGCTCGGCGCCCGGGTCACCAACCCGGCCCAGGCACCCGGCCGGCGGGCCGCCGCTCGCCGGGGCGAGCCGGTCGCCGAACTGACCGGCCTCGGCGGCACCGGCACCGGGCTGCGCGCGCTGCGGCCCACCGAACCCGAGCCCGTCAGCCGCCGCAGCCGCCCCGAGCCGATTCCCGGCAGCGGAATGCCGCCCGCACCCCGGCCCCTCGGCCCGCCGCCGATCGCACCGGAGCCGATCGCCCCACGCCCGATGGCCCCGGCCGCCACCGCCACCCCGCCCGTCTCCGCACCGCCTTCGGCCGGCGAGCCGCGCCGGATGGTGGACGGCCCGACCAACCGGCCGGTGTCCGCGCCGCCGCCACCGCCGCCGGGGATGACCCCGTTCGCGCCGGCCCAGCGCGATCGCGGCTCGGTGCCGCCGGCCGAGGCCGGCGAGCCGTTCCGGCCGACGCTGACCACCGCCGCGATCCAGCACGCCCGGGCGGAGCGGCAACGCACCGTCATCCCGCCCCGGCCGAAGACCACTGGCGAGGGTGCCCGACCCGCCGGCGGGTTCAGCGCCACCGACCTGAGCGTGCCGGTCCCGACCCCGCGGCCCGGCCAGGAGGCAGCTCCCCCGGGCTCGCGGGCGAACTGGCCGCTGATCAACAACCCCGAGGACCCGTCCGACAGCGCCGCCGACAACCCGGTCGTCCGGTCCTTCGAGGACCGGGGGCCGCGACAGATCGACGGGCCGACGGAACTGGTGCCGACCGACGGTCGGGTCACCCCGCCCTGGCTCGCCGACGACCTGCCTCAGGAGCCGCCGATGCTGCGGCTGGTCGAGCCGCAGCCGCTTGCGGACCGGGCGCTGCGCGGGGGGTCGGCCCCGTCCGGCGACCCACAGTTGGAGACACCGCCGCTGCGGCTCGTCGACCGCGGGGAGTCCGTCCGCACCGACCGGCCGGCCCCGCAGCCCCACCCGGACCGGCCCGCGATGGAGCACCGTCCCGAGCGACCGGCCATGGAACACCGGCCCGAGCGGCCCGCCATGGAGCACCGGCCCGAGCGTCCCGCCATGGAACACCGCCTGGACCGACCGGCCATGGAGCACCGGCCGGCCCCGGTCCAGCCGCCGCGTGCCGCGCCGATGGAGCGGCGGACTCCGCCGATCTCCGACGAGGGCGACGGCGACCTGCTGATCTTCGCCGCCGCCAAGTCGGCCTGGTTCGTGGGCCAGGACGAAGAGGCCGAGGTCGACTGGTCGAGCACCGCGGACACCGGATGGCAGGCCGCCGAGCAGGCCGCCCGCCCGGCCGTGGGCGTCGAGACGAAGGCCGGGCTGCCGAAGCGGGTGCCGCAGGCCAACCTGGTCCCGGGCTCACCGCTGCGCGAGGAGCGTCCGCTACGGATCGTCCGCGATGCGGCCAGCCTGGCCGAGAACACCACCGGCTACTTCCGGGGCTGGCGTCGCGGGCAGGAGATCGGCGGCTTCGCGGTCGGCGGGCGTCCGGGACGGGAGGCGGCCGGCGGCTGGGACTTCACCCGGGACACCGGGGACCGCGACGACGACCGGGAGTACGAGTACCGGTCCGCCGGATACCGGTCCTGAGACCCGCACGCCCGATCCGGGCGGCCCGACGCGCCGGTGCGACGCCGGCCCCCTGACCCGCCACGCCCCGTGGCGGGTCAGTCGGCACGCCGGACGGCAGCGACCCGGGAAGGACCCCGCCAGCACCGCCGTCGACCCCCCCGAAAACCGCCTCCCACCTGCGTGTTCATGCCCACACCCGGAGAAGTTGACGCCGGGTCGCGGCGGCCGGGAACATACCGGACGGTAACGGCCGGCGGCAGGTATCGCCGGGTGGGGAAGGCGACTGGAACATGGCGACACCGGCGATCGACCCGGCCACACCCAACCGGCGGGGGGTGCTCGCGGCTGCGGCGGGCGTCCTGTTGCTGGCCGGCTGCGGGCGGACCGGGGCCCAGGACGGTCCCACCAGTGGCGCCGACCGGACCGACGGTAGGGAACTCGTGCTCGGCGTCAGCCTGGAGCTGACCGGTGCCGGCGCGGTGCTCGGGGTGCTTCAGGAGCGGGCCCTGCGGATCAGTCTGGACTCGCTCAACGCCGACGGTGTGCCCGTCGGCAACCTGCGCCGGACCGTCCGGCTGGAGGTACGCGACAACGCCAGCGACCCGAACCTGGCCGCCCGGCACGCCACCGAGCTGATCCAGCGGGACGGGGCGCACGCCCTGCTCGGCGGGACCGTCACCGAGACCTCCGCCGCCATCGTCGGCGTCGCCCAGCGGCTCCGGACCCCGTACGTCTCGCTGGCGTACGGGGACGGGATCGTGCTGCCGCTGGCCCAGCGGACGTACGTCTACAAGCTGACCCCGGACGCCTCCGACGTGGCCCGCCGGCTGGCCCGCCTCATCGCCTCGCAGGGGCGGAAACGGGTCGTGGTGCTGTCGGCGGACGGGTTGCACGGCAACTCGGGCGTACGGGCGATGTCAGCGGCCCTGCGGGCCGTCGAGCTGCGGCCCGTCGAGGTCGTCCGGCTGCCCCGGGCCGGCGAGAGCTTCCTGCGGGCCGCGCAGCGGGTGGTGGCGGCGGAGCCGGACGCCGTGGTGGTCTGGGGCACGGCCCCCGACACCGGCGGGGCGGTCCTGGCGCTGCGCCGGGCCGGCCACCGTGGGCCGCTCTACCTGGACGCGGGCGGCGTCGCCGAGGACACCCTGGCCGACGCCAACGTGGCCGCCCTGGAGGGCGCGTACGCGGTGCACCCGATCTGCCTGGGCGGGTCCACTCTCACCAACACCACCACGGCGGCGCTGGCCCGGCGGGACTTCGTGTACCGCTACATCCAGCGACACGGCGGTTTCAGCGGCTTCGCCCCGTACGCCTCGGACGCGCTGCAACTGATCGCCAACGCGGCCCGGTCGGCGGCCAGCGTGGACCGGGGTCGGCTGCGGGCGTACCTGCAGAACCAGGTCACCGAGGGCATCGCCGGGGCGTACGCGTTCGCGCCGATCCGGCACGGCGGCATGGACCGCAACTCCCTCGGCATCTACCGGGTCGACCACGGCGGCTGGGTCCGGGTGTCCTGACCCGATCCGCAAGTCGCCCGGGCAGCCGGCCCCACCCCGCTGGCCCGCCGAGAGGCGGTCCGGATCGGCCGGCGAGCGGGCGGGGGTCTCGGACAGCCTGCGGGGCAGGCTGCGGGCCTGGCCTGCGGGCGCTCTCGGACAGCAGATAGCGCCCGGTGACCCGGCGGCGTGCCGGTCACCGGGCGCTACCTGGGGCCAATCTCAGGCCGGCGTGACGGCGCGCGTGCGGCGCATCGTCAACACGTACTCGACCAGCGAGATCAGCACGTGCTTCGTCGACTCCCGGTTCCGGGCGTCGCAGGCCACCACCGGCACCTCCCGAGAGATCGCCAGCGCGTCCCGGACGTCCTGCGGGTTGTGGTACTGCATCCCGTCGAAGCAGTTGATGGCCACCAGGTACGGCAGCCGCCGGTGCTCGAAGAAGTCGATGGCCGCGAAGCAGTCGGCCAGTCGTCGGGTATCGACCAGCACCACCGCGCCGATGGCGCCCCGGACCAGTTCGTCCCACATGAACCAGAACCGGGTCTGGCCGGGTGTGCCGAACAGGTACAGGATCAGGTCCCGGTCGATTGAGATACGACCGAAGTCCATCGCCACCGTGGTCGTCGTCTTGCCCGGCACCTGCCGGGTGTCGTCGACGCCCACGCCGGCCGAGGTCATGATGGCCTCGGTGGTCAGCGGAGTGATCTCCGAGACCGAGCCGACCAGCGTCGTCTTGCCGACGCCGAACCCACCGGCGATAACGATCTTCGCCGACGTCACCCGGCCGCTCGGCGCGGGCGGGCGGTGCGACATGTCAGAGCCTGCGAAGTCCACTCAGCACCCTCTCCAGCAGTTCAGTGCCCACCGAGTCGTCGGAGTCGCCCAAAATGGTCGGCTCGTGGACCGCGACCAGGCCGTCCGTCGCCATGTCGGCGATGAGCACCCTAGCCACGCCGAGCGGAAGCTGCAGCCGCGCCGCGATCTCGGCGAGCGACTGTACACGTCCGTCACACAGCGCGGCGATGTACTGGTGTTCACGACCCTGGCTGCCATTGCTGCTGGCAGCCGTACGGCCGCGCACCGTCGTCTCGACGAGCGCTTCCAGGGCGATGTCCAGCCGGGGGCGGGTACGACCGCGGGTCACGGCGTACGGACGGACCAACGCTCCGGTCGGCTCGTCACGATCGACCATCTCGCCGCTCACCTCCCTTCGTCCCTGACACCGGCTGGTCCCTAAACGGAACCCCTCGTCGTTGTCCTTGCCACCCGCCTGACCGACCGGTCAGCGCGTAGCTCAGCCCATCATTCCCACAGCCGCACGCGGCTGCGGGGTCAACGCGTCGCCCACCCGGTCGACCAGGAGGGCCATCTCGTAGCCGACCTGCCCGACGTCGCAGCTGCGAGCTGCGAGCACGGCGAAGGACGAACCGTCCGAGATGGACATCAGGAACAGGAAGCCGTTGTCCATCTCGACCACTGTCTGCAACACCGCGCCGCCCTCGAAGCAACGGGCCGCTCCCTGGGTCAGGCTGACCAAACCGGACGCGATCGCGGCCAACTGGTCGGCCCGGTCACGCGGAAGGTCTCGTGACGACGCGAGGAGCAGGCCGTCCGCGGAGACGGCGACCGCATGCGCGACACCGGGCACCCGGTCGGCGAAGTTGGCCAGCAGCCAACCGAGATCCTGCGTAGTTGTCATCGTTGTTGCTCCTTCTGCCCGCTCCCGGCCACCGGGCCTGAGCCAGACTGCGAGGATTGCTGCCCTCCCGGAGTCACGTCCGGGCTGGTCGAGTTACCGTCGGGCTCGGTACGCCCGCGCTGGACGCCTCGATGGTAGGCGGAGAGTAGGCCACGGACCCCCTCCGGCGTACGGCGCTGGGCGGAGACGGCTGGCTTCTCCACCGCGCCCGGCACCAACTGGGCCATCGGCACCCGCTTGGGCAGGCCCTGGCGGGTGGTCTCCGCGACCGGAACCTCGGTGGCCGCCGAGGCGGCCCGCCAGCCGTCGTCGGCCGAGGTCTGCCAGGCGCTGCCCGGCCGGCGGCCCGTCGACGGGTCGACGGCGGGACCGCGTTGGGTGCCACCGCTGGTCGTCAGCCCGTTGTCGCGGGACATTCCTGCGGCCATCGGGATGTCTGCCATCGGTGCGTTACCTGTCGTCCGGGGTCCTGATGTCTGAACGGCCCGGTCGGCGACGTCGACCGCGGAGAACTGCTGGGTCACGGCGCTGTTGGCCCGGTCCGTGGCTCCGTTGGCCTGCGCCGGCTGGGCGGCGCCCTCCTCGGAGCCCGCCCGGCGGGTGCGGAACCACGCCGACTCCAGCTCCCGGAAGATCGGCAGCTCCATCGTCTCGTCGGCGTACCGCTGCTGGTTCTGGGCCTGCGGCTGCCCTGGCCGGCCCGGGGCCGGCTGGGCGACCGGGGCGTACGGCCCTGGCGGCACGTCGGTGCGCGGCACCCGCGGCAGTTCCGTGGTCATGTCCAGGGCGGCGGCGAGGCGCTCGGGCACCGGCGGGGTGGCCGGCTCCCGCGCCGGCGGGGCCACCGGCGGCCAGGCCGGCGGAGCAGCCGGCCCCTGAGCCGGCGGCGTCGGCCGGCTCGGCAGCGGCGGCGCGGAGAACGGCTGACCGGAGACGGGCGCTGCGGAGTACGGCTGGCCGGAAACCGGCTGGCCTGGGAACGGGGCAGCCGAGATCGGCTGGCCGGAGACCGGCGCGCCCGAGACCGGAGGGGCGGAGACCGGCGGCGGGGTCCAACCCCGGGCCTCCGGGCTGCTCGGCAGTTGCCGAGGTATCACCGGCTGCTGAACCGTGCTGTCCGGGTCGGCGTCGCCGGGCGCACGCCGTTGCGGCAGCGGGTCGATCGGCTGCCCGTTCGAGGTGCGCGGGCCCCGGGTGTCACCGCCGCTGACCCCGCTGGCCCCCGTCAGGTCGGACCAGGCCGGCATGGACCGGGCGGAACCGCCGGCCGGGGCGGGCGTGCCCTGGCCGTTGCGCGAGGCCGGGTCGAACGTCCGGCCGCCCAGGGTGACCTGGTTGCCGGAGTGCCCCGGCCGCTGCGTGGGCGCGGAAGCCGACGGGCCGCCGCCGAAGGCGGCGAAGGCACCCAGGGCCGGGGGCGCCCCGGCCGACTGCGGGCCGGGGGGCAGCGCGGACGGCTGCGGGCCGGCGGCCGACAGCGCGGACGGCTGCTGGACCCGGCCGGAGAGCGCGCGGGGCACCAGGACCGAGGTGGGCAGGGTGACGTCGGCGACGGTGCCTCGGTCGGCGCCGGGCCGCAGCTCGACCTTGACCCTGTGTCGGGACGCCAGTCGGGCGACCACGACCAGACCCATCATCCGGGAGACGGCCACGTCCACCTGCGGCGGCGTGGCCAGCCGTTCGTTCAACTCGCTGAGCTGGTCGCCGCTGATGCCGATGCCCCGGTCCTCGACGTAGAGGGAGGCGCGGTCGCCGACGCGGCGGGCCTCCACCATCACCTGCGAGTCCGGCGGGGAGAAGGCGGTCGCATTGTCGAACAGCTCGGCGACCAGGTGGACCAGGTCGTTGACGGCGTGCGCGGCGACCTCGATGTCCCGGTCGATCACCCCGAACTCGATCCGGGTGTAGTGCTCGACCTCGGACTGGGCGGCCCGGAGCACGTCGATCAGCGCCGCAGGCTCGCGCTGCACGCGGGTGGAGTCGGCACCGGCGAGCACCAGCAGGTTCTCGTCGTTACGGCGCATCCGGGTGGCCAGGTGGTCGAGCTGGAACAGCTCGGCCAGCCGGTCCGGGTCCTCCTCGCCGCGCTCCAGCCGGTCGAGGTGGCCGATCAGCCGGTCGACCAGGATCTGCGAGCGGCGGGCCAGGTTGACGAACATGGTCGCGACGGACGCGCGCAGCGCGGCCTGCTCGGCCGCGGTCCGGACGGCTTCCAGGTGGACCGCGTTGAACGCCTCGGTCACCTGACCGAACTCGTCCTTGCTGCGGACCGGCAGCGGCTCGGCGATCTGGTTGGCCAACTGGACCGGGGAGAGATGGCTGGAGAGCTGCGGGTCGCGCAGGCGGGCGACCGCCTGGGGCAGCCCGTGCTGGGCGATCTTGTGTGCGCCCTCCCGCAGGTCGCGCAGTGAGCGGGCCATCGACCGGGCGACGAGGTAGGCGAAGAGGATGGCCAGCAGCAGCATGCTGAGCAGCAGACCGGTCTGGAGGAACACCGTGCGCTGTACGTCCGCGCGCAACCCGTCGGCCTGCCGGACCACGTCGCCGTCCAGCTTCGCCTCGACGGTGCGGATCAGCTCGGCGTTGGCCACCATGGCCGCGTCCCACTGGTCCGCCGCGAACGGCGCCTCGCTCATGCTGCCGTTGATGTTGCCGTCGATCCAGCCGGTGTAGTTCTGCGCCTCGCGCCGGTCACCGCCGGATACGGTCTGGTCGTGCAGGTCCGCCTCGGCGGAGTTGGCGACCGCCTTGAAGCTCTGCAGCGCCTGCTGCTGGCCGGTGCCGCTGGCGATGTAGTCGGTGCGCAGCACCGGGGTCAACTCGCGCTGGATCAGCGCGCGGTGCACCACGACCCGGCGGACCGAGAGGTATTCCTTCTCGCGGGCCACGGCGGCCGAGGCCCGCATCCGGTCGCTCAGGTCGTTGTCGCCGGCGAGCTGGGTGGCGGAGTCGCGGACGGCGAGCAGGTCGTTGATCAGACCCTCGTACGCCTGCATCGCGTCGATGATCTTCAGCTTGCCGTTGAACACCTGGCTGCGGGTGCCGGGCAGGTCTTTCAGGTTCTGGTCGATCCCGTCGAGGAGGCCGTCCAGGCTGGCCGGCAGATCCTCGATCTTGTTCCGCTGTTGCAGGTAGGGCCTCGTGTCCTGGTCCACCCGGCCGTTGACCCGGTTGTACGACTCCTGGTACCGGGCCCTGGACTGCTCGCCGTCGGCCCCGAGCAGCAGCACCGCCGAGGTGCGCTCGTTCTGGAGGCTGTTGACCAGCTCGCCTGAGTAGCCGACGAGGTTGGCCAGGTCGCCGGAGCGGTTGGCGTTGTTGAGGGTGCCCAGGTTGTCGACGAGGCCGCTGGTACCGACGACCACCGTCGCGATGGTCGGCACGATCATGATGAGACCGAGCTTTGACCAGATCGGCATGTCGCGGAGTCGGCCGGCCGGCCGACGCAGTCGCGACAGGAAGGAGCCCGCCGTCTTCGGCCGTTTGCTCACGTCACCGCCCTCGCGATCACAGCGTCCGCGCGTTGCCCCGGGCAACGCCCAGCGATCGACCCGGTGGGTCGGACCTCCGAGATTCCATCACGCCGTGTTCCAAAGAGAAAGCCCAGGTTGGCGGTTGCCGGGGGTGTGATGAGATGTTGATGCAATTTGCTCGCAATCCGTCTGGCCGGAGTCACACAAAGTAATGGATCATCCCCACCGCGTCGTCCTGCTCGCTGGCCCATCCGGCTCCGGAAAGTCGTACATCGCGCAACGAACCGGGCTCCCGGTGCTATGCCTCGACGACTTCTACAAAGACGGCGATGACCCTACGTTGCCACGTCAGAACAACCTTGTGGACTGGGACTCACCGCGGTCGTGGGACGCCGAGGCGGCCGTGGAGACGATTGCCAGACTGTCCCGGCACGGAAAGGCCGAAGTGCCGGTTTATGCGATCGGTGCGGACCGCCGGGTGGCCACCCGGCCATTCGAGGTCGCCGGGTCGCCATTCTTCATCGCCGAAGGAATCTTCGCCGCCGAGATCGTCGAGGAATGTCGACGCCGAGGGCTGCTCGCCGGGGCGTACGCGCTGCGCCGCCCGCGGGGGACCACCTTCCTCCGCCGGTTGACCCGTGACCTCGCCGAACAGCGCAAGGCCCCCGGCGTACTGCTGCGCCGAGGGCTGGCCCTGCTGCGCGCCGAGCCTGCGGTGCTGCGCCGGCAGGCGGGGCTCGGCGCGCACCCGGCCCCGGCCGGCGAGGTGCTGCGCCGGGTGGCCGACCTGCTCGCCGGCCACCCGCACCACCACTGATCAGCCCAGCAGCTTCGCGTACGCGGGCTTGATCACCTCGTCGATGATCGCCAGCCGCTCGTCGAACGGGATGAAGGCGCTCTTCATCGCGTTGATGGTGAACCACTGGAGTTCCTTCCAGCCGTAGCCGAAGGCCTCCACCAGCAGCGCCATCTCCCGGGACATCGAGGTGCCGCTCATCAGCCGGTTGTCGGTGTTCACCGTCGCCCTGAAGCGCAGGTCGCGTAGGAGCCCGATCGGGTGCTCGGCGATGGACGCCGCCGCCCCGGTCTGCACGTTCGACGACGGGCACAGCTCCAGCGGGATCCGCTTGTCCCGCACGTACGCGGCCAGCCGGCCGAGCGTCGGGCGCTCGCCGGGGGTGATGTCGTCGACGATGCGTACCCCGTGGCCGAGCCGGTCCGCGCCGCACCACTGGATGGCCTGCCAGATCGACGGCAGCCCGAACGCCTCGCCGGCGTGGATGGTGAAGTGGAAGTTCTCCCGCTGGAGGTACTCGAAGGCGTCCAGGTGCCGGGTGGGCGGGAAGCCCGCCTCCGCACCGGCGATGTCGAAGCCGACCACCCCGGCGTCCCGGTGCCGGACGGCCAGCTCGGCGATCTCCTGCGACCGGGCGGCGTGCCGCATCGCGGTGAGCAGGGTGCCGACCCGGATCGGGGTGCCGGCCTCCGCGGCCAGTGCCGCGCCCTCGGTGAACCCGGCGACGACGGCCTCCACCACCTCGTCCAGGGTCAGGTCCCGCTCCAGGTGCTGCTCGGGGGCGAACCGCACCTCGGCGTAGACCACCCCGTCGGCGGCCAGGTCCTGGGCGCACTCCCTGGCCACCCGCCGCAGTGACGACGGGGTCTGCATGACGGCGACGGTGTGCGCGAACGTCTCCAGATAGCGTTCCAGGGAGCCGGAGTCGGCCGCCTCGACGAACCACCGGCCCAGCGAATCGGGGTCGGTGGTGGGCAGTTCGTGACCCACCTCGGCGGCCAGCTCGACGATCGTCGCCGGCCGCAGGCCGCCGTCGAGGTGATCGTGCAGCAGCGCCTTCGGGACCTTGACGATGTCCTCGTAACGGATTGTCGCGACCATGCTGAGACCCTAGTCGGCCCCGCCGGGCCCGCCTATGGGACGGGCGGGGATCGGCGGTCGGCGTGCCGCCGATCCGGGCGGGGCCGGCGCCGTGGTCCGGCCCGGCCGGGCGCCCCGGGTCGCCCGGCCGAAACGAGCGGCCGGCCCCATGCCCGGTCAGGGACGCCAGCCGTACACCCGCTCGACGGCGAGCCGGAGCACCAGCCGACCGTCGGCGACCATCACCGCCCGGTATTCGCCCCAGTCAGGGTGCTCGCCACGGATCCGCCGGTAGACCTCGACCAGTTGCTCGACGGTGGCGTCGTCGGGGGCCACTGCCGGCGGGGTCGCCGTGACCACGCCCTCCGCGACCGCGTACGCCCCGCCGTCGGCGGTGGTGACGTGCAGGCTGGCCCGGGGATCGCGACGCAGGTTGCGCACCTTGGCCCGGTCGGCGGTGGTGGAGCAGCGGATCATGCCGGGCTCGGCGAGGAAGTCGAGGTTGGACAGCTGGGGCCGCCCGTCGCGCCGCAGGGTGACCAGCACGCCCCGGCCGCGCTCCCCGAACAGCTCCCACAGCCGGGCGTTCACGCCGGCACCCGCGGCGGGGCGAGGGCGGCGGCCAGCCGGCTCGACCATCTGGTTGACATGTCACCCACCCTAGGAGGCGGATTGATGACATGTCAACCAGATGGCTAGGATGGCCGGCATGGAACGACCACGCTGGCTCGACGAGCGGGAGCAGAGCGCCTGGCGCGGATACCGGCGGATGCGCCGCCTGCTCGACCTGGAGCTGGCCCGCGAGCTGATGCGGGACGCGGGGCTCTCCGAGCCCGACTACGACGTCCTCTCCGACCTGGCGGAGACGCCCGACCAGCGGCTGCGGCTCAGCGAGCTGGCCGACCGGATGCTCTGGTCGCGCAGCCGGCTCTCCCACCACCTGACCCGCATGCAGCAGCGTGGCCTGGTCACCCGCGAGGAGTGCGCGGCGGACGGGCGGGGCGCGATCGTCGCGCTCACCGCCGAGGGCCGACACGCCGTCGAGGCGGCGGCCCCCGGGCACGTGGCGGCGGTCCGCCGGCACCTCATCGACCTGCTGACCCCCGACGAGATCGCCGCGCTGGACGCGCTCACGCACCGGGTGGTCGACCACCTGACCGACGAGGCCCGGTCGGTACGGTGACCCCGGTGACCGATCCCCGCATCGTCGACCGGCTGCGCTGCCCGGTCTGCGCGGAACCACTCGCGGAGGCCGCCGCCGGGACCGGCCGGGTGCTGCGCTGCCCGCGCCGGCACAGCTTCGACGTGGCCCGCCAGGGGTACGTCAACCTGCTCGCCGGCCGCACCCCGCACGTCGGGGACACCGCCGAGATGGTGGCCGCCCGCGCCGACTTCCTGGCCGCCGGCCACTACGACCCGGTCTCCGCCGCGCTCGCCGAGGCGGCCCGCGACGTGCCGACGGGGGCGGCGGACGGGGCGTACCCGCTGGTGGTGGACGCCGGCGCCGGGACCGGCCGGCACCTCGCGGCGGTGCTGGCGGCGCTGCCCGACGCCGTGGGCCTCGCCCTCGACGTGTCCAAGCCGGCGCTGCGCCGGGCGGCGCGGGCGCATCCGCGCGCGGCGGCGGCCCTCGCCGACACCTGGCAGCGGCTACCGCTGGCCGACGGCAGCGTCGCCGTGCTGCTCGACGTCTTCGCCCCGCGCAACGGGGCCGAGTTCCGCCGGGTGCTGCACCCGGCCGGCGCGCTGCTGGTGGTCACCCCGGCCGAGGACCACCTCACCGAACTGGTCGACGCGCTCGACCTGCTGAGGGTCGACCCGGCCAAGGCCGATCGGGTCGCCGGGAGCCTGGCCGGCCAGTTCGACGAGGTCGCCACGACGGTGCTGCGGGCCCGGCTGGAGCTGACCCACCCGGAGGTGGCCACCCTGGTCGGGATGGGGCCCAGCGCCTGGCACGCCGACCCGGCAGCCCGCGCCGCGCGGACCGCCGCGTTGCCCGAACCGGTCGGGGTGACCCTCGCGGTCCGGCTGAGCGTGCACCGCCCCCGCTGAGCGGCTCAGGTCGACAGGTCGACCTCTTCCCAGCCCGGCGGCTCGTCGTGGTACGGCCCCCGCAGGACCACCGCCCACTCCAGCGCCCACCGGCGCTGCCCGATGGCGTTCGCGTCGACCAGCCCCGGCAGCGACCGGCCGGACCGCTCCGACTCCAGGTACGCCCAGTCGAGGCAGTAGTGCAGGTCGAGCAGGGCCGCCGCGTCGGCCGGGTGCTGGGGCGCGGCGAGGATGCGGGAACGCCACTCGGTGAACGTCTCCCCTGCGGCGATCTGCGGCAGCCGCTCCACCAGCCGGTCCTCCACCGGCATGGTCGGGTCGAGCTGCTTGGTCAGGCCGAGCACCCAGGCCAGGGAGAAGAGCGCGTCGTGGTGCAGCACGAACGACCGGTGGTCGCCCCGGCCACCCATCACGAACTGCCCCTCCGGCGGGGTGACCATGTCGACCAGGTGCGAGGCGAGCAGCCAGCCCATCGCGGCCTGCGGCGGCATGCCGAAGCACCGGGCCAGGATCAGGTGCAGCACCGCGATCCTGGCCTCGATCTCAACGGTCGGCCGCAGCTCGATCTCGTCGCCCGGCTCCCACACCAGGGGGAACTGGCTCGGGGGCAGGGGCAGTCCCAACCGGGACAGCTCGTCCAGGCTGGCCTCTCGGACCTCTCGCGGGTCAGGGGCGGGTATGCGCACGGCTCAGATCCCTGTCAGTCGCATCGGCTCAGCGCTGGTCGTCCCCCGTGGCCTGGGAGGATAGCCGGTCCCGGTGGGCGGCACCACGGCCCCCTTCGCTCGTCCGGCTCAGCCGATCCGCTCGATGACCAGCGGCTTCGTGGCCGGGGCGGTGGCCGAGACCCGTACCGCGCCGACCGCCTCGGCCAGCGCCGCCGGGATCCGGGCGGCGTGCTCGGCGCGCAGCTCGTACAGCGGCTCGCCGGCCCGCACCGGGTCGCCGGGGCGCTTGTGCAGCACCACCCCGGACGGCACGCTGATCGGGTCCTCCTTGCGGGGCCGGCCCGCGCCGAGCCGCCAGGCCGCCACCCCGATCGCGTACGCGTCGACCGAGGAGACGAAGCCGTCCGCGTCGGCGGTGACCACCTCGATCTCGTTCGCCGTGGGCATGGGCGCGTCCGGGTCGCCGCCCTGGGCGCGGATCATCGTCCGCCAGGAGTCCATCGCCCGGCCGTCGCGCAGTGCCGCCGCCGGGTCGGCGTCGGGCAGCCCGGCCGCGTCGAGCATCTCCCGGGCCAGGGCCAGGGTCAGTTCCACCACGTCGGCGGGGCCGCCGCCGGCCAGCACCTCGACCGACTCGGTCACCTCGACCGCGTTGCCGACGGCCAGCCCGAGCGGGGTGGACATGTCGGTGAGCAGGGCGACGGTCCGCACCCCGTGCGCGCCGCCCAGCTCGACCATGGTGCGGGCCAACTCCCGGGCGTCGTCGACGGACTTCATGAACGCGCCGGAGCCGACCTTCACGTCCAGCACCAGCGCGCCGGTCCCCTCGGCGATCTTCTTGCTCATGATCGAGCTGGCGATCAGCGGAATCGCCTCCACGGTGCCGGTGACGTCGCGCAGCGCGTACAGCTTGCGGTCGGCCGGGGCCAGGCCATCGCCGGCCGCGCAGATCACCGCGCCCACCTCGCGGAGCTGCCGGATGAACTCGTCGTTGGTCAGCGCGGCCCGCCAGCCGGGAATCGACTCCAGCTTGTCCAGGGTGCCGCCGGTGTGGCCCAGGCCCCGCCCGGAAAGCTGCGGCACCGCGCCGCCGCACGCCGCGACCAGCGGGGTGAGCGGGAGGGTGATCTTGTCACCGACGCCGCCGGTGGAGTGCTTGTCGACGGTCGGCCGGTCGACTGCGGACAGGTCCAGCCGCTGCCCGCTGGCGATCATCGCGGCGGTCCACCGGGCGATCTCCGGCGCGCTCATCCCGCGCAGCAGGATCGCCATGGCCAGCGCCGACATCTGCTCGTCGGCCACCAGACCCGTCGTGTACCCGTCGACCACCCAGTCGATCTGGGCGTCGCTCAGCACGCCGCCGTCCCGCTTGGCCCGGATGACGTCGACCGCCGTGAAAGCACTCACCGTTGAGTTCCTCTTCTCGTCCTCGCAGCTTCCGGACCGCGGCCCGCCAGCACCCGGCTCAGCCCGCCCAGCGGACCGGCACCTCCATCGGCGGCTCGCCCTCGCCGGCCCAGAAGATGGTGCCGGTCGCGTCGACCACCACCACGCGCGGGGTGCGGGCGTGCCCCCAGGCGATCGCCTCGGCCGGGTCGCCCCAGCTCGGGCCCTCCTCCAGCACGCCGGTCTCGGCGCCCTCCGTGTCCCCGGCCGACCGCTCCCAGTACGCCGTCCACACCTGCTGCCCGGCGGACAGGTCCGGGTGCACGAAGACGCTGCCCCGCCCCCGCCAGGCAGCCAGTCGGTCCGGCACCACCGGCACCGGCCGCTCGCCGGTCACCGCCTCGATGTCGGCCACGTCGAAGGCGTGCGGCAGCAGCTCGGCCATGCTCAGCGGGCCGTCCTTGGCCTCGACCAGGCACTGCGGGCCGCCCTGCTCCCAGAGCAGCTGCCGGCACCGGCCGCACGGCATCAGCGGCTCGCCGGTGGCGTCGACGCAGGAGAGCGCCACGATCCGGCCCCCGCCGGTGGCGTGCAGCGAGGAGACCACCCCGCACTCGGCGCAGAGCACCACGCCGTACGCGGCGTTCTCCACGTTGCAGCCGACCACGATCCGGCCGTCGTCGACCAGGGCGGCGGCCCCGACCGGGAACTTCGAGTACGGCACGTACGCGTGTCGCATCACCTCGGTGGCGGCGGCCCGCAGCCGCTCCCAGTCGATGTCGGTCATCCCGTGATTCTGCCGCATCCGCCGGATCATCCAGGCGGCACGGCTCCGAAGCCGGCCCTGCCCGGCGGGGAGGCCCCGCCGGGCACGGATCCGAGCGGGCTCAGCCCTTGATGTACGGCTTGCCGTCGGCAGCCGGCGCGCGGACCTTGCCGACGAGTCCGGCCACCGCCAGCATGGTCGCCAGGTACGGCAGCATGGCCAGGAACTGGCTGGGGATGCTGCTGCCGATCGCCCCGAGGTACGTGCCGAGTTGGTCGGCGAAGCCGAAGAACAGCGCCGCGAGCAGCGCTCCCGTCGGGCTCCACCGGCCGAAGATCAGCGCGGCCAGGGCGATGAAGCCCTTGCCGCCGATCATGTTCTTGGTGAACGAGTAGAGCGCCAGCGTGTACGACGCGCCGCCGATCCCGGCCACCACCCCGGCCAGCAGGACGTTGCGGTAGCGCAGCCCCAGCACCTTCACGCCGAGGGTGTCGGCGGCGGTGGGGTGCTCGCCGACCGCCCGGGTGCGCAGGCCCCAGCGGGTGCGGAACAGCGCGATGTGGATCACCAGCACCAGCAGCAGGCCGAGGTAGAGGAAGATGTTGCTGCGGAACAGCGCCGGCCCGAGCACCGGGATGTCCCTGAGCAGCGGGATCTCCCAGTTGCTGAACCGGGGCGCGGAGTTGTACTTCTCCGCGTTGGTCTGCATCAGCCGCTCGTAGAGGAAGCCGGTGATGCCGACCGCCAGCAGGTTCAGCACGATGCCCATGACGACCTGGTCCACCAGGTAGCGGATGGCGAACACGGCCAGCAGCAGCGAGATGAACGCGCCGCCGATCGCGGCGGCGACCAGGCCCACCCAGACGCTGCCGGAGAGGCTGCCGAACAGCGCGCCGCTGAACGCGCCCATCAACAACTGTCCCTCGATGGCCACGTTGACCACGCCGGAGCGCTCGCAGAGCACCCCGGCCAGCGCGCCGAAGATCAGCGGCAGGGCCAGGATGAAGGTGCCGCGCACCATGTTGACCAGGGGCATGAAGTTCCGCCCCTCGGGGGCGGCGGAGACCTGCCAGCACAGGAACGACAGCACGAAGGCGGCCAGCCCGACGCCGAGCAGCACGGTGAACCAGCGCTTCGGCACCCCGGCCATCAGGGCCGCGCCGGCCGCCGCGGCGATGATGCCGAACAGGATCGCGCCGACGGTGCCGTGGATCTCCAGCGCCGCGCCGCCCTCGGTCTCGCTGAGGGTGAAGCGGGCCTGCCGGTCGGTGGCGAGCGCCCCGAAGAGCACCGCCGCGAGCACGCCGAGCGCCAGCAGCACCCCGCCGATCTTGCGGGTACGGGTCCAGAAGCCCTCGTCGACCTGGGCCACGGCGACGTCCGGAACAGCCATGGTTGACATGCGTTACCAGCCCTTCGCCAGGCTCGTCTGCAAACGGGCGGCACGGGCGGCCCGGAGCTGGAAGATCGCCTTCACCAGGGCCGGCGCGGCGATGAAGATGACGATCAGCGCCTGGAGCACGGTGACCAGCTCCAGCGAGATCCCCGAGTACGACTGCATCCGGTTGCCGCCGGCCTGGAGCGCGCCGAACAGCAGCGCGGCCAGCAGCACGCCCCACGGCTTGACCCGGCCCAGCAGGGCCACCAGGATGCCGTCGAACCCGATCTGGGCGACCACCAGCGGGGTGAGCGCGTTCGCCGTCGAGCCGAGCACCATCTGGCTACCGCCGAGCCCGGCGAGCAGGCCGGCGATCGCCATCATCAGCACGTACGTCTTCGCGACGCTGATGCCGGCGGTGCGGGCGGCGTCCGGGTTCGCACCGACCGCGCGCAGCTCGAAGCCGAAGGTGGAGCGGTTGAGCAGCCAGGCGATGAACCAGGTGGCCAGCACGGCCAGCAGGATGCCGGCGTGTACCCGCAGGTCGTCGCCGAGCAGCCGGGGGAACTGGGCGGAGGAGTCGACGGGCTTGCTGATCGCGTCGGCCCGGTCGGGGTTCTGCACGCCGCTCTGAATGATGATCCAGGCCAGGAAGTACACCGCGACGTAGTTGAGCATGATCGTATTGATCACCTCATGGGCACCGGTGCGGGCCTTCAGGATGCCGGGGATGAAGCCCCAGAGCGCGCCGCCGGCCGCGCCGGCGATCAGCGCGACGATCAGGTGCAGCACCGGGGGCAGCGGCAGCAGGAAGCCGGCCAGCGCGGCGAGGATGACGCCGATGGTGGCCTGGCCCTGCGCGCCGATGTTGAACAGGCCGCCCCGGAAGGCGAGCGCCACCGACAGTCCGGTGAAGACCAGCGGCGCGGTGTAGGTCAGCGTCTCGGAGATCGGGCTGAGCGCCGCGGTGAACCCGGACGCCTCCGGGTCGAAGATCGCCCCCTTGAACAGGTTCGCGTACGCCTCGCTGACCACCGTCCAGCTCGCGTTCAGCGCGTCGACCGGGCGGGCGGTGATGTAGGCGTAGGTGGCCAGCACCTCCGGGTCCGACACGATGATCAGCACGGCGCCGACGAGCATCGCCAGCAGCACCGCGAGCACCGTGACGGTGACCGTGTTGGCCGCCCACAGGTTGTCCAGGAACAGCCGGCCCAGGGTGGGTCGGTCCGGTTCCGGCTCCCGCTTCGGCGTGGTCGCCGTCGCGGCGCGGTCGACGCCACCGGCCGCCACCTGCGCGGCCTGCGCCTCGGTCGCCGGCTCCTTGTCGGGCGAGCCCGACGCCGGGTTGGGGTTGGTCATGCCTCGTCCTCGTTACGGGGGCCCTCGGGGGCCGGGGTCGCCGCGCCGTCGGCCGGGGCGGTGCCGCCGGCGGTCGGGCCGGTGGCTTCGATCGCCGCGCCGGCGGCCGGGGCGGTGCTGCCGGTGGCCGCGCCCTCGGCTTCGGTGGCCGCGTCGGGGGTGATGCCGGCCATCAGCAGGCCGATCTCCTCGCGCGGGGTGTTCGGGCCGACGATGCCGATGATCCGGCCCCGGTACATCACCGCGATCCGGTCGGCCAGGCCGATCACCTCGTCCAGCTCGCTGGAGACCACCATGACGGCGGTGCCCACGTCCCGCTCCCGGATCACCTGGGAGTGGATGAACTCGATGGAGCCGACGTCGACGCCACGGGTCGGCTGGGCTGCGATGAAGAGCTTCAGCGGCCGGGACAGTTCCCGGGCCACGATCACCTTCTGCTGGTTGCCGCCGGAGAGGGTGCCGACGGCCGCCTCGGCCGACGGGGTACGGACGTCGAACTGCTCGATCCGCTCCTGCGCCGACTTCGCGATGGCGTCCGGCCTCAGGGACAGCCCCTTGCCGAACGGCGGGCGGTCGTAGATGTCCAGCACCAGGTTCTCGGCGACGGAGAACTCCTTCACCAGGCCGTCGACGCTGCGGTCCTCGGGGACGTAGCCGACCCCGGCGCGCAGCACCTTCTTGGTCGACCAGCCGTGCACCGGTTGGCCGTCCAGGGTGACCGTGCCGGCGAGGACCGGACGCAGGCCCATGATGGCCTCGATCAGCTCGGTCTGGCCGTTGCCCTGCACGCCCGCCACGCCGAGCACCTCGCCCGCGCGCACGGTCAGGTCGACCCCGTCGACGGCGCGGATCTGCCGGTCGTCGTCGACGACCAGGCCGGCGACCTCCAGGATCGGCCGGCCCGGGGTGGCCGGCGGCTTCTCCACGGTCAGCCGGACGCTGCGGCCCACCATCTTGGCGGCCAGCTCGTCCCGGCTCGCGGTCGGCGAGGCGGTGCCCACGGTCTTCCCGCGCCGGATCACCGTGATCCGGTCGGCGATGGCCTTGACCTCGCCGAGCTTGTGGGTGATGAAGACGATCGACTTGCCGGCGGCCTTGAGCGACCGCATGACCGTGAGCAGTTCCGCGGTCTCCTGCGGGGTGAGCACGGCGGTCGGCTCGTCGAGGATCAGCAGGTCGACGTCGCGGGTGAGGGCCTTGACGATCTCCACCCGCTGCTGGATGCCGACCGGCAGGTCCTCGATCACCGCGTCCGGGTCGACCCGGAGGTTGTACCGCTCGGAGACCTCGGCGACCTCGCGCCGGGCCCGCCGCCGGTCCAGGAAACCGGCGATGCCGCCCTTGACCTGCTCGGCGCCGAGCATGACGTTCTCGGCGACGGTGAAGACCGGCACCAGCATGAAGTGCTGGTGCACCATGCCGATCCCGGCCGCGATCGCGTCCGAGGGGCCCCTCAGCTTCAACGGCTTCCCGTCGACCAGGATCTCGCCCTCGTCGGGCTGGTAGAGCCCGTAGAGCACGTTCATCAGGGTCGACTTGCCGGCACCGTTCTCACCGAGCAGGGCGTGAATCTCTCCAGGCTCCACCGTCAGGTCGATGTGGTCGTTGGCGACCAGATCACCGAACCGCTTGGTGATGCCGCGCAGTTCGAGTTTCAGCGCAACCTCCTGGAGTGCGAGCGATGGTGCGGCGGGGCCGCCGCGGGGCCGGTCGCCGGCCGGGCCGGGCGTCGGGTGGCGCGGACCGGCCGCCCCGCTTCCGCGGGGTGCTCCCCGCGTACGTCGAGGCGGCCGGTCGTCAGGCGTGGGGCCCGCCGGCCCCCGCGGTCGATGATCGCACCGCGGTGGCCGACGGAGCGGTCACTTGGTCGGCTGGGCCTTCGAGGTGACCGTGATGGTGCCGGCGGCGATGTCCGCCTTGAGCTTCTCGACCTCGGCCTTGAGGTCCGCCGGGACCTTGCTCTCGAAGTCGTGGTACGGGGCGAGCGAGACGCCGTTGTTGGCCAGGTTGCCCACGAAGCCCGGGGTGGCCTGGAGCTTCTCGCCACCGGCGGCCTTGACCACGGCCTCCTTGACGGAGTCGGTGATGTTCTTGACCACGGTGGTCAGCAGCACCGAGCAGCTCGGGGTGCTCTCGCAGCCGTCGGCGTCGACCCAGATGACCGAGTACTTGCCGCCGGAGGCCTGGGCCGCCGAGGTGGTGCCGAGGCCCGCGCCGCCGGCGACCGGCATGATGATGTCCGCGCCCTGGGCGACCAGCGTGTCGGAGACCTTCTTGCCCTCGTCCTGCTTGCCGAAGTCGTTGGTGAAGGAACCCTTCTGGGTCGCCTTGTCCCAGCCCAGCACCTGGACGTTCTTGCTCTTGGCCTTGTTGTAGTGCGCCACGCCGTCGGCGAAGCCATCCATGAAGATGGTCACCGGCGGGATCGGCAGGCCACCGTAGGTGCCGACCTTGCCGGTCTTGCTCATCCCGGCGGCGAGGTAGCCGGCCTGGAACGCGGCCTGCGCGGTGTCGAACTGCATCGGGTAGACGTTGGCCACACCCGGGTTCGAGTCGACGATGCCGAACTGCTGGTTCGGGTTCGCCTGGGCGATCTTCTTGGTGGCGTCGGTCATGAGACCGCCGACGGCCAGGACGAAGTCGCACTTCTGGTTGACGTACCCGGTCAGGTTGACCTCGTAGTCCGCCTCGGCCTTCGACGCGACGTACTTGATGTCGATGTTGTCGTTGGCCTTCTTGGCCTCCTGCAGGCCCTTCCAGGCCGAGGTGTTGAACGACTTGTCGTCGATGCCGCCGACGTCGGTCACCATGCAGGCGCTGTATTTCTTGGCACCGGTGCTCCCGGCGTCCTTGTCGTCCTCGGGGGCCTCACCACACGCGGCGGCGCCCAGCACGAGCCCACCCGCCACGAAGGCGGAGGCGATCCGCATCCCACGCACAGAGCGCAAGACGTCTCCTTCCCATTGCACACCGCTCTGCGCGGTGGCAGCCCTTGAGCCGGCCTGCGCTGCGCCGCCGGCGTCCCACGTTACGGACGGGAGCGTACGCCCGCGTCCACCCACCGGCCGACAATCGTGCACGACTGTTGAGCGCCTGTTACCCCTACGTGATCCTTCGGGTGCGGCAGATCACTTGTCGCCCTGGCCGTGGCCGATCGGTGTCGCGAACGTCCGTTTCCCGCAGCCTGTCCCCTGGTCAGGACGCTACCGCCAGAAAACTGCCACCGCTGCGTTGACCAGGGTCAAGCCCGCGATGGCGAGGAAGTGGCCACGGTTGACCGATTCCCGCTTACGGGAGAAGAAGACCATGACAAAGATCAGCAGCGCGAGCACCAACTTGGTAACAAGTTTTGCGGGGGCCGGTTCGTCGCCGTCCCGCAACGGGGCGGACAGCCCGATTCCGGTCAGCAGGCCGATGACCGACCCCCAGAGCATGGCCGCGTTGATCCGCAGCCGGCCGCTGACGTATTGGGCGATCGTGCCGCCTAGCAGCAGGGCGAACCCGATCAGGTGGGCGTAGCGAAGGATCAGTCTCAGAGTTTCCACCTGACCATCCTCCCCTATCAACGACAGATCGTAGTAGTGGGCGAATCAGCGCGTGTCGGTGACCGGCCCCGCCACGTCGCCGTCATCGGGCGCCACCCCGCCGGCCGGGCGGCGGGCGGCCAGCACCAGCACGAGCCCGACCAGCGCATACCCGGCCAGGACGGCGACGGGCCGGCCGGCGCCGGCACCGTCGAAGAAGGCCACCGAGCGGAGCAGGGTGCCGCCGGCGCCCACCGGCAGGAACTGACCCACGGCACCCCACGGCTGCGGCAGCAGCTCAGGGGCCGCGCCGACCGCCGAGATCGGGTTGCCGACCAGAAAGACCAGCAGCGCGCCCAGGCCGATTCCCGCCCGGCCGAGCAGCGCCCCGAGGCCGGCCACCGTGGCTGCGGCGGCCAGCGCGAAGAGCCCGACGGCCGCCCCCTCGACGAGCGGGTTCCCGGCGATCACGCCGAGCCAGCCGTGCAGCACGGCGACACCGCCTCCCCCGGCGAGGACGCCGAAGGCCACCAGGCCGAGCAGCCGGGCGACCCGGCTCGCGACCAGCAGGGTGAGCAGCGCGCCGGCCGCCATGCCCGCCATCGCGAACGGCAGGAAGCCGGCGGCGAACCCGGCGCCCCGGGGGTCGTCCGGGTCCGCCGGGACAACCTCGACCACCGGCACCGGGCGGCCGGTGCCGGTGGAGAACCGGGCCGCCGCCTCGGTGAGGAGCGCGGCGACCGTCGGGCTGGCCGCCGCCGCGGTGTGCAGGGCCACCCCCTGCGGACCGACGACGAAGGCCCCGTACACCTGCCGGTCGCGCAGCGCCCGGTCGGCGGTCGCGGCGTCCGGCAGCGTGGTCACCTCGAATGCGCCCGGCCGCGCGGCGGCGAGCCGGCCGGCCAGTTCGTCGACGGCGGGCGCCGGGCCCGCGACGGCGACAGGCAGGTCGCGCGGCGCCAGGTTGGCCGCCGGACCCGCGAACAGGGGTACGAGCAACGCCATCAGGACGGCTGCCAGGGCGGCGATCCCGAGGGCGGTCGGCAGGGGCGGCCGGGTGCGGTCCGACATGGGGTCAACTCCTAAAACGAACGCTCATTCTCTTTAAGTTCAGGCTCCCCCTCCGCTCGCGCCACGTCAAGAACGAACGTTCGCTTTAGGATGTATTTCGTGCCACGCGTCTCGCCGGAACACCTCGCCGCCCGCCGCCGCCAGATCGTCGACGCGGCCCGCAGGTGCTTCCTGCGCGAGGGCTTCCACCGCACGACGATGCAGGACGTGATCGCCGAGGCCGGCCTCTCGGTGGGCGCCGTCTACCGCTACTTCCCGAGCAAGGCGGATCTGATCAACGCGATCGCCGAGGAGGCGGTCGGCGGGGCCGAGATCGTCTTCGACGAACTGCGCCACCGGGAGCCGCCGCTGCCCCTGATCGAGGCGCTCGACCGCGCGCTGGCGTACGTGGAGACCCAGGTCGGCGACGACGGCGCCCTGCGGATCGCGGTCCAGGTCTGGGGCGAGGCACAGCGGGACCCGGTGCTGGCCGAGCTCGTCGCCGCCAAGTACGACGGCTTCCGCCGGCACTTCGAGGCGCTCGTCCGGCGCGCCCAGGACGCCGGCGAGGTGCCCGCCGACGCCGACCCGGCGGCCGTCGCCTCCGCGCTGTTCGGCCTGGTCCCCGGCTGGTTCCTCCAGCGCCTGCTCACCGGCCGCCCAGACCGCGCCACCTACCTCGCAGGCGTCCGCGCCCTCCTCCCCCCTAACTAACCCCTACCCACCCACCCCACCCCACCACCACCCCACCCCGTCCCCGCCACCCCGCTCCGCGATCGTGCACTTTGTGCCCGCGATCTGGGTGGAATGCGCATCTTGTCGGGGCCGCGAGTGCCAAGACGCCGCAGCTGGGGCGGGACGGGGTAAGGCTGAGCGGGGTGGGTAGGGGTGGGGATGGGGTGGGTCAGGTTAGGCGCCAGGCCTGGAAGGTGGGGCCGTCGGCCGGGAGGGTGATCGTGCCGTCCGCGTCGGGGCGTAGGGCGGGGGCGCCACCGTGGATGTTCTCCGCCGGCCGCAGGCCGGTCAGGCGGACCGGATCACCGGCGGCGCGGCGGGCCAGCACCAGCACCGCACCGGTCGGGGCCTCGCGCAGGAAGACCAGCGTGTCCGCGTCGGCGTGCAGCCAGCGCAGGCCGCCGTGGCGCAGCGCGGGCTCCGCGCGGCGCAACGCGATCAGGGCGCGGTACGAGGCGAACGTCGAGGCGTCCCAGCTCTCCGGCCGGTGCCACGGCATCGGGGTACGCGAGCCCTCGCCGTTGGCGCCGGTCAGCCCCAACTCGTCCCCGGCGAAGATCACCGGGGTGCCGGGCATGGTGGCGAGCAGGCCGGCGGCCACCTCCTGCCGGGCCGCGTCCCCGACGACGGTGCGGATCCGGGCCGAGTCGTGCGAGCCGAGCAACTGCCACGAGTGGGTGTACGACCGCCACGAGATCAGCGACCGGTAGGTGTCCATCGTCGCGAGCACCGCGTCCGCGTCCCGCCGCCGCACCCCGCCCGGGGTGCCGAGGAAGTTCGGCACCGGTTCGTCGCCGTGCCGCAGCCAGGACCAGACCGGGTCGGTGAAGCCGACGTAGTTCATCGTGCCGTGCCAGCCGCCGCGGTCCAGGTCGCCGGTGTGGTCGTGGCCGTGCTCGGCCATCAGCAGCCCGTCGGCCCGGGTGTCGGCCACCACCTCGCGCAGCAGCGCCGCCACCTCGTGGGTGTACGCGTCGGCCCCCCGCCGGCCGGTCATGTTCGCCACGTCCACCCGCCAGCCGTCCAGCCCGTACGGGGGCCGCAGCCAGCGGCGCAGCAGCGAGTCGTCGGCGGTGGCGAAGCGCCGGCGCAGCTCGGCGCTGCCCCAGTTCAGCTTCGGCAGCGACCTGACCCCGTTCCAGGACTCGTACGACGGCTCCCGGTCGCAGCCGGTCACCTCGTCGAAGTAGTACAGCTCCCGCTCGGGCGCGGACACGTCGGAGGCGGCCCGGGTGAACCACTCGTGCGCGTCGCCGGTGTGGTTGCTGGTGATGTCGCCGAGCAGCCGCCAGCCCCGGGCGCGTACGGCCTCGGCGAGGCGGGCCAGCGCGGCGTCACCGCCGAGCAGCGGGTCGACGGTGTCGAAGCTGGCCGCGTCGTAGCGGTGGTTGGAGCGGGCCGGGAAGACAGGGGTCAGGTAGACGGTGTTCACGCCGAGGCGGTCCAGGTGGTCCAGGCGCTCGGTGACGCCGTCCAGGTCGCCGCCGTAGAACTGGCGGGGGGTCTCCGGGCCCCGGCCGATCACCGGGGTGTCCCAGTCGCACGGGATGGCCCAGTCCGGCAGGTCCCGGCCGTCTGCGGCGGCGGAGCGGGCGAACCGGTCCGGGAAGATCTGGTAGATCACCGCGTCCCGGGCCCAGGCCGGGGGCGGGGCGTGGGTGACCAGCTTGAAGTCGCCGTTGTCGGGCACGTCGTGGGGCACCACGCCGGCGGCGTTCAGCCAGCGGTAGCCGCGGCTGCCGGTGAGCATGAACCGGTAGTTGCTGACCGGGTTGCGGGCCTCGACGGGAACCCTCCACCAGACGTCGCCGCCGTCGGTACGGTCGACGACCGCCTCGGTGAACCGGGGTTCGCCGTCGCCGGTGGTGCGCACGTGCACCTGCCGGACGTCGGCGCCGGCCGGCACCCGGACGAAGACGTCGACGGTGTCGCCGAGCGCGGGTTCCTGCTCGGGGACGTACAGGGCGGATCCGTCGTGGTGCGGCAACAGGGACATGGCGGTGCCTTTCGCGTCGATCGGACGGGGAGAGAAAGCGGTCTCCCGCCGCGGCCGGTTTCCCGACCGTGGCGGTCGATCCGTGACTGCTCCGGTGTACGTCGGACGCCGACGCCCTTGCCGCAGCACTGCGGTGTCGCTGACCGGCCGGTGGACCCGGCTGGTCGCGACGGAGCGGCACCCCTCGCCTCGACCTCGGCGAGGAGCGGCCACCTATCCGGTTTATCCCTTGACGGCTCCGGCGGTGAGACCGGAGACGATGTAGCGCTGGACCATCTGGAAGACCAGCACCGTGGGGATCGCGGTGAGCAGGGTGCCCGCCGCGAAGATCCCGAAGTTGTTGTTGCGTTCGCCGGCCACCAGTCCGAACATCCCGACCGCGAGGGTCTTCGACTCGCTGTTGGTCAGGAAGACGTTCGCCATCAGGAACTCGTTGATGGTGCCGATGAAGGCGAGCAGGCCGGTCACCGCCAGGATCGGCGCCACCAGCGGCAGCATGATCCGGAAGAAGACCTGGGCGTGCGTGGCGCCGTCCATCGTGGCCGACTCGTCCAGCTCCCGGGGGAGCGTGTCGAAGAAGCCCTTCATCAGCCAGGTGTTCACGCCCAGCGCGCCGCCCAGGTAGAGCAGCAGCAGGCCCCACGGGGTGTTGAAGCCGATCGCCGGCCACAGGTCGGTGATCGTCGTGAAGAGCAGGAAGATCGCCACGATCGCCAGGAACTGCGGGAACATCTGGATCAGCAGGAGCGACAACAGCCCGACCCGCCGACCGGAGAACCGCATCCGGGAGAAGGCGTACGCCGCCAGCGCCGACAGGACGACCGACACGAACGAGGCCACCCCGGCGATGAGCAGCGAGTTGAGGAACCACCACCCGAACGCCGTACGGTCGAACAGGTTGGTGAAGTTCTCCAGGGACGCCCCGGTCGGCAGCAGCTCCGTCGAGGAGAGCGTGCCGAGCGGGTTGAGCGCGGCCGACAGCACGAACAGGATCGGGAAGAGGCTGAACGCGACCGCCAACACGGCGACCAGGTGGCGCCAGCCGACCTGGGCGAACCACCGGTTGCGACGCCGGCCCGCGTTGCGGTTGACGGCCGGGGCGGCGCCGGTCGCGCCGCCCGCGACCGGAGTGCCACTGAGCGAGGTCACGAGTACACCTCCTCCTGCTTACGGGTGCGCCGGAAGCTCACCGCCGACACCACCGCGACGATGGTGAAGATGAAGATCGACACCGCGGCCGCCAGGCCGAACTGGGCGCCCTGCGCGCCGAAGGCCAGCCGGTACGTGTACGTGATCAGCAGGTCCGTCGCTCCCGCCGTCGGGTTGTCCGCCGGGAACGGGCCGCCCTCGGTGGTCAGGTAGATCGCGTTGAAGTTGTTGAAGTTGTACGCGAACGACGCGATCAGCAGCGGGGAGAGCGCGACCAGCAGCAGCGGCAGGGTGACCGCCCGGAACGACTGCCAGGGTGACGCGCCGTCGACCGAGGTCGCCTCGGTCAGCTCCTTCGGGATGGCCTGGAGCGCGCCCGTGGCGACCAGGAACATGTACGGGTAGCCGAGCCAGAGCTGCACCAGGATCACCGCCGTCCGGGCCGACCACTCCTGGCCGAACCAGTCCACCCCGAGCCCGAACAGGTTGTTGATCAGCCCGAAGTCGGTGTTGAACATGTCCCGCCAGACCAGCAGCATCGCGAAGGACGGCATGGCGTACGGCAGGATCAGCAGGACCCGGTAGACGTTGGTGCCCCGCATCCGGGGCGAGTGCAGCGCCAGGGCGATGAACATGCCCAGGATGAACGTGCCGCCGGTGGAGCCGACGGCGAAGGCGAAGTTCCACAGCAGAGTGCCGAAGAACGGCCCGGAGATGGCCGGGTCGGTGAGCACCCGGGAGAAGTTCTTCAGCCCGACGGTGACCTTCCAGCCCTGGGCCAGCCGTTCGCCGTCGGGGGCGACGAAGGCGCCGGACTCCTCGTCCGCCGTCCAGGTCTTGCCGGTCTCGATGTCCTTGACGCAGTCGCAGCCGGCGTCGTACGCCCGGATCGCCTTGCCCTCGTAGGCGCGGGACAGGCCGGCGGAACGCAGCGCGCCGCCGGAGGTCGGCACGACCAGGTCGGTGATCTCCTGGCTGCGGGCGCTGGCCTGGCCGAAGTTGAGCACGGTGTAGCCGTCGGCGGCGGTGACCTTGCCGCCGGGGGACACGGTGACGTCGGCCGGGTCGAGTTTGCGCAGCCCGCCGGCGTCGCCGGCCGAGACGGCGCCGGTGCCCGGGTCGCTGACCAGGAAGACGAGCGGGCCGGTCGCCGGGTCGCCCTGGGTGGCCACGGAGAGGGCGTACTCGGCGGAGCCGGGCACCTGCTTGACCGAGGCGGTCTGGATGGCGACGACGGCGTCTTCCTTGGTGCCGCGGTGGCCGTCGCCGAAGTTCGTGAAGGCGGTGCTCGCCGTGTAGAGCACCGGGACCACCTGGAACGCGATGAGGAACAGCGTGCCGGGGACCAGGTACTTCGCCGGGATGTGCCGGCGGGTCAGGTAGAGGTAGAAGAGCCCGGCGGTGGTGGCGGCCAGCAGGGCCAGCCCGACCCACTTCTCCGCCTCGATGAGCGGGAAGGCCGCCCAGACCGCGATCCCGGCGGTCAGGCCGAGCAGGACCACCTTGACGAGCAGACCGGTCGTGGTGATCGGCTCGCGGTGCCGAGCGGTGCGGGACCTGTCCGGGAGCCCGGGGCTGGCGGGCTCCCGGCCCGGGGGCTGCGTGGCAGCCCCCGGGCCGGACAGCGACGTGCTCATTACTTGATCTGGCCGGAGATGGTCTTGCCGGCCGCGGTGATCGTCTTGGTCGGGTCGGCGCCGCCGATGATGGCGGCCTCGGCCTTGCCGAACGGGTCCCAGATGGTGGCCATGGCCGGGATCGCCGGGAGCACCTGGCCGTTCTTGCCGGCCTCCTGGAACTTGGCCAGGTCCGGGTCGGTGCCCTTGACCTGGTCGAGGGCGGCGGTCAGCGCCGGCGGACGGGGCTCGGCGTTGTAGAGCGCCACGGCCAGTTCGGGGGTGGTGACGTGGTTCGCCACGAACTCCTGGGCGAGGGCCTTGTTCTTGCCCTTGGCTGCCACGTAGAACGCCTGGACGCCCACGAACGGCTGGGCCTCCTTGCCGCCGGCGAAGCCGGGGACCGGGGAGATGTCGTAGGAGATGTTGGCCTTCTTGGCGTCCGCGACGGCCCACGGGCCGGAGACCAGGTAGGCGCACTTCTTGCCGGTGAACGTGGCGATCGAGTTCTCGCCGGTGATCGAGCGCTTCAGCGCGCCGTCGCCCTTCTCACCGAGCTTGGCGATCTTCTTGAACGCCTCGATCGACTCCGGCTTGCCCACGCCCAGGTCCTTCGGGTCGTAGTCGCCGTTGGCGGCCGTGCCGAAGAGGTACCCGCCACCGGAGGTGTAGAACGGGTAGATGTGGTAGGCGTCGCCGTTCTGGCCGGACTGGAGGCAGAGGATCTCGGTGGCCTTCTTCTCGGCCTTGAGCTTCTTGCCGGCGGCGACCAGGTCCTCGACGGTCTTGGGCGCCTCGGGGGCCAACTCGGTGTTGCGGATCAGCGCCAGGTTCTCCATGGCGTAGGGCACGCCGTAGAGCTGGCCGTTGAACGTGACGGCCTTGACGGCGGTCTCGTTGAAGCCGCTCTTCTGCTCGGCGGCGAGCTGCACGGGATCGATGGCGCCGTTCTGGACGAGGTTGCCGATCCAGTCGTGCGCGCCGACCACGACGTCCGGGCCGCTGCCCTGCTGCGAGGCGGTCACGAAGTTGGTCTGCAGGTCCTTGGAGACGGCCTGGACCTCGACCGTGACGCCGTTCTCCTTGCCGAACTTCTCGGCGAACGGCTTGAGGGCGGCGGTGCGCTTGTCGTCGGCCCAGATCACCAGCTTGCCGCCGGCTGCCTTGGCGGACTCCTTCGCGGCCGGGGCGTTGCTGTCGTCGTCGCCACCGCCGCAGCCGGTGGCGGCCAGCGCCAGGCCGAGGACGGCGACCACACCCGCGGTACGGATGCGCATCGGTACTCCTGTCGTCATGGCGGATGTGCCGGGGAAAGGGCTGCCCGCCAGTGGGAACCTTCGTAAGTTCTTGCTGTCCGGCGCCCGGTTGTGCGCCGCTACTCCCGTATGTTGCGGGGACGTTAGCAAGAGGTTGCAGATAATGGAAGAGCTTGCAGGCGCGTACGCAAGAACTTGCCCGTGGGCTAAAGTTCGCCCATGCGTGCTCGACTGTCCGACATCGCCCAGCAGGCCGAAGTCAGCGAGGCCACGGTGTCGCGGGTGCTCAACGACCGCCCCGGCGTGGCCCCCGAGACCCGGCAGGCCGTCCTCACCGCCCTCGACGTCCTCGGCTACGAGCGCCCGGCCCGGCTGCGCAAGCGCAGCGCCGGCCTGGTCGGCCTGGTCGTGCCGGAGCTGGACAACCCGATCTTCCCCGCCTTCGCCCAGGTGATCGAGTCGACCCTGGCACAGAGCGGGTTCACCCCGGTGCTGTGCACCCAGACACCGGGCGGGGTCACCGAGGACGAGTACGTGGAGATGCTGCTCGACCGCCAGGTGTCCGGCATCGTCTTCGTCTCCGGGCTGCACGCCGACACCGCGGCCAACCACGACCGGTACCGGGCGCTGATCGCCCGACCGCTGTCGGTCGTCATGATCAACGGATACGTGCCGGGCATCGCCGCGCCCTTCGTCTCCTGCGACGACCGGGAGGCCACCGAGCTGGCCGTGGCCCACCTGGTCGCCCTCGGGCACCGCCGGATCGGCCTGATCACCGGCCCGGACCGGTTCGTCCCGGTACAGCGCCGGGTGGCCGGCTGGCGGGCCGCCATGGAGCGCCTGGCGGGCCTGCCCGAAGCCGAGCTGGACGAGCTGGCCGAGCTGACCCTCTTCGGGGTGGAGGGCGGCGAGGCGGCGGCCGGGCGGCTGCTGGAGCGCGGGGTGACCGGCCTGGTCTGCGGCTCCGACCTGATGGCGCTCGGCGCGATCCGGGCGGCCCGGCAGCGCGGCCTGTCCGTGCCGGGCGACCTGTCGGTGGTCGGGTACGACGACTCGCCCCTGATGGCCTTCACCGACCCGCCGCTGACGACGATGCGGCAGCCGGTGGCCGCGATGGCCGTAGCCGCCGTCCGGGCCCTGGTCGACGAGATCAACGGGCACGCCGCGCCACACTCGGAGTACCTGTTCCGGCCCGAGCTGGTGGTGCGCGGCTCCACCGCCGTCGTCCGTCGGGACGCCACCGGCCCGGCGACGGGCGGCCCGACCCGGCAGCGCCCGACGCCCCCGGCACTCCCCGTCCCCGCCTGAGCCGGCCCCGGCCCTCCCTCGCCCCCGCCCTCCCTCGGCCCCGCCTGAGCCGGCCCCGGCCCTCCCTCGCCCCCGCCCTCCCTCGGCCCCGCCTGAGCCGGCCCCGGGTGCGCCGGCCCCGGGTGCGCGCCGGCCGCTTCCCGCAGCAGCCACCGTCCCGCACCGCGGATCGTCCGGCGAGTCCCACCACCGGGCCGACGTCGACACCGCCTCCCACCACCTGGGGCGTCATTTCTTGCGCAAGTCCTGCTTGACTCTTGCAGCATCCGGGCGGCATCCTGCTCTGACACCCGGGTGACACACCGCCGTGCCACGCCGCGCCACGCCGTCCCGCGCCACAGAACGGGGATCGCCACCGATGACCGCCAGCAACCCGACGCCACTGACCTCCGACGACGACTGGTGGCGCTCCGCGGTCGTCTACCAGGTCTACGTCCGCAGCTTCGCCGACTCCAACGGCGACGGCGTCGGCGACCTCCAGGGCATCCGCGAGCGCCTGCCGTACCTGCGCGACCTCGGGGTGGACGCGCTCTGGCTGACCCCCTTCTACACCTCGCCGATGGTCGACGGCGGCTACGACGTGGCCGACTACCGCAACGTGGACACGATGTTCGGCACCCTCTCCGACTTCGACGCCATGATCACGGACGCGCACGCCCTCGGCCTGCGGATCATCGTCGACCTCGTGCCGAACCACACCTCCAGCAGGCACCCGTGGTTCAAGGCCGCGCTCGCCGCCGCCCCCGGCTCGCCGGAGCGGGCCCGCTACCTGTTCGCCGAGGGCAAGGGCGAGAACGGCGAGCTGCCGCCGAACGACTGGGAGAGCATCTTCGGCGGCCCGGCCTGGACCCGGGTGCCCGACGGCCAGTGGTACCTGCACCTGTTCGACCCGGCCCAGCCCGACCTCAACTGGCGGCACCCCGAGGTCCGCGCCGAGTTCGAGGAGGTCCTGCGCTTCTGGCTGGACCGGGGCGTGGACGGGTTCCGCATCGACGTGGCCCACGGCATGATCAAGGCCGAGGGGCTGCCGGACGTCGGCTTCAACAGCATGACCACCGGCCGACGCCAGTCGGAGCTGCTCGGCAAGGGCCGGCTGCCGTACTTCGACCAGGACGAGGTGCACGAGATCTACCGCGCCTGGCGGCCGATCCTGGACAGCTACCCCGGCGGCCGGATGGCGGTCGCCGAGGCGTGGGCCGAGACGCCGCAGCGGCTGGCCCGCTACATCGGCCCGGACGAGCTGCACCAGGCGTTCAGCTTCGACTTCCTCGACGCCACCTGGTCGGCTGACTCGTTCCGCAAGGTGATCGACACCGCGCTGGCCGAGGCGACCATCGTCGGCGCGCCCACCACCTGGGTGCTGTCCAACCACGACAAGCAGCGGCACGTCACCCGGTACGGCGACGGCGAGGTCGGCCTGCGCCGGGCCCGCGCCGCCAGCCTGCTGATGCTCGCCCTGCCCGGCTGCGCGTACGTCTACCAGGGCGAGGAGCTGGGCCTGCCCGAGGTGCTCGACCTGCCGGACGAACTGCGCCAGGACCCGTCGTTCCTGCGCACCGGCGAGAGCCGGGACGGCTGCCGGGTGCCGATCCCGTGGAGCGGCGAGCTGGCCCCGTACGGCTTCGGCCCCGAGGGCAGCGCGCCGAGCTGGCTGCCGGCCCCGGCCACCTGGGCCGCCCTCTCCGTCGCCGCCCAGGCCGGGGTGCCCGGATCGACGCTGGAGCTGTACCGTGCCGCGCTGCGGATCCGGCACTCCCACCCCGCGCTCGGCCCGAGCGCCGGCGAGGTGACCTGGCTGGAGACCGCCGGCCCGGGAGTGCTGGCCTTCCGTCGGACCGCCGGCGAGGCCGAGCTGACCTGCGTGGTCAACCTCAGCGAGGCCGAGGTCCTGATCGACGGCTACGGCCAGCCGGTCGCCGCCAGCGCGGAACTCACCGAGCAGGGCGTCGGGCACGTCCTGCCGGTGGACGCCGCCGCGTGGTTCGACCGGCGCTGACCTGGGTAGACTCCCATTTGAGCCCCTGGTCCTCCGTTGTGCCCCGCGCCGACGGAGGGCTGGGCAGTCGACCCCTTGTGGTGGGGGGTGAGGTGCCGCCGACGCCCCACGGAGTTCGCTCCGTGGGGCGTCGGCGACCATCTGGGCCACGGGACCGACGCGCGTCACGCCGGTCGCGGGACGGCGGACGTGTTCCCCGTCACCGCGGCCAGGGAATCCCGCAGGCGGCCACGGGTCAGCCGCCCTTCTCGGTGAGCAGCTTGGCGATCCGGGCGAAGCCGGCCCGCAGCTCCGCCTCGTCCGGCGCCGGGAGCGGCCCGGTCCGGTCGTCCGCCTCGGCCGCCGTCTCCAGCTCGTCGTCGATGACGTCCTCGAAGTCGCCGTAGAGGTCGGCCGCCTCGATCCGGTTGTCCTCGTCCCGCGCGGCGAGCTGGGCGGCGGCGATCTCGCTGCGGATCTCGTCCGGGGACAGCGCCGGCAGCAGGGGCTCGACCACCCCCATGAGCTGTTCCTCGGCCACCACCGACTCGGCGAGGGCCAGCGCGTGCGCTCGCTCGTACGGGCCGCAGACCACCGGCTCCCACTCGTCGGCGTCGCCGAGCGGCCCGAAGGTGATGATCCACGGCAGGCCGAGCATCGGTGAGTCTTCCGGCAGGTCCAACGTCACGAGAGCGCCCACGCGCTCATCATGGTGGATTCTCACGTTCAGGCGTGTAGCTTTTGCCCGAATTGCCGGTTCTTCGGTTGTCGGTCCGGTGCACGTCCGCCGCCCCGCCCGGGACCACTCACCCTCGCCGGGCCGCGTCCAGGGCCGCCCGGACCAGGTCCAGCGCCGCGTCCGGCGCGACCCCGAGCCGCGCGGCCTCGGCCGCGTAGCCGCCCGCCGCCCGCTGCAACCGGTCCACCGCGTCGTCCCGGCCCGGTGCCACGAAGGTGCCGTGCCGCCCCCGCGTCTCCAGCAGCCCGGCGGCCTCCAGTTCCCGGTACGCCCGGGCCACCGTGTTCGCCGCGAGCCCCAGCTCGCCGGCGAGCCGGCGGACCGTCGGCAGCCGGGTACCGACCGGCAGCCGCCCGTCCCCGATCTGCTCGGCGAGTTGGCCACGCACCTGCTCGTACGGCGCCACCGGCGACGCCTGGTCCACGACGATCCGCATGTCAGCCCGCTCCCCCGGGCGCACCCGGATCGGTGTCGGCGTCGACGTCCGCCGGCACCGGCCCCTCGGCCAGGTCCACCACCTGGCCGTACGGGCTGGTCGCGGCGAGCGCCGCGCCGAACAGGACGAGCTGGTTGAGCAGGTACAGGTAGAGCAGCACGCCGACCGCCCCGGCCACCACCGCGTACGCCGGGTTCCGCTCGGTGCGCACCACGTAGTACCGCCCGACCGTGTTCAGCAGCGTGATCCCGACCGCGACCACGAACACCACCGGGCGCAGCCGACGCCGGCTCATCCGAAGCCGGGGCACCGCCACCAGCAACGCCGTCGCCAGCACCGCGTTGACCAGCACGCTGAGTACCGCGCTCACCACAGTCAGCCCCACCGAGCCGGTGCTGCCCAGCAGGAACCGCAGCAGCGACTCCAGCGTGTCCACGGCGGCCACCGAGACACCGAGCATCACGAACACCAGCACCAGCACGCCCAGGTCGATCACCCGGCGCACCACCAGGTTGCCGGGCTGCTGGTTGAGCCCGTATATCAGCCGCTGCGACGAGCGGATCGCCTCCACCCAGCCGATCCCGGTGAAGGCCAGGATGACCAGGCCGATCACGCCGACGGTGCCGCTGCTCTGGGCGATCTGCGCCGGGTCCAGGAAGGGCAGGTTCTCCCGGAGGAACCCGGCGGCGGAGGCGCTGATCTCGTCGTTGTCCTCCAGGATCGCCCCGAAGATCGCGTACGCGACCAGGCCCAGCGCGAAGACCGCGAAGAAGCCGTAGTACGCGATGGCCGCCGCCAGCCGCGCGGCGAGCACATCGCCGTAGAGCGTCCCGGCCCGCCACAGATGGTCGAACGTCCGTGACCGGCGGCGGGCGGCGGCGATCCGCCGGCCGATGCCGGCCTCGATCCGCCCGATCACGTTCACGCCGTCATCCTCGCCGATCGGCCGCCGACACGTCGACGGCCCGCCGGGTTCAAGCCCCGAGCAGGAAGTCCCGGCGCGGCTGCCACCGGGCCTGCCCGCTGTGGGAGAAGAGGGTGAACGAGCCCACCTCGAACATCGCCGAGAAGTCGGCCAGGTCCTCGTACACCTTGTCCAGCGCCTCCGGCGCGACGTCCTGCGCCACCGTGACGTGCGGGTGGTACGGGAAGCGGGTCTCCCGGTGCAGCTCGGGCGCGACCCTGATCGCGGCGGCCAGCAGCTCGCACTCGCTGATCCCGGCGGCCACCGCCACGAAGACCACCTGGGTGACGGGACGGAACGTGCCGGTGCCGCGCAGGTGCAGCGCGAACGGCAGGTGGGCGGCGGCCACCGCGGTGAGGTGCCGCTCGACCGCCGGCAGCGCCGCCACCGGGATCTCGGTGGGCCCGAGCAGCGTCACGTGCGCCTGGACCACCAGGGGGTCGCCGGTCTCGACCCGGCGCCGGGTGAGTGTCCCGCCCCACGGTTCCGGGATGTCCACCGCGATCCCGATCTGGATGGTGTCGCCGGCCACCGGCGCCCCGTCCCTGCGATCCACGTTCCGCGCCACCCCTTCGGCCACCGAGCCGTCCACCCGTATCACGTCGCGCGGCTACTCGAAGCACGCCGGCGAAAACATGCCGGCAATTCTGTCAGCACCCCCCGGCGTACGTCATGACGGGCCGGCGGGTCGGCTCTCGGCCGCCGGCACCGGGGCGGCGACCTCGCGCCGCGGCTCGGGCAGGCGCACCGCGGAGACCGCGAGCCGGGCCACGCGGCGCCCTTCCAGCGCGAGCACCCGCAGCAGCCACCCCTCGGGCGGGACGTCGGGGGAACCGCCGTCGCCCGGGGCCAGGGGCACCGGCACCTCGTCGCCGTCGATCGGCAGCCGGCCGAGCGCCGCCATCACGTACCCGCCGACCGTCTCGTACGGGCCGGCGGGCAGCCGCACCCCGGTGCGCTCGGCGAAGTGGGCGAGGTTGAGCCGGCCGTCCACCACGGCGGGCAGCCCGGCCAGCGCCGGCTCGGGGGCGTCGTCGTGCTCGTCGTGGATCTCCCCGACCAGCTCCTCGATCAGGTCCTCGCAGGTGACGATGCCGGCGGTGCCGCCGTACTCGTCGACCACCACCGCCAGGTGGTGGCCCTCGCGGCGCATCTCGGTCAGCGCGGCCAGCACCCGCTTGCTGCCGGGCAGCTGCTTGACCTCCCGGGTCAGCTCGCCGACGGTGGCGTCCGGATCGAGGTCGGGGCGCAGCAGCACGTCGCGCAGGTGGACGAAGCCGACCACGTCGTCGTGGGTGCCGTCGACCACCGGGTAGCGGGTGTGCGTCTCGGCCCGGACCAGCTGCTCCGCCTCGGCCAGGCTCAGCGCGGCGGAGAGGAAGACCACCTCGGTGCGGGGCATCATCACCTCACGGACCAGGCTCGCGCCGGCCACCAGCACCTCGTCGATGATCCGCCGCTCGTCCGGGTCGAGAACGGTGTTGGCGGCGACCAGGTCGCGCAGCTCCGCCTCGCTGATCCGTTCCCGGCCGGCTGCGGGGCTGGCCCCGAGCAGGTCGGTGACCAGCCGGGTGGCCCCGTCGGCGGCCCGGACCACGAGCCGGGCGACCGCCCGGGCCAGCGGCCCCGGAACGCGTCGAGCCCGGCTCGGCGATCGTCGCCGGAGCCCGGGACCGCCCGCTTCCCGCATGTCTGTAGATGGTAGAGCCCCGAGGGCCCGGCGGCGGCCCGTGCGGCCACAGCGAGCCGTCGTAAGGTGATCACGAACGGCCACGCGAGACGCGGCCAGGCAGGAGGCTCGACGTGAAACTGCTCGTCACCGGCGGCGCCGGCTACATCGGCAGCGTGGTGACCCGGATGCTGCTCGACGCCGGCCACGAGGTGGTCGTCCTCGACGACCTGCGCACCGGGCACCGGGAGGCACTCGCCCCGGAGGCCACCTGGGTCGACGCGCCGATCCACGACGCGGCCCGGGTGCTCACCCCGGGGGCGGGCTTCGACGGGGTGCTGCACTTCGCCGCCCTGATCGCCGCCGGCGAGTCGATGGTCCGGCCGGAGCTGTACTGGCAGACCAACACCGTCGGCTCGCTCGCCCTGATCGACGCGGTCCGGGCCGCCGGCGTGCCCCGGATGGTCTTCTCCTCCACCGCCGCCGTCTACGGCAACCCGGTCGAGCTGCCCATTTCGGAGACGGCCGTCAAGGCCCCCACCAACACGTACGGCGCCACCAAGCTCGCCGTCGACATGGCGCTCACCTCCGAGGCGACCGGGCACGACCTGGCCGCCGTGTCGCTGCGCTACTTCAACGTCGCCGGGGCGTACCTGCGCGGCGACCTCGCCATCGGCGAGCGGCACGACCCGGAGACCCACCTCATCCCGATCGCCCTGGACGTGGCCGCCGGCCGGCGGGAGAAGCTCCAACTCTTCGGCGACGACTACCCCACCGTCGACGGCACCTGCGTGCGCGACTACATCCACGTCGAGGACCTGGCCCGCGCCCACCTGCTGGCGCTCACCGCCGCCGTTCCCGGTCGGCACCGGATCTACAACCTGGGCAACGGTGCCGGGTTCACCAACCGGCAGGTCGTCGACGTGGTCCGCGAGGTCACCGGCCGCCCGCTGCCGATCGAGGTGGCGCCGCGCCGCGAGGGCGACCCGGCCGAGCTGGTGGCCTCCTCCGCGCTGGCCCGCGAGGAGCTGGGCTGGGTGCCCGAGAAGCCCACCCTGCACGACATGGTCGGCGACGCCTGGGCCTTCTACCGCACGCACGTCCTGGAGCGTCCGTGACCGGTCCCGCGCGTCCCGGCCCCGCCGGCGACGTCGCCGCCCGTGCCGACGCCGGCTTCCTGCACCGGTACGGCGAGCCACCCGCCGGCCGCTGGGCGGCTCCCGGGCGGGCCAACCTGATCGGCGAGCACACCGACTACAACGACGGCTTCGTGCTGCCGTTCGCGCTGCCGCTGCGTACCGTCGTCGCCGCCGCGCCGCAGGACGGCCTGCGGTGGACGGTCTGGTCGGAGCTGTCCGACTCCCCGGTCGAGTTCGGCGCCGACGAGGTCGCCGCGCCCGGCCGGGTCTCCGGCTGGGGCGCGTACGTGGCCGGGGTGGTCTGGGCGCTGCGCGACGCCGGCCACGACGTGCCCGGCGCGCGGCTCGCCATCGCCTCGGACGTGCCGGTCGGCTCCGGGCTGTCCTCATCGGCGGCGTTGGAGGCCGCCGTGCTGGCCGCCCTGGTCGACCTCGGCGGGGTGGACCTGCCGGCCGAACGGCGGCCCCGGCTCGCCCAGCGGGCCGAGAACGCCTACGTCGGCGTCCCCACCGGGATCATGGACCAGTCTGCGGTGATCCGCTGCCGCCCCAGCCACGCGCTGTTCCTCGACTGCCGTACCGAGTCCGTCGAACACATCCCGTTCGACCTGGCCGCCGCCGGCCTGGCCGTGCTGGTGGTCGACAGCCGGGCCCCGCACCGGCACGCCGGCGGCGAGTACGCCTCCCGCCGCGCCTCCTGCGACCAGGCGGCGAAGCTGCTCGGGTTGGCCGCGCTGCGCGACGTCCCCGCCGCCGGGCTGGACGAGGCCCTCGCCCTGCTCCACGACGACGAGACCCGCCGCCGGGTCCGGCACGTAGTGACCGAGAACCAGCGGGTGCTCGACACCGTCGAACTGCTGCGCGCCGGCCGGATCCGCGACATCGGCCCGCTGCTGACCGCCTCACACGCCTCGATGCGGGACGACTTCGAGATCACCGTGCCGGAGATCGACACGGCGGTCGAGGCGGCCCTCGCGGCCGGGGCGTACGGCGCGCGGATGACCGGCGGCGGCTTCGGCGGCTGCGTCCTCGCCCTGGTCGACGCCGACCGCGCCGACGCGGCGTCCGCCACCGTCACCACCGCCTACGCCGCCCACAACTTCCCCGCCCCCAACTTCCACCTGTCCACTGCCAACACCCACCCCTAACACCCCGCCCCCTCCCCCGCGACCCACGGCCGCTATTTCACGGAAAGAGTGGCCATCCGGGCTCGGATGGCCACTCTTTCCGTGAAAGCGCGGGGCGTTCGAGGGGCGGCGTCAGACGGTTTCGACGATCATGCCGGCGCCCACGGTGCGGTTGGTGGCCTCGTCGATGATGACGAAGCCACCGGTGGTGCGGTTGCGGCGGTACTCGTCGGCCAGGAGCGGCACCGTCGTCCGCAGCCGGACCCGGCCGATCTCGTTGAGCCTCAGTTCGGTGGCGGTCTCGTCGCGGTGCAGGGAGTTGATGTCGAAGCGGTAGTGCAGGCCCCGCACGATCGCCCGCGCCGATCGGGTGGTGTGCTTGATCGCGTACTTACCGCCGACCTGCAACGGGCGGGTCTCGTCCATCCAGCAGACCATCGCCTCGATGTCCTGCGCCACCGCCGGGGCGTTGTTCGGCCGGCAGATCATGTCACCCCGGGAGATGTCGATCTCGTCTTCGAGCCGGACCGTGACCGACATCGGCGGGAACGCCTCCTCCACCGGCCCGTCCGCGGTCTCCACCGTCGCGATGCGGCTGGTGAACCCCGACGGCAGCACCATCACCTCGTCCCCCGGCTTCAACACCCCCGAGGCCACCTGACCGGCGTACCCCCGGTAGTCGGTCACCGTCGTGGACTGCGGCCGGATCACGTACTGCACCGGGAACCGCACGTCCTGCAGGTTCCGGTCCGAGGCGATGTGCACCCGCTCCAGATGATGCAGCAGCGACGGACCGTCGTACCACGGCATGTTCTCCGACCGGGACACGATGTTGTCCCCCCGCAGGGCCGACACCGGCACCACCGTCAGGTCGGGCACGTCCAGCTTCGCCGCGAACGCCGTGAACTCGTCCGCGATCCGCTCGAACACCTCCTGCGAGAAACCCACCAGGTCCATCTTGTTCACGCACAACACCAGGTGCGGCACCCGCAACAACGAACACAGGAACGCGTGTCGCCGCGACTGCTCGACGAGGCCCTTGCGCGCGTCCACCAGGATCAGCGCCAGATCGGCGGTGGACGCCCCGGTGACCATGTTGCGGGTGTACTGGATGTGCCCCGGGGTGTCGGCGATGATGAACTTCCGTCGCGGCGTGGCGAAGTACCGGTACGCCACATCGATCGTGATGCCCTGCTCCCGCTCCGCCCGCAGGCCGTCGGTGAGCAACGCGAGGTTGGTGTACTCGTCCCCCCGCGCCGCGCTGACGGCTTCGACGGCGGCGAGCTGGTCGGTGAACAACGACTTCGTGTCGTACAACAGCCGGCCGATCAACGTCGACTTACCGTCGTCGACGCTCCCCGCCGTCGCGAACCGCAGCAGGTCCATCGGCCGCGCCCCGAGATCGACCTCGGCGGCCACAGTGTCGGTACTCATCAGAAGTAGCCCTCCCGCTTACGGTCCTCCATCGCGGCCTCACTGACCCGATCGTCACCCCGGGTCGCGCCCCGCTCGGTGATCCGCGTCGCGGCCACCTCCTCGATCACCAGCTCCACCGAGTCCGCGTCCGAACGCACGGCAGCGGTGCAGGAGGCATCGCCCACCGTCCGGTAGCGGACCTGGGCCTTGAACCGCTCCTCACCCGCCCGGGGGTGGAAGAACTCGTTCACCGCGTAGAGCATCCCGTCCCGCTCCACCACCTCGCGCTCGTGCGCGTAGTAGATCGAGGGCAACGGGATCCGCTCCCGCGCGATGTAGTGCCACACATCCAACTCGGTCCAGTTCGACAACGGGAACACCCGGATGGACTCCCCCGGGTGATGCCGACCGTTGTACAACGACCACAGCTCCGGACGCTGGTTCTTCGGATCCCACTGCCCGAACTCGTCCCGGAACGAGAACACCCGCTCCTTCGCCCGCGCCTTCTCCTCATCCCGCCGCGCCCCACCGAACAACGCGTCGAACCGGTGCTTCTCCACCGCGTCCAGCAACACCGGCGTCTGGATCCGGTTCCGCGTCCCGTCCGCCGCCTCCCGCACGAACCCCCGCGCCAACGCCTCCGGCACACTCGCCACGATCAACTGCAGGCCCAGCTCCGCCACCCGACGATCCCGGTACTCCAGGACCTCCGGGAAGTTGTGCCCCGTGTCGACGTGCATCACCGGAAACGGGATGTTCGCCGGCGCGAACGCCTTCTGCGCCAACCGCAACATCACGATCGAGTCCTTGCCACCGGAGAACAGCAGCACCGGCCGCTCCATCTCCGCGACCACCTCGCGCATCACGAAGACGCTCTCCGCCTCCAACGCGTCGAGGTGCGAGACCTGGTACGCGGCGGGGGTGGTCATGACACGGCCTCGATTCGCTCGGATCCGCCCATGGGATTCCAGACCTTTCCGGTCGGACACGTAAAGAAGAACGCTCAGGCTACCCGGACTGCCTCTGCAACGCTGCAAGCAACCGGCTGGCGAGATCCTTGCGGCAGACCAGCAGGTCGGGCAGGCGCGGATCAGCCTCGTTGTATCTCAGCGCAGATCCGTCGATCCGGGAAGCATGCAGTCCGGTGGCCGTCGCCACAGCTACCGGGGCGGCCGAGTCCCACTCGTACTGGCCGCCGGCGTGGATGTACGCGTCGACCTCACCGGTCACCACTGCGGCGATCTTCGCCCCCGCCGAGCCCATCGGAACGAGATGAGCGCCGACGTCCTCCGCCAGATCGGTCAGAAAAACCGGCGGACGACTACGACTGGCCGCCAACCGGATGACCTGCCCCCCGCCCGCGGCCGTCGCCTCCAGCGCCATCGGCGGGTACGCCGGCGGTTGGTCCGTGCCCAGCACCCGGTGTTGCGCCGGCAGCCCGACCGCGCCGGCCACCAGGCCGTGCGGGGTGGCGGCGTTACGCGCCCAGAGCGCCACGTGCACCGCCCAGTCCGAGCGCCCCTCCTCGGCGTACTCCCGCGTCCCGTCCAGCGGGTCGACGATCCACACCCGGTCGGCGGTCAGCCGGGGCACCGCCCCGGCGTTCACCTCCGCCGCCCAGGCCAGCCGCGAGCCCTCGTCCTCCTCGGAGAGGACCGCGTCCCCCGGGCGCCACTTCGCCAGCTCAGTCCGGATCAGGTCGTGCGAGACCTTGTCCCCTGCCGACTTCAACGCCCCCGGGTCGGCGAAGCCCATCTCCGTACGCAGGCCCAGCAGCGCCTGCCCCGCCTGGGCCGCCAACCACCGGGCGAACGCGCCGTCGATCATCGGAGGACTGCCCACAACTCGCTCCCGTCGCCTCGCCGGCGACCCGGGCCGCCGGCTGCGGTTCGCCCGAAAGGCGCAGACTACCCGGCCGGGCCCCGGTCGCCCGAGTACGCCCCGCCCAGGTCACGCCCCGTGATACAGGTTCTGGGTCGGCTCCACGCCCCGGATGACCACCGACTCGACCACGTCCGCCGCCCGGTCGACCAGGAATTCGAGCTCCTTGCGCTCGGCGGCGGAGAAGTCCGACAGCACGTAGTCCGCCGGGTCCTGCCGACCCGGCGGCCGGCCGACGCCGAACCGCACCCGGACGTAGTCCTTCGTGCCCAGCGACTTCGACATCGAGCGCAGGCCGTTGTGCCCGCCCTCACCGCCGCCGCACTTCACCCGCACCTGCCCGTAGCCGATGTCCAGCTCGTCATGGATCGCGATCACCTGGCCCGGCGGCACCTTGTGGAACTGCGCCAGCCCGGCCACCGGCCCGCCGGAGAGGTTCATGTACGTCAGCGGCTTCGCCAGCACCAGCTTCGGGCCACCGAACCCGAGCCGCCCCTCGGTGACCTCAGCCACCGCCCGCTTGTGCCGACCGAACTTGCCGCCCACGCGGGCGGCCAGCAGGTCGGCCACCATGAAACCGACATTGTGCCGATTGCCCGCGTACTCCCGACCGGGGTTGCCCAGGCCGACCACCAGCCACGGCCCCGCCTCGTCCGTCACGCCACGCCCCTCCCGCTCTCAGCGCCGCCCACCACGGCCGTGCGACCCGACGACCACCCCGATATGCCGACAGGCGCCCCCGATCACGGGAGCGCCTGTCGCACGGAACGGGGACCGATCAGGCCCCGGTCTTCGCCTCGGCCGGGGCCTGCTCGCCCTCTGCGGCCGGGGTCTCGGCACCCTCGGCGGTCTCCTCGCCGACCTCGGCCTCGGCCTCGGCGGTGGCCTCCTCGACCTCGGGGAGGGTGGCCTCGAGCTGCTCGGCGGTCGGCGCGGCGGTCACCGAGGCGACCGTGGACTCCGGGTCGGCGACCAGCTCGACGCCGGCCGGCAGCTCCACGTCAGCGGCGGTGACCTGGGTGCCGGCCTCCAGACCCTCGATCGACGCCTCCAGGTGGTCCGGCACCTTCGTGGCGTCGGCGGTCACCGAGAGGGTGTCGTGGTCGTGCACGATCAGCGTGTCCTTGGCGGCCTCGCCGATCAGCTGGACCGGAACATCGACGGTGACCTTCTCGCCGCGGCGGACCAGCAGCAGGTCGACGTGCTCGTAGCTGTCCCGGATCGGGTCCCGCTGGATCGCCTTCGGCAGCGCCAGCACCTGGGTGCCGTCGCTGACCTCGATCGCGAAGAGCTGGTTGGCGCCGCCCCTGCGGATCGCGGCGGCGAACTCACGCACGGGCAGCGCGATGTGCTTGGGCTTCTCGCCGTGGCCGTAAAGCACGGCGGGCACCAAGCCGGCCCGGCGGGTACGACGGGCACCACCCTTGCCGAACTCGGTACGGGGCTCGGCGCTGATCTTTACCTCGGACACGGGGAAACTCCTGATGCTTTCGCTGCGGCGGGCTTGTCGACTGGCGGTGCTGGGCGAGGGGCTCGCTGGGGCTCATGCGTCATGAACGACTGCCCGGAGCACCGCGTCGATGACGGTGCATCCGTGCGGCGCTTTTCAGCGGCCCGCCGGGCACCCTCGCCGTGGCAACCGCAGTAGTCTACCCGAATTGATTACGCCCCCGACGGCAGTCCCCGCCTCCGCCATCCGCAGGAGCAAAAACGCCCAGCGAACATCGCCCCGGACGCCGGTCGGAGCCGGTCCGGACGCCGGTCGGAGCCGGTCCGGTACCCGCGCGCCGGCCGCGGGACGACGGCCGGCGCGCGGGCGGCCGTCAGCTCAGGCCGCCGAACAGGGTGGTCACCGACCCGTCGTCGAAGACCTCCCGGATCGCCCGGGCCAGCAGCGGCGCGATCGACAGCACGGTGATCTTGTCAAGCTGCTTCTCGGACGGCAGCGGCAGCGTGTTGGTCACCACGACCTCGGTGATCGGGCTGTTCTTCAGCCGCTCGGTCGCCGGGTCGGACAGCAGCGCGTGGGTGGACGCCACGACGATCTCCGCCGCGCCGCCCTCCCGGAGGATCTCGGCGGCCTTGCTGATCGTGCCGCCGGTGTCGATCATGTCGTCGACGATCAGGCAGACCCGGCCCTCCACCTCGCCGACCACCCGGTTCGCCACCACCTGGTTCGGCTTGAGCGGATCCCGGGTCTTGTGGATGAACGCCAGCGGGCAGCCGCCCAGCCGGTCCGTCCACCGTTCCGCCACCCGCACCCGGCCCGAGTCCGGCGCCACCACCGTCATCGGCCGACCAGCGAACTTGCGCTCCACGTACTCGGCCAGGATGTCCATCGCGAACAGGTGGTCCACCGGGCCGTCGAAGAAGCCCTGGATCTGCGCGGTGTGCAGGTCCACCGTGAGGATCCGGTTCGCGCCCGCGGTCTTCAGCAGGTCCGCCACCAGCCGCGCCGAGATCGGCTCCCGGCCCCGGTGCTTCTTGTCCTGCCGCGAGTACGGGTAGAACGGCAGGACCACGGTGATCCGCTTGGCCGACCCGCGCTTCAGCGCGTCGATCATGATCAGGGTCTCCATGACCCAGGTGTTGACCCCGTGCGTCACGGACTGCACCACGAAGGCGTCCGAACCGCGCACCGAGTCCTTGAACCGTACGAAGATCTCCCCGTTCGCGAACTCGTACGCGTCGGCGGGTGTCGGCGCGACGCCGAGCACCTCGCCGATCTCCCTGGCCAGCTCCGGAAAGGCACGTCCGGAGAAGAGCATCAGGCTTTTGCGGTTTTCGGCGACGATGCTGCCCATGGGCCCGTCTGCTCCCGTTGGTCGGTGGTCCCGGCTGCGGTCTGACCGGGACTATTCGGTTGCAGTATCTCCCCCGCCTGACGGCCGTCGAACCGCCTCGGCACCCCCGTGGATTGCCTCACCTTCCCTTGCGGCCCTCATGCCTCCGGCGCATCCTCCGCCGCTTCCGCCACAGCCTGGCGGGCCCGCTCGGCGGCCTCGGCCGAGGCGGTGCCGGGCCGCCTGCGGGCCACCCAGCCCTCGATGTTGCGCTGTGGCGCCCGGGTAACCCCGAGCGCACCCGGCGGCACGTCCTGGCTGACCGCGCTGCCCGCCGCGACGTACGCGCCCGGGCCCACCTCCACCGGGGCGATCAGGCTGGTGTCGCAGCCGATGAACGCAGCCTCGCCGACCGTGGTGCGGTGCTTGTTGACCCCGTCGTAGTTCACGAAGATCGTCGCCGCGCCGATGTTGGCCTTCGCCCCGATCGTCGCGTCGCCCACGTACGACAGGTGTGGCACCTTCGCGCCCGCGCCGACCTCGGAGTTCTTCACCTCGACGAAGGTGCCGACCTTGGCCCGCTCGGCCAGCTTCGCCGCCGGCCGCAGGTACGCGTACGGCCCGACGCTGGCCCCCGGGCCGACCTCGGCCTCGACGGCGTGGCTGCGCAGCACGGTCGCCCCCGGGCCGATCACCGTGTCGATCAGCGTCACGTCCGGGCCGACCACGGCCTCCGCACCGACCACGGTCCCGCCGCGCAGCTGGGTGTTCTGGTCGATCACCGCGTCCCGGTCCACCGCGACCGTCACGTCGATCCAGGTCGTCGCCGGGTCCAGGATGCTGACCCCGGTCCGCATCCACCCCTCGTTGACCCGGTCGCGCAGCAGCCGGCGCAGCGCCGCCAGCTCGACCCGGTCGTTGCAGCCCAGCGTCTCGACGTGGTCGGCGGCCACGTGCACCGCCACCGGCTCGCCGGCGGAGACGAGCAGGCCGAAGACGTCGGTCAGGTACTCCTCGCCCTGGTCGTTGTCGGCGGAGAGCTTGCCCAACGCGGCGCGCAGCCGCACCGCGTCGAACGCGTAGATGCCGGCGTTGATCTCGCGCAGCGCGCGCTGGGCCGGGGTGGCGTCGCGCTCCTCGACGATCTGCTCCAGCCGCCCCGCCGCGTCCCGGACGATGCGCCCCAGCCCGGTCGGGTCGGGCACCTCGGCGGCCAGCACCGTGGCCGCGGCCCCCGCGCTCTCGTGCGCGTCAACCAGCGCGGCGACCGTCTCGGGGCGGAGCAGCGGCACGTCCCCGTTGATCACCACCACGGTCCCGGCGGCGTCCGGCGCCGCGTCCAGCCCGATCCGGACCGCGTGGCCGGTGCCGAGCTGCTCGGCCTGGAGCACCGGGGTGGCCGCCGGGGCGACCTCGGCCAGGTGCGCCCGGACCTGGTCCGCGCCGTGCCCGACCACCACGACGGTCCGGTCGGCCGCAAGCGGCGCGGCGGCGGTCAGCACGTGGCCGAGCAGGGTCCGACCGAGCAGGGGATGCAGCACCTTGGGCAGCGCCGACTTCATCCGCTTGCCCTCCCCGGCGGCGAGCACGACGACGGTTCGGAGGTGGAGCTGGGACACGATGTAGCTCCCGTCGGGACGGCGACAGTCTCGCGGCCATGCTAACCACGCGATGGCGGCGGTACAGCGGAAGCTCCCGGGAGAGGATTCGAACCCCTATAATCAGGACCAAAACCTGACGTCCTGCCATTAGACGACCCGGGACGGTCTAAACGGACAAACCAAGCGGTCGGCAGACCTCTACACCTTAGCGTCCCGAGCCCTGGACGCCATCGCCCATTCCCCTCATGATCCTCCCGGTCCTCCAGAGCGTCCGCCGGCGGGGCACTCCGACGGCACGTCACGCGGCATGAAGGCACCCACGCACGAAACTGTCCCAGGCGGCTCCACCCGCCCGGCGACTGCCGCCGTGCCGGCCGACGCCGGGTCGACCGGCACGGGTACGGTCGGACGACGCGGTGGCACCGCCCCGGATTTCGGACGGGGTCGACGGCGCGAACAGCGGAGGCAGCGGCATCCCACGACAGGCGTCCCCGAGCGCCGGCGAGGTGACGACATGGCGGACGGTCCGGTCGGCGAGGGTGGCACAGGTGGTCGGCGGCGCGCGGTTGCGGCGGCGGCGGGCAAGCCGCCCTCACGGGTGCGGATGTCGGCGGCCCAGCGGCGTGAGCAGTTGATCTCGATCGGCCGGCAACTGTTCGCCGAACGCGGCTTCGACGCGACCTCGATCGAGGAGGTGGCGGCCCGGGCGAAGGTCTCCAAGCCGGTGATCTACGAGCACTTCGGCGGCAAGGAAGGGCTCTACGCGGTGGTGGTGGACCGGGAGGTCCGGGCCCTGCTGGACCGGATCACCACGGCCCTGACCGCCGGTCATCCGCGGGACTTGCTGGAGCAGGCGGCGATGGCCCTGCTCGGGTACATCGAGGAGGAGACCAGCGGGTTCCGGGTGCTGGTCCGGGAGTCGCCGGTGATGTCCGCGACGGGCAACTTCAGCAGCGTGATGAACGACGTCGCGCACCAGGTCGAGCACATCCTCGGCGCCGAGTTCAAGACCCGGGGGTACGACCCGAAGCTGGCCGAGCTCTACTCGCAGGCCCTCGTCGGGATGGTGGCATTGACGGGGCGCTGGTGGCTGGAGGTGCGCAAGCCGCGTAAGGAAACAGTGGCCGCGCACCTGGTCAACCTGGCCTGGAACGGCTTGTCGCACCTGGACGCGAAGCCGACCCTGATCACGGCGAAGGGCCGGTGACCGGGGTCCGGAACGGCCGGGTTTTCAGCGACCGCCGGGGACGGCGGCGCGGCGGTGCCGGCGTTCGGCCTCGGCGCGCTCGGGCGGGCCGACCTTGTCGTAGAGGCCGGTGGCGAGGAGCACCAACCCGAACAGCAGCGACACGATGACGGTGGACATCGAGAAGTTGAGGAAGTTCGCCGAGGTCTGCAGGACAGACATCATCAGCACCCCGGTGACCAGGAAGACCACCCCGGCGGTCAGGTTCATGTAGTGGCCGAGGTTGCTCCGCCGGGACGCCCCGACCATCAGCACGGCCCCGAAGATCACCGAAACCAGCGAGAACGCGAGGTTGGTGCGGAGGCCGAGGGCCCAGGTGCCGCCCCGGTCGAACAGCCCTTCGCCCCAGGTCGCGACCACTCCCCAGACGCCGAAGACCAGGATGTAGAGCCCGATGACCCCGGCGAGGACGCGGTAGAGCGCTCGCGCCGGGTGATTGACCGGAAAGTGCGCCATAACCCCTCCGTCCGGATGTGTCCGTTCGGAAGGATTGTCGCCCGCGCGGGTGCCGGATGCGGGCCGAACCGCCGCAGCGGGACCGGAACCAGCCGATCCCCCGCAGCGGCGCCCCTGGTCAGAGGACGAGGCGGGCCTTCTGCCAGGCGTCGCTCTCCTCCTCGGTGCCGACCTTGCCGTACATGCCGACCATCAGCAGCACCAGCGAGAGGGTCAGCACCACGATGTCGGTGAAGATGGTGAAGTTGAAGATGTTGGCGTCGGTGTGCAGGAAGGCCAGCGCAGCCAGGCCGAGAACCATGAGCACGTACGCCAGCCACTGGTTGATCGCGACGTCGAGGTTGCGGCCGATCGCGGTGCCGGCCAGAATCGCGACGCCGAGCAGGACGCTGAGCAGCGAGAATCCGAGATTGGTCCCCTGGCCGAGCACCTTCGTGTCATCCTGGGCGAGGAAGTCGTTGCCGGCGCTGGCAATGATGCCGAGCACTCCGAAGACCACGAAGTACAGACCAACGAGCCCGCCGATCGCCCGGTAGATCGGCCGCGCGGGGTGGTTGACGGGGGTGTGGGCCATGTCTGAATCTCCAAGACCGTGCGGGTGAGGGGTCACCTGATTGTCCCGCACGGCGGGCTGTGACGCCGCACACCCCCCACCCGAGGCCGGCTCGCCTTCCGGGAGCCGGCCGGCTCAGTTCCCGGGGACCTGCTCGGCGAGGGCCAGCCAGGTCTCCTCGACCTGCTCCCGTTCGGCCCGCATGTCCTTGAGTTCGGCGTCCAGCTCGGCGACCTTGGCGTAGTCGGTGGCGTTCGCCGCGAGTTGGTCGAGCAGCGCCGCCTCCCTCTGGTCCAGCTTGCCGATCTGACGTTCCAGCCGGGTGAGGTCCTTCTTCGCCTGCCGGGCCTCGGCGGCGGACATCCCGCCGGCCGCCGGGGTGGCGCCCACCGTGGCGGTGGATGCGCCGGCGACCGCGGCCAGCGGCTGGTTCGCGGCCCGGGCCAGGTACTCGTCGACGCCGCCGGGCAGGTGCACCAGCCGGCCGTCGCCGAACATCCCGTACGCCGACTCAGTGACCCGCTCGATGAGGTACCGGTCGTGGCTGGCCACGATGACGGTGCCGGGCCAGGAGTCGAGCAGGTCCTCCAGCGCGGCGAGGGTGTCGGTGTCCAGGTCGTTGGTGGGCTCGTCGAAGAGCAGCACGTTGGGCTCGCCGGCGAGCAGCCGGAGCATCTGGAGCCGGCGGCGCTCCCCGCCGGAGAGGTCGCTGACCGGTGTCCAGAGCCGGCGGTCGTCGAAGCCGAAGACCTCGGCGAGCTGGGCGGCGGAGACCTCCCGGTCGCCGAGCTGCACCCGGCGGGCGACCTCCTCGACGGCTTCGAGGACGCGCAGGTGACCGGGCAGCTCGGCCAGTTCCTGGGAGAGGAACGCGGGCCGGACGGTGGAGCCGGTGGCGAACCGTCCGCCGTCGGGGCGGGTGATGCCGGCCAGCATCCGCAGCAGGGTGGTCTTGCCGGCGCCGTTGCGGCCGAGGATGGCGATCCGGTCACCGGGGCCGACGTGCCAGGTGGCGTCGTGCAGGATCTCCTTCGGGCCGGCGTACAGCCGGACGTCCTCCAGGTCGTACACCTGCTTGCCGAGCCGGGCGGTGGCCATCCGTTGCAGCGACATGGTGTCGCGCGCCGGCGGCACGTCGGCGATCAGCGCGTTGGCGGCGTCGATCCGGAACTGCGGCTTGCTGGTCCGGGCGGGCGGGCCCCGACGCAGCCAGGCGATCTCCTTGCGGAGCAGGTTCTGCCGGCGGGCCTCGGTGGCTGCGGCGACCCGGTCCCGCTCGACGCGGGCCAGGGTCCAGGCGGCGAAGCCGCCCTCGTACGCCCGGACGGTCTGGTCGGCGACCTCCCAGGTGTCGGTGCAGACCGCGTCGAGGAACCACCGGTCGTGGGTGACCACGACGAGGGCGCCCTTGCGGCCGACCAGGTGCTTCGCCAGCCAGTCGACGCCGCCGACATCGAGGTGGTTGGTGGGCTCGTCGAGGATGAGCAGGTCTGAGTCGCGTACCAGCAGGGCGGCCAGCGCCACCCGGCGGCGCTCGCCGCCGGACATCGGGCCTACGGGCTGGTCGAGGCCGAGGTGGGGCATGCCGAGGCCGTCGAGGATGCCGCGGACCCCGGCGTCGCCGGCCCACTCGTGCTCGGCGCCCATGCTCTCGCCGAGCCAGGCGGTGCCGAGCACCACGTCCCGGACGGTGGCCTCGGGGGCGAGCGTCAGGGCCTGCGGCAGCCAGAGGACGCGCAGGTCGCGACGGTGGGTAACCCGGCCTTCGTCCGGTTCCTCCTGCTTGGTGAGCAGCCGCAGCAGGGTGGACTTGCCGGCGCCGTTGAGGCCGACCACGCCGATCCGGTCGGCGTCGTCGAGGCCGAGCGAGACGTCGGTGAGCAGCGGCCCGGCGGCGCCGTACCCCTTGGACACCCGGTCCAGGTTGACGATGTTGGCCACGAACCCACCTTTCATGATGAAGGCGTCCCGGTGCCGGCGGGCACCTGGGGACGCCTGGCCTCCAAGGGTACGCGGACACTCCGGGCCGCCCCGGTGGGTGTACGCCTCAGCCCCGCCAGGCGGGCGTATTCCCGATTCAGCCGATCCGCGCGCCGGGCACGGGGCCGTGCGCGGTACGCGCCTGGCGGCACACCCCGGCGGTCGCCAGTTCGGCGGCGATCCGGTCGGCGTCGTCGGCGTTCGCGGCGAGGAACACGCAGGTCGGCCCGGAGCCGGAGACGATGCTGGCGAGCGCCCCGGCGGCCTCGCCGGCCTTCAGGGTGCCGGCCAGGGACGGGCGCATGGCGAGCGCGGCGTCCTGGAGGTCGTTGCCGAGGCTGGCGGCGAGCACCCGGGGGTCCCGCTGGCGCAGCGCGGCGAGCAGCCCGTCGGTGCTGCCCAGCGGCGGGCCGGCGGCCCCGGCGTCGCGGAGCCGGTCGAGTTCGGCGTACGCGGCGGGGGTGGACAGCCCGCCGTCGGCGATGGCGACCACCCAGTGCCAGGAGGTGGCGCGGGCCAGCACGGGGCTGACCGCCTCGCCCCGGCCGGTGCCGAGCGCGGTGCCGCCGTAGATCAGGAACGGCACGTCGGAGCCGAGGTCGGCGGCGATCCCGGCCAGCTCGTCGCGGGACAGCCCGGTACCCCAGAGGGCGTCGCAGGCGACCAGCGCGGCGGCGGCGTCGGCGCTGCCGCCGGCCAGCCCGCCGGCCAGCGGGATCTGTTTGCGCAGGTGCAGCCGGGCGTGCGGCGGGACGCCCGCGTACCCGGCGAGGGCGCGGGCAGCCCGGATGGCCAGGTTGGTGTCGTCCAGGGCCAGCTCGCCGGCGCCCTCCCCCTCCATCGTCAGGGTGAGGGTGTCGCCGCGGCGGGCGGTGAGCTCGTCGTAGATCGAGATGGCGTGGTAGACGGTGTTCAGCTCGTGGTAGCCGTCCCGGCGCAGCGGGCCCACCCCGAGGTGCAGGTTGACCTTGGCGGGCACCCGCACCCGGACCGGGCCGCTGGCCCCGCGCCGCTGCTGGTCGTCATCGTCGTCCGGTCCCCAGGCCTCGGTCACCGCGCCAGCCTACTGCGCGGTCGATGGGGCGGTCGGGGCCGACGCGGCGATGGCGGCGAACTGCTCGACGGTGAGCGACTCGCCGCGCGCGCCGGGGTCGACGCCGGCGGCGGTGAGCGCCGCGGCGGCCCGGTCCGCGCCGCCGGCCCAGCCGGCCAGGGCGGCCCGCAGGGTCTTGCGGCGCTGGGCGAACGCGGCGTCGACGACGGCGAAGACCTGCTTCCGGGGTACGTCGGGGCGGGGCGGCTCGCGGCGGGTGAAGGCGACCAGGCCGGAGTCGACGTTGGGCACCGGCCAGAACACGTTGGGCGGCACCTTACCGGCGGCGCGGGAGCGGGCGTACCAGGCGAGCTTGACCGACGGGATGCCGTAGACCTTGGAGCCGGGGCCGGCGACGAGCCGGTCGGCGACCTCCTTCTGCACCATCACCAGGCCGTGCCGGAGGCTGGGCAGCTCGGCCAGCAGGTGCAGCACCACCGGTACGGCCACGTTGTACGGCAGGTTCGCCACCAGCGCGGTCGGCGCGGGGTCGGCCAGCTCGGCGGCGCCGATCCGCAGGGCGTCGGCGTGGTGCACGGTCAGCCGGGCGGCGGCCGGCCCGGCGAACCGGGCGGCGGTCTCCGGCAGCGCGGCGGCCAGCGTCGGGTCGAGCTCCACGGCGTGGGTGTGCGCGGCCACCGGCAGCAGGGCCAGGGTGAGCGAGCCGAGGCCGGGGCCGACCTCCAGGGCGACGTCGTCCGGGGCCAGGCCGGCGACGGTGACGATCCGGCGGACGGTGTTCGGGTCGTGCACGAAGTTCTGGCCGAGCTTCTTGGTCGGGTGCACGCCGAGGCGGGCGGCAAGTTCCCGGATCTCCGCCGGGCCGAGCAGGCCGGTCACCACGGGCCGAAGGCGCGCTCGCCGTTGGCCGACAGCGCCGCGCACAGCTCGTCGAGGTCCGCGCCGGTGGTCGCGGCCAGCGCCCGCACGGTGAGCGGGATCAGGTACGACGCGTTGGGCCGCCCCCGGTGCGGGGTGGGGGTGAGGTACGGCGCGTCGGTCTCCACCAGGAGCTGGTCGAGCGGGGTGAGCGCGGCGGCCTCGCGCAGCGCGACGGCGCTGCCGAAGGTGACGGTGCCCGCGAAGCTGAGCAGGTAGCCGCGGCGTACGCAGTCGGCGGCGAACCCGGCGTCGCCGGAGAAGCAGTGCAGCACGACGGTGTCCGGGGCGCCCTCGTCGTCGAGGATCCGCAGCACGTCGGCGTGCGCGTCCCGGTCGTGGACGACCAGGGCCTTGCCGTACCGCTTGGCGATGGCGACGTGCGCCCGGAAGCTCTCCTCCTGCGCGGCCCGGCCCTCGTCGCCGGTGCGGTAGAAGTCCATCCCGGTCTCGCCGATCCCGCGCACCCGGTCCCGGGCGGCGAGCGCCTCGATCTGCCGCAGCGCCTCGTCGAGGTCTGCCAGCCGGGGCGCCTCGTTGGGGTGCAGGGCGACGGTGGCCAGCACCGCCGGGTAGCGGTCGGCCGCGTCGGCGCTCCACGCGGAGGACGCCACGTCCACGCCGACCTGGACGAGCCGGTCCACGCCGGCCTCGGCGGCCACCGCGACGGCCGCCGCGACCGGGTCGGCGGCGGCGGCGTTCCCGCCCGCCCCGCCGGCCGGGGCGCCGGCCTCGGTGACGGTGATGTCCAGGTGGGTGTGGCTGTCCGGCACGGGGCGGGGCAGCGGCTCGGGCGCGGGCGGGAACTCCCCGGCCCGGCGGGTGGCCCGTTGGCGGCGGGACTCAGTCGGCTCGGTCATCGCCGTCAGCATCACACACCGCCGGTCGGCCCGAAGCGGTGGTGGGCGGGCATAACAGCAAGAGGGCCGGGAATGCGCCGGTCGTCCGACGGCCCCGACCCCGCTCCGGGAGACGACATGCCCTTCATCACCGTCGGCGCGGAGAACTCCGCGCCCATCGACCTGTACTACGAGGACCACGGCGCCGGGCAGCCGGTGGTGCTGATCCACGGGTTCCCGTTCAACGGGGCGACCTGGGAGAAGCAGACCGGCGCCCTGCTCGCCGCCGGCTACCGCACGATCACGTACGACCGGCGGGGCTTCGGAAACTCCAGCCAGCCGGCCGCCGGGTACGACTACGACACGTTCGCGGCCGACCTGGACGTGTTGCTGACCGAGCTGGACCTGCGCAACGCGATCCTGATCGGGCACTCGATGGGCACCGGGGAGGTGACCCGCTACCTCGGCACGTACGGGTCGAGCCGGGTGGACCGGGCGGTGCTGCTCGCCCCGCTCGCGCCGTTCCTGCTGAAGACCGCCGACAACCCGGAGGGGGTGGACCGGAGCCTGTTCGACGGGTTCCAGCAGGCGATCCTCGCCGACCGGTTCGCGTTCCTCACCAGCTTCTGCGACAACTTCTTCAACTATGCAGACAACAAGGGCAAGTTGGTCAGCGAGGAGGCGTACCGGGCGCACTGGGAGATCGGCACCCGGGCCTCGGCGATCGGCACGTACCAGTGCGTGGACGCCTGGCTGACCGACTTCCGGCCGGACCTGCCCCGGATCGACGTGCCGGTGCTGATCGTGCAGGGCGACCAGGACCGGGTGCTGCCGTACGCGGCGACCGGGCAGCGATTGCAGCCGATGCTGCCCGACAGCCGGCTGACCACGCTCAAGGGAGCGCCGCACGGCATCCCGTGGACCAACAGCGACGAGGTGAACCGCGCGATCCTGGAGTTCGTGGTGGCCCCGGCGATGGCCCGACGCTGACGCCGGCCGTACGGCCGGCGCGGTCCCCGGGGGCGGGGGCCGCGCCGGCGCGGTGGATCGGGCCGGCGACGGGTCGGGCCGGCGACGGGTCGGGCCGGCGACGGGTCGGGCCGGCGACGGGTCGGGCCGGCTCGGTGGTCAGCCGGCGAGCCGGGCCAGTTCCTCGTCGACGATCGACGGGTCGAGCTTGCGGAAGACCGGCTTCGGCGCCGCGAGCGGCCGGCCTGCCTCCAGCGGTACGGACTCCCAGCGCGTCCCGACCGTGTAGTCCCCGGTCAGCACCGGGTACTCGGGCCCGCCGTCGAGGTCGTCGACCTCCTCCAACACGGGCATCGGCGCGTGCACGCCGGTGCCGCCGAGCAGCTCGTGGATCTTCTGCGCGGAGTGCGGCAGGAACGGGGTCAGCAGCGTGTTCGCGTCGCTGACCACCTGGAGGGCGACGTGCAGGATGGTGCCCATCCGGGGCTTGTCCGCCTCGTCCTTGAGCTTCCACGGGGCCTGATCGGAGATGTACTTGTTGGCCTCGGCGACGACGCGCATCGCCTCGCCGATGGCCTGCTTCTGCCGGTGCCGGCCGATCAGGCCGCCGACGGTCTCGAAGCCGGCCCGGGCGGTGGCGAGCAGCGCCTCGTCGGCCTCGGTGAGCCCTGCCGGGTCGACCGGCGGGATCGCGCCGAAGTTCTTCGCCGCCATCGAGACGGACCGGTTGACCAGGTTGCCCCAGCCGGCGACCAGCTCGTCGTTGTTGCGGCGAAGGAACTCGGCCCAGGTGAAGTCGGTGTCGTTGCTCTCCGGGCCGGCGACGGCGATGAAGTAGCGCAGCGCGTCGGCGTCGTACCGCTCCAGGAAGTCCCGGACGTAGATGACCACCTTGCGGGAGGAGGAGAACTTGCGCCCCTCCATGGTCAGGTACTCGCTGGAGACCACCTCGGTGGGCAGGTTGAGCCGGCCCAGCCGGCCCGGCTCGCCGTCACGCGCGCCCTCGCCCGAGTAGCCGCCGAGCAGCGCCGGCCAGATCACCGAGTGGAAGACGATGTTGTCCTTGCCCATGAAGTAGTGGCTCTGGGTGTCACCGTCGGTGCCACCCTCGGCGTCCTTCGGGTTCCAGAACTTCCGCCACGCCTCCGGGTCTCCGGTGCGGCGGGCCCACTCGATGGACGCGGACAGGTAGCCGATGACCGCGTCGAACCAGACGTAGATCCGCTTGTCCGGCCGGTCCCGCCAGCCGTCGAGGGGGATCGGCACGCCCCAGTCCAGGTCCCGGGTGATCGCCCGGGGCTGGAGGTCGTCGAGCAGGTTCTTCGAGAACCGCAGCACGTTGGGCCGCCAGCCCTCCCGGCTGTCCAGCCACTGCCGCAGGGCGTCGGCCAGGGCCGGCAGGTCGAGGAAGAAGTGCTCGGTCTCGATGAACTCCGGCGTCTCGCCGTTGATCTTGGACTTGGGGTTGATCAGGTCGACCGGGTCGAGCTGGTTGCCGCAGTTGTCGCACTGGTCGCCGCGGGCGCTGTCGTACCCGCAGATCGGGCAGGTGCCCTCGATGTACCGGTCGGGCAGGGTCCGGCCGGTGGACGGGGAGATCGCGCCGACGGTGACCTTCGGAACGATGTAGCCGTTACGGTGCATCCCGGAGAACAGCTCCTGCACCACGGCGTAGTGGTTGCGGGTGGTGGTGCGGGTGAACAGGTCGTACGACAGCCCGAGCGCCCGCAGGTCCTCGGCGATCACCCGGTTGTACCGGTCGGCCAGCACGCGCGGGGTGACCCCCTCGGCGTCGGCCTGCACCTGGATCGGGGTGCCGTGCTCGTCGGTGCCGGACACCATGAGCACGTCGTGGCCGGCCATCCGCATGTACCGGGCGAAGACGTCGGAGGGAACGCCGAAACCGGAGACGTGGCCGATGTGGCGCGGGCCGTTGGCGTAAGGCCAGGCTACCGCCGCGAGAACGTGACTCATGACCAGCAAGCCTAGTGACCTCGTCGGGACGCCGCGAACCAACAGGCCGCCTGGGCGGTCGACACCCGTCGGGCGCCCCGGGCCGGGGCGGGCGGCGGCGAGGCGCGGGGCTTCGGCGGCCGGGCGACGTCGGGGCGGACGATCGTTGCCTGATTTGTCGCCGACACGCGGCCTGAGCTGCCCGGACACCCACGCCGACCGGTGTCCAATGAAGCCCGTGACCGCCAGCCGAGCCGCCCGGGACCACGAGGAGCCGCCCACCGGGTCGGCCCGCGACCACGACCCGCCGCCCGGACCGTCGCCCCGGGCCGGGACCGTGGCGCCACAGCCCCGGCCGGTCCCGGCCGCCGAACCGGCCGGGGCGCCCGCCGCCGCCACCCCCGGGTCGACCGGACCGATCGCCCTGCCGGGGCCGGCCGGACCGCTCGCCCCGCCAGGGACGACCGGACCGCTCGCCCCGCCAGGGACGACCGGACCGCTCGCCCCGCTAGGGACGACCCCGCCGATCGCCCCGCCGGGATCGACCGCCGCACCCGCGCCGAGCGTCCTGCCCGGACCGGCCGCCCCGCCCGGACCGGCCGCCCTGCCCGGACCGGCCGCCCTGCCTCGGCCGGCCGCCGCACCCGCGCCGGGTTCCGGGCCCGGACCGAACCCCGCAGCCGGGCCGAGCGCGCTGCTGTCCGGTTCGGGCGTCGTGCCCGGGCAGGCCACCGGCGGCCCCGGCCGGCCGGTGGAGGTGGAGCCGACCACCGGGGCACCGGTCGGCGCCGTGCCGCGCCGGGTCCCGGTCCGGCAGCCGGGCGGCCGGCCCCGCCCGGGAACCGCCGTCGGCGACCCGCCGGGGTCCGACGACGGGCTGTTCTGGGCACCGATCGAGGAGGTGCACTGGGACGGCACGCCGCTCGGTGAGGGGCGCGGCCGGTGGCGGCACGGCGACGGCGACCGGGCGGCCCGGGCCCGACGGCGGCGGTCCGACCGCCCCGCCCGGCCGCCGGAGCCCTGGCGAGGGCTTTCCGCGCTTCTGGCGCTGAGCCTGCTCGCCGCATTCTTCGCCTGGGTGAGCGCCGGCCCGTTCTGGCTGGCCGTCGGGCACCGCGTCACCGGCACCGTGGTGGTCGACGAGTGCACCGGCGGCGGGCTGACCCAGCGCTGCCGGGGGATCTTCACCGCTGACGACGGCCGGTACGTCGCGTTCGGGGTGCGGATCAGCGGTGTGCCCGCCGAGCGCAGCGCCACCGGCTCCGTCCTGCCGGCCGGGATGACCGGGCCGGCGTCCGACGCGGCGTACGCCGACACCGGGGTCGGCCGGCACCTGCGCTGGCTGCTCGGGCTGCTGCTGGTGCTGGCGTGCGGTGGGGCGATCGCCCGGTGCACCGGTGCCACCCTGTTCACCGATCGGCGGGCCCGCCGCTGGGCGGTGGCCGCCGCCGTGGCCGGCCCGCTCGTGATCACGGCCGGCTTTCTTGCCGACGCCTGGTGACGGCCCCCGCCGGCCGGGTGGGCGGGCAAGGCCGGCCCGCCCACCCCATCGCCGCCCCGCGCCGCCGGCCGGGGCGGCGACGGGGCGACCTCCCGACGCCTCAGGCGTGCACGACCGCGTAGACGTCGCGGCGGCGCAGGCCGTACCCGGTGGCGACCTCGGTGATCGCGTCCCGCCGGGACAGGCCGGCGGCCTCTCGTTCGGCCACGGCGGCACGCAGCGTCGCGTCGTCCGGTCGCTCGGCGGCGGCTGGCGCGGCGCCGGCCACCACCAGGGTGATCTCGCCGCGCGGCCCGCTGTCGGCGGCCCAGGTGGCCAGCTCCCCGAGCGGCCGGCGGACCACCTCCTCGTACGTCTTGGTCAGCTCGCGGCAGAGCGCCGCCGGCCGGTCGGCGCCGAACTCGGCGGCCAGGTCGGCGAGCGCACCGGTGATCCGGTGCGGGGCCTCGAAGAGCACCAGGGTCCGCTCCTCGCCGGCCAGGGCGCGCAGCCGGGAACGCCGAGCGCCGGGGGTGCGGGGCAGGAAGCCCTCGAAGCAGAACCGGTCGCTGGGCAGCCCGGACAGGGCCAGCGCGGTGGTGACGGCGCTCGGGCCGGGGGCGGCGGTCACCGGCACACCGGCGTCGAGCGCGCCCCGGACCAGCCGGTACCCGGGGTCGGAGACGCTGGGCATTCCGCCGTCGGTGACCAGGGCCACGACGTATCCCTCGCGGAGCACCTCGACCAGCTCGGGGGTGCGGCGCTCCTCGTTGCCCTCGAAGTAGGAGACGATCCGGCCCGACACGGTGATGTCGAGGTCCCGGGCCAGCCGGGTGAGCCGCCGGGTGTCCTCGGCGGCGACCACGTCGGCGGCGGCGAGCGCCTCGCGGAACCGGGCGGACGCGTCGGCCGGGTTGCCGAGCGGCGCGCCGAGGAGGACCAGGCGGCCAACTTCGGACATTTCACCCACGAAACGCACTCCTTCATCGACAGTTGTACCGGTATTGGGGACGACGGGCGCCACCGGGCACCTCCGCAGCCTACGATCGCTTCGTGACGAGTGCGTCGACAGCGCAGAGCGCCAGCGCGGGCCAGGCGAAATCGGAGCACGCCGGAGCCGGCGCCGCGACCGAGGAGTCCGCGCCTCCCCCCATCAGCGGCGGTGGGGGCGTCCCCGCCATCGTGCGGCGGCGGCTGGCGACCGTCGACGCCCGGCTGGACGTCAACTCGTGGCTGGCCACCGCCGTCGTGGTGGCGATCGCGGCGATCCTGCGCCTGGTCGGCCTCAGCAGCCCGAAGGGCAAGATCTTCGACGAGATCTACTACGCCCGCGACGGCTGGGGGCTGGTCGACAAGGGCGTCGAGTGGAACTACAAGGACAACGGCCCGTCGTACGTGGTGCACCCGCCGCTGGGCAAGTGGCTGATCGGGCTCGGCGAGTGGGCCTTCGGCTACTCCGACGCCGAGCACAACATCTCCGTGCCGGGGCACCTGACGACCACCGCCCCGGAGTTCGGCTGGCGTATCGGCGCCGCGATCGCCGGCATCGTGTCGGTGCTGCTGCTGGTCCGCATCGGCCGCCGGCTGTTCCGCTCCACCGTGCTCGGCTGCGCCGCCGGCCTGCTGCTCGCCCTGGACGGCTTCCACCTGGTGCTCTCCCGCACCGCCCTGCTCGACATCTTCCTGCTGCTGTTCGTGCTGGCCGCGTTCGGCGCCCTGGTCCTCGACCGGGACGCCCGCCGGCGACGGTGGAGCCGGGCACTGGAGGCCGGGCTGGACCCCACCGCCGCGGGGCGGGCCGGCCGGCCGGCCGGCGGCTGGCGGAACTGGCCCTGGTGGCGGCTGGCGGCCGGGGTGCTGCTCGGCTGCGCGTGCGCGGTGAAGTGGAGCGCCGTGTACTTCCTGCCGGCCTTCGCGCTGCTCGCCCTGTTCTGGGAGGTCGGCGTCCGCCGGTCCGCCGGGGTGCGCCGGCCCTGGCGCGACGCCCTGCTCGACGAGGTGCCCTGGCTTGCCCTGGCCGGGGTGCTGATGGTCGTCACCTACGTGGCCACCTGGTCGGGCTGGCTGCTGACCGACGACGGCTACTACCGGCTCGCCGCCCGGTACCCGAACGTGCCCGGGCTCAGCGACACCCCGTACCTCGGGGCGCTGAACAACCTGTGGGAATACCACAAGGCCGCGTACGGCTTCCACACAACTCTGGCCAAGTCGCACCCGTATCAGTCCTGGCCGTGGCAGTGGCTGCTGCTCGGCCGGCCGGTGGCGTTCCACTGGTCCGGTGACGGTGCCTGCGGAGCGCCGACCTGTGCCAGCGAGGTTCTGCTGCTCGGCACGCCGTTGCTGTGGTGGTCGTTCCTGCCCGCCCTGTTCGGGGCGGCCTGGATCGGCGTCGCCCGGCGGGACTGGCGGGCCGGGGCGATCCTGCTCTGTGCGGCGGCCGGCCTGCTGCCCTGGTTCTGGTTCGCCCTGGACGGGCGGACGATGTTCTCCTTCTACGCCGCGCCGGCCCTGCCGTTCCTGGTGCTGGCGGTGGTCTACGTGCTGGGCGCCATCGTCTCTCCGGCCCCGGCCGGTGCCCGGGCGCCGGCCGGGGCCCCACCCCCCGGGCCGGACGACGCGGCCGACCGCCGGCTGGTCGGCGGGATCGTGGTCGGCGCGTACGTGCTGCTGGTCGCGCTCTGCTTCGCGTACTTCTATCCGATCTTCGTGGGAAGGCTGCTGCCGTACGCGGAGTGGTCGGCCCGGATTTGGCTGGACGGCCGCTGGACCTGACGACGGCCCCAAGCGGTGGCCCCCGAGACCGGTGGTCGGCCGTCGGCGTGGGAGCGCTCCGGCTGTCGCGGAGGGTGATGACGGAGCGGGCCCGGTAGCCGGTAAGCGGAAACCGGAGGCGGCGTCGGATATCGGATAGCCGGCGGCTCCGGCGCGAGGACCTCAAGGGGCCCGGGCACGAAGAAGTGGCCCCGGCACGAAAACGCGCGCCCCGATCGCCTGCCACGGGGGAAGCGGGCGATTGGGGCGCGCACGTGAAGCTTAACCACCGGGAACCACCGGCACAACGGGTGGACTCGGGTCAGATTTCCGACGAGACTCACCCCAGCCTGGTGGTTTACACCTGGCAGCTAACCCTCAGTCATCCGAGGAAGACCTGGCAAGATCCCTGCGGCCAGCACCGCCGGAATGCTGGTCATGCGGGCCGTTCGGGGCCGCCGGGCCGGGTGCGGGGCAGCCGCCGGGGGGCGACCGACCGTCCGGAGTGGATCTCACTACACTCGCCCCAGTGATCAACAGAAGACGATCGACATCCGTCCTCAGTGGACTGCTGGCGGCGACCGTCCTGATCGGTCCCGGGATCGTGCTGAGCGGGCCCGCGCCCGCGTGGGCCGACGAGGAGACCCCCGCCGAGCCGCCCCGGGTCGAGCTGGTGCTCGACGTCAGCGGCTCGATGCGGGCCCGGGACATCGACGGGCGGAGCCGGATCTCCGTGGCGCAGCAGGCGTTCAACGAGGTCGTGGACGCGCTGCCGGAGGAGACCCAGCTCGGCATCCGGGTCCTCGGTGCCACCTACAAGGGCAAGGACAAGAAGGTCGGCTGCCAGGACACCCAGCAGATCGTGCCGGTCGGCCGGGTGGACCGGACCCAGGCCAAGGCGGCGGTGGCGACCCTCCGGCCCACCGGCTTCACCCCGGTCGGGCTGGCGCTCCGCTCGGCCGCCCAGGACCTGGGCACCGGCGCCACCGCCCGCCGGATCGTGCTGATCACCGACGGCGAGGACACCTGCGCCCCACCGGACCCTTGCGAGGTGGCCCGGGACCTGGCCGCGCAGGGCACCAAGCTGGTGGTGGACACCCTCGGCCTGGCCCCCGACGAGAAGGTGCGCCGGCAACTGCTCTGCATCGCCAACGCGACCGGCGGAACGTACACGGCCGCGCAGAGCGCGGACGAGCTGACCGGACGGATCAAGCAGCTGGTCGACCGGGCCCGGGACACGTACACCGCGGCCCCGGCCGTGGTGGGCGGCTCCGCCCGTTGCCCGGACGCGCCGCTGCTCGCCCCCGGCGTCTACACCGACCGGGAGCAGTTCTCCGAGCACCGCTGGTACCGCGTCCCGGTGCGCCCCGGGCAGGAGCTGCGTGCCTCGGTGAGCATCGCGCTGGACCGCCCGGTCAACCCGGACTACGGGGTGCTGCTGCGGGCCACCGCGCCGGACGGCCGCGAGCTGGTCCGCGGCGTGGACGCCGGCAGCGGCCGTACCGACGTGGTCTCCGCAGGCCTGCGCTGGTCGGCCGCCGCCGATTCGGACGACGCCCCCGAGGGGGAGACGCCGACCCCGGTGCCGGGCGAGGCCGAGGCCGCCCCGACCACCGTCTGTCTGGTGGTCAGCAACGCCTTCGCGCCCCGTCCCGGCACCCGGGCCACCCCCGGCATGCCGATCGAGCTGACCGTGGACGTGGTCGCCTCGTCGCCCGCCCCGGGCGGGCCGGACCTGGGCCGGGGCTGGGTGCTGCTGATGCTGCTGACCCTGGCCGGCCTGCTCACCGGCCTCGTCGCCGGCCTGCTCACCCGCTGGTGGGTCGCGACCTGGAGGGAGAACTGACGTGCGTACCCCGCTGATCCGGTCCGGGGCGGCGCTCGCCGCCGCCGCCGCCGTCCTGACGCTGCCGACCGCCGCCGCGCTGGCCCTGCCGACCGCGCCCGCGCTGGCCGGCCCGCCGCCTCCCGCGACCCGGGACGAGCTCGCCGCGCCCACCCCCTCCCCCGGGGCCACCACGGTCACCAAGGCCGGCACCTCGTTCCTGACCGCCACCGGCATCACCGCCGGGCAGCCGGTCCGGGTCGGTGCGTCGACCGGCGACCACCTCTACTGGTCCTTCCCGGCCCGCGCCGGGCAGATCCACGAGATCACCGCGACGGCCAGCTTCCCCAAGGGCCGCACCGGCGCGTCCACCTGGACCGTCGAGGTCTTCGACGGCCTGCGCCGCCGGCAGGCGTGCACGGCGGGGGCGCAGACCCCGACCGCCGCGGCGTCGGTCACCAGCGTCGCGCTCGGCTGCACGCTGCGTCAGGTCCGGTCCTGGGCGGAGCCGTGGTCGGCCGACCCGCTGCCCGGGACGTACTACGTACGGCTCTCGGTGGTGGACCTGCCGGAGCCGGACCTCGGCCTGCCGTTCGACGTGGACCTGCTGGTCTCGGACGTGGGCGACGGCGACGCCCCGGCCGACGACGGGGAGCTGAAGGCGCCGCTGGTGCCGAACACGAAGGCCGGCACGGTGCTGACCGGTGGACCGGCGGCGGCACCGGCCGAGGAGGAGGACGACGAGTCCCTGCTCACCGGCTGGCTGCCCGAGGGGTCCTCGCGCTGGATCTGGACCACGGTCGGCGGCGTGCTGGCCGCCGTGGCCGGCGTGGTCGGCTTCGCCCTGACCCGCCGCCCGCGCCGCCCCTGACCGACGCCCCTCCCGGCCGCGCCCCCTGACCGACGCCCCTCCCGGCCGCGCCGCGCGCCGACGTGCCGGTGGCCGCTTCCTCCCGCGAGGGGGCGGCCACCGGCGGGGTCGGTCGGGCCGCGTCCGGGGCCCTCCGGTGCCGCCCCCTTGCGGTACGTTCGGCACCGATGAGCATCCGGGAGTTGACCACCGAGCAGGTGCTGGCCTGGCGGGCCGAGGCGGCCGGGGCCGGAAATGCGTGACCTGCTGCCGCCCGAGGTGGCGGTGGCCGTCGCCGGGTCCGACGACTGGGCCGGGGAACTGCTGCCCGCCGAGCGGGCCTGCCTCGGCGAGCGGGCGGTGGAGAGCCGGCAGCGGGACTTCACCGCCGGGCGGGTCTGCGCCAGGCGGGCGCTCACCCGGCTCGGTGTGCCGGCGGTCGCCCTGCCGTCGGCACCGGACCGGTCCCCGGTCTGGCCGGCCGGGGTGGTCGGCACCATCACCCACACCCGCGGCTACTGCGCCGCGGCCGCGGCCCGCGCCGACCAGGTCCGCTCCGTCGGCATGGACGCCGAGCAGCACAGGGAGCTCAACGCAGGGGTACGCCGGCTGATCGGCCTGCCCGAGGAGTGGGACGGGTGCGCTCGGCTGCCGGCCGGCGTCTCCTGGCCGGCGGTGCTGTTCAGCGCCAAGGAGACCGTCTACAAGGTCTGGCACCCGATCGTCGGCACCTGGCTCGACTTCCACGACGCCCTGGTCGAGCTGGACCCGGACTCCGGCCTGTTCACGGCCCGGATCGCCGCCGCCCGGCTGGACGCGGCCCCGGTGCCCGACCCACCCGCGACGATCACCGGACGGTTCGCTGTCGACGCCGGCCTGGTCCGCACCGCCGCTATCCTGTTACCCCGCTGAGACGGTACGTGTACCCGGAGCCTTGCCAGGGGCGATACCGTCAGGTCGTCGCGAACGTAATCAGGTGCCGAGGAGTACGGTGAGCCACCCCCAGCCCCCTTACGGGCCGCAGGATCCATACCAGCCGAACCAGGAACCGCCGACGGCACCCGTGCCGCAGTGGCCGGCCGATCCCACCGCACCGCCACCCCCGCCGCCCGTGTCCGGTGCGCCGTACGCGCCGCCGCCGGCCTCCGGCGCCCCGTACCAGCCGACCTCGGGGTCCCCGTACCAGCCGCCGCAGGGCGGGTTCACGCCCGCCCCGGATCCGGCGTACCAGCCGGGTGGATACCCGCCGCCGCCCGCCCCGGACGCGGCGTACCAGCCAGGTGGGTACCCGCCACCTCCTGCCCCGGACGCGGCGTATCCGCCGGTGTCCGGCACGCCGTACCCGCCCACCTCGGGATCGCCGTACCAGCCGTACCAGCCCGGTGCCGCGCCGGGCGGCCCGGGCTACCCGCTCGGCCCGGTCCAGCCGAAGAAGAGCAGCAAGAAGCCGATCATCATCATCGCGGTCGTCGCGGCGGTGCTCGCCCTGCTCTGCTGCATCGGTGGCGTGGTGGCGCTCGTGAAGGGCATCGACGAAACGGCGAAGGAGGCGGAGCGGCAGCTTCCCGGGCCGGTGGAGACCGCCGCTCCGGGCAGCCGGCCGACCGACCGCCCGTCCTCGTCCTCGACCCCGGCGGACGGTGAGACGTTCAACCTGAAGGCCGGCCAGAGCCTGGTCATCACCGACGACGAGGGCACCCTGGAGATCACGGTGCTGCGGTTCCGCACCTCGACCAAGGGCTGCAAGGCGTACTCGTCCGCACCCGACAAGGGGCTCTACCTGATCGCGGACGTCACCGCGACGGTGAAGAAGGGCAACATGTCGATCAACCCGTTCTACTTCCAGTGGGTCGCCGACGACGGCACCACCGAGAACGGGATCGCAGGCGCGTTCGCCGGCTGCGGCGACCTGCTCGACTCCGGCGTCAACCTGCGGGAGGGCAGCAAGCGCACCGGCAGCGTCACCTTCGACGTGGCCAACAAGAACGGCGCGATGGAGTACCGGCACAACTTCGAGGCCGCCGGCTCCTGGAAGCCGTAGGTCCGATCCGCGTACCCGGATGGCCGGGTGCGTCGACCGGCCGCCCGTCGACGCGGTTGGAGGCCGTTCCCCTGCCGGGGGGCGGCCTCCAACCGCGACATGACCCGGTCGCTGAAGGGCTGCGGGCACCCCCTACGTCACGGGTGCCGCTCGGCAGGCGCCGCGTGGCCGGGGGTGGTCTGGCCGACCACGTGTGGGGCGGGCCGGCACGACTGTGGTCGGGGCGGCCCGGCGGTGGCGGCCAACTTGCCCCGGGGCCGGTCGGCGTCGGGGTGGCGCAGCTCGTCGAAGATGGCCGACGCCGCCCGCCAGGCCCGCCGGGCGGCGGCGAGGTCCCCGGCCGCACGCTCGGCGTCGCCGAGGTTGTCCAGCACCTCCGCCTCGTCGTACCGGTCGCCCAGCTCGCGGTGCAGCGCGAGCGCCCGCCGGTAGCAGTCCGCGGCCTGTCCGTGGTCACCGCGCCCGTGGTGGACGTAGCCGAGGCTGTCCCAGGTCAGGGCGGCGCCGTGCCGGTCGCCGTTCTCCTCGTGCAGCCGCAGGGCCGCTTGGCAACAGCGCAGCGCCGGCCCGGGTTCGCCGAGCCGGGCGTGCAGCCAGCCCAGGTTGTTGAGCGCCTTGGCCTGCCCCACCCGGTAGCCGGCGGCCCGGTAGAGGTCGAGCGCCCGCTGCGTCTCGTCGAGCGCCGCCCGGTGCCGGCCCTGCCGGGCCAGCACCCAGCTCACCCCGAGGTGCGTGTGCGCCCGACCGGTGTCGTCGCCCAGCTCCCGGTAGAGCTCCAGGTCACGGCCGTAGTGCAGGTGCGCCCCCCGGTGGTCGCCCAGCCAGGTGCAGGCGATGGCCAGGCCCCGGTGCGCCAGGGCCTGCCCGGCCAGGTCGCCCCGGCGCCGGGCCGCCGCGAGGGCGGTGCGGTGCGCGGCGGCCAGCTCGGGCCAGTGCCCGCGCCGGTCGAGGTACGTGGTGAGGGCGGCGGCCAGCATCCAGGCGTGCCGGTCCAGGCCGGTGCCGGCCGCCTGCTCCACGGCGGCCAGCAAGACGTGGTGTTCGGCGGTGAACCAGCCGGTCGCCCAGGCGTGGTCCGGCCGGTCGCCCACCGTCACCCCCGAATCCGGTGCCGGCAGCGTCGTCGGCCGGGCCAGCCGGTACGGGTCGAGCAGGTGGTCCGCCGCGTGCGTGGCGTGCAGGTAGTGGTCGAGGAGGCGGCCCCGGGCGGCTGCCCGCTCGGCCTCCGGGTCGGCCTCGTGACACAGCTCGGAGGCGTAGGCGCGGAGCAGGTCGTGCATGGCGTACCGGCCGGGGACTCGCTCGGTGAGCAGGTTCGCCCGGGTCAGCCCGACCAGCAACGGGCCGACCCGGGACGGGGGCAGGCCGGCCAGGCTGGCCACCGCCGGCCGCGCGACGTCGGGGCCGGGGTGCAGACCGAGCAACCGGAACAGCCGGGCGGACCCGGCGTCGAGCGCCCGGTACGACCAGGAGAAGACCGCCCGGGCGTCGGTCGCGGGGTCACCGGTCTCCAGCGCGGCGAGCCGGTCCGCGTTGGTCTTGCGCAGTTCCGCGGCGAGGGCGGCCAGCGGCACGTCAGGCTGTCCGACGGCCCGCGCCGCCACGATGGCCAGCGCCAGCGGCAGGCCGGCGCAGCGCCGCACGATCTCGTTGAGCGCCACCGGCTCGGTGCCGGCGCGGCCACGGCCGAGCCGGCGGCCCAGCAGTTCCCGCGACTCCGCGGGCGCGAGCAGGTCCAGGGTCACCGGACGGGCCCCGTCGCGGACGACCAGCCCGGTGAGCCGGTTGCGGCTGGTCACCACGACCAGGCTGTCCGGTGAGCCCGGCAGGAGGGGCCGCACCTGCTCGTCGTCGCGGGCGTTGTCGAGCAGCACCAGCACCCGCCGGCCGGCGAGCAGGCTCCGGAACAGCGCGGACTGCCCGGGCAGGTCGGTGGGCACCCGCTGGGGCGGCACGTGCAGCGCCGCCAGGAAGCCGCGCAGCGCCTCGGCCGGCGGGACGGCCCGGCCGTCGAGGTCGAACCCGCGCAGGTTGACGTAGAGCTGCCCGTCCGGATAGCGGTGCGCGATCCGGTGCGCCCAGTGCACCGCGAGGGTGGTCTTGCCCACCCCGGCGGTGCCGGCGATCGCGGAGATCACGACCGCCCGGCCGGCACCGTCCCCGCCGCCGGCGTCGCCGGTGCGCATGGTGGTGCCGTTCTCGCCGGCAGGATCGCCGGGCAGCAGGTCGTTCAGCTCGCGCAGCGCCGCCGTCCGCCCGGTGAACCAGGCCGGCTCGCCGGGGAGCTGCGCCGGGGGCGGCCCGGCGGGCTGGGACGGGACTGTCTCGGCGGGAACGGGCGGGGCGGGCCCGGTGGCGGGCGGCACCTGGCCCCGCAGCACCCGCAGGTGCGCCTCGGCCAGTTCGGCACCCGGCTCCACACCCAGCTCGTCGACGAGTTGGCGCCGGGTCTCGGCGTACAGCCGCAGCGCGGCGGCCTGCTGGCCGCACCCGGCCAGGGCGAGCAGGTACCGGGCCACCAGCGGCTCGCGCAGCGGGTGGGCGGTGACCAGGGGGCGCAGGGCGTGCGCGACCCCGGCGCACCGGCCGAGACCGAGTTCCACGGCGGCGAGCCGCTCGTGGGCGGCCAGCCGCTGCTCGTCCAGGCCGGCGGCGGCGGTGGCGACGAAGGCGCCCGCCGCGCCGGCGAGCGCCGGACCGCGCCACAGCGCCAGGCCGGCGCGCAGCAGCCGCGCCGCCTCCGCCGGCCGGCCGGCCGCCTCCTCGGCGCGGGCCTGCTCGACCGCCGCGGTGAACTCGGCCAGGTCCAGCTCCGTCCCGCGTACGGTGAGCCGGTAGCCGCCGCCCTGGGTGACCAGCAGGTCTGCCGCACCCTCGGCGCGCAGGGCCGCTCGGATCCGGGAGACACAGACCTGCACCTGGGTCCGGGCGGTGGCCGGTGGGTCGTCCGCCCAGAGCGCCGCCACGAGTTGCCTGGCGGGGACCAGCCGGTCGGCGTCGAGCAGCAACAGCGCGAGCACCGCGCGTTGCTGGGGACGGTCGATGGCGAGGATCCGGCCCCGGGCGGTCACCTGGACGGGACCGAGAACGGACCACCGCATGGCGTTCCCCACAGTCGTGATCGGACGACCCAGTCTATGGACGGGACGTGCGGGGTGGCCGGCGGCAAGCCGTCGGATAGTGGACGCCAAGCGTGGCCGCCCAGGCTGTCCCCAGCTGCCGGCGAAGGCCCGGCGGAGACGGGCCGGTGCCAGCGCGCCGACCGTCCGGGGTGGACAGGGAGATCGACAATGCGAGCAATCAGGGGACGTGGCGTGCTGACGGCGGTCGTCGGGGCGGCGGCGGTGCTGGGGGCGATCGGCGGGGCGGCGCCGGCCTCGGCGGACCCCGCCGGGCTGGAGACGGTCACCCAGTCGGCGGCCGAGAGCAGCCTGGACAAGTCGGCGCTCGCGTCGTGCCCGGCCGGCAAGGTGGTCACCGGGGGCGGCGGCTTCCTCACGGCCGGGTCGACGGCCGACGGCCGGGTCGGGCTGGACCGGCTGGAGCCGCTGGCGAACGGCACCGGCTTCTTCGTGACGATGCGGGAGGTGGGCCCGACGAACTTCACCGGCGACTGGGGGCTCCAGGCCCTCGCCCAGTGCGCCACCACGCCGGCCGGCTACCAGGTCGTGGCGACCACCGGGGCGGTCGGGACGGAGTTCGTCACGGCCAGCTGCGGGACGAAGAAGGTCATCGGGATGGGCGGGCGGATCAACAGCGGCCTGGGTGACGTCGTGCTCGACCAGGTGGTGCCGTCATCCGACCTGTCGTCGGTGACCGTCCGGGCGGTCGCGGTGCAGGGCACCTCGCCGACCGGCTGGAGCGCCACATCGTTCGCGGTCTGCGCCACCGCGCCCGCCGGGCTGGAGCGGATCGTGGTGACGGGGACGAGCTCGAGCGACCCGCAGAGAACCCACCTCAGGACCTGCCCGGCCGGTAAGGCGCTCTACAGCGCTGGGGCCGACATCAACGCCGGCAACGGGCAGGTGCTGCTCAACGCGATCAACATCACCTCGGGCAGCACCGTGCGGGTGCGGGCGACCGAGGACGCCGACGGCTTCGCCGGCACATGGAGCCTCAACGGGTACGGCATCTGCGGTAGCTGACCCGTGGGTCCGGGTGCCGCCGGCGGTGGCGGAACCCGGACCGGCCCGGGTGGCGGCCGGGATCGGCCACGTCGGCCGGTGCCGTCGGGGACATGGGCCGACAGATGTCGCGCGGCGGGTCAGGCGGCCGCTGAGGGATTCGCACCTGGTCCCGATCGATCGGACGAGGCCTGGCCCTCGATCGATCGGACGAGGCCCGAACGGGGGCCGCCTGCCTGGCGATCCGATCCGGTATCCAGCGGGATCCGGGTCTGGTCGCCAGGCAGGCGGGGTCGGACCGTGCGGTCCGGGCGTGCCGGAATAGCCGTCAGACGGTGTAGAGGATCTTCACCCCGCTGTTGCTCGTCGCCGAGACGGCCGTGCCACGGACACCGGAGCTGAGGTTCCGCCAACCGCTGTTGCTGGCAGCCTCGTGCACCGCGCCCCCGGCCACGGTGTAGACGATCTTCACACCGTTGAGGTTGATCGCCGCCAGGGCGTCGGCGCTGACCCCGGAGATGCCGGAGTTCAGGTTCCGCCAGCCATTGGCGCTGGACGCCTCGTGCACCATCCCCCCGGCCACGGTGTAGACGTACTTCACGCCGTCGACGCTGATCCCGGCCAGGGCGTTGGCGCTGACCCCGGAGATGCCCGTGTTCAGGTTCCGCCAACCGCTGTTGCTGGCCGCCTCGTGCACCGAGCCCCCGGCCACGGTGTAGACGATCTTCACACCGTTGAGGTTGATCGCGGCCAGGGCGTTGGCGCTGACCCCGGAGATGCCGGTGTTCAGGTTCCGCCAGCCATTGGCGCTGGACGCCTCGTGCACCATCCCCCCGGCCACGGTGTAGACGTACTTCACGCCGTCGACGTTGATCACGGCCAGGGCGTTGTTGCTGACCCCGGAGATGCCGGTCCACAGGTTGCGCCAGCCGGTGTCGCTGGACGCCTCGTACACCCGGCCGTCGTTGACGGTGTAGAGCAGCTTGTTCGTGCCCATGACCATCGACGCGGTGGCCGAGCCGGTGATGCCGTTGACCGGCAGCATCTGCCAACCGCTGTGGCTGCCGGACTCGTACACCTGGCGGTTGGTGTTGACCTGCCCGCAGTTCTGGCTGGTCATGTTCCGGGCCGCCGAGGTGGGGCCGGAGATGTACAGCGGACCGGTGTTCGGGCTGCCGTCGGAGGTGATGCCGGAGGCCACGCCGTTGAAGTACGACTCGGTCTTGACCCCGTCGCGCACCTGCTCGTAGTGCAGGTGTGGGCCGGTGGAGTTGCCGGTGCTGCCGACCCGCCCGATCTGCTGGCCGGTCGACACCCACTGCCCGGCGCGGACCATCGGCGTCTCGATCATGTGCAGGTAGAACGTCCGCCAACCGCCGCCGTGGTCGATGATCACGTACCAGCCGCCGCTGTTGCCCCAGCCGGCGAACGTGACGGTGCCGCCGTAGGAGGCGAGGATCGGCCGGCCGTTGCTGGCCCCGCCGGTGAAGGTCAGGTCGATGTCGTAGTCGTCGTGGCCGTAGTAGGTGGCCATCCTCCATGTCTCGCCGCAGGGGACCGGCATCTGGAAGTTGGGCCGGGGGCCGGCCGCCTGGGCCGGCGTGGCCACGACAGCGGTGGTGCCCGCGACCGCGAGCACCGAGGCGCCGGCGGTCGCGAGTGCCAGGCAGGCCGACGTGAGGACGCGGGCGAATAGACCCGTCATTGAGGAGTTCCCTCCGGAATGGGCTACGAGGTAGAAGGATGTCGATCCTAGTGTCGGGACGTCCGAGCCGGAAGATCGACCCAGCCGGCAGGTGCGCTGGGGGCCGATGCGGGCCACACTCGTCGCGGAGCCCCCCGGTCGGGGGCCGCCCAGGGCCAGTACACGCCGCCCGATCCGGCCTCATTCCACTCTGACGACCACCCGTCCGGCCTGGATGTTGGAAGGGGCCGGGCGGATAGTCGCGGGGTCGTCGTCGTGGATCCGGTGCATCCGGCGGCAGTCAGTGGACCTGATGGACCTGGTAACGGCGGTCCGGGTCGAAGGTGATGCCGGTGATGTCGTCGATGACGGCCCAGACGAAGTCCTCGTCCGGCCCCCACTCCGGAAAGGTCAGCCCCTGCTCGACCGGCAGTGGGGCGCCCTCGTTGACCACGGGTTCCCCGTCGGCGTAGACGAGACGCCGGGCCAGGGTGTGCCCGTCGTGATAGGTGAACCCGTAACTGCTGCTGACGCTGGAGAAGACGACCGACAGCGCCCGGCGGCCGGTCAGGTCGATCTCTGTCGTCACGTACACCAGGGATGGGTCCCACAGCTCGTGCCACTGCCCGGTCCGGGCCGTGTAGACGACGCCGTGGCGCAGGCCCGAGGTCGCCTCGTCGCCGTGGACCTCTTCTCCGGTGGCCGTCGCGGCGGAGGTCAGCATGGCGAGCGGGTCGTGGCCGGCGACGAAGACGGCAGAGGTGTTCCAGCCCATGGCGCACAGACTAGGTAGCAACCACCTTGCGCTGCAAAGATCCGTACGGCCGCTGCTCGCCTTCCTCCCGGGCGGACACAGAAGAGCAGGTAGACCCACCCGGGCCACATCGAAAAAGGCCGTTTCCCAGATGGGAAACGGCCTTTTAACCGGGTGGAGCTGAGGGGATTCGAACCCCTGACCCCCTCGATGCGAACGAGGTGCGCTACCGGACTGCGCCACAGCCCCTCCGCCGGCGGACCGGCTTCGGTCCCACCCGGCTTTCACCGGGCGGGCCGGCAGCAAGACTAACAGCACACCCGTCCGCCGAGCGAATCACCCCGCCCGCTCGGCGGATCTTGGTAAGAAACGGCCCCCGGAGGGGCCGAAATCTTCCAAGATCGCCCCGAACATCCGAGCGGGTCAGGCCGTGTGGGAGGTGCGGCCCGACTGGTACGGACGGCCCCGCAGTCCGCCCGTCCGCCGGTACGACACCGAGCCGCCGCTGGCCGCGGGCGGCAGGTCTGCCGGGCGGTCCAGGCCCATCGCCGTGCGGCGTACCGCCTCGCGCTGGGCCGCCAGACGGCGCTGCGCCTCCCGGCGGGCCGCCGCCCGGCGGGCCTGCTCGCGGCGCACCTCGGCCTGCCGGGCGGCCAGCCAGGCCGCCTCCCGGGCCTGCGCCCGCCGCCGCCGCCGCTCGACCAACGCCAGCTTGCGCAGGTGTACGACGTACGTCACCAGCAGCGTCGCGGTGACCGAGAAGCTGATCCAGAACCCGGGGCCGACCACGACCACGCCGATCAGCTCGACGAAGTTGAGCAGCAGCAGGGCGGCCAGCACCCGACGGCGGCGGTAGATCGCCGGGGTGTGCTGGCGACGCCGGGGCGCGGCCCGTCGACGGGACTTCGCCGCCGACGGTACGGCGCTCAGCCGACGCCGTCGGCGGCCCTTGGCCGGCGGCGCTGAGACCGGGGCGGACAGACTACCCGTGTTCACATCCTCGCTCAGAGTGACAACGAGCGATCGGGAAGGGTTGACCGGCCGGCGGCCGGGGACAGTGCGGCCCCGCCGGCGGCGCTGGAGCACCCGCGCCGTCGACTGCGCCCGCTCCGCCACCAGCCGCTCGGTGGCGTCGTACCGACGAACCAGCGCCGGCGCGAGGGCGAGCAGACCGGCGGCGGCGAGGACGGCGAGGAGCACCGAGGTCGGCACCCTCACCCCTCCCGTCACCGAGTTCGGGACAACCGCCGTACAGCCGCAGGATCTTCGACAAATCGCCTTCCTGGCGGTCGAACCTGCGGGCGGGCAACGCTTGCCATAGCTTGCAGTTACTTGAGGTTACGGGCCGCCGACCGTCTTGATTGTGCGCCGCGCCGATCAGGCACAGGTGGGCCGCTTCACCCGGCGGTCGCGCGCAGCCGGTGCCAGCGGGCCAGCAGGCCGCCCTCGGCGGCCACTTCTTCGCTGGTCATGGCGTATCCGATGTGGTCACGCCAGGCACCGTCGATGTGCATGTAACGCACGTGGTACGACTCCTCACGGAAGCCCAGCTTCTCCACCACCCGGCGGGACGGCTTGTTCTCCGGCCGGATGTTCACCTCGATCCGGTGCAGCCCACCCGGGCCGAAGGCGTGATCCACCGCGAGCGCCAGCGCGGTGGGGATGACCCCCTGCCCGGCGACCCGCGAATCCACCCAGTATCCGGCGTACGCGGAGCAGAACGCCCGCCGGACCATGCTGCCGATGTTGAGGTGCCCGACCAGCCGCTCCCGCTCCTGCTCGCGCAGGCAGACCGCGAACGGCATCCCCTCGCCGGTACGCGCCGAACGGCGCTGGTCCCGGTGCACCCAGCGGAATGCGGCCGGCGAGTTCATCTCGTCCCAGCTCCCGGGCAGCACGGACTCCCAGGGGGTCAGCCAGGCCCGGTTGGCGCGGCGCACCTCCGACCAGGCCGCCGCGTCCGAGCGCCGGTACGGCCGCAGCAGTACCGGACCGTCCACGAGCACCGCCGGCCAGCCCGGCGACCGCCCGGCCCGCAACAGGCTCACCGAGTCTGCCTTCCGCTCGCGACTGCGGGGCTCGCAAGCTCACTCCTCGCGCTCACCGAGCCAACCTTCCGCTCACGACTGCGGGGCTCGCAAGCTCACTCCTCGCGCTCACCGTCGCCGGTCCAGCAGGAGGACGTCCACGGTGGAGCCCGCGGCGGCGGCGGTGACCCGCTCGCCGAGCACCATCAGCCCGTTCGCCTCGGCCAACCCGGACAGGGTGAACGGGCCGCCCGACAGTGGCTGGACGGTGTAGCCGCCGCCGCGCCGCTCGGCGACGTGCGCGGGCCGGAACTCGCGCAGCCCGCCGGGGGAGGTGATGGTCTCCAGCAGATGCGCGCGGACGCTCGGCCGGAACACCGGCTCGGCCCCGGCCAGCAGGTTGATGGCGGGGCGGGCCAGCACCTCGAAGCCGATCAGCGCCGCGCCGGGCTCACCGGGAAGACAGACCACCGGCACCTCCTCGGCGCCGACCGTACCGAACCCGAGGGATGTGCCGGGATAGAGGGCCACCTCGGTGAAGGTGACGGGCCCGGCCCGGCCGCCCTCCCGGCGGGACAGGATCCGGCGCACCATGTCGCCCGGCCCGGTGCCGGTGCCGCCGGTGGTGATGATCAGGTCGGCGCGCAGGGTCTGATCCTCCAGCAGCCCGCGCAGCCCCTCCGGGTCGTCGTCGCAGATACCCACCCGGTACGCCAGCGCCCCGACCTCGGCCGCGGCGGCGGTCAGCGCGTGGGAGTTGGCGTCCACCACCTGGCCGGGCTGGCTGCCCCGGCCCACGTCGACCAGCTCGTCGCCGGTGGCCACGACCACCACCCGGGGGCAGGGCCGGACCACCACGTGCCCGATGCCGGTGGCGGCGAACACCGCGACCAGGGCCGGAGAGACGTACGTGCCGGCGCGGGCGAGCAGCGTCCCGGCGGGCAGTTCCTCACCGGCGCGGCGTACCCCGTACCCCCGCTTGGGGGTGCGGAAGATCTCCACGGCGGCCATGCCCTGGTCGGTCCACTCCACCGGCACCACCACGTCGGCGGTGATCGGCAGCGGCGCCCCGGCCGCGACGGAGAAGCAGGAGCCCGGGGTGAGCCGGACCGGACGCCAGCTCGCCGCGCCGAGGTCGCCGACCACGTTCAGCCGCACGGTGCGGGACCCGGACGGGCCGGGGTGGTACCCGGCCGCCCGGCCCGTGCCGGAGAGGTCCTCCCAGCGGGCCGCGTACCCGTCCACGGCCGCCTGGTCGAAGGCCGGGAAGGAGTGCGGCGCGACGACGTCCTCGGCGAGGACGTTGCCGTACGCCTGGGTGAGGTCGAGGTCGAGCGGAGGCAGCGCGCGTAACCTGCGCAGCACGCTGCCCAGGTAGTCGGCGAGCGGCGTCAACTCGTTCGCGGCCGCCTCGGCGTCGGCCGTCGCGGTCATGTATTAGGACCGCCCGACGCGCCTGCGGCGACGAACTCGCCGAGCCACGCGCGGAACTCGGCGCCGAGGTCCTCCCGCTCGGCGGCGATCTGCACCACGGTCTGGAGGTACCCCAGCGGCATGCCGGTGTCGTAGCGGGTGCCCCGGTAGACGATCGCGTGCACCGGCACGCCCTCGGTGCGCAGCAGCTCCATCGCGTCGGTGAGCTGGATCTCCCCGCCGCTGCCCGGCTTCGTCCGCCGGATCGCGTCGAAGATCCGCCCCGGCAGCACGTACCGGCCGAGGACCGCGAGGTTGCTCGGGGCGTCCTCCGGCTTCGGCTTCTCGACCATGCCGGTGACCTTCACGACCTCGCCGACGTCGGTCAGCTCCGGCTCGGCCGGCTCGACGGAGGCGATGCCGTACCGCTTCGTCTCGGCCGGGTCGACCTCGAAGAAGGCCAGCACGACGCCACCGGTGCGGGCCTGAAGCTCCAGCATCGCCGGTAGCAGCGGCTCGGAGGGCTTGACGAACTCGTCGCCGAGCAGCACCGCGAAGGGCTGGTCCCCGACGTGCGACTCGGCGTACCCGACGGCGTGGCCGAGGCCGAGCTGCTCGGGCTGGCGGCAGGTGTAGATCTCGGCCAGTTCGCTGGGCCCGCGCACGGCGGCCAGCCGCTCGGTGTCGCCCTTGGCCTCCAGCCGGGCCTCCAGGTCCGGCCGACGGTCGAAGTGGTCCACCATCGATGTCTTGCCGCGCCCGGTGATCAACAGCACGTCGCCGATGCCGGCCTGGGTGGCCTCCTCGACGATGTACTGGAGCACCGGCCGATCGACCACCGGCAGCAGCTCCTTGGGCACCGCCTTGGTCGCCGGCAGGAACCGGGTGGCCAGGCCGGCAGCGGGAATGACGGCCTTGACGGCGCGGGAACGACCGGTTGCGGCGGCCGGTGAGGGGTTCGCTGAATGCTCCGACATGTCGCGAGACTATCGGCCACGGGCGTGCCGCGACGGGTGAGGACCGGAAGACGCGCCGCCCGGCCCGGACCGCGCCACCGGCACATCGGGCCGCCCGGCGTCCGGGTCGGCCGGGCCGACCGCCGCCGCGACTCGGGCCGGGGACTCCCGCCCGTCGATCGCCGTGCCCGCCCGGGGCAGCCCGTCGGAGGGGCTGGCCGCGGCGGCCGGCACGGCGATCTCCTCCACCAGGGGCCAGGGCCGTGCCTCGGCCAGCCGCCAGATGTCCCGGCCGGCCGCCTTGGCCGCGTACAGGGCGGCGTCGGCGGCGTCGAGAACCTGCTGGCCGGTGGTGGCGTGGTCCGGGTACACGGCGATGCCGACGGAGACGGTCATTCCGATGGTCACCCCGCCGGGCCCGTCCAACGCGACGGGGGTGTCCCGGACGGCCGCGCCGAGCCGCTCGGCCACGATGGTCGCGCCCCGCGCGTCGGTCTCCGGCAGCAGCAGCACGAACTCCTCCCCGCCCTGGCGGAAGGCCAGGTCCACCTCGCGGATCTCGCCCCGGAGCCGGCGGGCGAACTCGGCGAGCACCGCGTCCCCGGCGGCGTGCCCCCAGGTGTCGTTGACCGTCTTGAAGCGGTCCAGGTCGAGCGCGAGGACGCTGAGCATCCGGCCGAACCGGCTGGCCCGCTCCACCTCCCGGCGGATCGACTCGCGCAGGTAGCGGTAGTTCCACAGCCCGGTGAGCGGGTCGGTCAGCGACAGCCGTTGGGCCTCCTCGTGCACCCGGACGTTGTCCACCGCCACGGCCGCGCGCCCGGCGAAGGTGCGCAGGGTGACCAGGTCGTCGTCGTCGAACTCGTCCCCGCCGAGCCGGTCGTAGAGGACCAGCACGCCGAGCGCCGCCGCAGGCTCCGCGCCGGCCCGTTCGGCGAGACCGCCGGGGGTGGCGAAGGGCACCGCGACGTACGTCTCGCAACGCGGCTCCCCGGTCGGTTCGGCCGCCGGATCGACGCGGCCCCGGCACGGCTCACCGGTGGCCGCCACCGCGCCGACCACCCCGCGCCCCACCGGCACCCGCAGCGCCGCCGGGTCTGCGTCGGCGGGCCGCGCCGGGTCGGCGGCGTCCGGCAGCGCCCCGGCGGCAGGCCAGCGCCCGTCCAGCCCCTCGGAGCACCGCCCCACCAGCACCCCGCCGTCGACCAGCAGCACCGCCCCGGCCCGGGCCCCGGTCGCGGCGATCGCGCTGTGCAGGATCACCCGCAGGATGCGTTGCAGGTCGTGGGTGCTGGCCAGGGTGTCGCCGAGCACCGCGAGATGCCCACGTAACTGGTCCCGGCTGCTGGTGAGCGCCTGCACGTACGAGTCGGTCTCCCGGGTCATCCGGTTGAACGCGGCGGCGAGCCGGCCGATCTCGTCACGGCTGCGCACCGGCACCCGGGCGCCCAGGTCGCCACGGGCCACCCGGTCCACCGCGCCGGCCAGCTCGACCAGCGGCCGGGTGGTGACCCGGGCCAACCGCCAGGCCACCGCCACCGCCAGCAGCCCGGCCAGCACCACCGCGCCCACCAGCGCCGCGTACAGGCCGGGGGGCTGCTCGCTGGGCACGGAGAGCACCAGCGGCAGCGGCTGCCCCGGCGACGGGCCCACCCGACGGACGTACCGGCCGTCCACGGTCTCGGTGACCCGGTCCCCGGTGACCTTCCGCGCTGCGGTGAGGACCGCGTCGCGTACCCCTGGGTCCTCGGTGGTGTGCGCGACGCCGCCGGCTGCGTCGTCGAGGAGGGTGACCGCGACGCCGGTGACCGCCGCCAGCCGGGCCACGAAGCCCGGGTCGACCGGCTGGGCCGCGGCGACCGCGCCCAGGTCGACGCCGGCCCGGTCGCGCAGCCCGACCCGCGCGGTGAGGGCGCGGACCGGCCCACCGGCGGGTTCGTCGGCGGAGCAGTCCCGCCAGGGCCCGGCCAGGGCGTCGGGAGTGGTGTAGAGGACGCCGCCGGCCACGTCGGTGACCAGCACGGCGGAGGCCAGGCCCCGGCTCACCACCTGCCCGGCCGCGCCGGGCCGCCCGGCCTGGTCCGCGACGAGGGCGACCGCGTCGGCCGCCGCCCGCAACTGCTGGCAGAGGGCGTCGACCGAGGTACGCACGCTCGCCGCCGCCAGCCCGAGCCGTTCCGCCGAGCGGCTGCGGTCGACGGCCGCCATGGTCGAGCCGACGAGAAGCGCGCCGAGCAGGACCGGGCCGAGCACCACCGCGAGGAAGGCTGCCGTCAACCGCCCGCGTAGCGTCAACGCTTCCCCCCGGAAGTTCCGCGCCCGATGCTAGCGATGCTGACACAGTGCGACCGGGTGGGAAACGTTGCGTCAGGAGTGTTGCGTGCCTGATTTTTCTGATGACGCGGAAGTGGCCCATGCGGCGAAGCGGAGTACCCGGGTCGAACTGCTCGCCCGCCGCCGCGCGCTGCCCGCGTCGGCCCGGGCCGAGGCGGCGGCGCGCGTCCGGGCCGCGCTGGTCGAGGTGGTCCGCCGGCTGCGCCCGACCCGGATGACCGCGTACGTCCCGGTCGGCTCCGAGCCGGGCGGGCCGGAGCTGCCGGAGGCGTTGCGCGCGGCCCTGCCGCCCGGGGCCGAACTGCTGCTTCCGGTGCTGTGCGACGACCTCGACCTGGACTGGGCGGCGTACACCGGCCCCGGCTGCCTGGTCGCGGCCGGGCGGGGACTGCGGGAGCCGAGCGGCCCCCGGCTCGGTCGGGCGGCAGTCGCCGCCGCCCAGCTCGTGGTGGTGCCGGCCCTGGCGGTGGACCGGCACGGGCGACGGCTGGGCCGTGGGGGCGGCTCGTACGACCGGGCGCTGGCCCGGGTCGGCGACAGGACCCTGACGGTGGCCCTGCTGCACGACGGTGAGCTGCGCGAACGCCTCCCCGTCGAGCCGCACGACCGGCCGGTCCGCGCGGTGGTCGGCCCCGGGACGGGGCTGCGTACGCTGACAGGCGGCCTCGGGTCGGTCCCGGCACTTCCGCTGGACGAACCCGGGTCCGATGACGCACCATTGGCACTCGAATGAGCCGAGTGCCAACCGGCCGTGCCAGATCATCCGGAGGAGAACGTGCCCACGTACCAGTACGCCTGCACCGCGTGCGGTCACCAGCTCGAGGCGGTGCAGTCCTTCTCTGACGAGCCGCTGACCGAGTGCCCGGCGTGTGCGGGGCGGCTGCGCAAGGTCTTCAACTCGGTCGGCATCGTCTTCAAGGGCTCGGGCTTCTACCGCACCGACTCCCGCTCCGGGGCCGACCCGGCCAAGAGCGGCTCCGAGAAGCCGGCCAAGTCCGACTCGTCGTCCGGCGACTCCGGGGCGTCGTCGAGCACGTCCGGCGGCTCGACCAGCGAGTCCTCGGGCTCGTCGACCTCGTCCGGGTCGTCGTCCTCAGGCGGCGCGTCCGGGTCGTCGTCCTCGGGCGGCACGCCGAAGGCCCCGGCGGCCAGCGGTTCCAGCTCCTCCTGACCCGGTTTCCTAGCAGATCGCCGCGCCGCGTGGGGGTTGTCCACAGGCGGCCCGGTTGTCCACAGGCCCCGCCCCGACCCGGGCGGGGCCGGCCCTTCCCGTCCTAGCCTGCTGCTCCCGGTGCCGTCACGGCACCGGACGAGGCGGGGTGCCCCGGTGCCACCACGGCACCCGGGGGAGGCGGGAGGACCGGATGGCGATCACCGGGGCGGGCACGGGATCACTGCGGCCGGTGCGCCGGCCCCGGCTTCCAGGACGGTCCACGCTGCTGCGTGCCGCCCTCGTCGCCGCCCTCCTCGGGCTCGCCGCGGCGGTCCTACAGACCCCGGCCGGCTGCCCGCCACCGCCGGGCGGCTCCCACTCCCCCGGCCCGGGCCCGGTGCCGTCCACCGGCGGCCCGCCGTCCGCGCTGCCGCTGCCCGACGGGGCGGTCGGCGTCCCGGTCCGACTGGCCGAACCCGCCGCGCTCGCCGTGGTCCGCCCCGGTGCCCGGGTCGACCTGCTCGCCGTGCCGGCCGACGGCCGGGCCGCCGAGGCCGACCTGCTGGCGTCCCGCGCGCTGGTGCTCGACGTGGTCGGGGCCGGCGCGGCGGACGGCTTTTCGGCGCTCTACCTGGCGCTGCGCCCGGAGCAGGCGCAGCGCGCCGTCGGGCTGCCGGAGGGCAGCCGGTTCGCCATCGTGGTCCGCAGCTGACGCCGAGCGGGACGGGACGGCAGGCGGCGGGGCTCAGGCCCAGTGCGGCGGGCGCTCGGCGAGCAGCCAGTCGTCGTTGCCGCCGGACCGCTCGCCCCAACCCCGGTCGGTGTCGTCGGCCGTCTGCTCGGGCAACACCACGAAGTCGTCGCTCAGCTCGACGGCACGGTCGTCGTCGCCGCGCGCCTGCGTCCCCGGGTCGATGCTCACGAGCGGCAAGAGTACCGGTTCCGGCCCGCGTCCGGTCGGCCACGCGGCCCCGGGGTTGGTAGCGTCGGACGGCGTGACGACGCCCAGCGGTGACCGCCCCGAGGACGACTACTGGCGCCGCCCGCCGGACGCCCCCGGCAACGCCGGCGCGGCCCCCGACCAGGAACGGCCGGCCGGTGCCGCCAGTCCCGGCCCGGCCGGGTACGGCGGGCCGCCGCCCACCACGCCCCCGCCGCCCGGCTGGCGGCCCCCGGTGCACCTGCGGGTGGCGCCGCCCCGGCACCTGCCTCCGCAGGACACGGCCGGGTTGGACGTGGAGGAACAGCGCGCCCAGTGGGTCACCTGGAGCGTCGGCGGGGCCGCAGCGGTGGTGCTGGTCGCCCTGGTCTGCCTGCTCTGCTCCCGGGCGATCTTCTGACCAGGCCGGCTCGCGCACGGACGGACGGACGGTCAGAGGGTGCCGCCCCAGACCGCCTGGGCGCCGGTGTCGCCGGTCAGGTAGACGTAGACCAGCGAGGCCACCCCGAGCACGACCACCACCACGGTCAGCAGCAGGGGCGCCCAGGAGGGCAGCCGGGAGACCCGGTCGTCGTTGCGGGTCACCAGCAGCAGTAGGAGGGCCGCCACGGCGAGGCCGACGGTGAACCAGAGCAACGTCCCGCCGTACTCCGCGTGCTCGTGGACCTGGTCGAGGATCTGCGGCGGGTAGCCCTTCTCCCGCAGCGCATCCTCCAGCGTCTCGCCCGACTCCGTCGCCACCCAGGTGACGATCGGGGTGACCACCGCGAGGGCGGCCACCGCCCAGCCGAACCGGGGGCGCCACCTCGGCAGCAACCCGTAAGCGGCGGCCAGCACGGCAAGCAGCGGAACGAACACCACGGCGGCGTGAATCACCAGAACGTGGCCTGGCAGCCCGTTGATCTCCCTGAACACCCGATACCTCCGAGAGTGGACGCGGCCCGCGGCAGCCAGCGTACGACGATCCGCCGCCACGGCAGTGCTGACGAACGGGTACACGCGCGCGTTGATTGCCCGGTTCAGCCCGCGGCCCGGTCGATGCGGGCTGTGGCCCTGACCACCCGGCCGAGGAGCTTGCTTGTCGCCTGGTGGGGGCCGTGTTGTCATTGACCTCATGTCCGCTGGTGAGAAGCTGCTCCGATCGAGGGGCCTACGGGTCACCCGGCCGCGCCTCGCCGTGCTGGACGTCCTCGCTGCCGGCGGCCACCTGGAGGTCGACGAGATCACCCGCCGGGTGCGGGAACGCCTCGACACCGTCTCCACCCAGGCCGTCTACGACGTCCTCGGCGCGCTGTCCCGGGCCGGGCTGTCCCGCCGGATCGAGCCGGCCGGCAGCCCCGCCCGCTACGAGGCGCGCGCCGGAGACAACCACCACCACGTGGTCTGCCGGGGTTGCGGCGAGATCGCCGACATCGACTGCGCGGTCGGCGCGGCCCCGTGCCTCGACCCGAACATCGCGTACGGCTTCGAGGTGGACGAGGCGGAGGTCACCTTCTGGGGGCTCTGCCCGGCCTGCCAGTCCCGCCGTTCCGCCGACGACTGACACCATCGCCCCCGCCGGCCGGGCTCGGGGCGTGGCACCCTTGGTCGGGTGGACTCCGATGACCTCGGCCTGTTCGGTCCGGGATCGGTCACGTGGAAAGTGCACGAGGAGCCGATCCTGATCGTCGCCGGCCTGCGTTCGCTCTACCTCCAGGCGCTGCATCCCCGGGCCGTCGCCGGGGTGGCGCAGAACAGCGACTACCGCGCCGACTCGTGGGGGCGGCTGGTCCGCACCGCCACGTACGTGGCGACCACCATCTACGGCACCACCGCCGAGGCCGAGGCCGCCGGGGCGCGGGTACGCCGGCTGCACGCCCGGCTGCGCGCCACCGACCCGGCCACCGGGGAGGAGTTCCGCGTCGACGACCCGGAGTTGCTGCGCTGGGTGCACGTGGCCGAGGTGGAGTCGTTCCTCAGCACTGCCCGCCGCGCCGGGCTGCGGCTGACCGACGCCGAGGTGGACGGCTACTACGGCGAGCAGCGCCGGGTGGCAGCCCTGGTCGGGCTGGACCCGGCGGACGTGCCCGGCACCGCCGCGGAGGTGGCGGAGTACTACCGGCGGATCCGACCGGACCTGCGGATCACCCGGGAGGCGGCGGAGACGGCCGTCTTCCTCACCGCTCCGCCGATCCCGTGGAAGCTCAACCTCCCGGCCCGGGTCGGGTTGAGCCTCGGGCCGGCCCGGTTCGCGTACCTCGGCGTCGCCGGCACCGCGTTCGCGCTGCTGCCGCCCTGGGCCCGCCGGATGTACGGCGGGCTGGGGCTGCCGACCACCGAACTGTCGGCCGACCTCAGCGTGCGCGCCCTGCGGCTCGCCCTGGCGGCCCTGCCGCGCCGCTGGCGGGAGGGTCCGTTGCAGCAGGCCGCAAAGGCGCGGGCAGCGGGCGTCGCCGCCTGACGCCCGCCGGTCCTGGCCCGCCTCCACCGCGGCGGCGCGGTGCCGGCCGAGCCGTCAGGCGGCGCGGTGCCGTCAGGCCGTCAGGCGGCGCGGTGCCGGTCAGGCCGTCAGGCGGTCAGGCCGTGCGCTCCATCGCCGCCCAGGGCTCCTTGCCCGGCGTCTGCGAGCCGGTGGGGCAGGTCCGGCGGTAGTCGCACCAGCCGCAGCGCGGCCCGGGCGTGGTGGGGAACGCCTCGTCGGGGTCGGCCCCGTCGGCGACCGCCCGCTCGGCGACCATGGTGTCCCGCGCGGTCTCCTCGGCGCGGGTGAGCTGCCGGGTCAGCGACTCGGCGGTGTGCTCGTGCGCCGCGATGGTCCCCGTGGGCAGGTGGTGCAGCTCCACCCGGTGGCACGGCCGGCGGAACACCCGCTCGGCGGCGTACGCGTAAAGGGCCAGCGCCTGGGAGCCGCGCGCGTCGTCGGCGTCCGTCCCGGCGCGGCCGGTCTTGTAGTCCACGATCACCAGCTCCGGGCCGTCGGGGCCGGGTCGGGAGTCGATCCGGTCGGTGCGGCCGTTGAATGCCAGCACCGCCGTCTTGACCGCCACCACCCGCTCGACGCCGACCGGTTCGGCCTCCGGGTCCAGGGTGGCGACGTAGGACTCCAGCCAGCCCAGCGCCCGCCGGTACGCCTCCCGCTCCTGCTCGTCGTCGCGGTAACCGTCGCGGACCCAGGTGCCCTTCAGCAGCGCGACCAGCGCCTCCGGTCGCCGGCGGTCGGCGGGCAGCGCGTACCAGTTCTTCAGGGCGGTGTGCACGCTCGCGCCGAGCGAGTTGTGCGCCCAGGGCGGGCCCTTCGGCGGCGCCGGCCGGTCGACGTACGAGTAGCGGTAGCGGCGGGGGCAGTCCGCGTACGCGCCGAGCTTGCTGGGCGTGCAGACGAACAGCCGCTCCGGCATGCCGTCGAAGCCGAGCTGCTCGGGCTGGCCGGCGCGGGCCCGGGGGGCCCGTCCGGAGGTGGATCGTCCGGGTGAGGAGGCTCGTCGCACCCCACCGATCCTGCCACCCCGGTACGACGGTCCGCCCGACCCGGTCGGCGGGTCGGGGCAGACGGCGGGCGGCCGGGGGCGGGCCGGGTCAGGCCATGTTCACGTACTGGGTGACGAAGGCGGCGATGGCATCCGCGATGAGCTGCACCGCGATGGCGGCGAGCAGCAGGCCGGCGATCCGGGTGAGCACCTCGATCCCGCCGGGCCGCAGGATCTTGACGATCCCGCCGGAGAAGCGCAGCACGAGCCAGACCGTGAGCATCACCGCGACGATGGCCGCCGCGATGGCGCCGTAGTCGACGGCCCGGTCGGCCTGCTGGACGAAGAGCATGGTCGCCACGATCGCGCCCGGCCCGGCCAGCAGCGGGGTGCCCAGCGGCACCAGGGCGATGTTCGAGGTGGACTGCTGGGTGGGGTCGTCGGCCTTGCCCGTGAGCAGCTCCAGGGCGACCAGGACCAGCAGCAGCCCGCCGGCCGCCTGGAGCGCCGGCAGGTCCACGTGCAGGTAGGCGAGCAGGGTCTGCCCGGCCACGGCGAAGACCACGATCACCCCGAGCGCCAGCGCCACGGCCTGCCACGCCGCCCGGTGCCGGTCCCGGGCCGACAGCGGCCCGGTGAGCGCGAGGAAGATCGGCATCATGCCCGGCGGGTCGACGATGACCAGCAGGGTCACGAAGACCTCGCCGAAGAGCTTGGGATCCACCCGGACACGGTAGCCGCGCGGGTGAAGGCGGATCAGGTCGAAGCGACAGGCGTCACCCCGCCGGCCTCGGCCAGGATCCGCTCGTACACCTCGACGGCCGTGGTGAACGCGCCGAGCTGGACGGTCTTGTGCGTGCCGTGGAAGTCGGACGAGCCGGTGACGAACAGGCCCAGCTCGGCGGCGAGCGCCCGCACGTGCGCCCGCTCGGCGGGCGAGTGGTCCTCGTGGTCGGCCTCCAAGCCGGCGAGACCGGCCGCCGCCAGCTCGACGATCAGCCCGTCCGGCACGATCGGCCCCCGCCGGCTGGCCCTCGGGTGGGCGAGGACCGGTACGCCGCCGGCCGCCCGGACCAGCCGGACCGCCCGGAACACGTCGAGGTCCTCCTTGGGCAGCCGGTAGCGCTCCCCCAGCCAGGCCGACCCGAACGCCTCGATGGTGGTGGTCACCAGCCCGGCCCGGATCAGCGCCTGGGCGATATGCGGCCGGCCCACCGTCCCACCGGCCGCCCCGGCCAGGATCTCCGGCCAGCTCACCTCGACGCCGTCGGCGCGCAGCAGTTCGACGATCCGCTCCCCGCGCACCTCACGGCCGGCCCGCATCCGGGTCAACTCCGCGACCAGCTCCGGGTGGTCCGGGTCGAAGAGGTACGCGAGCAGGTGCAGCGCCACCGCCGGCTCGGCCCCGTACCAGCGGCAGGAGATCTCCGCGCCACGGATCAGGGTCAGCCCGGGAGGCAGCGCCGCCACGGCAGGCGCCCAGCCGGCGGTGGTGTCGTGGTCGGTGATCGCCAGCACGTCCAGTCCGGCGTCGGCCGCGGCCCGGACCAGCTCGTCCGGGGTGAGGGTGCCGTCGCTGGCCGTCGAGTGGGTGTGCAGGTCGATGCGGGCCGCCGGCCCGGGGTGCGCGGTCATCGCCCGACGCTACCCGCCGCCGGCACGGCCCCGGCCAGGGCGGGAGGTCAGGGGATCACGTCGGTGACGACCACCGGCCGGCCGCCCGAATCGACGCCGGCCACGGGGGCGGCGTCGGCCTGCTCCCCGGCGAGCACCCGGTCGGTGCGCACCTGCACGAGCCAGCCGCGCCCGTCGACGTACCCGGCGGTCCGGGTCGGGGTCCAGGCCGCCGCGCCGGCCACCGCCGGACCGGCTCGGCGGGCCACCGGCGTCCCGTCGAGGGTGGCCAGGTCGACCAGGAGCGCCCCGGTGGCCTTCGACGCGCCGGTGCGGCCGTTGGCCAGCAGCCAGCGCCCGTCGGCGGAGACCACGCCGAACCCGTCGGCGTCGAGGACCGGCCCGCAGGCGGTACGGGTCACGGCGAGGTTCCGGGCGGGGTCGAGCAGCGCCAGGCAGGGCCGGCCGGGCGTACCGGTGGTGACCACGCCGATCGCCCGGCCGTCCGGCAGCGTCCCGTGGACGGCTAGGACGTCGTCCCCGGTCCCGGCGGAGAGCCCGCCCGCGGCCGGTCGCCACACCGCGTACCCGGGACGGCTGGGGTCGAGGCGCACGAGGACGGCGTCGCCGACGAAGCCGACCGGGACGGACGGCCCACGGGCCGGCGTGCTGGTGACCGCGACCAGCCGGTCGCCGACGATTCCGGCGAGGGTGATCCGGTCCCCGTCCCGCCAGGCCACCTGCCGGCCGGTGGTGGCGACGGCAATGGCCTCCGCGCCCGCGAGGAGCGCCTGGCTGCTGCCGTCCGGCCGCACGGAGAGCAGGGTCCGGCCCGCCGCGGTCGGACCGCTCACCACCAGCCAGCCGCCCTGGTCGGGGATGCGTTGGGCCCGGTCGACCGCGCCCAGCCCGAGCGGGATGCTCTCGCCCCGGGTGGTGCGCAGGGTCGTGCCGACGATCAGGTCAACGGCGGTGCCGCCCGGGCCGGGGAGCGGTCGGGCGGACCCGGCCGACGGGCTCGCCACCAGGTGCGTGGTCGGGCTGGCGGTGGCCCCACGCGGGTCGCCGAGCACCACCGTCGGGGTGGTCGGGTGGCCCGCCTGCGCACCGAACTGTGCCATGCCGGCACCGACCAGCGCGGTGGTCGCCCCGGCGAGGGCGATGCCGGTCAGGGTGCGGCGGCGACGAGTGCGGTTGGCGCGCCGGATGGCCAGCCCGGCCGGGTCCACTGCGAGGGGTCGGAGCGTGGCGGCCTGCCGGGACAGGGTCTCCCGGACCGCGCGCTCCAGCTCCTCTGTCGGCACATCCATTGGACGCCCGGGGCCCCTCGTCCGGTTGTCAGCGGGGATCGGCACGCCGCTCACCGCCTCTCCGCGCCGACGGCCCGGGTCGACGCCCCGACGGCGTCGGCGACCGGCGGGGTGGGTGCGGCCACCGGCGCCGAGTCCTTCGGGTGGCCGCTGCGGCGTGGGGCCCCGGCGGCACGTTGGGCATCGGCCGGCACGCGGGACGAGGCGGGCGCGGGCACGCGGGACGGCTCCCCGGCCGGGGCGGGACGGAGCGGCGGCGTCCGGGACGCGCCGGGGCGCGGCCCGGCGCGGCCCGGGACGGGGGCGTCGGACGCCGCAGCCCGGGACGGGCGACGCGGCGCCTCCCGGCCGGCGGACCGCGCCGACCCGGGCAGGTCGGGCAGGTCGAGGGCCGCCTGCTCGCCCAGTCGGCGGCGCAGGGTGGCCAGCGCCCGGGACGTCTGGCTCTTCACCGTTCCCGGGGAGATCTCCAGCAGCGCGGCGGTCTGCGCCTCCGACATGTCCTCGTAGAAGCGCAGCACCAGCACCGCCCGTTGCCGGCTGGGCAGCGCCCTGAGGTGCCGCCAGAGCACGTCCCGGTCGAGCTGCTGCTCGATCTCGTCGGTCCCGGCCCGCTCGGGCAGCACCTCCGTCGGCCGTTCCCCGTGCCAGCGTCGCCGCCACCAGCTCGTCGAGGTGTTGACCATGACCCGGCGGGCGTACGGCTCGATCGCGTCGATCCCGCCGAGCCGCCGGCAGGCCAGGTACGTCTTGGTCAGGGCCGTCTGGAGCAGGTCCTCGGCCGTGGCCCAGTCCCCGGTGAGCAGGTACGCGGTGCGCAGCAGGGCACCGGAACGGGCCTCGACGAACTCACGGAAATCCTCCTCCAGCGGGTCCCTACCGGCCACGCCCACCTCCCGCCGCGCCCCCGTGCCCTGCTGGCAGGCTGCCACGCCGGGGCGCGTCGGTCGACGGCGATTGGTGCCTTGTTCTCCGATGTTCGGACGGAATTGTCAGGCGCCGTCGTCGGCCTTGGCCTCGTCCGCCTCCTTGCCCAACCGCGCCTCGACTGCCTGCGGCTCGTACATCTCCTCGACGACGCGCAGGTAGAGCTCGTTGGGGTTGGGCAGGTTCTTGATCTCGCGGAGCGCCTGGTCCTGGCCGGCGGACTCCAGCACGAAGGTGCCGTAGTTGAGCGCGCGGCCGGTCGGGCTCTGCTCGTATTTCATGTCGGTGACCCGGGCCAGGGGCATCATCGCGACCTTGCGGGTGATGATGCCGTTGACGACCATCACCCGCTTGTTGGTCAGGATGAAGCGGTCGTACCACCAGTCGGCGACCCGCCAGGCGACCCAGCCCATCACGGCGAACCAGAGCAGCACCGCGATGGTGGTCAGCGCGCCCACGTCCCGCCCGGCGAGGAAGCCGGAGAGGTAGCCGAGGACGAAGGTCGCGGCGATGCCCACCAGGATCGGCGTGGTGAGGTGGATCCAGTGCCGCTTCCACTCGCCCCGGTACCGCTCGGTGGGGAAGAGGTAGCGGGCGACGAGCGAGCTGGGCTCGTCCTCCAGCGGGAGGACCCGCCGGGGGCCCAGCGGCATGCCGGAGGCGTCGACCCGCAGGCCGGCCAGCTCCTCCTCGGAGATCTGCGGCGCCTGGTAGCCGGCCTCGGGGTCGCGGACCCAGGCACGCCCGGAGCGCTCCTCGCCCGCGTACGGACCGTCGCCGTAGCCGACGTCGTCGGAGAACGGGGGGCCGTCTGAGGGACCAGAACGGGAACCCGGCACGTCGTCGGGCCGGACCCGGGGAATCGGCTCCGTGTCTCGCTCCCGGCGCCCCCGGTCGGGGTCGTCGGGATCGAAGGGGGGGCCGGAGGGGCTTCCCATCGGCGGCTAGGCGATGAGGCTGGTGAAGAAGTCGCCGAAGCCTTGGGCGATGTCCATGATGCCGCCACCGATCGACTTGAAGACGTCTGCGGCCGAGTTCGGCCGGTAGGCGACAAAGAAGATCAAGAATGCGATACCGGCCCAGGTGAGGACCTTCTTGACCATGGCGGGCCATCCTCTCGCGCTGGCGCCGGGTCCATTTACCGCAGCGGCACCCAGAGTATCAGTAAGGTGTCGTACAGTGAATCTTTGCGTCCGTTCCCCGACAGAACGGGAGACTTGTCAGGCCTTCCCGTGCAGGTACGGGGACGGTGCGCCGTACACGAGCTCGGACGGCGTCCACTCCGTGAGGTCGCGCAACTCCACGTCCTCGGCGAGCAGATGCCCCGCACTCGCCGGCCAGGCTATCGCATGGAGCCACATTCCCCGAGCCTCGCCGGCGTACGCGCTTCGATCTGTCGGAGAATTCACGAGCCACAGTGGAGTCGGATGGCCGGCCACCCGGATCCTGGCCTGTCCGATGTGCTCCGGATGCCCGGGGCCGGGTTCGTTCAACGCCTCGGCGAGTTGCGGGCCCGGATCGGGGCCCGCCAGCCCGGCCAGCCGGGTGCCCAGGCCCACGCCCGGCTCCTCGGCCACGAAGACCAGATCGGCGGGGCCGCCGCCGAGCGGCTCGGGACCGGCGCAGGCGATCGCGGTGGCCCGTACCCCGGTCCGCTCGTCGCCCGCGTACGCCACGCCCGTCAGGGTCCAGCCGGGCGGCAGTGGCCAGGGGCACCACACCGGCGTGGCCGGCTCCGCCCCGGGCGCGGCGGCGGCGACCCGGTCCACCACGCTGGCCATGATCTCCGCGCCGATGTTCTCGGGCACGTGCAACGGTGGCACCGGGCCGCAGCGCAGGCACCGCCATTCGGTGTGCATGAGGTCCGGCTCCCGCACGGATCCACCACACCTCGGACAACTCACCGTGACACTCACGTTTCCACCGTCACCCCGGACGGCCGGGCAGTCAAGTCGAGCGGCCGTTTCCCCGGCGCGTCGGGGCGGGATTCCACCGACCGTGCCCGACCGCGGCGCAGGGTCACCGGGCCGGCGCCCCGCCCGGATCCGGGCGGCGGACCGGTGTGGACACCGGCTCAGTCGGGCGGCGGGCCGGCGTAGGCCCGGACCCACGCGTGCATCGCGATGCCGCTGGCCACCCCGGCGTTGATCGATCGGGTCGAGCCGTACTGGGCGATCGAGAAGAGCTGGTCACAGGCCGTCCGGGCGGTCTCGGAAAGCCCCGGGCCCTCCTGGCCGAAGAGCAGCACGCAGCGGCGCGGCAGGGTGGTCGTCTCCAGCGGTCGGGAGCCGGGCAGGTTGTCGATGCCGACCACCGGCAGGTCCCGCCCCACCGCCCAGGCGACGAACTCGTCGATCGTCTCGTGGTGCCGGACGTGCTGGTACCGGTCGGTCACCATGGCACCGCGCCGGTTCCACCGCCGCCGCCCGACGATGTGCACCTCGGCGGCGAGGAAGGCGTTGGCGTTGCGGACCACCGTGCCGATGTTGAAGTCGTGCTGCCAGTTCTCGACGGCCACGTGGAAGTCGTGCCGGCGCCGGTCGAGGTCGGCGACCACGGCCTCCCGCCGCCAGTACCGGTACCGGTCCACCACGTTGCGCCGGTCGCCCTCGGACAGTAGCTCCGGGTCGTACCGGGGGTCGTCCGGCCGGTCGCCGGGCCACGGCCCCACGCCGACTTCGAGCTGGTCACCCGTCACGGTCTGAAGAGGGTACGGTCCGCCCGCCGGCCGCCGGCCGTGGGGTGCCCGCGGGGCCGGTCGCGGGCCGGCGGGGACGGCGGCCTGATCAGCCCAGGTCGAGCGCACCGCAGAGCCGGTCCAGGAAGCGCCGGTCGGCCGGAGCGGTGGGCACGTCCGCCGGGGCCGGGACCCCGCCGACGGTGACCCGGCAGACCCGGGCCGCCACCGACTGCACCCACTGCCGGTACGCGGCCGAGTCGGCGGGGTCGGCCCGGCGGCGCAGCACCCGCACCGAGGCCCGGCAGGCGGCCAGCAGATCGACGAGGTCGGTGAGCCGGCCGGCCGGGGCGGGTGCCCCGTCGTGTCGGGCGTAGATGGCGGCCACCACGGCACGGACCAGGTCGCTGTCGGAGGCACGGCCCGCCGCCACGGCGTCCAGGCCGGCGAGCCCGGCGACGACGCCCCGCGCCGGGCGTCCGGGGGCGGGCGTGGCGGCGGCGACGAGCACGCGGCCGGGCAGCCCGGTCAGCAGATCCCACTCGGCGGCGGAGTAGACGGCGGTGGTCAGCGGTGCGGCGCGGCGGCCGGCAGAGGGCGGCTCTCCGGCGACGGAGTGGCTCATGGGGACCTCCGGCGCCAGCATAAGCCTCCGACCAGGGAAAGGGCCCCAACCCGCGGAAGAGGGCGGGAGGGGCCCGATGCCGGACGGGAGGGTCAGCGCGGCTCGGGGAAGCTCGGCCGCTCCGGGTCGACGCCCTCTCCGACGGCGTTGGCCGCGTACTCCCGCTTGGGGACCATCACCCGGCGGCGGAAGACGCAGACCATGGTGCCGTCCTGCTTGTAACCGCGGGTCTCCACGGAGACGACCCCCCGGTCGGGCTTCGAGCCGGATTCGCGCTTGTCCAGCACGGTGGTCTCGCCGTAGATGGTGTCGCCGTGGAAGGTCGGGGCCACGTGCCGCAGCGACTCGACCTCGAGGTTCGCGATGGCCTTGCCGCTGACGTCGGGGACGGACATGCCGAGCAGCAGGGAGTAGATGTAGTTGCCGACCACCACGTTGCGCTGGAACTGGCTCGCCGACTCGGCGTAGTGGGCGTCCAGGTGCAGGGGGTGGTGGTTCATGGTGAGCAGGCAGAAGAGGTGGTCGTCGTACTCGGTGACGGTCTTGCCCGGCCAGTGCCGGTAGACCGCGCCGACCTCGAACTCCTCGTAGTAGCGGCCGAACTGCATCGATGTCCCCTTAACGGCGGCGACAGAGTTCGGGCCAGCATGCCTTATCGAGTGTTAAGGCGGGGGCCGAGGCCGGCCGGCCGAGGAAATGTCACACCGGCGGCGGCACTTGGGGGGAGACGCAATGAGCGGCGGGGCCCTCCCCGGCACCCGCCGCCCACGCTCTGATGCGACAGATTCTGCCGTACGGCGGTGCCAAACGAACAGAGACCGACGTCACATTTATCTTTTCGTAACAATACTCTGCGTGACCGTCAACCGGTTCCGGAGCGATCTCCGCAGGTCGGATCGGCGCTAGTCAGGCATCAGATCACCAGCGCAGTGCCGCCGCCTGGGCAGACGATCGTGGAAGCGCTCCCATCACGGCTCGTCACGCAAATGCGTCATGCATGTGCATGCCACACGCCGGGGCCGACAGATGCGGATCGATGCCCCGGGCTCCCTCCCCGCCGGCCTGCGGGTTTCGGCACCGGTCGGCCGGGAATTCGTGGGTACCCGTCCTGGTTTCAGGAGGCGTAGTTGATTCCTCGGTGATCGGAGAGTGCAAATGGCAACCGTTGAGCTGACCACGGGGAACTTCGACGAGGTGGCGGGCAGCGACGGCATCGTCCTCGTCGACTTCTGGGCCGAGTGGTGCGGCCCGTGCAAGCGGTTCGCCCCGGTCTACGAGCGCTCCTCCGAGAAGCACCCGGCCATCGTCTTCGGCAAGGTCGACACCGAGGCGCAGCAGGAACTGGGCGCCAAGTTCGACATCCGCTCCATCCCGACGATCATGGCGATCCGGGACGGCGTGATCGTCTTCTCCCAGCCCGGCGCCCTGCCCGAGTCCGCCCTGGAGAACCTCATCGAGCAGGTTCAGGGCCTCGACATGGACGACGTCCGCAAGAAGCTGGCCGAGCACAACCACTGAACCGACCACCGCGACGGCCGGGCCCCCGGGCCCGGCCGTCGTCGCGTCCCGGGTAGGGCCGTCGCCGGGACCGGTCGTCGCGGTGGTCGGAAAGTACCGTTACGGCCGGTGCCGACCGGCCGACGGAGGGACCCCTGCCAGCCGATCCATCCCGTATGGTCCTGAACCGATGGAGACGTTGACCCGGCGTGGCCGGGCGGTCCGGCTGGGCGCGACCGCGCTCGGCCTCGCCATGCTGCTCGCCGGCACGGCCTGGGGCAGCGACGACCACTTCCCGTTCGGCCCGTTCCGGATGTACTCCACCTCGGACCCGCCCGACGCCCCCGCCCCGGACACCCGCGTCGAGGGCGTGGACCGCACCGGCGCGGTGGTCGACCTGGGCCAGGACGCCACCGGCATCCGCCGCGCCGAGATCGAGGGCCAGCAGAGCCGGTACGTCGCCGAGCCGGACCGGCTGCGCCAGGTCGCCGACGCGTACGCCGAGCGCCACCCCGACGCCGCCGGGCTCGTCGAGGTGCGCATCGTGATCCGCTGGTACGGCATCGAGGGCGGCCGGCCGACCGGCCGCTGGGCCGACGAGACGGTGGTCAGCTGGCAGGCGGACCGGTGATCGGCTGGCTGACCGAGGCGGTCCCGCGCGGCCGGGTGGCCGCCTTCCGCACCCTGATCTACCTCTTCGTGGCCGCCGACCTGGTGTTCTTCACCCCCTGGGTGCGCACCCGGGCCAGCGTGCCCGGCGAGCTTTACCAGCCACTGCTCGTCGGGCGGGCGCTCCCGCTGCCCACCCCCACCCCGGCGCTGGTCGCCGCGATCTTCTGGGCCCTGCTGCTCCTCGCCGCGCTCGCCGCGACGGGGCGCGCCCACCGGCTGCTCGGCTGGTCGGTCTTCGCGCTCTACCTGCAGTGGATGATCATCGCGATGAGCTACGGCAAGGTCGACCACGACCGGTTCGGCCTGCTCGTCGCGCTCGCCGTGCTCCCCGCCGCCGGGCGGGCCCGGCACGGCGACCCGACGCGCACCGAGGCCGGCGGCTGGGCGCTGCGAGTCACCCAGATCGCGGTGATCTGCACGTATTTTCTGGCCGCGTTCGCCAAGTTCCGGTTCGGCGGGCTCGACTGGGCCACCGGCTCGGTGCTGGCTCGGGCGATCATCCGGCGCGGCACCGACCTGGCCGACCTGATCGCCGGGGTGCCGTACCTGCTGCTCGTGGCGCAGTTCGGCATCCTCGCCTTCGAGCTGCTCAGCCCGGTGGTCTTCCTGCTGTCCGAGCGCTGGCGGCAGGCCATGATCGGCTTCTTCTACTCGTTCCACCTGGTCACCATGGCGACGATCACCATCTCGTTCGCGCCGCACCTGGTGGCGATGGCCGGCTTCCTGCCGCTGGAGCGGGTGCGCCCGGTGCTCTGGGCCCGACGGCTCGGCGGGCGCCGCCGACCCGGCCCGCGCGGGAACGGCGGATCGGAGCCGGCGCAGGCGGCCCCGGCCACGGCCAGTCCGGGTCAGGCGTCCGTGGTGGGCCGGCCGGCCGGCCCGTAGAGCCGCTCCCGCGCCTCCTGGGGCAACGAGCACGCGGCGGTGCCGCCCGGCAGCCGGTGCCGGTTGCGGGCCACCCAGCGGTACGCCGGCCAGGCCGCCGCGAGGACCGGCGGGAACCGCAGGCCGGCCCCGGCCACCCGCCAGAGCGGACCGCTGTCGCCGAGCAGCCTGGCGATCGCGTCCGGGCCGGCGGCCCGGGAGCCGTCCGCGCCGACCCACTGCACGGCCTCCTCGCACGCGGCCTCCGTCAGGCCCAGCGCTTCGAGGTCGGCGAACTGCCAGGGCAGCACCCGCGCCCCGGTGGGGATGCGGTGCTCGATGAACTGGGCGCACTTCGTGCAGAACGCGCAGTCGCCGTCGTAGACGAAGGTCGACGTCTCCATGGCTCCATCCTCCCCCGGCCGGATGACCGCCGGGGTTCTGGTGTCCGGTAGGTCACTTGCGCTTATTTCGCACACGTGTTCGAATAATGGCCATGCGCTGGGACAACCTCTCCGCTCCCCCGGACGAGGGCGGTTCCGAGCGGGCAGCGCCGGCGGCCCCACCCCTGCCGCCGGCGCTGCCCGGCGCGACCCGTCCGGCACGCGCCGCAGGAGCACGCCCGGCTGCGTAGCGTGCTCGCGGCCGGAGGGCTGAGCGACGGGGTTAGAGTCGGCGGGTGCGTACCGCTCAGCAGATCCTCGCCGATTCCGCCGTGATCGCCGTCGTGGGCGCGTCCCGCGACCCGAGCAAGGCCGCGCACCGGGTGCCGGCGCAGATGCAGCGGCACGGCTGGCGGATCATCCCGGTCAATCCGATGGTCGACGAACTGTTCGGCGAGCGGGCGTACGCGTCGCTGGCCGACATTCCGCACCCGGTCGACCTGGTCGACGTGTTCCGTCCCGCCCGGGACGCGGTCGAGGTGGTCCGCGAGGCGGTGGCGATCGGCGCGCCCGCGGTCTGGCTGCAGCTCGGCATCGTCTCGCCCGAGGCGCGGCGGATCGCCGAGAAGGCCGGCATCGACTATGTCGAGGACCGCTGCCTCATCGTCGAGCGCGCCGCCGCCGGGCTGACCCGCCTCGGCTGATCCCAGCGTCGGCGGGGCGACCGGCTCAGAGCTTGTACTCCTTGAGCAGGCCACGCGAGATGATCGTCTTCTGGATCTCCGAGGTGCCCTCGCCGATGAGCAGGAACGGGGCCTCCCGCATCAGCCGCTCGATCTCGTACTCCTTGGAGTAGCCGTAGCCGCCGTGGATGCGGAACGCCTCCTGGACCACCTCGGCGCAGTACTCGGAGGCGAGCAGCTTGGCCATCCCGGCCTCGACGTCGTTGCGCTGGCCGGCGTCCTTGAGCCGGGCGGCGTTGACCATCAGGGCGTGCGCGGCCTCGATCTTCGTGCCCATCTCGGCGAGCTTGAAGGCGATCGCCTGGTGCTTCGCCAGCGGCTGGCCGAAGGTCTTCCGCTGCTGGGCGTACGCGACGGCCAACTCGAAGGCGCGGATGGAGATGCCGCAGGCGCGGGCGGCGACGTTGACCCGGCCGACCTCGATGCCGTCCATCATCTGGTAGAAGCCGCGGCCGACCTTGTCCGGTCCGCCGAGCACGGCGGCGGCGGGGACGGTGACGCCGTCGAGGACCATCTCGGTGGTCTCGACGCCCTTGTAGCCCATCTTCTCGATCCTGCCGGGGATGGTCAGGCCGGGCGCGGTCTCGCCGAAGCCGGGCTCCTTCTCCAGCAGGAAGGTGCTCATGTTGCCGTACACCGAGTCGGCGCCGGTGTCGGTCCTGACCAGGGTCGCCACCACCGAGGAGTACGCCCCGTTGGTCAGCCACATCTTCTGGCCGTTCAGGACGTAGCTGTCGCCGTCGCGGACCGCCCTGGACTTGATCGCCGAGACGTCGGAGCCACACTCGGGCTCGGACATGGAGAACGCGCCGCGCACCTCGCCGGTCGCCATTCGCGGCAGCAGCCGGGCCTGCTGCTCGGCCGAGCCGTGCTGGGAGATCAGGTACGCCACGATGAAGTGGGTGTTGACGATGCCGGAGATCGACATCCAGCCCCGGGACAGCTCCTCGACCACCAGGGCGTAGGTCAGCAGGGACTCGCCGAGCCCGCCGTGCTCCTCGGCGATGGTGAGGCCGAACAGCCCCATCTCGCGCATCCCGTCGAGGATGTCGGTGGGGTACTCGTCGGCGTGCTCCAGCCGCTGCGCGTGCGGGATGATCTCCCTGTCGGCGAATTCCCGGACGGTTTCCAGGATCGAGCGCTGTACGTCGGTCAGGCCGGGCGTCTGGGCGAGTCGGGCCATCTCAGCCTCCGGGGATCGGCGCATTACTCATGGGTAACTGAACGCTCGGTAAGTATCGGCCTCCCGGCCGGCGAGGCCAAGGCAACCTGTCCACACAACCGCTGTGAAAAGGTTCACCGCTGCGGGTAGCGTCCGCAACAGGGCAGGTCACCGAGGGTGCGCGGGAGGGGCCGAATGAGTTGTCCACCGCAGGAGCCGGACCAGCCGCCGTCGCCGTACGAGCCGCCGCCCGGCGAGCCCGGCCGGTCGGGCCCGCCCCCGGGATACGAGCAGCAGTACGGGCAACCGGGCCAGTACGGCCCGCCCCCGGGATACGAGCAGTACGGCCAGCCAGGGCAGTACGGCCAGCCTGGGCAGTACCCCGGCCAGCCGCCGCCCGGCCGGGCGACGAACATCCTCGCCGTGTTGTCGCTGGTCTTCGCGTTCGTCTTCCCGCCTGCCGGCATCGTGTTCGGGCACGTGGCCAAGCAGCAGCTCCGGCGCACCGGCGAGGAGGGCGACCAGCTCGCCACCTGGGGCCTGATCCTCGGCTACCTCTTCACCGCGATCGGCCTGTTGGCCTGCTGCGGTTGGATGGCGCTGGCGATCTGGGGCAGCTCCGGTGGCGGTAGCTCCTACAACTGACGCCCGGGGCGGGTCAGCGGAACTGTGCCTCCCGCACGCTGTTCCCGCCGTCCACCACCAGCATCTGCCCGGTGATGTACGACGCGGCGGGCGAGCAGAGGAACGCGATCGCGGCGGCCACCTCGTCCGGGGTGCCGGGGCGGCCCACCGGGGTGCCGAGCCCCTGCCGGATCTCCGCCACCGTGGAGGCGGCCGTGTGGATGGTCCCCGGGGCCACCGAGTTCACCGTCACCCCGTCGGCGATCATCTCCATCGCCAGCGCCCGGGTCAGGCCGACCACGCCCGCCTTCGCGGCGGCGTACGCCGCCTCGGTGGGCAGGGCGTTGACCGGGCCGGCGGTGGCCGCCAAATTGACGATCCGCCCCCAGCCACGCTCGGCCATCCCGCCGATGAACGCGCGGCTGCACAGGAACGCGGTGGTCAGGTTCCGCTCGATCTCGCCGTGCCACTCCGCGTAGCTGAGCTGGGCCACCGGGCGTAGCACCTCGGGGCTGGCCCGGCTGGCCAGCCCGGCGTTGTTGACCAGCACCTCCACGTCGCCGAGTTGCTCGGCGACCGCGTCGGCGAGCGCCCCGACCTCCGACTCGTCGGTGAGGTCGGCGACGAACCCGGTCACCCCCAGCTCCCCGGCCCGTTCGTGGATGCGCCGAGTGGTGGACACGATGGCCACCCGGGCGCCCAGGTCGGCCAGCCGGCGGGCCGTGGCGTACCCGATGCCGTCGGGGCTGCCAGCCCCGGTGACCAGGGCGACCCTGCCGTCGAGCCGCATGGTTACGGGGTCGGCCAGCGGCGCCGGGGCGTCCTGGTCGGCCGGGGCTGTCGCGGCGGTGACCCGGCCGCGCCGGGCCAGGCCCGGTCGGCTCGCGTCCCGCCGCGGTCGGCTCCCGGAACGGTCCGCGGACCGCGCGTCTGCTGCCATGCCGAGATCCTGCCCGCTACGCCCCCGCCGGGCAACGCGGCACCCGGTAACGGGGGCCTCTCATTCTGGGCGGGCCTGGCTACCCTGACCGCGCACCCTCGACAGACGGAGAGAACCGATGACATATCCGCCGCCGTCCGGCACCGACCCCTGGTCCCAGCCGTCCACCCCACCCGTCGACCCCATCCTGCCGGTCAGCGGGCAGCCGATCCCCGGCCAGCCGACGGGCGCGGACCCGTACGCGCCCGTCGACCCGTACGCGCCCGTCGACCCGTACGCGGGGATGAAGTCGGGGCAGCCCGCGCCCGCCGCCGACCCGTACGCCGTGCCCGGCTACGCACCCGCCGGCTACCCGCCGGCCGGCTACCCCGGGTACGGGTACCCGCAGCCGCCGAGGACCAACGGCCTGGCCATCGCGGCACTGGTGCTCGCCCTGGTCGGCATCGCGTCCTGCATCACCGCGCCGGTCGGCGCGATCATGGGTCACGTCGCCCAGAAGCAGATCCGGCAGACCGGCGAGAGCGGTGAGGGGATGGCGAAGGCGGCCATCATCGTCGGCTGGATCCTCACCGGCCTGATGGTGCTGGGGATCATCTTCTACCTCGTGATGATCGGCATCGCGATCTACGCGGGCAGCACGAGCAGCAGCGGCACCTACTGACGCGCGGCCGGCACGACGGTCCGGTGCCGCCCCGGGCCCCGGGGTGGCACCGGCTCATCCCGCCTCGGGCGTGAAGCTGGAGGTGCGGGTCAGCCCGGCCGCGCGCCCCTTGGCCGCGATCACCAGGGCCATCTTGCGGGACGCCTCGTCGATCATCTCGTCGCCGAGCATCACCGCGCCGAGCCGGCCGCCCGCCTCCGAGGTGTAGTGCTCGTACGCGTCGAGGATCAGCTCCGCGTGGTCGTAGTCGGCCTGGGCCGGTGAGTAGACCTCGTTCGCGGCGTCGATCTGCCCGGGGTGCAGCACCCACTTGCCGTCGAAACCCAGCGCGGCCGACCGCCCGGCCACCTCCCGGAACGCGTCGACGTCCCGGATCTGCAGGAACGGGCCGTCGATGGCCTGCTTGTCGTGCATCCGGGCGGCCATCAGGATGCGCATCAGGATGTAGTGGTACGGGTCGCCCGGGTAGTCGGGGATGAGCGCGCCCACCACCAGGGACCTCATGTTGATCGAGGCCATGAAGTCGGCCGGCCCGAAGATGATGGTCTCCACCCGGGGCGACGCGGCGGCGATGGCGTCGACGTTGACCAGGCCGGCGGCGTTCTCGATCTGGGCCTCGATGCCGATCCGGCCGACCTGGAGGCCGAGGGTCTTCTCGATCTGGGTGAGCGTCAGGTCCAGCCACTGCACCTGGGCGGCGTTCTGCACCTTCGGCAGCATGACGCAGTCCAGGTTGGCGCCGGCCCCCTCGACGACCTCGATCACGTCCCGGTACGTCCAGGGGGTGGTGAGGTCGTTGACCCGGACCACCCGGGTCTTGCCGGCCCAGTCGCCCTCGTTGAGCGCGGCCACGATGTTCTTGCGCGCGTCCGGCTTGGCCAGCGGGGCCACCGCGTCCTCCAGGTCCAGGAAGACCTGGTCGGCGGGGAGGCCCTGGGCCTTGCCGAGCATCTTGACGCTGGAACCGGGCACGGCGAGGCAGGATCGGCGGGGACGACCGACAGCGGCCATGGATGCGCTCCTTCCCGCGTCGGCGGACCGGCCGACGGGCTGACGGGGCCCGCCGCGCCGGCGGACTTAACGATCGCAAAGGTGTTTGTGACGTCACGGTAGCCTCGTGCCGTGACCGGGGTGAATGGACCTGTGGAAGATCTCACTGGGCGTCGGATCGTGGTGGTGACCGGAGCCAGTTCCGGCATCGGACTGGCCGCCGCCGTGGACCTGGCGCGCCGTGGTGACCGGGTGGCACTGGTCGGCCGGGACCCGGCCCGCCTCCAGGCGGCCGGCGACCGCGTGCGGGACGCCAGCGGCGAGCGGCCCGAACTGTTCCGGGCCGACTTCGCGGTCCTCGACGACGTGCGGGGGCTGGCGGAACGGCTGCGCGCCGCGTACGACCGGATCGACGTGTTGGCCAACAACGCCGGGGCGATCGTGCTGCGTCCGGTCACCACGATCGACGGGTTCGAGCTGTCGATGCAGGCCAACCACCTGGCCCCGTTCCTGCTCAGCACCCTGCTACGGGATCGGGTCGGCAGGCTGGTGGTCACCGCCTCCGGGGCGCACCGCAGCGGCGTACTGGACCCGGACGACCTCAACGCCACGCTGCGCGGCTACCGGCCGATGCGCGCGTACGGCACCAGCAAGCAGGCGAACATCCTGTTCACCGCCGAGGCGGCCCGGCGGTGGCCGGAGATCCCCGCGTACTGCTTCCACCCGGGGGTGGTGCGGACCCGGTTCGGCGCGGACAGCCGGCTGGTGGCCCTGGGCATGCGGATCCTGCCGTTCCGCAGCCCGGAGAAGGGTGCCGAGACGCTGGTCTGGCTCGCCGACCAGGAGCCGGCCAGGCTGACGTCCGGCGGCTACTACGCCGACCGGCGGCCCCGCCGCCCGCTGCGCAAGGCCGCCGACCCACAGCTCGCCGCCCGCCTCTGGGCCGCCAGCGCGAAGGCGGTCGGCGTCGACGCCGGGTAGCCCGCCAGCCGCCACGCGGTGCCGGTCGCGCCCGCCTCACCCGGGCAGGTGCACCGGGACGCTGGTCACCACCACCCCGGCCAGTTCCCGCAGCGCCCGGCGCAGCCGCCGCTCCACCTGGCTGTGCAGCGGCCGGTGCCAGGGGTGGCGCAGCACCACCTCGGGCACGATCACGGTGAGCACCAGATCGGCCCTGGAGGCGTGCAGCGCCTCCAGGTAGTGGGCCAGCGGCCCGATCACCGCCCGGTACGGCGACACGATCGTCTCCAGTCGCAGGTGGTCCCCCCACGCCTCCCACTGGCCACGGAACCGGTCGGCCTCCTCCTCGTTCGGGGCGAGGTGCACCGCCAGGGTCGGCTGCCCGAGCGACGCCGCGTACGCGAGGGCACGCAGCGAGGCCCGGTTGAGCCGGGCCACCGGCACCACCACCAGGTGCCGGATCTGCTGTGGCACCTCCTGCCCCTCGGCCGGCAGGGACGGCCCGGGGGACGCCGAAGGAGTTCCGGGCGGGCGCGGCGCCAGTGCCCCGTCCAGCCGCCGGTAGTGCCGCTGTACCCGGTGGAAGAGCAGCACCAGCAACGGCACGGCGACGACCACCACCCAGGCGCCCTCGGCGAACTTGGCGACCGCGGCGGTCAGCAGGACCAACCCGGACAGCGTCGCGCCGAGCGCGTTGACCGCCAGCCGGCGTCCCCAGCGCGGCCCGCGCCGACGTCGCCAGTGCACCACCATCCCGGCCTGGGAGAGGGTGAACGCCAGGAACACCCCGACCGCGTAGAGCGGGATCAGCGCCTCGGTGTGCCCGCCGAAGGCGAGGAAGACGAGCGCCGCCGTGACGGAGAGGGCGACGAGGCCGTTGCCGAACGCCAGCCGGTCCCCCATGTGCAGGAACCGGCGCGGGGCGTGCCCGGCCCGGGCCATGAAGAACAGCAGCCGGGGAAAGTCGTTGAAGGCGGTGTTCGCGGCCAGCAGCAGGATCAGCGCGGTGGCCGCCTGCACCAGGGCGTACCAGGGGCCGGTGGGAAAGCTGCTCCGAGCGAGCTGGGACAGCATCGTCTCCCCCGGCCTGGGTGCCAGGCCGTTCAGGTGGATCAGCACGACGATGCCGGCGAACAGGACCACCAGCATGGCGACCATCCAGCTCAGGGTGGTACGCGCATTGCGCCACTCCGGCGGCCGGAACGCCGGAACCGCGTTGGACACCGCCTCGATGCCGGTCATCGACACCGCCCCGGAGGAGAACGCCCGCAGCACCAGCAGCAGGCCCAACCCCTCGGCCACCGGCACGTCCGGCGGCGGCAGCACCGCGAACCCCCGGCCGGCTGCCCGGAGGAAGCCGACGCCGAGCACCGCCAGCAGCGCGACGACGAAGGCGTACGTGGGGAGCACGAAAATGTTCCCGGCGGTACGGACGCCGCGAAGGTTGCCGGCGAGCAGCACCGCGATCATCAGCACACCGAGCGGAACGGCGAGCCCGGTGAGCCCCGGCAGGGCCGAAGTGACGGCGTGGATGCCGGCGGACACCGACACCGACACGGTCAGCACGTAGTCGATCATCAGCCCGGCCGCCGCGGCGAGCCCGGCACCTGTGCCCAGGTTGTCGCCGGCCACGATGTACGAGCCGGCACCGTGCGGGTAGGCCGGAATGGTCTGTCGGTAGGAGATCCCGACCGCGACCATCAGCAGCACCAGCAACGCGCCCAGCGGCAACGACAACCCCAACGCGGCGCCGCCCGCCAGCACCAGCACGGTCAGCATGGCCTCCGGCCCGTACGCCACCGAGCTGAGCAGGTCGGAGGAGAGCACCGGCAGGGCGACCAGCTTGCGCATCCGCTCGTACAGCACGGCCGCACTGCTCAGCGGTGGGCCGAGCAGCACCCGGCGGAGCCGGCCAAGGCCGCGACCCAGGCGGGATCCGGGCAGGTTCGCCGGCTCGGTGGCGACCAGCTCGTCGGGCTCCCCGGCCTGGAACATCTCGATCGGCGCCAGCCGGCCGAACCGGCTCGGGAGGGGTCGGCGGCGGTACCGCCCGAGGGTCGGGTCCACCGGCAGTTCACCCGCCGGCCCCGGCCGGTCCGGCCGGGTCACCTGCCACCGCTCCCCGATCCGGCGCAGCGATCCCAGTTCCTCCGGCCCCAGGGGCGGGAACTCCGCCGCCGGGGTGACGACCGTCCCCTCCCCACCGCCTTCGCCCATCCCACCGCCCCTCTCCCCTCGCACTGTCGCCGAAGAGGTGCGCCGGGGCGGGCGGAACCGCGACACTCGCCGCGAAAGTACGCGGAGTCAGGCCGGCGGACGCTCGGCGAGCGGGGTGGCGTCAGCGGGCAGCGGGGTGGGGACGACCCGGCGGCCGGCCCGCGCCCCACCGAGCACCACCACGACGACGCCCACCAGCAGCAGCGCGAGCCCGGGCAACGCGGTGGCCCGGGGGAGCTGGCCGAGCCAGGCCCAGGCGATCAGGGCGGCCCCAGGGGCCTCCAGCAGGATCAGCACGCTGACCGTGGTCGCCGGGATCCGGCGCAGCGCGTAGTTGAACATCGAGTGACCGAGGAGCTGGGCGCCGCCCACCAGGGCGAGGATCACCAGCCACGTGTCGACGTCCCAGCCGCCCAGCCGCACCCCGCCGACCAGGCAGACCGCCAGCAGGACCAGCGCGCACACCCCGTAGCAGACGGTGGTGTACGTGGTGGTGCTGACGGTGCTGCGGGCCCGCTCCCCGAGGGCGGTGTAGACCGCGGCGAACATGCCGCCGGCCAGCGCGAGCAGGTCGCCGGCGAACGCCGGGCCGGAGACGCCGAAGTCGGCCCCCGAGGCGAGCGCCGCGCCGCTAACCGACACCCCGATGCCGGCCCAGACCGCCGCCGGCAGCCGGCGCCCCTGACCCCGGGCGATCAGCCCCTGCCAGACCGGTTGGGTGGCGACCAGAGCGGTGGCTGCGGCAACGGAGGTGAGTCGGACGCTCGGCATCCAGGTGGCGAAGTGGGCGGCCAGCGCGACCCCGGAGAGCACGCAGTACCAGCCCTCGCGCCGGCCCGCGCCGACGGTCAGCGCCCGGAACTCGGCCCGCCGCCGGGCCAGCGCGAACGGGCCGAGCACGCCGACCGAGAGCAGGTTCCGCCAGAAGGCGATCGCCAGGGCCGGCGCGGCCGCGAAGGCGATCAGCGGCGCGGACGAGGAGACCGCGACGACGGCCAGGGCGACGACGCCGACGGTCGGCGCGTCGACCGGCGGGCGGTGCTGCGGGGGTACGGACACGGAAAGCAATCCTCACACGGCACGGGACAGCACAGAACGTCAGCACTCCGTTACGATCATGGAATTCCGTCGGCGACCCTCCCCTCGACGCCCGGAGGCACCTCCCCATGCCCGTCTTTCATGCGGTGCTGTTCGACTTCTTCGGCACACTCACCCGTTCCGTACAGCGCGGCACGGCCCACCGGTCCACCGCCGAACTGCTCGGTTGCCCGGTCGAGGCACTCGCCGCCGTGCTCGACCGCAGCTATTACGAGCGCGCCAGCGGTCGGTTCGGCGACGCCGAGGCGACCCTGCGCTGGGTCTGCGACCAGGCCGGGGTGAACCCGCCGGAGAGCGCGCTGCGCGCGGCGGTCCGGTCCCGACACCGGGCGGTCCGGGCCGACACCCGGCTGCGCGACGAGGCGGTGCCCGTGCTGGCGGCGCTGCGCCAGCGCGGCCTGGGCACCGGGTTGGTCAGCGACTGCACCCACGAACTGCCGGCGTTCCTGCCCCAGTTGGCCGTCGACCCGCTGCTCGACGTGCGGGTCTTCTCGGTGGAGCTCGGTCGCTGCAAGCCCGACCCGGCGCTCTACCTGGCCGCGTGCCGGCTGCTGGGGCTGCCGCCGACCGACTGCCTGTACGTCGGCGACGGGGGCAGCCGGGAGCTCACCGGCGCGGAGCAGGCGGGCCTGACGGCGGTGCGGCTGGCTGCCCCGGACCTGGCCGAGCACATGGTGTTCGACGCCGAACCGGACTGGACCGGGCCGGTGCTCCGCTCGCTGACCGAGGTCATCGAGCTGGTCGACCCGGCCGCCGTGCCGGCCTGACCCGCCACCCGGCCGGCCGTTCTGACCTGCTGGCAGTGCCCCACTGCGGCAAGCGGGGGCGGTTCAGCGGCGGCGGACCCGGTGCAGGCGGAACGGACTGCGAGTGACCCGGACCACCGGGGCCGGTCGGGGCGGCTCAGCGAGCGAGGAGTCCGGGAGCCGGGCGCCGGCTGTGGGCTCGCCGGTCGGAACCAGCCGGACCAGGGCGCAGCCCTCGGCGGCCCACCGCCGCACCAGGTCGGCCGTGGGGCCGGGGGCGTTCAGCCGCTTGGCGGCCACCGTCGGGGCCAGGGCCGTCCACTCCTCGCTATCGGGAGTCACCCGGGCCACCCGGGCCGGCCAGGCCACGATCCGCCCGCCGTGGTCGCCACGCAGGGTGACCTGCGCCTCGGCCGCCTCCGCCAGGCCTGGTGCCGCCTGCTCGCCGGGACCGCTCACCACCAGGAGCGACCCCTCGAACGGTACGCACCACAGCGCCCGCGCCGGCTCGCCCGCGACGCCCACCCAGGCGACAGCCGCCTTCTTCACCGCCTCGTCGACCAGGGGCGTCGCGACCCGCTCGTCCACCTCGTCCGTCACCCCGGCATCCTCCCGCATGTCCTCGGGCCCGCGCGACCGCACCGCCACCACGGGTCGGACCTTGCCGGCCCGCCGCACCCGAACACACACCGCGCCGCACCGCACCGCACACGCACCACACCACAGTGAACTGCACGCGCACCGCAGCGCACCGTCGACGCGGGCCCGGCGCGCCGCTCAGCCGACGAAGGGCGGGACGGCGATCTCGCCCCGGGCCACCGCCATCACGTCGCCGGTCACCGTGGCGCCGACCGCGGCGCCGTGGGCCGCCGTGACCGTGCAGGCCAGGAAGGACGGACGGTTGATCTCGGCGCCCTGCCGGACGTCGTAGGAGGAACGGCCGTCGCCCGGCAGCAGGCCGCTGGCGACCAGCCACACCCCGAGCCCGAGGGCGGCCGACCCGGTCGCCGGGTCCTCCGGGACACCGTGCCCGGGCACGAACACCCGGGCGTGAGCGGTTTGCGAGTCGGCCTCCCAGGAGAAGACGCTGACATGTTCGATCCCGTACCGCTCCGCCGCCGCCGCGTTGACCCGGGCGCGGGCCACCGCGTCCGGCCGCACCGGCAGGTACGGGAACTCCAGCCCGCAGCCGGCCACCCGGGGGGCCGGGCCGGCGTGGTCGTCGGCGGTCAGGCCGGTCGTCTCCAGCAGCGGCTCCAGGTCCAGCTCGGGGCCGAGGGTGGGAATGCCGCCGGTCAGCGTCGCGCCGGTCGCGGTCACCTCGATCGGCAGCGCCCCCGCCCCGCACTCCTGGGTGACCTGTCCCACGCCGAACATCCCGCGCCGGCTCGCGGTCACCGCCGCGCCGACGCTGGGGTGCCCGGCGAACGGCAGCTCGTCGGTCGGGGTGAAGATCCGCGCCCGGTAGGTGACCCCGGCCTGCGTGGGAGGCAGCACGAACACCGTCTCGGACAGGTTGAACTCCAGCGCGAGCGCCTGCATCTGCTCGGTGGCCAGCCCTTCGGCGCCGAACACCACGGCCAGCGGGTTACCGGCGAAGGGGCGGTCGGTGAAGACGTCCACGATCTCGTACGCCAAGGTCGACATGTTGATAAACAGTAGGCGCTTAGGCTGGTGCCCGTGAGCACGCCGAACCGGGTCTACATCGCCCGACTCGCCGGAGTCGCCGTCTTCGACCCGAACGGCGACCAGGTAGGACGGGTGCGGGACGCGGTTGCCCGGATCCGGCCGACCCAGCGCCCCCCCGAGGTCGTGGGTCTGGTGGCGGAGATGCCGATGCGCCGGCGGATCTTCCTGTCCATCAACCGGATCACCTCCATCGACGCCGACGCGGTGGTGCTCGGCACCGGCACCCTCAACCTGCGCCGGTTCGAGAAGCGCCCCAACGAGCTGCTGGTGCTCCAGGAGCTGCTGGACCGGCGGGTGCAGATCGACCCGGGCGGCCAGCCTGGCGCGGTGGTCGACGTGGCGATGGAGTGCAGCCGGGGCGGCGAGTGGTCGCTGAGCCGGGTGGCAGTCCGCGAACACACTGGCCGACTCACCCGCCGTGGCCACCTCCAGCAGGTCGACTGGGACCGGGTGCGCGGCCTGAGCGGCATCGGCGAGAACCGGGGTACGGCGAACCTGCTCGCCGTACTGGAGGACATGCGCCCGGCCGACCTGGCCAACGCCCTCCAGGACCTGCCCGACGCCCGACGGAACGAGGTGGCGGCGGCGCTGGACGACGAGCGGCTGGCCGACGTGCTCAGCGAGCTGCCCGAGCGCGACCAGGTGGAGATCCTCGCCGCGCTGGACCGGGAGCGGGCCGCGGACGTACTGGAGGAGATGGACCCGGACGACGCCGCCGACCTGCTCAACGAGCTGCCCCCGTCCGAGCAGGACATGCTGCTCGACCTGATGGAGCCGAACGAGGCAGACCCGGTACGCCAGCTGCTGAAGTACACCTCCGGCACGGCCGGCAGTGTGATGACCTCGGAGCCGGTGATCCTGCCCCCGGACGCCACGGTCGCCGAGGCCCTCGCCCGGATCCGGGAGGAGCACCTCTCCCCTGCGGTGGCCGCCCAGGTCTTCGTGACCCGCGCGCCGATGACCACCCCGACCGGGCGTTTCCTGGGCATGGTGCACTTCCAGCGGCTGCTCCGCGAGCCGCCGGCCGACCTGCTCGGCGGGGTGGTGGTCAACGACATCGACCCGCTGCGCCCCGCCACGCCGCTGCCGGAGATCACCCGCCGGATGGCCACGTACGACCTGGTCGCCATGCCGGTCGTGGACCGCAGCAACCGCCTGGTCGGCGCGGTCACGGTCGACGACGTGCTGGACCACTCGTTGCCGCGCGACTGGCGGGACCGGGACGCCGAGTCCGCCCCGAGCGGGCCCGTGGTGCTGGACGGCGCGGATGAGTGAGCAGCGTCGGGCCGAGCGGCTGGACCAACCGCGCGAGCCCCGGGGTGTGAAGCTGCCCCGGTTCGACGCGGAGGCGTTCGGCCGCTGGTCCGAGGGGATCGCCCGGGGCATGGGCACGGCCAACTTCATCGTCTACATGACGGTGGTGATCGCCGCCTGGTTCGTCTGGAACACGCTGGCCCCGGCGAGCCTGCGCTTCGACCCGTACACCTTCACCTTCCTGACCCTGGTGCTCTCCCTCCAGGCCTCGTACGCGGCGCCGCTGATCCTGCTCGCGCAGAACCGGCAGACGGACCGGGACCGGGTGGGGATGGAGGAGGACCGGCGCCGGGCGACGATGCAGAAGGCGGACACGGAGTACCTGGCCCGGGAGGTCGCCGCGCTGCGGATCGCGCTGGGCGAGGTGGCGACCCGGGACTTCCTCCGCTCGGAGCTGGCCCGGCTGGCCGAGGAGCTGGACGAGGCCGGCCAGCGCCGGCAACGGCTGGATCGCCGGCAGCAGGACAAGCCGGCCCCCCACCAGGCCGGGGAGCCCCGCGCTCGCGGAGAACGACGTGGTCGCGGGGAGCCTCGTGGTTCCAGGGAGGGCCAGGGGTCCGATGAGACGCCTGAGTCCAGGCAGACGCGTGACGCCAGGGAGACGCTCAAGGCCGGGGAGACGCCTGGGGCCGGGGAGCCGCTCGACGAGCCGATCGACGAACTGGACGGCGACTTTGCCCGGGACGGCCGCCCGGAGGGCCCAGCCCGGGAACGCTGACGGGACGGGAACCCTGTCCATCGATTCGCTCACACCGGTCCCGGCGGCGGCCGGCACGGATCGCCCCCGACGTAGCATTGCGGGCATGTCAGCACCCGTCAGCACCGTCGAGGACGCCATCCAGGCCGCCCTGGCCACCGTCGACGACCCGGAAATCCGCCGGCCCATCACCGATCTCGGCATGGTCCGCTCCGCCCAGGTCGGCGACGACGGCGTGGTCCGGGTCGAGCTGCTGCTCACCGTGGCCGGCTGCCCGCTGAAGGACAAGCTGCGTACCGACATCACCGCCGCCGTGGGCGCGGTGCCCGGGGTGACCGGGGTGGAGATCGAGTTCGGGGTGATGAGCCCCGAGCAGCGCCAGGATCTCCAGGCGAAGCTGCGGGGCGGCGGTGGCGCCGCCGCGGAGCCGGTGATCCCGTTCGCCCAGCCCGGCTCCCGCACCCGCGTCTACGCGGTGGCCAGCGGCAAGGGCGGCGTGGGCAAGTCCAGCGTCACGGTCAACCTGGCCGCCGCGCTGGCCGCCCGGGGCCTGTCGGTGGGCGTGGTGGACGCCGACATCTACGGACACTCGGTGCCCCGGATGCTCGGCACGGACGCCCGTCCCACCCGCGTCGAGGACATGATCATGCCGCCGCAGTCGCACGGCGTGAAGGTCATCTCGATCGGCATGTTCACCGCCGGCAACGCCGCCGTGGTGTGGCGCGGCCCGATGCTGCACCGGGCGTTGCAGCAGTTCCTGGCCGACGTCTACTGGGGCGAGCTGGACGTGCTCCTGCTGGACCTGCCCCCGGGCACCGGCGACGTGGCCATTTCGCTGGCCCAGCTCCTGCCGAACGCGGAGATCCTCGTGGTGACCACCCCGCAGGCCGCCGCCGCCGAGGTGGCCGAGAGGGCCGGCGCGATCGCGGTGCAGACCCACCAGCGGGTGGTCGGCGTGATCGAGAACATGTCCTGGCTGGAACTGCCCGACGGCACCCGGATGGAGGTCTTCGGCTCCGGCGGCGGCGCGGTGGTCGCCGAGTCGCTGACCCGGACGATCGGCGCCCAGGTGCCACTGCTGGGGCAGATCCCGCTGGACACCCGGGTCCGGGAGTCCGGCGACGCCGGCAACCCGATCGTGCTGGCCGAGCCGGAGTCGCCGGCGGCGAAGGCCCTTAACGGGGTCGCCGACCGGCTTGCGGTGCGGCGGGAGTCCCTGCTCGGCAAGCCGCTCGGCCTGAAGCCCGCCGGCCGCTGACCCGGCCAGCCGTCGTATCGAACGGGGGCGGCGCGCTCCGTACGGGGCGCGCCGCCCCCGTTCGGCTCCCAGCCCGGGGGCTGCCGGACGTCGGCTTCAGCACCGGCCGGCGGCAGTCGGAGCTGCTCGGCAAGGGCCGGCTGCGCTAGCCGGTCAGGTGGCGTCGTCGTAGCTGGCCGTGCGGGGGGCGGGGGCCGTCGCGGGGCCACCCGCGGTCGAACCGCCAGGGGTCTTCGTCCGCAGGTCCGCCGCGGCGGCCACGTCCTTGAGGTCGTCGTGCACGCCGGTGACGTCGGCCCGCAGGTTGTCGTACACGCCCTGGAGGGGCTTCCGGATCGCCTGCTCGTCCTCCTCGCTGAGCAGGTGCTTGCGGATGAACGCCTTCGGGTGCAGGTCCTCAAGCTGGATGTCGGTGCCCAGTTCGCGGCTGAGGTCGCCGGTCGCGTTGCGGGCCATGGCGCGCAGGTTGCGGACCATCCGCAGCCCGTCATTGATCACGACGGGCAGCCGGTCACCGAAGATCAGCAGCGCCAGGAGCAGCAGCGCACCGATCTCCCACCAGTTCAGGTTGTCGAACACTGCTGGCCTCCTCGTCGGCGTCAGCCAAGACTACGCACGTCGGACGCCCGACCGGGAGGGGGTAACGGGTCTCACTTGGCGTCTGCGGCGAGGGTCACCGACGCGTTCTGCCGGTTCGACCCCCGTCGATACTCCACCGTCACCACCGACCCCGGGGCGAACTTCCGCACCAGAGCGATCAGGTCGGTGGAGTCGGCCATCGGGCGGCCGTTGAGCCGCAGGATGACGTCCCCCGCCCGCAGCCCTGCCCCGGCCGCCGGGCCGGCCGGTTCCACCGCCGCCAGCCGTACGCCGCCCGCGCCGCCGCTGGCCGCGCCGGTGCCGCCGACCTGGGCGCCGATCACCGTGCGCCGGGCCTTGCCGGTGCCGATGATTTCCTGGGTGACCCGTTTCGCCTGGTTGATCGGGATGGCGAAGGCGAGCCCGATGTTGCCGGCCTCCTGGCCGTTCGCCACCAGCGACTTGATCGTCGAATTCACCCCGACCACCCGCCCCGCCCCGTCCACCAGCGGGCCGCCGGAGTTGCCGTGGTTGACCGCGGCATCGGTCTGGATGGCCGCGTAGTAGCGGGTCGGGCCGCCGGGCTCGCCGGCCTGCATCGTCCGGTCCACGGCGCTCACGATGCCGGCGGTCACCGTGTTGGCCAGCGACAGCGGCGAGCCGACGGCCAACACCGGATCGCCGACCGCGAGTGCGTCCGAGTCGCCGAACTCCACCGGCCGCAGGCCGGTACGGGACACCTTGATCACCGCGATGTCGGACTCCGGGTCCCGGCCGACCACGGTGGCGGTGGCGGTGCTGCCGTCGTTGAGGACCACCGTCGCCTTGCCAGTGCCGCCGGCGACGACGTGGTCGTTGGTGACCACGTGTCCGTCGGTGCTGACGATGAAGCCGGAACCCTCGCTGGTGCCGCCCAGGCCGGCCACCCGGACCGTCACCACGCTGGGCAGGATCTTCTCGGCGACCCCGGCCAGCGACTCCGGCCGGCGCTGGGCGAGCGCGGGCGGGTCGGCGGCGCCGGCACCGGCGCCGAGCACGGACCCGCCGGCCACGCCGCCGCGCACCGCGAAGGCGTACCCGAGGGCGCCGCCGAGGGTGCCGGCGAGCAGCGCGGTGATCAGCGGGATCAGCAGCAACTGGCGCAGAGCCGGCCGGCCGGGCGCGTCCGGGTCGGTGACCCGCTCCGGCTCGGTGTCGGCACCCCCGACCGGGCCGGGCACGACCACCGCCGCGGGGGCGTACGGATCCCGCCAGGGGTCGGCGAGCGCATCGGACCACCAGGGCGAACTCGTCGGGCCGCCCGGAGGGCCGTCGGACGCCCTCGGGGACCCCGCCGGCGTCGCCCCGCTCCCCGGCGGGCCCGCCGGCGTCGGAGTTCCCCCGGGCTGGCGCCAGTCCCAGCCGTCGGTCACGTAGGCCTCCCAGTCGTCCCCCGGCTCCCCCGCTTCGGACCGGCACGGGAGGCCGATCCCGACGACGGGGGATACCGCATCCAGGATTACACGAACGCCGCGCGTGCAGTCAGCGGTTGCCGTCGGTGATCGTCGGCCAGCAACCCCCGTCCGGCACGTCCACATGATCGTCCGAGACCGGACTCGCGGCTGCATCCGTCCGGCCCCGCCTCTAGGCTCATAGCGCCAACCCGCCCCTGACGGAGGTGTCCCATCGCCACGGCCGCCAGTTCCGGCAGCTCGATGCTCCAAACGTTGCAGTTCGCCGAGTCGTACGTCACCGAGGACCTCGTGTTGCGGACCGCCCGCAGCCTCGCCCACGAGGTGGGCCTCGACGCGGTGACCCCAGGTGCGGGGGCGGCACTGCGGCTGCTCGCCGCCGCCGGCAGTGCCCGGGCGGTGGTGGAGATCGGCACCGGCACCGGGGTCAGTGGGCTGTGGCTGCTGCGCGGCATGCGCGTGGACGGCGTCCTCACCACGATCGACGTGGAGGTGGAGCACCAGCGGATCGCCCGCCGGATCTTCGCCGAGGCGGGCTTCCCCGCCGGGCGTACCCGGATCATCACCGGCCGGGCGCTGGACGTCCTTCCTCGGCTCGCCGACGGCGCGTACGACCTGGTCTTCGTCGACACCGAGGCCACCAGCTTCAGCTCCTGCGTGGACGCGGCGCTGCGGCTGCTGCGCCCCGGCGGGGTGCTCGCGCTGCACGGCACCCTGGCCGGCGGTCGGATCGGCGACCCGTCCGCCCGGGACGTGGAGACGGTGACCACCCGGGAGACGATCAAGGCGATCCGGGAGTCCGAGCACTGGACGCCGGCGCTGCTCCCCGTCGGGCACGGCCTGCTCGCCGCGGTCAAGTGCTGAGCGGCCACCACCCGCGCGCCCCTGTCGGCCGCTGAGCCTCACGGACCGCCCCGGTTCGGTAGGCGGCCCCGCCATCCGCAGCCGGGTGCACCGCTCAGCGGCGACGCCGGGCCGCCCGGCGCGAAAGCCAGCCGGTCGGAAACGCCGGGCCGATCGGGAACGCCGGGCCGGTCAGGGACGCCGGCCGGTGGGCGCGACGGCGGGGCGGTCAGTCAAGGGTGCCGAGCCAGCGCAGCAGGCCCCGGACGCCCCAGCCGGTGGCCCCCCGGGCCAGCTCGGCGGCGTCGCCGTCGGCCCAGGACGGCGCGGACATGTCGATGTGCAGCCAGCGCCCCCGCAGATCGCCGGTGAACTCGCGCAGATAGAGCGCGGCCAGCACCGAGCCGGCGCCCTGGTTGGGGGCGCTGTACAGGTCGGCCACCTCACTGCCGAGGTGCTCGACGTAGTCGGCCGGCAGCGGCATCCGCCAGGCTGCCTCGCCGGCCGCGTCGATCGCCGCCAGCAGGTCGGCGGCCAGCTCGTCGTTGTCGGAGTAGAGGGCGCCGGTGCGCTTGCCGAGCGCCACCGCGTTCGCGCCGGTCAGGGTGGCCAGGTCGAGCAGCAGGTCGGGCTTGAGCTCGGCGGCGGCGTACGCCAGCGCGTCGGCGAGCACCAGCCGACCCTCGGCGTCGGAGTTGGTGGTCTCGCTGGTGACGCCGCCGTAGTGCGTGACGACGTCGCCGGGGCGGAACGCCGACCCGCTGACCGCGTTCTCCGCCAGCGGCACCAGGGTGGTGACCCGGACCGGCAGCCCCAGCGCCGCCGCGCCCAGGGTGGCGCCTACCACCGCGGCGGCCCCGGCCATGTCCTTCCGCATCAGCTTCATCGCCGCCACCGGCTTGATCGAGATGCCGCCGGTGTCGAAGGTGATCCCCTTGCCGACCAGCACCACATGAGTACGCGCCCCGGCCGGCCGCCAGTCCAACTCGACGAGGCGGGGGCCGCTGGCCGAGCCGCCCCCGACGGCGAGGATGCCGCCGAAGCCCTCGGCGGCCAGTTCGTCCGGCTGCCGCACGCGCACGTGCAGGTCGGGCTGGCCGGCCACCGCCGCCTCGACCTGCTCGGCGAACCACTGCGGGTTCTTCACCGAGGACGGGGTGTTGGTCAGGTCCCGGGCCAGGTGGGTCATTCGCGCGGTGACCTCGGCCGTGGTCAGCACGCCGGCGTACCGGGACGGGTCGGTCACCAGCAGGTCGACGCCGGCCAGGGCGGGGCGCTCGCCGGCCTCGGTCAGCCGGAACCGGTAGGACGCCAGCAGGAGCCCCTCGACGAGGCCACGCACCGCCTCGGCCGGGGCGTCGCCCGGCAGCCCGACCGTGAGATGTGTCTCACCTCCCGCAGTCCGGGCCAATGCGGCCCCCGCCGCACGCCATCCGGCCTCGTCGCCGGCCCCGATCCCGGCCAGCAGCAGCCGCCCCGGGGTGCGCCCGGGGCGCAGGTGCAGGTGCACCTCGCCGGCCCGGCCGGTGGCCCGGGCCGCAGGTGCGAGGGCGGCCGCCTCGGCCAGCACGTCGTCGTCGGGCACGGGCAGGCCGGCCGGCAGCGTGGCTGGGGCGTCCCCGCCCTCGGCGGCCTGCGCGGGTCGGATGGGCAGGGCCAGGGAGTCGGACCGCTCGGGCCCGCTCACCAGACGGATGGCCAGCACGCTGCAAGGACCTCCAGAACGACCGGGAGAACGGGCCCGGCACCCGTACCAAAGATGAAGGCCCTGAGCCACCGGCGGGGCCGGTGGCTCAGGGTTGTACGAACCGTCCGCTCGACGACCGTCGGCCGGACCGCTCCTCGGTCAGCCGGCAGCTGCCTTCAGTGCGTCACCGAGCGCGTTGGCCTCGTCGGGAGTCATCTCGACGACGAGCCGGCCACCACCCTCCAGCGGAACCCGCATGACGATGCCCCGGCCCTCCTTGGTGACTTCCAGCGGACCGTCGCCCGTCCGCGGCTTCATCGCCGCCATGTTGTCTCCCCTCAGACCTACGCCAGGGTCGGTGGGTTGCCCCACAGCCTCTTCGCCATCGCCCGCCGCAACTTGCACGGCGGCACCGATGACGATTTTCCCTGATGGACACCGCCGGACCCAAACCGAAGCAGCTTTGATGTAACAGCATCTAGCATATCCTGAGAAGGCCTGTCACAATGTGCGGTCATGCAGGCACGGTCGGCACTCTTCGACCTGTACGGCGACCACCTCCGACCCCGAGGTGGCCGCGCGCCGGTCGCCGCCCTGGTCAAGCTGCTCGCTCCGCTCAGGATCGCACCTCCGGCGGTGCGGACGGCGGTGAGCCGGATGGTCCGCCAGGGCTGGCTCGACCCGCTCCGCCTGGTCTCCGGGCCGGGATATTCGATCACACCGAAAGCCGCCCGACGACTCGACGAGGCGGCTGCCCGGATCTACCGGACCGGCCGGGTCAGCTGGGACGGACGGTTCGACCTGCTCGTCCTGTCGACCCCCACCTCCCGCCGGGAACGGCAGCGGCTCGCCGCGAACCTGAGCTTCCTCGGCTACGGCACCCTCGACGAGCAGACGTGGGTGGCCACCCGGCCGGCGGAGGACGTCGACCTGTTGCTCGACGACGCGGGCGTGCGGTACGAGCGGTTCACCGCGTCCCACGCCGCCGGCACCCGGGGCGCGGTGGAGGTGGTCCGCCGGGCGTGGGACCTCAGCGAGATCGGGCGGGCCTACGAGCAGTTCGTCGCCGAGCAGCGCCCGCTGCTGGCCATGGTGACCACCCGCAGCGACGACGAGGAGGCGTACGCGGCAAGGTTCCGGCTCGTGCACGCGTGGCGTACCTTCCTCTTCCGGGACCCTCAGCTCCCCCCGGCGCTGCTGCCCGAGCGCTGGCCCGGCACCGCCGCGGCCAGTTTCTTCGACCGGCACGCCACCCGGCTGCGGCCAGCCGCCGACCGGTACGTCGAGCAGTGCCTCGACGCCACGAACCGCACCCCCCGTCAGAAGGGTCGTTAGAACGTGACCGAGCCGCTGCTCGTCGACCGCACCGACTCCGTCGTCACCCTGACGCTGAACCGCCCGACGGCGATGAACGCGCTCGACGTGGCGCTCAAGGAGGCGCTCCGGGACGCCCTGGCCGGGCTGGAGTCCGACCGCAGCTGCCGGGCCGTGGTGCTGGCCGGGGCGGGCGGGTCGTTCAGCGCGGGCCAGGACCTGCGCGAGCACGTGCAGACCCTCGAATCGGCCGGGGTGGACCCGCTGGCCACCGTCCAAGCTCACTACAACCCGATCGCGGCCCGGCTGGCCAGCCTGCCCAAGCCGGTGGTCGCCGCGGTCCGGGGAATGGCCGCCGGGGCCGGCGCGTCGCTGACCCTCCTGGCCGACTTCCGCGTCGGCGGGCCGAAGACCCGCTTCCTGATGGCCTTCGCCGGGGTGGGGCTCGCCGCCGACACCGGCGCGTCCTGGACGCTGCCCCGGCTCGTCGGCCACGCCAAGGCCGTCGAGCTGCTGATGCTCGCCGAGCCGGTGTCCGCCGAGGAGGCGCACCGGCTGGGCCTGCTGACCCGGCTGGTCGACGACGACGAGCAGGTGCTGCCCGCCGCGCAGGAACTGGCCGCCCGGCTCGCCGCCGGACCGACCGTCGCGTACGGGGCGATCAAGCGCCAGCTCTCCGTCGCCGACGCCGGCACCCTCGCCGATGCCCTGGCTGCTGAGGCGCAGGCCCAGTCGATCTGCGGCGCCACCGCCGACCATCGGGCCGCCACCACGGCCTTCGTGAACAAGCAGAAACCGGTCTTCGAGGGACGCTGAACGCGATCCGTGGGCGGGCGGCCCGGTGGGGCCGGCGGTCAGCGGGCCACGTAGCCGCCGTCGATCGGGACGGTGTGGCCGGTGATCCAGGCCGCGTCGTCGGAGGCGAGGAAGAGCACCACCCCGGCCACGTCGTCCGGGGTGGGGATGCCCGGCTTCGGGTTGAACGACTCCATCTGCCGGCGCATCTGCGCCGGGTCCGGCGCGCTGGCGATGAAGTGCTCCACCAGCGGGGTCATCACCACCGACGGGGCGACCGCGTTGACCCGGATGCCTCGGGTCGCGTACTCGACGGCGGCCGAGCGGGTCAGCCCGATGATGCCGGCCTTGGTGAACGTGTACGGGGAGATGTTCTCCTGGGCGGCCAGCCCCGTGGTCGAGGAGGTGTTGACGATCGCGCCCCCGTCGCCGTGCAGCATCGCCTCAATGCCGTACTTGAGAACGTGGAAGACGCCGTCGCCGTTGATCCGGCTGACCCGCTCCCAGTTCTTCGGGTCCATCTCGTGCAGCGGCTGCTGGCTGCCGTCGATGCCGGCATTGTTGAAGATCACGTCGATCCGGCCGTAACGCTGCACGGCGTCCACGAAGCCCTGCTCGACCGACGCCGCCTCACCGGTGTCGACGGTGACCGCGAGCGCGTCGGGCAGCTCGCCGGCCACCCGCTGCCCGCCTGCGGCGTTGATGTCGGCGATCACCACCCTGGCCCCCTCGGCGGCGAACCGCCGGGCGGCGGCCTCACCGAGCCCGGAGGCGCCACCGGTGATGAACGCGACCTTGTCCTGAAACCGCATCGCACCTCCCCCGGCCGGGCGTCGATGCCGGCCCGTCACGAGCCCTCGTTACCCGGCGAGCCCCTGCCTAGTCGTCCTCCTCCGGGTCCTGGTTGGCCTCGGCGCCGAGCACGAACGCCTGCATGGCCAGCTCGTTCCCGGACGGCGAGACGAACGCGGGCAGCTCCTGCGGGCCCAGGTCGCGCACGTACGACCAGAACAACCGGACCGCCTCGGCCGGGGTCTCCGCCTCGATCGGGAGGTCGAGGCTGACCAGCCACCGCCGGCGCGCCGGCGGTGGCCCGAGCCGCTCGGCCAGCTCCCGGTAGGCGCCGGCGGGCAGCGCGGTGACCGGCCCGTCGAGGGTCAGCCCCTCGGCCGCCACCGGCTCGTCGAAGGCCCTTCGGGTGTACGCGACCACGAGCGGGCCGGCGGCGGGATCGGACTGGGGGTCGTCCGGGTCCTCCCGGCGCTCGACGGTGGGCCGGGCGACCCGACCCAGCGCCACCAGCCGCAGCGGCCCTTCGGCCAGCACCGCCACCGGATCGCCGGGACAGGGCCCGGCGGGCGCTGTCGGCCCGGCGGGGCGAGGGCTGGCGGGCGCTGTCGGCCCGGCGGGGGCCGCATCCGCCCGGTAGGCCGCACCGGCGGCGTCGAGCCCGGCCAGCTCCAGCGTGTCGTGGTGGACGAGCCGCTCGGCGTCGTACCGCCCAGGTGGGAGGAGCACGGCCCAGGCACCGTCACCCGGCCCGCCCTCACCCCGGACGTGGATCGTGCCGCTCACGCGGCGATCGGTGTCGGTCATGTAAACCATCCCATCACGCCGGCTCTGCCGCACTGACGTGGCAGCCGGTCAGGTGGTCGTCCACCATTCCGGTGGCCTGCATCAACGCGTAGGACGTGGTGGGGCCGACGAACCGGAACCCACGCTTCTTGAGCGCCTTGGCCATCGCGGTGGACTCCGGGGTCAGCGCCGGCACCTGGGTGAGCGTCTCCGGCCGGGCGGCCCGGGGAGACGGCGCGAACGACCAGAGCAGGGCGGAGAGCCCGTCGGGCAGGTCCAGGGCGGCCCGGGCGTTGGCGATCGTCGCCTCGATCTTGGCCCGGTTCCGGACGATGCCGGCGTCGGCCAGCAGCCGGGTCACGTCCGCCTCCCCGTAGCCCGCCACCGCCTCGATGCGGAACTCGTCGAAGGCCAGCCGGAAGGCGGGACGCTTGCGCAGGATGGTGAGCCAGGACAGCCCCGACTGGAACGCCTCCAGGGTCATCCGCTCGTAGAGCGCGTCGTCGCCGCGCAGCGGCCGACCCCACTCTCCGTCGTGGTAGGCGGCGTAGTCCGGGGTGCTCGCCCCCCATGCGCAACGGGGCAGGCCGTCCGCGTCGATCACCAGGTCAGTCACGGCGTACACGCTAGACCGGAATGCCGACGGCCCGCCGCCGTGCCGCCGTAACCGGGGTGTCCGGGCACCGGGAAACCGCGTTGTCACCGACCTGGCGGGCGCCCCGGGGGCCGGCCGTCAGGGCAGGCGGCCCTGCTCGACCAGCCGGCCGAACTTTTTCAGCGCCTGGGTGAGGCCGACCTTGGAGCCGGGCCAGAGCACCGGCCAGGCCACCCGGCCGGCAGCGCCGGCGGGGAGGTGGAACCACTCGTGCCAGACCACCTGGGTCCGGCCGCCCTCGATCTGGGTGCAGCGCAGCACCCCGGGGCCGCGTAGCAGCCGACCGCAGTGCACCACGCCGACCTCGTAGGGCGCGTCGACCCGCACCACCCGCATCTCGTCCCGCAGGACCGCCGGGCCCAGCACGGTGACCGCCTCCACGAGGCTGCCCTCACCACCGTCGCCCTCGACCACCTTGACCGTGGTGAACGGAATCCAGTCCGACTGCCGCTCCCATGCGACGAGGGCGGCGAACACCCGCTCGGCCGGGGCGTTGACGATGACCGTCGCGGTGACCTCGCCCGCGCCGGGCTGGGCCGCCTCGCGCAGGCTGTCGCCGTCCGCCCCGCCGGTCACGCCGGCTCCGACCGGGCCGCCGGCCCCCGCCCACCGGCCGGGTCCGCCGGCTCGCCGGCCCTGGAAGGGGCCGCCTCCGGGGCGTCGGCGTCGATGGCCCGCTCGGGCACCGTTACCGGCTCGTCGGCGGGGCCCACCGCAGCCGGCTCGTCGTCATCGGCGGACGCCGCAGCCGGGCCGTCGGCCCCAGCGGACGCCGCAGCCGGGCCGTCGGCCCCAGCACCCGCCGTCGGCGGGCCGTCGGCGTCGACGTCGGCGGACGCGACCTCGCCGGGGTCGCCGACGGGGGTGGCGTCGGCCGCCTCGGCGGCGGACGCGGCCTGCTCGCGGGTGCGGCGCAGCTCGTCGGCGTCCGCGGCCCGTCCCTCGCGCAACGCGGTGACCTCCGCCTCCAGCACGCCGATCAGCTCGGACTTGTACCCGATGTCGTAGGCCGTCCGGCGCAGCGCCTGATCGACCTGGGCCATCCGGTACCCCCGCGCCGCCGTGTCGAAACGGACGTCGCCCACGTCGGACTCGCGCAGCGGCCGGCTGGCGGGCAGCGGGACCGCCCGCCCGTCCGGCTCGACCGGCGCCAGGCCGGAATCTCGGCCGGTGACCAGAACCGTCACCCCGAAGACCACCGCCGCGACGGTGAGCGCGACGACCAGCAGGAGCAGCACCTGACCCATGTAGGAGATCGTGGCATGCGGACGCGCCCGGAGCGACCCCGCCGGGCGGTCCTCCCACAGATCGGTGCGGATCTGTGCGGTCGTACCGGGCGGACCGGACTCCGGCCGACCGGCTAGCGTCGCAGGGCGGGCCGGGTCACACGGCCGTGGCGAGATCGGGAGGCGAGCATGACCGGGGCGCTTCGGCTCGGAAGTCGCACGTTCGCGCCGGGCGAACTGGCGGTGATGGCCATCGTCAACCGCACCCCGGACTCGTTCTTCGATCGGGGCGCCACCTTCGCCCAGGACAGCGCGCTGCGCGCCGTGGAGCGGGCGGTCACCGACGGGGCGGAGATCATCGACATCGGCGGGGTGAAGGCCGGCCCCGGCGACGAGGTGGACGTGATCGAGGAGATCCGGCGCACGGTGGGCACCATCGCCGCGGTCCGGGCCGCCTTCCCGGACGTGGTGATCTCCATCGACACCTGGCGGGCCGAGGTGGCGGTGGAGGCGATCGCGGCCGGTGCCGACCTGCTCAACGACACCTGGTCCGGCGCGGACCCGGCGCTCGCCCGGGTCGCCGCCCAGACCGGCGCCGGGCTCGTCTGCTCGCACGCCGGGGGGCTCGCGCCGCGCACCCGCCCGCACCGGGCCGCCTTCGACGACGTGGTGGCCGACGTGGTCGCGACGGTGACCGGCCTCGCCGAGCGCGCGGTCGCCCTGGGGGTACGCCCCGACGGCGTCCTCATCGACCCGGCGCACGACTTCGGCAAGAACACCCGGCACTCGTTGGAGATCACCCGTCGGCTCGCCGAGCTGTCCGGCACGGGCTGGCCGTTGCTGGTGGCCCTGTCCAACAAGGACTTCATCGGCGAGACGCTGGACCTGCCGGTCGCCGAGCGGCTGGAGGGCACCCTCGCGGCGACCGCGGTGTCGGCCTGGCTGGGTGCCCGGGTGTTCCGCGCCCACCAGGTGCTGCCCACCCGCCGGGTGCTGGACATGGTGGCGTCGATCCGCGGCGACCGCCCGCCGGCCGCCACCCGACGCGGCCTGGCCTGAGCGCCCGCCGGTGCCGGGCGCACGGGTCGACGCGCGGCCGGCGGGTCAGGTCCAGCGGAGGATGTTCCGACGCCAGGCGTAGAGGATGCCCAGCGCCAGCACCGCCACGAAGATGCCCATCTCGGCGGCGGTGACCAGGCCGAAGCCGGGCCGGTCGAAGACCACCGCCCAGGGGAAGAGGAAGACCGCCTCGACCGCGAACAGCACGTACAGGTACGCGTAGACGTAGTAGCGGATCTGCATCTGCGCCCAGTCGCCGCCCACCGGGTCGAGGCCGCACTCGTAGCTCGCCCGCTTGCCGGGGGGATCCGCAGGGCGGGCGGGGCGTAACACCCGGTTCGCGGAGAACGCCATGACGAAGAAGAGGACGCCGGCGAGCAGCAACAGCCCGAGCGTCGCATACGAGCCCAGGTAGCCGGTCACGGTGAGTCAGCCTACCGTGTCCCACCCGGCCGCATACCGGACATGTTACGGAAATGTTTCCCGGCGGGACTGGTGTCCTGCGGCAAGTATTACCGAATAATGAATTCGCCCTGATGGTCCCGGAAGAGAGATGGCCCGCGTGGACGTACGCCCCGTTCGGCGGGTAGCCGATCGACGTGTCGCCGTACTGCTCGCGGCGTCCATCGCGTTCGGTGTCGCGACGCTGCCCGGCTGGGCCACCGCCGCCCCCGCCGGGGCCCGCGCGGCGGTCGCGCAGGCCGACCCGCCCGGGGACCCGGCCGGCGAGCCCGGCGGCGAGACGCCTCCGGTCGAGCCCACCGCGACCGACCCGGCGCCCACCGAGGCACCGCCGACCGTGCCGCCACCAGCGGAGACCACCGCCCCGACGCCCACGCCCACCGAGCCTGCGGCCACCACGCCGGCCGCGCCCGTCGATCCGCCGGCCACCACCGCTCCAGCAGCCACCGCTCCGTCGCTCCCGCCGCCGGCGACCTCCGCCCCGCCGCCCCGCCCGTCGGCCCCCGGCGCGGGTGCACCGGCGCCGAGCCGGCTGGGCGTGCGGGTCAGCACCGAGGACGTCACGCTGACCGAGGCGTACTGGAACGCGGAGAACACGACGACCACCCTGCGGGTCACCGTGACCAACACCGGCGAGGTGGCGGAGCTGATCCGGCTCTCGTACACCCTCCCGGCGGGCCTGACCGACGCCGGCACCCCCGGGTGCGCCGAGGCCGGCGGCGGCGAGCACCACTGCGGCGGGTGGCAGGCCGCGCCCGGCGACCGGTTCAGCGCCCTGGTCAAGGTGCGCGTCGACGGCGCCGCCTGGCGGCAGATGCCGCTCAGCGGTGCGGTCCGGGTGAGCGCGAGCGCCCCCGGCGTGGCCGGCTCGCCCGAGGACAACGAGGGCTTCGCGGTGCTCTTCCCGCCGGGGCCGCCCGTGCCGGGCATCTCCCTGGACGCCGACGGGGTGGCCTTCGACATCAGCGGGGCCGCCAGCGAGCTGGGCGTCCGGCTGGGCAACACGGGCAAGGTCGATGCCGCCGGCCGGGTCGAGGTGGTCCTGCCCGCCGGGGTGACCGTGCCGACCCCGCCCGCCGGCTGCGTCGCGCTGAGCCCCGCCCGTACCCGCTGCGACGTCGGCACGGTGCCGGCCGGCGGCACCGTCACCGTCCGGCTCCCGGTGAGCGCGACCGCCGAGGCCCAGCGGAAGGCGCCGCTGGCCGGCGCCGTGATCGGCCGGGTCGACCCACGCAGCGGGCAGGCCCGGCAGCTCCAGATGAGCTTCCGGATCACCGCGGCGGCCGCAATGTCCACCCCGATCGCCACCCCTGCCCCGGGCGGCTCCCAGGGCGTGCTGGCCGCGGCCGGCGTGGGTCCGGGCCCGGCCGGCGGTCTCACCTCGGTGCAACGCAACGCGGTCATCCTGATCGTGGTCTCCGTGCTGCTGGTCGTGCTGGCGCTCGTGCTGGCCACCACCTCGCTGCGCCGCCGGCTCGCCGGCCCGGCCGATCCCGCCCCGGCCCCGTCGGACTGACCCGGAACCCGCCCGCCACCGACCCCCCGACTCCGGTCGCCCCGGTGGGTCCGGGCCCGCCCACGGTCCTCCGCCGAAAGCCGAGGCGGACCGGTGATTCTGATTACGGCGGGCGCGTCAAAACAGCATCAAACAGGGCATAAGCGCACCGAATTCGATCCCATTCGGCGGACCACAGGGCGAGTTCGACCCCCCAATCGACGTAGGCTCTCGGGTGAGGAACTACAGCGGACCGGACCGGCCACGGGCGGTGCGGGGCAGCGGTGCGTCAAGGAGGTCGCGTGGCCGGGCAAGGCAAGGTCACCATCATGTTCAGCCGCCCGCGCCACCGCGCCGAGCGAAGCGAGGTTCAGGCGTGACCAAGCAGATCCGTCAACTCGACCGGGTGGTCATCCGGTTCGCCGGTGACTCCGGCGACGGCATGCAGCTGACCGGCGACCGGTTCACCTCGGAGACGGCGCAGCTGGGCAACGACATCTCCACGTTGCCCAACTTCCCGGCCGAGATCCGCGCCCCCGCAGGCACCCTGCCGGGCGTGTCGAGCTTCCAGGTGCACTTCGCCGACTACGACATCCTCACCCCGGGTGACGCGCCGAACGTGCTGGTGGCGATGAACCCGGCTGCGCTCAAGGCCAACCTGGCCGACCTGCCGCGCGGCGCCGACATCATCGTCAACACCGACGAGTTCACCAAGCGCAACCTGGCCAAGGTGGGATACCAGTCCAGCCCGCTGGACGATGACTCCCTCGCCGGCTACGTGGTGCACCCGGTCGCCCTCACCTCGATGACGGTCCGGGCGCTCGCCGAGAACGCGGTGTCCAAGAAGGATGCCGAGCGGGCCAAGAACATGTTCGCCCTCGGCCTGCTGTCCTGGATGTACTCCCGGCCGTACTCCTCGACCCTGCGCTTCCTGGAGCGCAAGTTCGCCAAGCGTCCCGAGCTGGTCGCGGCGAACATCGCGGCCTTCAAGGCCGGCTGGAACTTCGGCGAGACGACCGACTCGTTCTCGGTGCGGTACGAGGTGAAGCCGGCGAAGATGCTGCCGGGCACGTACCGGAACATCACCGGCAACGCGGCGCTGTCGCTGGGCCTGGTGGCCGCGGGCGTGCGCTCCGGCCTGCCGGTGTTCCTCGGGGCGTACCCGATCACCCCGGCGTCGGACATCCTGCACGAGCTGAGCAAGCACAAGCGGCTCGGCGTGATCACCATGCAGGCGGAGGACGAGATCGCCGCCGTCGGCGCGGCGCTCGGCGCGTCGTACGGCGGGTCGCTCGGCGTCACCACCACCAGCGGCCCCGGCGTGGCGCTCAAGAGCGAGACGATCTCGCTCGCGGTGGCGCTGGAGCTGCCGCTGGTCATCGTGGACGTGCAGCGGGCCGGCCCGTCGACGGGCTTGCCGACCAAGACCGAGCAGGCCGACCTCAACATGGCCCTGTACGGCCGGCACGGCGAGGCTCCCGTCGCGGTGATCGCCCCGAAGTCGCCCTCGGACTGCTTCCACGCGGCCATCGAGGCGGCCCGGATCGCGCTGACGTACCGCACCCCGGTGATCCTGCTGTCAGACAACTACGTCGCGAACGGCTCCGAGCCGTGGCTGCTGCCCGACGTGGAGTCCCTGCCCGACCTGCGGGTCGAGTTCGCCACCGAGCCCAACGGCGAGAACGGCGCCTTCCTGCCGTACCTGCGGGACCCGGAGACCCTGGCCCGGCCGTGGGCCGTCCCCGGCACACCGGGGCTGGAGCACCGGATCGGCGGCCTGGAGAAGGCCGACAAGACCGGCGACATCTCGTACGACCCGGCGAACCACGACTTCATGGTGCGCATCCGGGCGGCCCGGATCGAGACGATCCCGGTGCCGGACGTCGAGGTGGAGGACCCGGACGGCGACGCCCGGGTGCTGGTGCTCGGCTGGGGCTCGACGTACGGGCCGATCGGCGCCGCCTGCCGGGGGCTGCGCCAGCGCGGCCTGTCCGTCGCCCAGGCGCACCTGCGGCACCTGTCCCCGATGCCGGCGAACCTCGGCGAGGTGCTGCGCTCCTACGACCGGGTGGTCATTCCCGAGATGAACCTCGGCCAGCTCGCCCAGGTGATCCGGGGCAAGTACCTGGTCGACGCCATCGGCTACAACCAGGTCCGCGGCCTGCCGTTCACCGCCGTCGAGCTGGAGACGATGTTGGAAGAGGTCCTGAAGAATGTCTGAGCCCGTCGCCCTCAAACTCACCGCGAAGGACTTCAAGTCCGACCAGGAGGTGCGCTGGTGCCCCGGCTGCGGTGACTACGCGATCCTGGCCGCCGTGCAGCAGTTCATGCCGGAGCTGAACATTCCCCGGGAGCGGACCGTCTTCGTGTCCGGCATCGGCTGCTCGTCGCGCTTCCCGTACTACATGAACACCTACGGGATGCACTCGATCCACGGCCGCGCCCCGGCGATCGCCACCGGCCTGTCGGTGTCCCGCCCGGACCTGTCGGTGTGGGTGGTCACCGGCGACGGCGACGCGCTGTCGATCGGCGGCAACCACCTGATCCACGCGCTGCGCCGCAACGTCAACCTGAAGATCCTGCTGTTCAACAACCGGATCTACGGCCTGACCAAGGGGCAGTACTCGCCCACCTCCGAGGTTGGCAAGATCACCAAGTCGACCCCGGCCGGCTCGGCGGACGCGCCGTTCAACCCGCTCTCGCTCGCCCTGGGCGCGGAGGCCAGCTTCGTCGGCCGCACCATCGACTCGGACCGCAAGCACCTCCAGTCGGTGCTGCGGGCCGCGGCGGAGCACCAGGGCTCGGCGTTCGTGGAGATCTACCAGAACTGCAACATCTTCAACGACGGCGCGTTCGAGCAGCTCAAGGAGCCGGGCACCCGGGACGACTTCCTGATCCGGCTGGAGCACGGGCAGCCCATCACCTTCGGTTCCGACGGGCAGTTCTGCGTCGTGCACCCCCCGGGCGGTTTCGGCCTGGAGGTTCGGGAGACCGCCTCGGTAGGCCCGGAGGAGATCGTCGTGCACAACGCGAGGGTCAACGACCCGGCGTACGCGTTCGCGCTGTCCCGGCTGCCGGGGCTCGACCTGCGCAACACCCCGATCGGCGTGTTCCGCTCGGTCGACCGCCCGTCCTACGACAGCGTGGTGCAGGAGCAGCTCGCGGCGGCGAAGGCCGCAGTGACCGAGACCCCGGAGCAGCAGCTCGCCGGCCTGCTCGCCAGCGGCGACACCTGGACGATCCGCTGACCCGCCGCTGACGGCGGCACGGCGTCGCCGCCGCCCCGTGACACGGGAAGTGCCCGCAACCTTCGCAGGTTGCGGGCACTTTCGTCAGCCCGACGTGCTCGCCTGCTGGGGGCGGTCGTCACGGACGTGCACGAGCATGTCGCCGGTCTCGATCAGCGCGCCGGCCCGGTCGCTGAGCGTGACCACCTTGCCCCGGCGGACCAGCGCGATGACCAGGGATTCCAGCTCGCGGGGCGAACGGCCCACCTCGCTGCGCTCGGCCGAGCGCATGGCCAGCGCCATGCCCTGGCCCGGGGTGAGCAGGTCCTCCACCACGTCGATCAGCGGCGGCGCGGAGGTCGACAGCCCGAGCAGCCGCCCCGCCGTGGCGGACGAGACGATCACGTGGTGGGCGCCGCTCTGCTTCAACAGGGGCGCGTTCTCGGCCTCCCGAACCGCGGCGATGATCCGCACCTGGCCGGCGGTGAGCTGCCTGACGGTGAGTGCCACCAGGACCGAGGCGTCGTCGCTGTCGGTCGCGATGATCACCGACTTGGCGTTCTTCACGTGCGCCTCGATCAGCACCGACGAACGCGTCGCCGAACCCTCGATCGCGACCAACCCGGCCGAGGTGGCCTGCCGCAGGGCGGTCGGGCTGCGCTCGACCACCACGATCCGGGACCTGTCCAGGCCGTTCTCCAACAGCGCCGAGACGGCGCTGCGGCCCTTGGTGCCGTAGCCGCAGATGATGACGTGGTCCTTCACGCTTCTCCTCCACCGCGACAGGCGACGGCCGGTCCGGTACTGCTCGGTCAGGACTTCCAGGGTGGTGCCGACCAGGATGATCAGGAAGATCACCCGGGCGGGGGTGACGAACAGGACGTTGACCAGCCGCGCGGACGGGGCGGCCGGGGTGATGTCGCCGTAGCCGGTGGTGGAGAGGGAGACCACCGCGTAATAGAAGCAGTCGAGGAGGGTGAGGCCGTCCTCGTTGACGTCGCGGTAGCCGTCCCGGTCGAGATAGACCGCGGCGACCACGGCGAGGACCAAGCCCAGGGCGGCGGCGAGGCGCAAGCTCAACGCGCTCAGCGGGCCCCGTCGTTGCGCGGGAAAATGGATCACCGTCGAACCTGCTCCGCCTCCGTCGCCTGCACGTGCACAACATAGCCGGTACGCGGGGATCCGCACCCCGGGGTGCACCGGGACGCGTCCGGCCGCACCGGCTCGCCGGACCGGGGCTGCCCGGCGGCCCCGCACCGGGCATGATGGGGCTGTCTGCGGAGAGACGACCGGGGGTGAGGCCGCATGTCTTTGCTGCGACGGATCATCGGCGGGGTGCTCCGCCGGATCAGGACGAGGCAGGGCCGCACCCTGCGTGAGGTCGCCCAGGCGGCCGGCGTGTCGCTGCCCTACCTGTCCGAGGTCGAGCGGGGCCGCAAGGAGGCGTCGTCGGAGGTGCTCGCGGCGATCTGCCGGGCCCTCGGCATCCGCCTGTCCGATTTGTTGGAGGAGGCCCGGGACGACCTGCGCCGAGTCGAGCCGCGCACCCCGGTGGGCCCCCGGGCTGCCGTGGCGCACACCGTCGCGGTGCCGCTGCCCCGGTACGGCGACCGGATGGCCCGGCTGGAGCGGCCTGGTGACCGGCTGACCGGCACCCGGCGGGGGGCCGACGTGCACCGGGCGCTACCCGGGACGCCGCTCGCCGTCGGTCCGCGTACCGCCGGGTTGGTGCACTGCGGGCGGGCCCCGGCGGGCCTGCGGCGGCCGGTGACCGTCTAGGGACGTCGCCCGACCGCGTCGCCCGACCTTGTCGCCCGACCGCCTCGCCCGGCTGCCTCGCCCGGCTGCCGGCGTCCCGCCCGGTTCTGCCGTCGGCGAATCTGCCAGCGGCAGAAGCGCTGGGGTCGCCACCCCCGGCGGGCGCACGCTGGACGGGCCGGTCCCCGGGGCGGTCGAAATCGCCCACCGGCGCGGCGGAGGTCGACATGATCAGGTACGACGTACGGATGCTGGACGGCGGGCAGCCGGCCTTCGGCGACCAGGTGTTCCAACGGTTGCTGCGGGAGCGGATCGTCTTCCTCGGCACCGAGGTCACGGACGAGTCGGCCAACCAGATCTGTGCGCAGCTCCTGCTGCTGGCCGCGGAGGACAGCGAGCGGGACATCCACCTCTACATCAACTCACCGGGCGGCTCGGTCAGCGCCGGGATGGCCGTGTACGACACGATGCGGTACATCCGCAACGACGTGGCCACCCTGGCGCTCGGCTTCGCCGGCTCGATGGGGCAGTTCCTGCTCTGCGGGGGGACGGCCGGGAAGCGGTACGCGCTGCCGCACTCGCGGATCATGATGCATCAGCCGTCGGGCGGGATGGGTGGCACGGCCGCCGACATCACCATCCAGGCGGAGAACATGCTGCACGTCAAGCGCACCATGCAGGAGCTGATCGCCCGACACAGCGGGCGGAGCCTGGACGAGATCCAGCAGGACTGGGACCGGGACCGGTGGTTCACCGCGGAGCAGGCCCGCGAGTACGGCCTGATCGACAAGGTGCTCACCCGGGTCGACCAGCTCTCGGCGTGACGGCCCCGGCGGCGGGCCGGCACGGGGCGGCCCGGCGTGCACCCTTGCGGGCCGGGGGCGGCCCGTTCGGTGGTCACCGATGGGCCGGCGGGCGCGCCGCTCGGCCGTGTCCGACACGCATCTGAAGCCGCGTCCGGGCGGACCCGGGGGCCGGGTCCGCCCGGGCGGGCGTCCGGTCAGGGGTAGCTGACCACCGGGCTGGTGCCGAACGTGCCGACGACCGGGGTGCCGGCGTCGTTGACCGTACGTTCGATGCCGCCGCTGCCGTCGAGGAAGACGGTGATCATGTCGTGGAACCGCACGCCCGGCCGGCGGGGCGCCTCGATCGCCCGGTCCGCCCGGATGTCGACCCCCTGGTTGAAGTACGAATACACCCCGAGCCCCCACGCCTCGTGTCGGCGCACGGAGTCGGCGATCTTGTACGACGCCCAGCCGCGACCGGTCGGGCTGGCCCAGGCGGCCTGGCTCGGCGGGTCGTAGGGCAGTTCGCTCTGGTAGAAGACGGTCCGGCCGCGCTCGCCGGTCCACACCGTCTGGTACCGCTGGTAGTGCTCGACGAAGAGCCCGTACGCCGTCACGTCGTCGCCGGTGACCAGCACGCCGGTGTCGGCGGTGTTCGCCGTCCAGCCGATGCCGTTGCCGTGGTCGCCGCGCCAGGCCCAGATGTTGTCGAGCAGGGTGTCGTCGCTGTGCACGGCGAGGCTGGTCCGGGCCCGGCCGACCCAGGGGCCGCCGATGCGGAAGAAGACGTCCTGCAACGAGGTCGGGTTCGCGGCGTGGTCCCGGCGACCGTCGCGCCGGCCGATCTCGACGAGCACGTCGGACCCGCGCTGGCCGGCGTCGACCAGCAACCCGGCGACGCGTACCCCGTCGACGTCGGCGACCCGCAGCGCGGCGTCGCCGCTGGTCGGGGCGAGGCTCGGCATGCCGAGTCCGAGCACGACGGTGCCCGGCCGGGTGACCCGCAGCGCCCGGTCCAGCCGGTACACGCCCGGGGTGAGCAGCAGGTGCCGCCCCCGCGCCAGCTCCCGGTTGATCCGCTGGGCGCTGTCGGTGGGCCGGGCGACGAAGAAGTCGCGCAGCGACAGCGAGGGGGTCGGCCGGCCGCCGGCCGCCCAGGTGATGCCGGCGGTGTCGTGCCGCAGGCCCGGTACGGCCACCCGCCACCGGTCGTTGCCGTCGACGAACAGGTACGGCTTCTCCCGGGTGACCGGGCTGGTCGGGAGCGTGGTGTACGGGGGGTCGGGGAAGCCCTGGGCGGGTGCCCCGGTCACGCCGGAGAAGACCTGGTTCCAGACCCCGTTGCTCCAGTCGCCGCCGAGCTCGCTGTCCCGGGTCAGCCACTGCTGCTGCGAGCCGTTGATGGTGGTCCCGTCGACCTTCGAGTCGGCGATGTAACCGCCGCTGGAGTACCCGCCGTTGCCCGGTTCGAGCCAGAGGGTGCCGCGCACGTGCACGCGGCGCATCGGGGACGCCTGGGAGACCGCCCACTGGTTCGACCAGTCGGTGGGGGTGACGGAGAGGTTCTCCGCCGAGCGCCAGAAGTTGGTCAGCGCGGAGATGCCGGCCGGCGAGTTCGGGTCGGGCTGTCCGACGACCCGGACCGCCCCGTGGATGTCGACGTCGTCCGGGGAGCGGCCGAGGCCGGCCACGGTGGTGTAGTAGCCGAGCTTCGCGTCGACGTCGTACCGGCCGGGCTTGAACAGCACCGCGTGCCGGTCGGTGCCCATCTCGTTGCGTTCCTGCTTCGTGAAGATCGCATCGAGGGTGGCCTGGATCTCGGCGGTCGGGGTGGACGGGTCGTAGACGTGCACGTACGGGCCGAGGTCCGGGTCGCGGTCGTCGGGGTGGCCGGGATGGGCCAGGGCGGACGCCGGGGCGAGGCCGGCGGCTGCGAGGGAGACGGTGGTGGCCAGGGCCAGGAGGTGGCGGCGGGTGCGAGGTGTCATCGGCCTGCCTGTCGGGTGGCGGTGGGAGGCCGGGCGGCGAGTGTGAGAGCGCTCTCTCGATCTGCCGTCCGGCACCCCTTCACGAGTCGGGGGATCGAGATGTTTCTACCCTCTTCCGCCCGGACACGCCAGCCCCGACCGCCGGCGAGGATCAGCGGGCGTCCAACGGGAAGCGATGGGAAGAGCGTCCTGTTGGTACCGGACGACGGATCATCGACACCTTCGAGGAGTTCACCATGCCCATCGTCGTCACCGGCGCCACCGGCCACCTCGGCCGCCTGATCGTCGAGTCGCTGCTGCGTCGGGGCGTACCGGCCGGGGAGATCGTGGCGCTCGGCCGGGACACCGGCAAGCTCGCCGACCTCGCCGGACGCGGGGTGATCACCCGGCGGGCCGACTACACCGACCCCGCATCGCTGCGCGCCGCGTTCGCCGGGGCCGAGAAGCTGATGTTCGTCTCCGGCAGCGAGGTCGGGCAGCGGGAGACCCAACACCGCAACGTCGTCGCCGCCGCCCGCGAGGCCGGCGTGGGGCTGGTCGTCTACACCAGCGTCACCAACGCCGACCGGTCCAGCCTGATCCTCGCCGGGGAGCACCTGGCCACCGAGCGGGAGCTCGCCGCCGCCGGCCTGCCGTACGTGATCCTGCGCAACGGCTGGTACCTGGAGAACTACACCGACCAGCTCCCGACGTACCTCCGGTACGGGGTGACCGGCGCGGCGGGCGACGGCCGGGTCAGCGCCGCCACCCGCGCGGACTTCGCCGAGGCCGCCGCCGCGGCGCTCACCGGCGCCGGCGAGACCGGCCGGGTGTACGAGCTCGGCGGCGAGGCGTTCACCCTCACCGCGCTGGCCGAGGAGTTGTCCCGGCAGACCGGCCGCACCGTCGGGTACACCGACCTGCCGGCGGAGAAGTACGCCGAGGTGCTGGCCGGCGCGGGCGTCCCCGCGAGGTTCGCCACCCTCCTCGCCGACAGCGACCGGGGCCTGTCCCAGGGCGACCTGTACGTCGAGGGCGACGACCTGGCGAAGCTGATCGGCCGCCGGCCGACCACCCTCGCCGAGGCGCTGCGCGCGGCGCTCTGAGCCCTTCTTCGATTCGTTTGCCGGCGTCCGCCGCCCCGCCCCGCGCCCTGTCGGTGCGGGGCGGCGGGGCGACGGACGGCTCAGGCCGTGACCCGCTCCACCGGGATCCACAGCTCGGCGTCGGCCCGCGTGCCGTCCGCCGAGACCCGGGCCTGGAGGATCTCCGGGCCCGGCCGGCTGCGGTACGGGTTGGCCGGGAACCACTCGGTGAAGACGTCCCGCCAGATGTTCTGGAGGGTCTGCGGGAACTCGCCCGAGCTGGAGAAGACCGCCCAGGTGCCGGCTGGCACCGGCATGGCGTCCAGGTCCTCCGGCGGGGTGACGCCGGTGACCACGCCGTGCCAGTAGTCCAGCTCGACGCCCTCCTCCCGGTTGTCCCCCAGCTTGTCGCTGACGTTGACGATCCCGCGCGGCTCCTGGTCGGAGAGGGCCTCGATCCGCTCGACCGTCCCGGCGTCGATGCCCCTGACGAACGCCACGATGGCCGGGTTCATCCCCTCGTGCACGAGGGGGACGCGGGCCTTCCGCCCGACCAGGTGGAAGGCGTCCTTCTCGGTGACGCGGTAGCGCATGCTGGTGCTCCCTTCGACGATGAGGCGGAAGGAGATCCGGGGCTGGGACCGCAGCACCGCGCCGGTCCGCCGGGCCTCGCCCGGGCCGACCCCGTGCACCACCTGGAACGCCCGGCCGAACGCCTCGGCCGAGCCGTAGCCGTACCGGACTGCGATGTCGAGCAGCGTCGCCTCCCCCGCGAGTACCTCGGCGGCCGCGACCGTGAGCCGTCGACGCCGGACGTACTCGGAGAGCGGCATGCCGGCCAGCGCGGAGAACATCCGCCGGAGGTGGTACTCCGACGTGACGGCGATCCGTGCCATCTCGGCCGCCTCGATCCGCTGGTCGAGATGCCGCTCGACGTACGTCATCGCCTCGTTCAGCCGGTCCAGCACCCGAATCTCCCTTCCTGATGCCCGCCACGCTAGGAAGGACGGCCCCGGCCGGACCCGACATCCTGTGCCCGATCCGGTCGGGCTGTGGGGGTCAGCGCTGCCAGCGCACGACGCCGCCGACCACGGTGAGCGCCACCGTGAGGTCACGCAGGTCCGCGGGCTCGACCTGGTACGGATCGCTGGGCAGCGCAATGAAGTCGGCGAGCATGCCGGGGCTGAGTCGCCCCTTCAGGTGCTCCTCGTAGGAGGCGTACGCGCCGGCGACGGTGAACCCCCGCAGCGCCGCGTCGAGGCTGAGCCGCTCGTGCGGGTCCACGCCACCGGGCGGGGTTCCGTCGGGCTGCTGCCGGGTCACCGCGGCGTGGATGCCGTAGAACGGGTCCGGGTCCTCGACCGGCGCGTCCGAGCCGAACGCCACCGTCGCGCCGGCGTCCAGCAGGCTCCGCCAGGCGTACGAGGCGAGGTCCCGGCCGGCGAGCATCCTGCTGGTCAGGGGGATGTCGCTGGTGCAGTGGGTCGGCTGCATCGAGGCGATCACGCCCAGCCGGGCGAGCAGCGGCACGTCCTCCGGCCGAAGATGCTGGGTGTGTTCGATCCGGTGCCGCAGCCGCCGTGCCGACCCGGCGACGGTCGGGTCGGTGCGCGCCGACTCCTGCCAGCGGGCGTACGCCCGCAGCACCATCCGGTTCGCCGCGTCGCCGATGGCGTGTGCCGCCACCGCGATGCCGGCCCCGGCCGCCTTCGCCACCAGCCGCTCGAACTCCTCCGCCGGGGTGACCGCGATGCCGTGGTTGTCCGGCTCACCGTCGTACGGCTCGCTCATCAGGCAGGTGTGCGAGCCGAGCGCCCCGTCGGTGAAGATCTTCACCGGTCCCGTACGCAGCCACCGGTCCCCGTCGCCGGTCGCCCAGCCCAGGTCGATCACCTCGTCCAACGCGGTCGACGGGATCGACTTGTGCACCCGCAGCGGCAGCTCGCCCCGGGCGTACAGGGTCTCGTAGGCGGCCCGGCAGTCCTGCCCGTCGAGGTCGTGGATGCTGGTGAGGCCGACGGCGAGCAGCCGGGGCAGGTGGGTGCGCAACTGCTCGACCATGTCCCCGGCGACGGAGGAGCGCAGGATGTCGTAGGCCGCGTCCCCGGCCGCCTCCCGCAGGATGCCGGTCGGCTCGCCGCGTTCGTCACGGGCGATCTGCCCCCCGACCGGGTCGGGGGTGTCGGCGTCGATGCCGAGCCGCCGCAGGGCGGCGCTGTTGACCCAGGTGGTGTGCCCGTCGATGCTGGGCAGCACGGCGGGGCGGTCCGGGCAGACCCGGTCGAGGTCGGCCCGGGTCGGCTGCACCGGCCGGGCCCACTTGTGGCTGTCCCAGCGTCCGCCGAAGAGCCAGGCGTCGGGCGGCAGGGTGGCGGCGTGCCGCCCGATCCGGGTCAGCGCCTCGTCGAGGCTGGCGGTGCCGCGCAGGTCCACCTGCTCCAGACCACGCACGTAGAGCGCGGAGTGGATGTGACTGTCGATCAGCCCGGGCAGCACGGTCATCCCGGCGAGGTCGACCCGACGCGCTCCGCCGCCGGCCCGGTCCCGGCACTCGTCGCGGTTTCCGACGGCGACGATCCGCTCGCCGCGCACCAGCATGGCCTCGGCGCGCGGCCGGCCGGGGTCGAGCGTGTGGATCCGGGCGTTCTCGAAAACCGTACCGGTCATGGGGCTGCCTGCTTCGACGGTTGGACGGGGGCCAACCATGCTAGAGGACACACTCCCCGACGCGAGGTGCCGTCGGCAGAGTGCCGCATGTCGCCGGCGGTGCCGGGGCCGTCTCGCTGGCGGTGCCGGGGCCGGCGTCGAGGAATCGGGTGCGGAACGCCTCGACCGGTACGTCCAAGGGCGCTGGGTATGGGGTCGCGCTCGCAGCTGCGGCCATCGCGTTCCTCTTCCTTCGCTGACCTGACTGTCTTGAAGGATCACGCGATGGCCGCTCCCTATCTACGCAATACGCCCATCGCGGGCACGTCGCCCATCACTCCCGTGGACGAGACCCGTGGCACGGGTAGCCGTGTCAGTAGCCCGGCGAGCCGGTGACGCGTTGCGGCGTGCGGCGCCGCTCCGGGCGGAGGATGCGAACGAGGCGTGCCGGCGTTCCCGAGCAGGCCGGAGCCGGAAGCGACAAGGAGGGATGGCTCGCGGATTTCACGGAAAGATGTTATCAATTGGATCACTGGTCCGGAACTGCGTCACGAGTCAGGGAACAGTCGCGCAGCGTGACAGAAAGGGCCCCGTGGAACAGCAAGAAGAAGTAACCGACTTTTACGACAACCTCGCGCTGGACTACGAACTTCTGTACTCGGACTGGGAGGATCATACGCGTGACGAAGCCGGCAGGATCGACGCCATTCTTCGATCCGCGCTGCCGTTTCCGGCCCACCGGATACTTGACTGCGCGTGTGGTATCGGAACGCAGGCTGTCGGGCTCGCCGGCCTGGGCTATGCCGTAACCGGAACCGACCTCAGCGAGACGGCCATAGCCCGGGCGGGCAAGAATTCTGAGCGCCTCGGGACGCAGATCCAGTTCCGGCAAGCGGACTTCCGGCACCTGGAAGAGGTCGTGCCGGCCGATTACGACGCTGTGTTGGCGCTTGAAAACGCGCTCCCGCACCTGCTCGAACCAGAGGATGTCCTGCAGGCCTTCTCGTCAATGCGTAGCCGACTCCGACCTGGCGGAGTAATGCTGATCAGCACGCGTGACTACGATTCCGACCGCGCGGCCAAAATCACCGGGACGGCGCCAAGGATCATGGACGACGGCAATCGTCTGGCCTTCCAGGCGTGGGAATGGCAGTCAACGGACGTGTACCGGCTCCGCTACTTCCTGATGTCACGCCAGGCGGAGGCGCAGTGGACGGTCAAGGAACGGGTGGTCCGCTACCGGGCCTGGCCTCGCGCTGAACTGCTGTCGCTGGCCCAGGCGGCCGGGTTCGCCGAATGCCGGTGGCTGTCGCCGAGTGAGTCGGGATACCGCCAACAACTGCTCCTCGGTTACCACCCGGCAAGTTGACTGTCGAGAAAGGAAACGGCCTGATGGCGCACACACAGGCGCCGGTGTCGCGGGAGTTCGGGCAGGTGTACGCGTACTTCGGCCATCACAAGTGCGCAAGCCTCTGGATCCGGCGCGTCTTCGAGGAACTGAGCGCCGGGTTGGGGCTCAAGTACGTCGCCTACAGTTCATGGCTGGTCTTCGACCCCGATGAAAAACCGATCGACCAGCTCTACGCTACGGATTTTCTGGCCGCAGGGCTCAGTCTCGGCGCCCGGTCCTTCGCGTTCACCGACGCCCATCCGCGCCACGTGGATCTCTTCCCACCGGGCACGCGATCGTTCCACGTGGTGCGGGACCCTCGCGACATCGTGGTCTCCGCCTATTTCTCGCATCTTCTCTCACACGACATCGACGATTTTCCGGCCCTGGCCCGGCACCGTCGACAGCTCGCCGAGATCTCCAAGGAACAGGGCCTCTATGCCGTGATGGACTTCCTCGAACCGTTGTTCGACGACCTCCGGAAGTGGTCGCAGCGACCAGACGTTCTCGAGGTAAAACTGGAAGACCTGATGGCGGACGAGGTCGGCGGGTTCACCGGGATCCTTCGTTTCCTCGGGCTCCTGCCGCAGGTCGGCACGGAAAGGCTGGCAGAGGTACTGGACGCGAACAGCTTTTCCCGGATGAGCGGCGGCCGGAAGCCGGGTGTCCCCGACGACGGCAGCCACTTCCGGAAAGGAGTTGCTGGAGACTGGCGGAACCACCTCACCGATGACCACCTCCGCTACTTCCTCGCTCGGCACGCCGACGTACTGGCCAAGTACTCCTATCTCTGAGGCCGCTCCCTTGATGCCCGTGACCGACGACGCTGGCGTTCGGCTCAGTTTGACTTACGACCTCGCGCACGGTCGGCGGGACGCAGGGTAACGACCTCGTACAGGGAGCCCTTTTCATCGTGGGTTTCGGCTGGTGTGGATGTGATGTAGGACGAGGATGGCCTGGACGATCGCGGTGGCGCGTCGAGGGCAGCAGCGGA